>JACKBT010000017.1 GCA_020634415.1 Ardenticatenaceae bacterium
ATATAAACCTAATTTGTAAATTGCTCAATCAGACAAGATATGAGCGCAAGTAAATTGAACAAAGGCCAACCAATTCTCACTTTTCTTGCACCAATGTGTACGAATACTGCCGTGGTGGCTACTTAAACCATCTATTCAACATTCCTGACTTTTCATGGTGATTATCCAAGCCAATCTCTATAAGGGCAACCAATGGTTCGTTTTCTTTACCGTCCCACCCTAACCGACGAGCCAGCCCTATTTTCAGTCGCCGACAGGCAAGAAACTCAGTAACGAAATCAAAGTAAAAAAAGTCCTTGAAATGATGGGTTTCCTGCCTGTATGATGGAGGTATGCTTGTTGGCTATGTCAGAGTTTCAACTTTAGAACAAAACGCATCGCTTCAGATTGACGCTTTACAACAAGCTGGCTGTGAACGAATCTTTCAGGATAAAGTCAGTGGTGCCAAAACAGACCGCCCTGGTTTACAAGAAGCCATAGATTTTTTGCGTGATGGCGACAGCCTGGTTGTCTGGCGTTTGGACAGGCTGGGCCGCTCTCTCAAACATTTGTTGGAGACGGTCGCTTTTCTTGAGGAGCGGAAGATTGGCTTTCGCAGTTTGCAGGAAGCTATTGACACGACGACCAGCGGCGGCCGTTTAATCTTTCATATCTTTGGCGCACTGGCTGAGTTTGAACGCAACTTGATTCGGGAACGAACCATTGCCGGACTCAAAGCAGCGCAGGCACGAGGGCGCAGGGGCGGCAGGCCCAAAGCGTTAGATGCCAAGAAGACAGAGCTGGCTCATCGCCTTTACAACGAGAAACAGCACACGATTATGGAGATTTGCCAGATGTTGGGAGTTTCTAAACCGACTTTGTATGCCTATTTGCAGGGTCAGCACAAAACGTCGTGATTGTGCACTGGCTGTGGTGGAGTTAGTCTTCTTCTAACGCCAGGGTTTGGCGTAGAACATAAAGGAGATTGACGAGAAATTGTTCAGCCCCTTCCTTATTAATAGCGGCCGTTGCGGCGGCTACCCATTGCTCATCAGAAACAACGGCCGGATACTGACCCATCCCGGCATAAACGGGGTTACAGACCATGCCTCTTATTTCGGCGGGTGTGATGTCACCAGTCTGGTCGTTGGTACGAAAGGCAGCGTTGGGACGAGGGAGTTTGCTGTTACCTGGTTTCTTGGACATAGAGTTCTCCTGTTTGCTTGGTTTAGGCGGCTATTATAGCTGACAATGACGGGTCACACAGGTTTGCCTGAGGCACTTGCTTGTTGCCAACGGCCGTTCTGAGGCGTATGATGCCTTCCAGTGGTGCTAGCCAGATGCGGGTAGACGGGTTAGTTAAATGGCGTTGGACCCTCCATCCCTTGACCAGCCATTTCAGCCAAGATTTTTCTACAATTCAAATACAGGTTGGGGCTTTCATCACCGATGAAGCCTGGAGAGGCCAATGTGGATACGACCTGTACCCAGATGCCACTGGTTAGCCGATTATCTTATCCGGCGCACAGGCGCACTTTAACATGTAAGGAGAGTGAATCATGTCATATCAGAATACGATCATTGTGGGTAACGTTGGTAGAGAGGTGACCAGCCACACGACGAGCACCGGTAAACAGGTTGCCAATTTCAGTGTCGCCGTCAATGAAAAGATTAGCGGTGAGACGCAGACGACTTGGTTTCAAATTGCAGCTTGGGAGCGGTGGGCTGAGTTAGCTGTGGAGTATGTCCGCAAAGGTCACTTGCTTTTGGTGGAAGGTCGTATTGCGGCTGAAACCTGGCAAGACCAGCAAGGACAAACACAAGTCACCTTGAAGCTGACGGCCAGGAATATTCGTTTTCTGGGTAGTAAGTCGGAAGAGGCTGAGGAGTAGTTGATGCTCCCCCATCAAGAAGAGGCTTTTTTATGAGGTCTCTTCTTGATTTCTTTTTGGGCGGGAAACGGCCGTTTCCAAGTATTCACATTTCAATTTAATAGATAGCCATTCATTATTCATGATTCTCATCGTTAGCTTCATGACTATAATGTGTTTCAACCTTGGCTTGACCTCCCCCTCCTACTGCTAATGCTTCAGCTACTAGCTTGCCTTGGCCTTGAACAATCACGCCACTGTTCAAAATGGTGGTTTGTCTCGCTTTTAGATCGCTTGTATCAATGTTATGTGCTTCCAGAAAGGAATTGAGCGATTCCAAGATTTGCTTTTCAATTACTTTGAAATACTTTTCTTGATCCAATTTTTGGAAGTAGTGAGAAAAATTTTGTCCACTTACTAGCTCACGCAAACTCATTAGCGCCCCAAAATTATATTGGTAGTTTTCACGAATATTATTGATTTCTTTATCATCCAATGAGATTAGCACTTGATTATTCAACCAGACCCACACGAGCACAAACAAACCCCTCAACCCTTTTAATGAGCCCAATACAAGAGATGGCAAACTAGTAAATATGCCTGCCAAACCATTTTTTATGAACTGTAGAGTTCCAGGTTTGGGTAAATTATCAATAATTCGATACCGATCCAATAGAGGGGCGAGTAAGAAGCGATTTACTTCAACAAACAAGTATTCGCCACTTCTGGATAAACGAAAAATGGTAGTGGTAAATGTGTGACTGATGGAAGTAGAATCAGGGAATGATAACCATGACAGTCACTTTTGAATGTACCCGATGCGGCAGCCTTGATATTGTCAAAAACGGCTGCACACCAAAAGGCAAGCAGAAATTTCACTGCCATAGCTGTGGTGCTTATGGCACACTTGAGCCAGAGGTGAAATACTCCCCAGAACGGCAAGCAGAAATTCTGCGAGCTTATCATGAAAGGTCAAGCCTACGAGGTTTGGCCAGAACCTTTGGCGTGGCTCGGCAAACAGTAGCCAAATGGTTAAAAAAAAGCCCAGACTCTACCACCCATTGCTCAGACCTTAGTGACCAGTAAAGGAGATGATGTTTTGGAACTGGATGAACTCTGGTCATTTGTCTTGCATAAGGGCAACAAACGGTGGATTTGGATTGCCCTCTGTCGTCGCACTCGCCAAGTGGTTGCCTACTTTATTGGTGACCGTAGTGAGGAAAGTTGCTGGCGTTTGTGGCAACGGATTCCCCGGGCTTACCGTCACTGTCAGACCTTCAGCGACTTCTGGGAGACCTATGCCACTGTTTTCGGCACTTTGGCTAAAGAGCATCAATCGGTCGGCAAAGAAAGTGGTCAAACGGCTCACGTTGAACGCTGGAATAACACCTTGCGTCAACGCTTGGCACGCTTTGTACGGAAGAGTCTCTCTTTTTCCAAATCGGATGAATTTCATGAAATTGCTCTCAAACTCTATCTGCATGAATACAATTTGAGGGTCATCAGTTGAGTGTTAACCATTACCCGAAAAATATAGGAGACAACAAGTTCATTACTCCAATCATAAAATTGTAGCCATTTATAATAACGGATAGTTTGATCGTTGCGGTTGATATAATGAGCGATGTGGTCATTTCCAACTTGGGTTGTTGGGGATGAGGAATCATCTGGCAGTATCCAAGGTATCTGACGAATTTGCGTGCCATTCACGAAAAGAAAATCTCTAGCAAGAAACCCTTTAAAACGACATCTGTCCATTGACTGTACAATAGCATCATATATGTCTTTCAGTTCAAATGATTTGATGGGTTGTGCTATACTTAATGGTTCCTTAGGATGACAGATATTGATCGGAAACGACCAGCCTTCCGTATCGTCTATTCGAAACCCAGCACCAACGAATGGGATGAAATCACCATATACGAGTATGTTTTGATTCACACCAGGCAAATTACTAATATCATATTTTAATTTGTGATTTGATTTTAATGCTCTTTCTAACCTATCTGGCCCATAACCTCTTTTTGTAACAAGAGGGAGCAATCGAAAATCTCGCTCATAGTGATAGTAAGCAGTCACTATAATTGATGATAAAAGTAAAAAAACCAATGTTAAGCTATAATCAAATTGAAAGAGAATGAATGAAAGCATTGAGATAACCAAGTAGATGAAATTGTATTTTTGCTGTCTAGAATTAAGTAAAAAGCTTATCCGTGCCAGTTTACCAATATCAATTCCTAACTCAGGGGCAAAAGCAATATGTTTGTTTTTGACAAAATCAAGCACCATTTCCCTAAATTGAGTGTCTAATACGAGAGTAGCTGTGAGTAACCGGGTAACTTGTGTAAATTTTGGATTCAGTTCTGGCTCTTCGTACGCGATTTTACTTGAATGAGGCTTGTTGATGCGGGGTTTATTCAGGTCAGGAGACCTAATTAACAAGACTGCTATAGTGGTTAGAGTGACATATTCGACGAGATTAGAGGCGTTTATTGGCTGTAGAATTCTGGCTACCAACTGATCCCAAAATATTCCCTGAAATATATTTGAAAATTGCACGAAGGTTAGCATATCAAATTCAATATAGTGCAATATTGACAGCAGCAAATGTCCAATTGTGGTAACAATTGTAAATAAGAGAGCACTATAACTCCAAGTGTCAAGGTTACTTCCTTCTTCCAATATGTAGGCAAATGTAATAATGACGAATCCTAAAACAATTCCATTTATGAAATTCCATCCCGATCTGTCTAAATATTGTGATACAAATAAAGCTCGGACAATAGCTGCTGCACCTATCATAATCAAGATGGTAAGATTTTTGGATTTCATCAGTCCCTCCTATCTCTATACTGGTTTAAGTAAAACGAACTATGTTCTCAGAAAAAGATTTCCACGATTCTCTCTGGTAGATGGCAAAATCTTTCTATCAGGAGTTCCGAAAATTTCCTTCTGACTACTTCATTGAGTGAGCAATTTAAATCAGAGAAAAATATTAAATTTCAGAACGATTAGTTTTTGTTGGCAAAAACCATTGACCATTTGGCCGAAGTTTGCGTCCCAGGCCCACCAATTTTTCAAGTTGCCCTTTACGGTTTAGAAGTAATATCAATTCGCGTACTCGATCGGATTTATTCTGACCTGGCATATTTTCATAATCTTCACCCAACTGGAAACATAAATCTCGTAATTCACCTTCGTTAAATAGAGCTATCAATGTCTCTCTCAATATGTTCAAAGCCTGTGTATTTTCAATCCTATCCAGTTCTGCGTTTGAATTCGAACTAGATTGTTTAGCATCTGAGCTTACAGCTTTTGCCCCTTTTCCAACGGCAAGAGCACCTGCATCAATTGTTCCACCTGAGATAATAATGCCTTCGTTTCTTGAGGTGTTAGACATCGAATTTCTCCTATCAATTTACTCTACTATTCCCCCTAATCCTTCTCAAACTCATAATGGTCGAACTTCAACGTCCGACTGTTTTCACTGACCGTGCGAATGGTGGCTTCATCAAAGCCCTCTGGTAGTTTGGCACTGATCTCCAGCGAGATTTCCACCTCACAACCCACCAGACTCGTCAACCGCTCAATCACTTCTTCCACAATCAAACCCATCTCCCGGTTAACGCGCTGCGGGTTCAATTCCACACGGCCGTAATAACGTGTCGTCGCTTGCGGTTCAGGTGTGGCTGGTGTTGAGGTATCTATCCTTGGCTTTGGCTCGCCTACCTGTGTTGCAGGTAGCGGGCCAGTCCCTGGCTTGGGCGGTGGTGGTGGAGCAAGGTTGATGTGGTCAGGGTGGACTAAAATGCTTTGGTCATCAAAATAGATTTGCCCCATTGCCTGGTAGAGCAACCCCGTATGATACCCTTCTGCGCTCACGCCAGTAGCATAAGCCATTGGTGCATCAATACGGCGGATGCCGTTGCGCACGGCCGTTAACAGCACCTCCTGGTCAAACAGACGCGGCAAATAACAATATTGCGCTAGATATTCCCATAACTGTTTGAGACCGACTGTCCAGCCCTTGCCCTCACCCCAAATGTAACGGTCAAGCTCCATGCGCAGAATGTCGGGCGACCATTCATTGATGAGCAGGCCATCTTGGCGCAGTTTGCGTGCGGCTCGGTCATAGAAATTATCATCACCGCTGATGCGGTTGGCCTGGAACTCAATCTTGCCCAATGGCTCTGGTTGGATGGGTGTGAGCAGCCAGCTATAGGCTTCACGGAGGCGCAAATCTACGGTTTCATCAGCTTTATCAAAGCTGGTTTTCACCTGACGACGCTGCTGGGCATCCAGGTTGAGTGGTTCTTCATCCTTTTGAATAGAACGCCAGGCCATAAACTCACGCACGGCCGTTTCCAAAGCCTCTACCCCATTGTCATCCGCTGCCACAAAAACCAGCATATTCTTGTATAGACGTTGACCACTACCTCGGCTCTCCAGAATAGATTGCGCCGTTTTAATAGCCTCAGACTCGCCATTGCGCCGTTTGTAAGCGGCATCGGGCGGCAGTACCACAATGCGGACACGGGCTTCATCTACCACATCGCCGCTGTCAGGTGGGGCTATATGAAAAGCGGCAAACTCTCGATTCTTGGGCACTTTCTTCAAACGGCCGATCATCTCCACCGTTACCTCATCACCTGGAAAACCTTGGGCCCGGTCTCGCGCCAGGCGATTGACCGTTGGCCGGGTATCGTACCAGTAGCGACTGCCATCACTGTAAAGATAAGTCAGCAAACTGCCCATACGACGCAGGGCATCGCCAAAAACGGCCGTTGGCTCACCGGGTTGGGCGCAGCCCAACCGCACTCGAATCTCCTCCAGGCCGCGCACCCGCTGTCCAGCCACCGAAGGCGCACTGCCCAGAAAAATTGTCCGCGCCACGCGCCGGGCGGCGGCATAACGGCCCAGCATGGGCACATCGCCATCAATTTGCAACGGCAGCGACTCTTGACCATCGACATCCTTATCAAAAACGGCCGTCCACGTATCTGGCAAATAGCGCAGCAGTTCATTGCGGACGGGCGTGGCCGCCAGGGGAATCGTCCCGGGCATAATTAGCAGCGAGGCATCATTGCGCGTCCACAACTGGTGAATGACACCCGCCATCAGGCGCAGCACACCCCGAGTGCGTTGGAACCGTTCCAGTGTTGACCAATCCTGGTACAGTCGGTCAAACAGTTCGGGGTGGATAGGATAAGCCGAGACCATACGCTCATAATAATCCCGCTCGGCGATACCCGACGGAAACTCGCCCGCGCTGTGACGATACATATTGTTGAAGGCTTGTAAAACCGCATCCCGCGCCGCATACTCCACATCGCTGGCAAAGAGGCGGCGGCGCACGATTTCAAAACTTTCGGTGGCCGTCACTGGCTTCCACACCGATTCAATCCGACCCACAATATGGGACAGTCGGTTGAGGGCTTCTTTACCCGCTTCGCCGCCTACTTCGATGTCCGACTCCGGCAGAGAGATGAGCAGCATCGAATCGGGGGCGCGGCGTACCGCTTCGGTCAGGGCTTGCAGGAAAGTGGTGACGGAATCGAAGGAGCCGGAGGGCAGACCGTCTACTTTGTAGATGTTGCGGGCGTAGGCCACAAACTCATCAATGATGATGAGGCAGGGGCCAAAGTTATCCAGCAGTTCGGTCAGGGTATTAGAGTTGGGGCTGACACCTTTTTGGTCGGCTTGGGCCACGATGGCGTAGCCTTCCGCCCCACCTAGCTGATAGGCTAACTCGCCCCACAAAGTATGGACGGTGACTTCGGGATAGGCATGAGGACGAGCCGGGTCGAGGGCCGTGCCTACCAGGACGGCGCGATTGGCTTCGGGCAAATCTACCTGACCGATGCCTTGACTGATGCGTTCGCCACCGGGGAAGTCGCTGAGGCGGACGTTGCCGCTGCACAGATGATAGAGGGCCAGCATGGAGTGGGTCTTGCCGCCACCAAAGGCGGTTTGCAACTGCACCACTGGGTCACCGCTTTGTGAGGTGAGCCGCTGGATGCCTGTCACCAGCATACTGAGCAGCCCTTCGGTGAGGTAGGTGCGGCGGAAAAACTCGACCGGGTCTTGATATTCTCGTTCGGCCGTTCCGGCCACTACCTGGGATAAATCAGCGGCGAACTCGGCCTGGAGATAACGGCCGCTGGCTACATCAGGATGAGGGCTGACGACTTCACGCCAGGGTTTGAGACCAGCCATGGTGGTGGTCTCGGGTGTTTTCTGACTCTCCGCTTCTTGTTTGGCTTTTTGGGCTTCGGCCTGGAAGCGCAGCCGCAGCAGGTCATGGGCGATTTGCTCTACCTGTGCTGCTTGTTCGCCAGCACTAACCATTTTCAGGAGGCGAACGGCCGTATCCGCCACCCGATAGGCTTCATCATTGGTGAAGGCTTTTTGATGCGCCCAATCGTTGCGGGCGTTAAACAGTTCGCTGACGTAACTGCGCCCCACATGGCCTAATTTGTCCTGAAACACCTCACGCCAATTACGCAGCATCAGGTTCAAGACGTTATGCACGTCCAGGTTGGCAATTAAGGTGTTGACATCATCAAATGCCTGACGTGGCAGTTCATATGCTTGCGTGGTCAAGGTGGCATCTATAGTACGCATGAAGTCGCTGCGATAAACCATACGATACTCGCGCACAACGAAAGGGGCTAATCCCACATTCACCCCCTCCAACACCCGTCCTACTCGTTCTCTATTGCTTAGTGCCATCTCTCCTCCTGGAGTGCCAGAATCCTGCTGGCATGTGCCTTCTGGAAAGTAGAATGCCTAACCGCATACCTTCGCTTCATAAGGTGTAAGAAGTAAACTAAGGCATCCTTACAATCAGTGGCAAATATATTCTTGATTCATCCACCAGATAAGAAACAAAAACATCACCTGTACTATTGTTATCATTAGTGACAAGATTATCGGCATCCGAATCAAAGGTGATAATAGTCCCATCTGAGGAAATGGATGTGGGTACAGAGATATGGTTCCCCTGCACACCGTTCGGTGTCACAGAAACACGAGTGGTTACGCCGCTTTGCCGATCATGGACAAAAGCATCTATGGCGCTGCTCGTATCATCAGGTACGATGTTGGTGGCCTCAGAGTAGAATAGAATGTAACGGCCGTCTGCTGCCACAAAAGTAGGCAAAGAATAACCATTAGCCTCACTGCCATCATAGCCCACCGAAATCCGCGACACCTGCTCCGTGCTGCGTTGATAAAGAAAAACATCCCCTTCACCATTCGTATCCCCTACAACCAGATTATTGGCGTGGGAAAAGAATGCTACAAATTCTCCGTTTTCAGAGATAGCATTCCAAGTAGACCAGCCGTTGCCTAACGTGCCGTTATCAGCTTTCGAAATTAGTATTGTTTGCTGAGTGTTTCTATCATGCAAGAAAACATCCGCCTGGCCATTGTTATCATCAGCGACTAAATTGGTGGCCGAAGAATAAAAGGCGACAAATTGTCCATCGGCAGATATAGATGCTGTTCCCGACAAACCATTGCCTTCAGTACCGTTAGAGGCCACTGATACCCGGTTCATTTCTGCTGTCTGTCGATCATACACAAACACATCCCTTACATTATTTGTATCTCCAGCCACTAGATTGTTGGCCATAGACTCAAAGGCCACATAACGGCCGTCTGCCGAAATTGCTTGGTAAGCAGACCAATTATTGGCCTCAGTTCCATCCGTAGCAATTGAAACCCGCGTGGTTTGCCCCGTTTGCAAATCATGCACAAAAATATCGCCTTGCTCATTTGTATCGTCGGGCACTAAGTTGTCGGCAATAGAATAAAAAGCCACAAAGCGACCGTTGGCCGAAATCCTGGCATCAGATGACCAGTCATTCCCCTGAGAGCCATCAGAGGCTATAGAAACTCGTCTCGTCACGCCAGTTACCCGGTCATGGACAAAGACATCCGGGCATTCTCCGGGATCCGTCATGATGCCACAGGTGTTTGTATCGCCCTCAACTAAATTACCGGCGGTAGACTCAAAAGCGATATAACGGCCGTCAGCCGACATAGACGAACGCACCGAAAGGCCATTGCCCTCTACTCCAGCCGACGAAACCGAAACCTTCTTGATATAACGAGCCAGGGTTTGCTCGGCTGCTGCTCCGATCTCTGTATCAGACAGGGCATTCACGGGCAGGTTCGGTAATGGATGGATGCTCAGCCAAAACCAGAGCAGCACCACACATAAACCTAAGACGAAAAATTTAACCATGCGCATGATGTCTCTCCCTTAGTGCCAAACCTCACGGACACGTTGGTTGGCCAACTTCATGATGGTCTTGGAAAATGTTATCATCAACCAAATTACCTTCTCTCTACTCAAATAATCTCCCTTGTTGATAACTTTGTTTCACTTCGGCGGCGCGTTCCTGGCTGGTGGACCAGGAGATGACCAGGGCGTTGTAGTCGCGGGCGTGGTCGGCCCAGCCTTTGCGTTCGCAGATGGCGTAGAGGCGGTAGGCCAGTTGGCGGGCATCGGCGGCTAACTCTGGTGGCATTTTTGCCAGGAGCAAGGCTGCACCTTCTTCGCCGTGGACGTTGAGCCGCTCGATGAGGTGGTGGGTGGCTTCCCAGACGGTGGGGCGGCTGTCAGCGGCGGGATCCCAACCGGGGTCGAGTTCTTCCCAGGTGAGCAGACGCACTTTACCGGCGCCGGATTCGATGACACCAGCTTGCCCCAGGCCATCTACGGAGGTGTTTTTGGCACGAGCCAGCACGTCGGCGATGCCGAATTCGCCGCTGTTGAAGCTGTATTGCTCGAACCAACTGACGGCGAAGCGGGAATCCCCATCTAGATCGCCTTCGGTTTCGGCCAGGAATTCGTCGAGGACTTGGTTGATGAGTTGCAGGGCGGCGCGGACGGTGAGGCGGCTGCCGTCAGCTTCTAGCACCTGGCTGTAGCGGCTGTAGACGGCCATGCCAGGGCCGATGCTGGCCTGGGCTAAGTCCACCGGGGCGATGTTACCCGACTGCATCTCGCGCAGAGCGATGGGCAGCTCCCGGCGCAGGGTGTTGACAAATTCGCGGCGGCTAGTGAGGGGTGCGTTTTCAGGGCGGGGACGGCAAACAAGCACGATGGAGGAGGCCAGTGCATTTGTGCCATGTGAAATTAATCTATGCTTTTGTTCACTTCGTAATGGCCAAGTACCTAATATAGAAAAGCCTGCATGAATTAAACCTGATAACATTGTTTCCCAACCTGTACTACTAGTCGTCTGATCTCCTGCATCATATTCTTCTTGCTTAAATGCATAATAAACCGTCAGAGGATACTCATCCGCCAACAATTCTTTCATATTTTCAAAAGCTTTTTCAAGACCATCTTCAAAATGTTTATTGGCCTTTTCTACGCTACCATCAAAACGATAAGGACTCGCAACTAATTCAGATGTCTTAGGCACAACCATTGTCCCAAATATCTCAGGAAAAATATCTTGCAGGTTTTTTCTCAGCCAAATATAAAAGAAGTCACTTAAATCCGCATAGGCAATATTGTCATAGTAAGGAGGGTCTGTAGAGATAATCAATCCTTTGCCAACCTGATGTATTGGTTTTGCAGCATCTGCTAGATAGCCATTTCCTGATGCAGATCCATTTAATGTTTCAATGCAGTCTGCAACATAATCCACACATGTGATCCAGCCACCTACAACCCTTTGAAGGATATTTGCTTCACCAAAATCCCAAACCATCGGGATGGCCTGCCTAGCAAACAAATTCATTATCTTTTCATTAGTTGGAACCCATCTTGCCAAAGAGTTGTTGAAATCAGTAGCTCGATCAAAGGAAAATGCCAAATAGACACTAACTGCTTCGGAATATGCGACAGCACCAACACCACCTTTTCGGAGTGACATGGGACTATTCTCAAGAGCAGCAGCAAGTGCATCAGTTTTTATCTTTTGGCGCGTTTCGGCAAGGAGTTCGCTAAGGGTAGTTAGCGCTACTAACTGCCGCGTAGTAAAGAGGTCAGCATAAGTTTCAAGCCCATAAAGTTGTGGCCGAATATCTCGTGGGTTGTAGTTAATGGAGATATCAGGTTTCCATGTGGGGTCTACACTTGACGCTATTGTAGTGTGTGTTTCATCCGGCGAATAGTAATTTCGGCCTTTCTTGCCTTCGGTCACAATAGCCATTAATTGAGCGTTTATACGCCCTGCCTGACCCTCTGTTCGTATGTAATCAAAGGAAGCGGGAGTATTGCACACTAGGCATGATCCTCCCCGTCGTCCCATCGTACCTTCTGGACTGCTACCTTTTTTAGCACGCTTTATAGTAAAGGTAATTTTGCGCAACTCGAAATTAATGCTTGGCTCTACCCAGGTATGCTTACCTTTCTTTTTACTCAGGTTAAAGGAACGAACCAGAGGCATTTGTGCTCTGCAAGCTGGGTTGGGGCATATTATTGTTCTGGCCCACAGCCACGCAGTTACGATTTCCCCATCATATTCAGGGTACAGATAACCAATCCGTTCCCATGCTTTTTCTCGCATCCACTCTCCGTAGTAACGGACATCGGCAGCTAGACCGTTAGTTCCTTCCCAATGGCTAGTACCGCCCACTTTAGCACGATCACGTGGATTTATGGGTGGCTGATTGGCAAATTTTGCCGGTATCTCAATTAACCCTTTGTTAATCATTACTGCCACTGGATTCAGATCACTGGCGTAAGCTTCTAAGCCTAGCCGTTTAGCCTCAAGAGGAATTGCTCCTCCACCTGCAAATGGATCTAATAATGCGGGTGGTTTTCCATTGGTCGAGAGTTTGATTAGCAGTTGAGCTTTAACAAGCAAATCGCGCTCTATCATTTTGTCTTTGATATTCTTCCAATCAGATAAATCAGCAATAAAATCAAGAAGCCTATGGCGAGCAGTATCTTTTACCGCAGTATGTTCCTTTGCTGGTAAATTCCGGCAAGCATCTACGTAGTCAATAGGAGCATTTGGATTGTCAGGATCATCAACCAAGGTTGCAAAAATTATTGCCCGGGCAGCCGCTAATGGTCGTCGCGCCCACCAGTGATGAATACCTCTAGGGTGTGGCCCAATCCCTGGCATCTTTTCGTAGGCACTGGCATCACTTATAGCCTCCAGTGGCAAAGCCACTTCAATCAATTTCTTACGCGTGCTCACAGGGTTGCATCTCCTGCTGTATCTACAACGTCAAATGTCATGCTGGTCAATTTTTGTTGCAAGATCTCAATAAACAAATCAATTCGTTTTTCAATGAAAATATCCAGAGCGTTGGCAGGCATTTCCTCCTGCCGCGCCCATTCAATAATATCCAAAGGAACAAGGTGATCTTTTAGGACGGACTCTAATTGAGGAGAATCAAGATCACGCAAGTAAATCAGAGGATTTTTTGCCCTTATTTTAATGTTAGTGATTTGTGTTAGATAGGCGATGTTCATGAGACTATTGACATCCAGTCTGTTGCTTCCTGGATGTTCAGAAATGAAACCTACAGGGAAAATATGATGCAAATTGGGATTGTCTGTCAGGACATAATAAACGTCTGACAGCACATGCCGATCTGTGTTTTCCCAATCTCGTGGCTCCTGATTCGCCAATAAAGCCATAATAGCAGTCGCAAGGCGGCCGCGTGTGCTATATGAAGCAGTTCGGAGACGATTCTTATCAATCAAAAAGCGTTCATTCAAGACAGTTCCAGGTTTCTTTGCTCGTGCCAAAAGATTGACCTGCTGCCGCATATGGGTGGTATTTGTTAGCAAATCTTCATTATGAAAGCTGTAATACCAAAAATACTGTTTAAGGAAATCATAATCTGGATGGGGATTATTATAAAAGTGATTGGCAACCGTAAGATAAAAATAGCGATAGGGGATGAGCTTTGGACCTTTCAAATGAAGATGGTTATCGAAAAAATCAAACATCTTCTGGATGGCCTTTTTTGATCCTTCCCAAACGGCTTCGATGTGTTCTGTTCGCAGCCGATTTAAGTAGATTGGGGTTACATTTAATATACCTGCATCAGGCAACTCTTGATTGATGATCATAGAAACAATCTGTAGGTAAGTAAGATCGTCTATGGGTGCAAAATTGCCCGCTGTTTCATCCCTAAAATCACTAATGAGTTCACGTAAATAAAAACCAGCCTGAGTAGTGGTGTCCAAACGAAAAGTCTTGGCGACAACAATATCAAAAATATCAAGCGGCTTACCGGCTTGATTGATACGCTCAAATATCTGGCAGACTTCCGAAACCTCAATACCTTTAAGTTCTATAAAAGACAGCCTATAATTATCTAGAACATCACGAATATCCCGTAATCTTTTCCGAATGGGATCGTCATAATCACTATATTTGCCTTCCACTAATTTTTTCTCGACTGTCCCAAAATTTTTCAGTACATCTGATAGTTTGACAATTAAACCTTCTTGATACCGATTGGTACGGGATGTGTTACGTGTCAATTTGCCACCACGATCATCAATATCGTCCCAAAACAAAAATCTTTGCCTAAAGGTCTGATCATCAATTTCATCTACGTCTTCAACTGTTAAGTCGAAATAAAGTGTTGGATCGAACCCTTCTTTCCCCTCAATTTGACCACCATATAATGAGGTTAGTAAGGACGTGGTTCTTTGCTGCCCATCAAGTATGTATTGAAAGCTTTCGGCTGAACCATTTCCGGTAATAATGTGCCCACCAATTGAGCGATGGTTTTGCAATTTCAAGTCTGTTTTCCAAATGAGGATGCTGCCAATGGGGTAGAAACGATAGATACTGTCCCAGAGCATTTTTACCGAGTCGCGATTCCATACAACTTCTCTTTGAAAAGTTGGTATCTGGTATTTCTTTTGAAGTAAATCTTCCAGATAAGAACGAATGTGATAATCAGTGGGTTTGATGCGATCAGAATAAATAGACATTGCTGTTCTCCAAATGATTTATTTAGCCGGTAAGGTTGCTTGTTTAAGCAGTTCTTGTAAGTTGTAGTTGATACTCGTGACTCCGAAATCAGGTTCTTTATGAAATGGTTGGCGTACATAGCGTGATGGTTTGGCCTGTCCATTTTCTATTTCCACCAGTGCTAGAATGAACTGCTCTGGCTGGTTAAGCCCCACTAAGATTTCGTTGCGGGTAATGGTGACGGTTTGTGCGTCAGCGCGTCGGCCCTTGACTTCAATGAAACGCAAACGGCCGGTTTCGGGGTCGAAACTCTCAATGTCGTAGCCCAGTTTTTGTTGACTTACATCACGGGGATGGTTGCCTAGCGCAATTTCCGCATCCGTCACCGCCTTCATAGCGATAGCTTCCGTGATGCTCGTGTCCATGATGTCGGCTGGGGTACGTTCACCTAACAACAGGCCAAGGGGGACAATTAAAGCACCACCGATTATCACAGGTGGTGCGGCTGAGATTTGCCGTTCCAGCCCCAGTTCCTCTTTGCGCCGTTCCAGGCGAGCGGCCAAGTCATCAGCCCGCTGCTGCGCCAAAGCTGAATTGAGGCGAGCATTCGCTTTGCCTTCCCGTTCCTGGCGGCGCAGTTCGGCGGCCCGTCTGTCCCAATAGTTAATCTCCCGCGTCAGCCGTTCCTGGACAGCATGAAGCGTCTTGTCTATCAATTCTTCACGACGGCGGCGGACTTGTTCCAGGTGACGGGGAATGAGTTGAGTGATGGCGTGGCTAACGACTTGGCTTTCTAGGGTTTCGGGGGCCGACAAGATGTCGGCGCTCCGGTCGGCGCTCCGTATGAATTCTAATTGCTCAGGGGTAACCGGATCATAATCCAAATAAGGGGCATAGCCACCGGAGCGAAGCTGGCCGTCCGCCTCAATTTCGACAAAGTGAACTTCTTGGGAGATCGGCCGTTGGGCGGCATCACGGACGGTTTGTTCCAGGAAAAAGAGATAGCGGGGTGTCTGGCTGGGGTCTCGGCTGTCTACCAAAATTGTGCCTGTGCGTAACGTCTGGCGTTGTTTGTCCAGAATCAACTCGATGACGGTATCAAGCAGAGGATGGCCGGGACAAAGGAATTGCGCAAGCGGTTTGCCTTCGGGGGAGATAAGCTCTTTGTCGAAGCAGACCCGCTCATATTGACGCAAAACAGGCATGGCCGTCCCCCTGGTCTGGGCGCGGTCACGGATGGCAGCAGGTACATGGGTGATGCGGAAACGACCTGGTTCTCGTTCACGCATCGTGCCACCCAACTCTGGAAAGGCTTGCAGGAAGAAGCCCTGGATGTAGAAGGGTTGTAAGCGACGGGCGGCATAGCGTTCCATGTCGGCGCGGATGCGCTCAATCTGGCTAAGGTCGAGGCTGTCAGCGGCCAGGGAGCGGGATTCTAAGAGGTCACGCACATGGTTCTGGTCTACGGCATCATCTACCGTCTGGTTAAGTTTGGCGCGAATATCGGGGCGGTCGCCATATAGGACAGCTTCCATGAGCAGCTTGCGTAAAGGGGTTTGCTCGAAGAGTTGACCGAGGATGTCAAACACACGGCCAGCGAGAGCTTGGTTTTCCGTTTCCAGCTTGCGCAGCAGACGCTCGTAGACATAGCCTTCACGGGTCTCGGCCGCCACCAGATTCCATAGATGGCACACCTCTGTCTGGCCAATGCGGTGAATACGGCCAAAACGCTGCTCCAGGCGGTTGGGATTCCAGGGCAGGTCATAGTTAATCATCAGGTGGGCGCGTTGTAGGTTGATGCCCTCACCAGCGGCATCGGTCGCCAGGAGAAAATGGACATCGGGGTCATTGCGGAACCTGTCTTCTACTTCTCGTCGTTCCTCACGTCTCAGACCCCCATCAATGTGGACGATGTGCTCATCACGGCCAAAGAGGGTGGTGATGCGCTCTTGTAAATAGCGCAGGGTATCGCGGTGTTCAGTGAAGATGACCAATTTGCGCCGGGCATTACCTGGCCCCACCATATGCTCATCATCCTGGATGAGGGTAGCTAACTGCGACCATTTGCGATCTGTGCCGCTCTGACGCAGGCGGTAGGCTTGTCGCTCCAAGATTTGCAGGGTAGTAATTTCCTCTTGCAGTTCAGTAGCCGTGAGAGCGGCCGTAGCCGCATCCATGACCAAGTCTTCAATCACTTCGGCTTCTTCAGCAGGGGCATCATCAAAGTCGTCCCAATAATCGTCATCAAAAAGAGGCAGTTGATTGTCCGAATACTGTAAGTTACCCCCGGCGATTTGTAGCTGTTCAATTTCGTGCAGCCGCTTCTCTAAGCGTTCGCGGCGGCGGCGCAGCGATTGGTAGATGGCTTCAGGTGAAGATGCCAGACGACGCTGTAAAACGGTGAGGGCGAAGCCAATGGTGCCTTTACGTTTGTCATCAAGCAGTTGTTCGGCGCGGTTGAACTCGGTGCGGACGTATTCGGTGACATCTTCGTACAGCTTTTGTTCGGCCTGTGAGAGTTGATAGTTGACGGTGTAGGCGCGACGTTCGGGGAAGAGGGGACGGCCGTCGAAGCGGCGCAGCTCTTCTTTGACCATGCGCCGCATGATGTCGGAGACATCTACCGGCTCATTGTGCAGTTTGGAGCGGTTCTCAAAGCGGTCAGGGTCTATGAGCCGCAGGAACATTTGGAAATCTTCTTCTTTGCCGTTGTGAGGCGTGGCGGTCATGAGCAGGAAGTGGCGGCTGATGCTGCCCAGCAGTTCACCCAAACGATAGCGCTTGGTCACTTTCATCTCACCACCCCAAAAGGAGGCGGACATTTTGTGGGCTTCGTCTACGATGACCAAATCCCAATCGGTGCGACTGAGTTTGGCTTGCAATTCTTCGCTGCGAGCGACTGTATCCAAACGGATAATCATCAAATCTTTTTCTTGAAAGGGGTTGCCGCTGACGGAGGCTTCGAGGCTTTCACGAGTGAAGATGTCGAAGTGGGTCTGGAATTTGAACCACATCTCATCCTGCCATTGTCCGGCCAAGCTGCCGGGGGCACAGATGAGACAGCGACGTACATCACCGCGCACGATGAGTTCTTTGATGAGCAGCCCGGCCATGATGGTTTTGCCTGCGCCAGGGTCGTCGGCCAGTAAGTATCGCAATGGTTGGCGGGAGAGCATTTCACCGTAAACGGCCGTTATCTGGTGCGGCAAAGGCAGCACAAGTGAGGTGTGGACGGCCAGAACGGGGTCAAAGAGGTGGGCCAGGTGGATGCGGAAGGCTTCGGCGGTGAGCTTGAAGGTGTCGCCGTCGGCGGTGAAGGCCCATTTATGCCGGGTCTGGCTGATAGTGAGATTAGCCTCATCGCTGCGATAAAGTAACTGGCTGCGGGGTTCACCATCGGCCCGCCTGTAAGTGATTTCAACGGCCGCCGAGCCATGCCAGGTGACATCTATGATGGTGACGGTTTGTTGGGGCAAAATGCCGTTGACGATGGTGCCTGGTTTCAGGTCTTCTAGTCTGGCCATAGGACTCTGGGCTTGCTCTATTATGATATGTGGCTGTGAATGGGTTGTTTGGGAGAATGGTGTTGGGTGGAACGGCCGTTTCCCAAACTGAACTCGCTAGCGGATAGGATAGCACAAGGCCAAAAATCACACAATGTCTGTGATAATATGAAGTTAGAGAGATGGGGGGGAATTTTTAACGGAAAATTGACGGCCGTTTCCCCAAAAACGATGCCAACTTTGCTACACTGCCTAAAGTATAAATACCCAGTCATTGAGAAGAAGGCAACAGGTAAAGTTGTTATCAAATCCAGTTGGCAACCTCCCTAACCAATGGCGTTCTTTCACAACAAGTAAGATGTCGTTATTTCTCTTCCCCATAACCATGTATAGCCAAAGCTAACACCTTCTTGGAGGGTAAAAGGATGAATCAATCACACGAAAACAAAGAGGGGTCAGATTTTAAGCAAAGATTGTATCATACCCTATTGCGAATAAGTGAAGCGGACTTGCCAGAGATCTGCGAAGCTGTCAGTATAAATTACAGGGATCTGGCTGGCAATAACAAAAATGAAAAGCTAGAAACGCTGGTTGAACATTTAAGTCAGCATCCCGAGAAATTGCGCCCCCTTATCAACGCAATCAAGCGAATCCAACCAAGGGCTACCAGTACCCCACCACCAATTCCCCGACCCTCACCACAATCTGAAAAAAGGAAATACGACTACATCATGTTTATCATCGCCTTTGGTCTGGGCTTGGTTATTGCCCTCGTTTTGTTTTCCGTAGGGGTAGCTCCCAATTCTGAGTTCAAGCGATCTGTTCCCACTGTTGTTCCCAGCACGGCTGTTTCCAGTGTTGTTGAAGCCACACGCCTTGTCGAAATCACCAGGATAATCCAGGTCACGCGCCTCATTGAAGCCACCCGACTGGTAGAAGTCACTCGTCTGGTCGAAGTGCCAGCCAGCCAGGAAACACCTGAGATAGCAAGCATCACACCCTCAGCGACGGAAATTGTGCAGCCAACACCTCTCCTACCCTCCCCTACCCTAACCCCCGCACCAACCGCCGGGCCACTCGCTTTCTTTGACGATTTCGAGCGAGGTCTGTCTTCAAACTGGCAAGTGGCTTATGGCTCCATAGGTATGTCCAACGGTAACCTCACCGTAGTCTCCCCCTTTGATGAAATTTCTCGCCAACACTTGGTGATTTTGGATGGATACATCTGGCAAGATTTTGTTCTTACAACCAATTTGGCCTCGTTTGAGGAAAATATCTATACCACTGTTGCTCGTGGCGGAATTCTGGTCAGGCAGCTAGCGGATGGGCAGTGGGTGGGGATACTCATTATGCCGCAGAACGGCGGTATAGCATTTGCCACCTTTGCCGAAAATGGGGATTATACTATTCAGTCTGGCTCTTTAGTCGAAGGTAATGAAAAGAACTTTTCTTTTAGCAACGAAGGGGCTGAACTCCGCATTGAAGCCTATGGCAATGCCTACATCCTGTATCTGGACGACCAACAAATCACCTCAGCTACCTTTCCTGGCCCCACATCGGGACGCATTGCTCTTTGGGCTCAGAACAGTGAATATGATGCGGACTCAAACGGTTATGCACCCAGATTTGAGGATATACTCATAGAGAGTGTACCTTAGGCCCTAGAGGATTTCGGACAACATTCTCAGACTTTATCCCTGCCACTTACCCCAACTCGCCCCCTCAACTTGTGCTTGACAAGCCCCTCCAGATGCGTCAAGATGGAACGTGTACGCCAAAAGCTTCAACTTATCCGAAACACCGTTCAAGATATTGCCCGACCCCCGTTTTCTCTGGTATTCCAGTCAACACAAAGAAGCCAAAGCCAAAATAGAGTTTCACATCGCCCAAAAAGATGGCCCTGTATATTTGAGTGCAGAGGTTGGCTTGGGCAAAACCTCTATAGCTCAGCGTTTGCGCGATGAGTTTGCCTCAGATGCCTCCAAGAAAGTCGTCTTTGCCTTTGCGCCCAACCTGAAAACAGCCAATCAATTCTTACGCTTCATCGCCGATGAGTTTGAGGTCAAAACAGAACGCTCCTACGCCGACACCTTGCGTAACTTTGAGCAGTACCTGGTAGCGCAGTATCAAGCTGGCATCTCCCCTATCCTGCTGATAGATGAGGCGCAGAACCTGACCTACGACACCTTAAAGACGATTCACCATCTGTTTAACTTCTCCACCCGCCATGAGTTCCTGATTCAAATTGCCCTGTTCGGCCAACCGGAGTTACACAAACGCATTGCCCGTTTCAAATCCTTGAGCAGCCGCATGTACATGGCCAAGTTGCAGCCCTTTACGGTTGACCAGACCCAAGAGATGATGCAGTTCCGTTGGACAGTGGCCGGTGGTCAGGAACTGCCCTTTGATGAAGGCGCTATCACCGAAATCTATCGTCTGACCGGGGGCATTGCCCGCGACATTTGTAAATTAGCCAATGAGACGCTGCTGCGAGCAGCGATTGAAAACAAACAAGTTATCAGCAAGGACACAGTGTTGGCTGCCGCGGCCGATGCTTTTGAGACGGTTTAGGCCTATGGGTATCTATGACCAACTGGTTCAGTTAGAAAAAGGCACGCCACCAGATTCATCTAAGCCGATAGAAGGCACGTCGTTAAATCCAGAGCCAGACCAGAAGAAACCCGTTCCCGTCACCCAAACAGCCTCTCACTCCAAGAAAAGCCCGAAAGCCAGATTGCCCGAAAGCCAGATTGCCCGAAATCAGGCAAGCCAGAAAGCCAGATTGCCCGAAAGCCAGAAAACCAGAAATCGGGCAAGCCAGAAATCAGGCAAGGAGACTAATCTCCCCCAAAGCCCAGTGGCGAGCCAACCGACTTGCCTACCGCAAAGTCAGCCAGAACCATGGTTTGAGGTCATTCAACCCTATCTAGATTTAAGAGCCGCCAACAAGGTTTCTCTACGGTATCCAGATACCTTAATTGCCTGGTTGGAAGAAGCCTTGTATCAGCTCAAGAAAAGCAGCCACCAAAAGCTGACTAAGAACGCTATCCTGGTAGCCGCCCTGGCCTATGTCTTGTGGGATTTGGAGCAGTATGGTCAGGCAAGTTTTCTCTATCGACTGTTCAGCCAGGAAGCAAATGAAGAGGAAGGGGCAGCCTAGATGATAGCTTTGCATTACATTGCCAGATTGCCCGAAATCTTGCATGCCAGAAAGCAAGAAAGCCAGATTGCCAGAAAGCAAGAAAGCTGGCATCTACAGCCTTGACAGGGCTGTTACGGCCGGTGTAGCGTTGACCTAATCAACTTATGCAACAGATACAACAACTCTTACAACAGAAGAAGCGAAACGGCCAGAAAAACCCCAGGCTGCGTTACGAGTTCCAAGCCTATGGGCAACGGCTGGCCCAAGATTTGCAGGATTTTGCCAAAGAAACCCTGTACATGAAGCTGGCTAAAGAAGTGGACAGAACCTTACTAGAACAGGCACGGGAGCACGTGTTGGGGTCAGAGGGCGTAAGGAATCGGGGAGCTTTGTTCATGTATAAGCTGAAGGAGTTAAGAGACAAGAAAAAAAGAATGAACCATTCGGTGTCAGATAAGGCTTGAGACCTCCCTCTCAGGTCTTATCTGCTACTGAAGTAAGGATAAACATCACCTGCCCACGAGCAGGCATGTTCCAGGGGAAGCCCGAATGAAAGAGGTAGTGGAGCGCGTCGCCGAAGAAAAAAGAACGGATCTGCTCAAAAGACAATAACCAACTCTCAGAGCAACGACGCGCCAATAAATTCTAAAAAGTGGCTGTTTCTTGGTTAGGAATTTAACCAGGAAAACACAAGAATCGAATTTGCGCTAGCAAATTAAGTTTAGAATTAGGGCGAGGTGTCGTCAAGGACTTTTTCAGCTTGACGACTTTTTATTTGTCCCCAAACCCCCAGCTAAGCCCCACTCCTGACAGATTGGCCTCTCTAGGGCCGCCCTATCCCACCGTCCCTGTCTGCCGCTCATTCCCTTTTGTGGCTGCGCCCCAAACTTTGTGACCACACCCCCACCGCCTGTCGTTGTGTGCGTGTGGTCACAAAGGCGGGTATGAGCGACGGGACGGTGGGGGCGGCGGGGAGGGGAGGAGGGGGGAGGGGAGAAGAGGGGAGAGGAGAGAGGAGAGAGGAGAGAGGAGAGGGGAGAAAAAGAGGGAGAGGGCATTGGCCGGTGAAGCGTAGCGGGTTAGTGGTTATCAAGTTGAGATAGCACCAGTTTGATGGCTTTGCCAAGTGGATGGTCGCTAGTTGACAGAGGGACTTGGTGACAAGGTATACTGACATCAGATTGCCCATGCCAGATAGTGTCCAACAAAAACAAAAACGCCCAGTGAAACGCCGCAGTGATTATGGCTCGGTGCAGGCCACCGAGCGGGATCTGTACGTGCTGCACTGGATTGGTCAGATGTATGCGGCCAGATTAGACCATGTGCAAGTATTGGGGGCGTTGAAAGCTGAGGATAAGACGATTCAGCTTTCCGGCCAATTGGGGTATTCGGCCATGAAAAACATCTACCGCCGTTGGCTCAAAGCCGGTTGGGTCGAGAAACAGAAGCTGCTGGTGAGCGAACCGCAATGGCTGTGGTTAAGCCGTCGGGGGTTACAAGCGGTCGGTTTAGACTATGCCTATCGTTCCCCCAGTTTAGCCAGATTACGTCATATCCATGAAGTCAACAGGGTTCGTTTATACATTGAAGGCGTGCTGGGGGATAAAGCCGAATGGGTCAGTGAACGGGATATTAATCAGGCCCGGAAAGAGGCCGGTAAAAAGCATCTGGTAGATGGGGAATTATTGTTTGCTGGCAAGCGGATCGCCATCGAGGTGGAGTTAAACCGCAAGTCGCAAAAACGTATGGCTTCTATTTTGCAGGAGCTGAGGCGGGATTATGAAGCGGTCTGGTATTTTGCCGATACAGCCTGCTGGCAGACGGTGCAGACGGCCATGAGCCAGCAGAGCCACTATCAAGAAACCTTTGTGCTTTATAACCTGGCCGATGTCGGCCGCAGTGAGTAAACAGCCGGTCATTGACAATACCCGGCCAGGGCAGTTTGAGTGGCTGCTGCTGCAGGGTTTGTTTTATGGCTTGTTATTGCTGGTCTTGGGGCCACTGACGGTGGGCCTTGCTTTTTTCCTGAAACAGAAACCAGTTAGTAGGCGAGTGCGCCTTTTATTCCTGACCATCGCTGGTTCGTGGCTGTTATTCACCCCAATCTTGTTGCCCACCTGGCGACAGGTTTGGTTTTACACCATACCGTTGTCGCCATTGGTATCCTTTCTCCTCCAGGCATTTAACGACATCGTCCTCCGGCTCAAACCGAAATCCCTGCAAGAGCATTTAGTGGCCGAAGAACAGGCCCTACAAGCTCAAGAACAACGCTTATCAGAGCGAGCCAGTCATTTGCCACTGCCTGGTGTAGAAGCCGGTCAGCTGCGTTTGGGAGCCAGGATTCAAGGCGACTCCTTCTCTACCCATGTTGGCTTTTGTCAACGAGAGGGGTATCTCTGTATGGAGGAAGGAATATTAGACCAACATCTTTTCCTATTAGGGACAACTGGGGCAGGCAAAAGTGAAACCATTAAACGACTGGTCACAGAAATATTAACCGCCACCGATAGGCATATTTACTTTGTGGATGGCAAAGGGGACGAAGATTTAGCTAATGATATGCGTGCCTTAGCCCACCAATTTGGCCGGGGCATGGCTCCTGTTTTCAAGTTAGGCTTTGACCAATATGGGGCTGTCTATGATGGCTTTCGTGGCTCAGCAGCCGATGTCTACAACCGGCTGTGTGCCCTTATCAGTGTGCAGGAAGTGGAAGGCAATGCCCAATATTATGCCGATGGCAATCGGGATTTGTTGCAGCTCATCTGTTACCCTCGCGGTGGGCCACCCCGTACTTTTGAAGCGGTCAGAAGCAGACTACAAAAGGCATGGCTGCAGCAGGCGTATCATGACAATCCAGTAGAGTTGGAGATGATTGACTCTCTCAGCTACAAAGAGATAGAAGGCTTGGCGCGGCGCATACGGCCGTTGGTACGAGAATTCAGCCCTTGTATTGGCCCCGAAGGCTTTGCCTTAGAGGAAACCCCCTGTGCCATCTTCTCCCTCAGAGTGCAGAGTGTGGGGGACACCTCCAAACGCTTCCTGGATTTTCTAGTGGAAGACTTGAAAGATTTCATCGGTAAACGGCAGCAGCATCCCTCAGTGCTTATCATTGATGAGTTTGGTCAGTTCAGCAACAAGAACATCACGGCCTTGTTATCCTTAGCCAGAAGCTCCCAGTTAGGCATCATTTTAGCCACTCAGGATGTAGCCAGTCTCAAAGATGAAACAACCAAGAAGCTGGTCTTAGCCAACACTCGTACCAAGCTGCTGATGGCCACCGACTTTCCCGAAGATGTGGCTACGTTGGCTGGCACGTTTTACCAGATTGAAGCCAGCATCCAACAGCAAGATGGAGGGATGACGGGTTTAGGCAGTGCCCGGGTGCAACATGCTTTCAAGGTAGACATGAATGAAGTAGCCCAATTACAACCGGGCGAAGCCTTTCTTATCCGCCAACGTCAGGCCGCCAAGATTCGGATTAAGGCTATTGGCAAGGTGGAGCATATTGCGGCACAACCAGCCGAACTGCGCCAGAACAGCCTCACAAAAGAAGCCAAAAAAGCCAAAACACCGCCTAAATTACCGCCAACAAAGCGTGACTTTACCCCTGGAAAACCGTGATTTTAGGCCAAAGAAGCGTGACTTTAGATTTCGATTAGCGTGCCTTTCTAAAAGCACGCTTTGCTGATTATTCCCAGGCAAAATCGCCTAAACAGCTGCGCGGACACCTATGCTTCTGAGCATAGAATGAACTATTTTCTTTGTCCAGGCACCACTTCGTTCGCTTCGCGTCCTTGACAAAGCCTCTATTTCAATCTAAGCACATAAGCATAGGAAATATTCAGATATTACCTATGCACGTTGACAAATTAATAGATTGAGAAGTAGTTGGTTTTACAGAAAGGGGGTGATAGAAAGTGAGTAATGAAGAACATTACAAGTGGATGAGGCTTCGTGCTATCCAATATGAACGGATGAGAGAAGCACAAGAATGGAGGGAAAGGAGAATGAAACAACCTTATCGGTACAAGACCTCAAGTATTAGACCGAAAGTTGGTTTTCCTTTTAACCTACTCGATGGCTCAATCAAAGTTAGCCTAAGAACCATCGAGTATTTGGTTAAATTACTCGTTACCAAAATTATGAGGTAACTTACAAACCTTCATAACATAAAAGAGATCGGGGGGCAACTCCCGGTCTCTGGTCTGAAACAATCTATTGAGATTGGTTATATAAAAAAAAAGAAGATGTCAGTCCCACAGAATCATGGGTATCACATACTGCTGCCTCTGATGAAAATTGGATACAGAATAAATAGTCTCATTACTATAGGCTTACATCAACACTATAGGCTTTTATCAAACAAACTGCTGTAGCAAATGATTGCACCAATCCGCTATCTAAAATTGCATGAGAAAAAGCAGATAGCAGGCTAACACCAGGGGGTATGGCTTGTTAATTGGGGCTTAGTAGATGAGGGGGTGGTGGTTGGGATAGGATTGAGGTTAATATTTAGAAGCCCTGTTTAGTAGGGGATTGTCGGTATTGGTGTTGTGGTAGTAGTTGCCAGTGTGGGTGATGTAGTGGAAAAGGGGAGGGGGTGTGGGGGAGGGGTGACCAGAAAAATGTGCCCTGTGAGTCGCTACAGTTTGTTCTGGGAAAGTTTTGATTGAAAAATGATAGATGATAGCTCGACTAACCTAAAGTGCCTGAGTGAGCATTGTAGCGCTTTGTCTTAGAATATGGTTGGACTAACCAGCCAGTGTTATTCACGCCTTCTTTATTTCTTCACGCTTTCTTCACGCCTGCCTTAGTACATTTGTGCTAAACTATTGCCTTAATATTGGGGTGCTGTAAAGCCATTACGAACTGTAGTGAAGAACGGGTTGGGGGGACTGTTCTGTCGTTCGCCTTCATCTGTCATGATGAAACGCAATAAATCTCTCGTTCGCATCAGGTTGGAAATCTCATGAAAGAATGCCCACACTGTTATGGCCTAACACCAGTAGAGTCCTCTTACTGCATTCGCTGCGGCGCTGCTTTATCCACCACTGGTGTAGGAATGCCACCACGAGAGCATTCACAAGAATCCCACCCACCTGGATACCCTAACCCTCAAGAGATTGGCAATCCAGATATTGGCAACCTCCTCGCCCAAATACCCAATCTTTTTACTCTACGCGGTTGTCTCTTTTTACTGGCAGTCATGACCATCTGTAGTTTCGTGTCCATGATTTTAGAATCTCTTTTCCGTTTTTCGCCCTAAGAGTGTGAGGAAGCATTATGACACAGACGAATTTTTTTAAACTATGTGCTAACTGTAAAAAGCATAACCCACCAGATGCCGCCTATTGTTTGGGGTGTGGGGTCTCTTTTCATTACCCATTATCCGCTACTCAGGATAGACGGCAGGGATACCAAAACGGCCGTTCCAACCAGCAGCTTTATGACCCACCTCAGGTCAATTTACGTGAATTAGAAAACGTGGCTGAGGAGTTGAACAATCTGTGGCATGACTTCTATCTTATTCGTCAAACTGGCAATGAGAATAGTGTCCTTTGGCATGTCCTGTTCAAGCATCTAGCAGCTTATCAATTGGATAATAAGATACACGAAGCCAAACTCCGCATTGAAGATATTTATATAGAAGGTTATATCCAAGCTCACCAGATAGGTGTGCAGCGTTTTCTGTCTCTGTTAGAGCAACAAATCGCCCAAGAACTCGCTTTGCTGCAACTCGGTTATGACCAGGAACTTGAACGGCGGCGCTTTGCCTTTGTCCAAGATCAGATGGATGAAGCATTGTCTAGATACCTACAACGACAAAAAGATGCCTTCATTGTCTCGCAGCATCTTGATGATGAGGCAGTTCTCGGTAGGGTCGAGCGGTTTGCCAAGGCAGTAGACCATTTGGACCAACTTTTCATCAAAGAGGGTCGCCTGGGTGGACTGGCTTATGAGGACAAGCAGATTATCTTGGCTGAACTGGTTAACTTGCTCAAAGCGGAAATATTCCCCGGTATTGTTGAAGAGCATAATTTTGCGGCGGATATTGACGAGCTAGGGGAAGTCGTGAACAGCAGATATCCGTAGGGTAAGTCATGGGCGAACTGTTTGCCTTTATCAACAAAGGTCAAAAGCCTTATCGTTTAGGTGAGAACCAACGCACCAGGCGGCCAGTCACACTGCCCGACACCGACCGGTGTACTTATATAGTAGGCCATTCTGGTATGGGCAAGTCCACCCTGCTCACGAATCTAATACTCGCTGACATTGAACGCGGTGATAGAGGGGTGATAGTTCTTGACCCCCATAATGAATTGGCGGAAGCTGTCGCTTTGCGGTGCCCCCCAGAACAGGCGCATCGAGTAACCTATTTCTGCCCCAGCCATCAGACTAAAAAAGTGTTAGGCTTTAATCCTTTTCAACTCAATTCCACCAGTAAACAAGAGTTTGAATTGAAGGCCGATGCCATCATGCAGGTCTTTGCCCATACCTGGAATTTGAATTACGGCAATGCGCCCACTATGCAGAATACGCTGGAGACTTTCATCAGAACGCTGCTTTCCGCATATCCACAGTACCAGACCAACCTCTTGCACATGCTCTGTTTAACTCGTAAAGATGAAGTAGGGGATTTTTGGCGGGAGGCCGTTTTACCTTTTGTGCGCGGGAATCCAGCAATGGGTCAAAATTGGTATGAATGGATGGAAGAAGGGAGGCGAAAAACAGACATTGAATCCAGTCGGCAGAAAATCAAGCACCTACTTATCAGTGATGTGTTGTGGCCGGTGTTGTGTCAGCCGACCACTTCTGACTGTTTCAATTTTCAGGACATGCTAACGCAAAAGAAGGTCTTGCTGGTAGCTTTAGGCGGATTGGATAGTGAGTTTGTGCGTTTGTTAGGTTCGTTCATTTTGACACAACTTTTGGTGACCGTAAAACTCAGCCAAGCTGAGCAGAGCAGCCCGTGCCAGGTCTATGCTGATGAGTTCTACTACTTTAATCCGCAATCGTTTCAGTTTATTATCAATGAAGGACGCAAGTTTAAACTTTACTGCACAATAGCTCACCAAAATCTGACCCAGATAAAAAACAAAAAATTAGAAGCAACCGTGCAAAGCTGCAACAATATCATTCTTTTCAAAGTTAGTCCTGATGATGCCCAACAACTGCGCAAGCATTTCTATACCCCCCAAGGCTATATTCAACCCCATCTTCTAGCCAATTTACCAGACTTCCATGCCCTCGTTCGTTACAAACAAGATAGGCAGCGACCACAAGACTGGATTAAGACATATGCGGAGGCAAGGCCGGTAAACCGACAAGTAGCTAAGACAATTTGGCAGCAATCTGTGGCCTATGGCCGACCTCGTGCCGAAATCGATAAGATTAAAGACAGTATCCTCAGAGTTGTCCCTGACACTGTGACCCCACCACAAACGATGCCCTTGGCTGAGGAATTCCCTACCGAGGCCACCGATGCCAAGCCTCCTGAAAAGACATCATCCCCTGAGAAGAAACCTCAGCAAAAAGCCAAACCTACTAAGTTTAAGCCAGGATTCACCGCTTGACATGCCTGATACAGCCCAGCAAATTAGAGAACGAGATATTGCTATTTTCTGGGCTATTTATGCTTGCCAGGCGTTGTCCACACCGCAAATTAATGCCCGCTTTTTCCCACCTGAAACCAGTGAAAGGAAAAGGGACGTGCGGGCCAATCAGGAGGTCAGCTCTCGCTGTCGCACGCGGCTCAAGCAGTTGTATCAAGCTGGATATCTGACTCGACAGGAGATACCTACTACAACCCGGCAGGGGAAATTGCCTCTCCTCTACTTTTTGACACCAAAGGCTGTCAAGCTGTTGGCTAAAGAGGCTGGTGTCACTCTTTCAGAAATGGATTGGCGACCTGAACACAACGAGATTGGGTTTAACAAATTAGACCATCTCGTACACCTCAACGATGTGCGTTTGTCTCTGGGAATTGCGGCGGAGGCAGCGGGTTATGAGATTACCAAATGGTTGAATGAGCGTGAATTGCAGCGATTGAAGATGAAGGCTGCTGTGCCAAACAAGAAGGGAAGAAAACGTCGTGAAGCCTTAATCCCCGATGCCTTTTTTACTCTCTTGAATCCCAGTCAAGTGGAAGTAAAACGGTTTGCTTACCCTTATTTCTTGGAAGTAGACAGGGGGAGTGAGCATATTGGTCTCAGTAGTGATAAGGGGTATTTGAACTACTTTAAGTCAAAGATTCCCCGTTATTTGAGTTATTATCGTTCGGGAGCTTACACAGCGGCCTTCGAGTTTGAGCAGATGCAGGTGTTAATTGTCACCACAGATATGGTACGGCTGCAAAAGATGAAGGAAGCGATTGAAGTATCAGGTGGTGGCCGTCAGTTCTGGTTGACAACCCAAGAGCAGCTAACGACACCCTATCAAGCCTTGACTCATCCTATTTGGCACGTTGCCCAACAAAACGGCCCCTATCCCCTCGTTCATTAATTTCAGACAGCAACTATTCGCTGGTAGTGGTGACAATTGGGACGGTCGTTTAGGACAAAATTCTTGTCCCTGTATCTGCCAATATACATCGCCCAGCGGCAAATGTTACAATCTTTCTAATTGGGGAAAGGGAACCCAAGCCCAACAAACAAATTCAACTGAGCTTACCTGTGACTGACCTGAGGCGGTGAGTTCTACTCGGCTGTCTGCTCACAGGTTAGAAAGGAGTGTGACATGAACAGAAGCGAAGATGAGCTTATCCAGTTGCTGGCCGTCTCTCTAGCGGACATACAGACAATGGCAGAGACCAGTCTTGGTCGTTGCTTGAGTCAAGTGGAGGTAGAGACCCTGCTGCGTCGGGTACAAGAGATTGTAAAGATACGCACGGGCTGGCCGGTATTGCTGCGTCACTGTATTGAGGAAATGAGCCTGAACGCCAAGTTTGAGCAGTGGCTCAAAGAGGTGGGTGAAGAAATCTGGGCGATGGCCGCTTGCGGTGTGGAAGATTTGCCAGATTTTGACTACTACTCGCTGTTTGTCGTGGGGTCAACGCCTGGACAAGCAGCCGGAGCCGTCTTGCTCAGTAATGGCTTTAGCCGTTTTGAATAAAGGAGTGTTGCCTCATGAGTGAGAAAGAACCCTTGTTTCCTTTGGGACAAATTGTAGCCACACCCGGAGCCTTATCTGCCTTAGAAGAAGCAGGTCAGAGTGCCTTTGCGTTTTTGCAAAGACATCAAGCTGGCGATTGGGGCGAGGTACCTGACGAGGACAAAAAAGAGAATGATTTCTCTGTCAGCCGACAGCTGCGTATCCTCTCCGCTTACACGCTGCCCACAGGTGTTAAGATTTGGCTGATAACCGAAGCTGACCGCAGTGTGACGACATTTTTGTTGCCTGAAGAGTATTGAATTGTTTAGAGTTTTGTTTGTTGTGGCTTGCAGCCAGAGTGTGCTTTTATATATGAAAGATGCTCTGGCTTTTTTTAGCCATTCAAGAGGATGGGGCTAGTGGTAAGTGTCTGACGCAGGCTCAAGCCACAAAAGGGACGACTGGCATCCGCCCCTTTTTTGTTGTCTTCAGCCTGCTTGTCCTGGGTGATGCTTGCTCCTGTTAAGTTCCATCAGAAAACATCGTGCGCCAACAGCACGCACCATGTTTTCTGATTGGAGGTTCAGGGGGCAGAGATATTCATTTCTGAGTCTAGTCGTAAGGGCTGATTTGGCGTGGATATAAGAGGCAGTGAAAAAGTCAGTTGTAAGTTTCTAATTGTCGTTAATGGAGAGGGGGAACCTACGGTGCTCATATTGACTTATCAAGAGAACGTTGGATATCTAGCTGGCGCTCGTTGATACGCTCGATTCCACTGATAAGCTACATCTTTGTCTCTCTCATTTAAGTGTTTGGCGGCCGCTTGTATTTTCAGCAACGCTTCTTCACGGCTGATGTAACCCGTTTTGGCAATACCCGCTATACGGAACAGACTTTGCCAGAAGGGATTATTCGGTTTGCGAATATTGGTGCTAATGGGCAGTGCCTCGATAAGGTTTAGTTCTTGCGCCAAAGCAGTCTGAAACCACCGTTCCTGGCGCACGTTGTTTTCCACCATTGATTGCTTCCCCTTTTAGCAGCGCAGGCTCCCCTCACCCCATCTTACGGCATTGTCGTCCCTCTGGAAAGAGGCAGATGGGCACTTACTCGGTTGGGGAACATCTGTGAATCTAGGGGCTATTTATGTCCTGGCTGTGATCGGCATAAACCAGAAAAGAACAAAGAATTGACAGAGTGCTGTCCCTCCTGTGTAATTTTTGTGTAGGTCTGCACCTTGAATCAACAACCAAAAGGAGAAGAGATGATGTAGAAAACCCTGTGGCTGGGGGAGTGGGGAAGAGCCAATCTTTAGTAGCTCAATCTTATATGAATGCACGAAGCCGAACGGAGTTGCGACCTCTGTTCGGCTTCTCATTTTCCGGGCATAGGAGGCCCGACAAAATGTTAGCTGACAATTGTAACACCGATTCCCAGCCTGTCACCCATCCTCACCAGTGGGGTCTGGATGAACTCGAAGCCCGCGCCGGTGCCTTAGTCAATGAGGCTCTGAGCAACTGGCCCGATGCTATCAAGCAGGTGCACTGGCAGGATATGAAACAGACGGCGATGTTGACGTTGCTGGAACACCAAGACCAAGCTGTAGCCTATGCCTACCTGGCTGCCCAATCCGCCTTGAAGAACTACAAGTGGGTCCACATTCGGGGCTTGAACGGCGGTTGGAAATCGTTGGCCTGTCACCAGTTGGAAGTCTTGGATGAACCACTGACCATTGAGGGTGACAGCTTTGATGCGCCTCGTGACAATCTGTTTTGGCGGCTGCCCGCCTCCGAACGGGATGTCATCCCCAGACCGGTCGAGTGGCAGGTCATCCGTCATCTAGACCAGGTTCGTCCTTTGACCACCGCAGCCATTAGCCGTGAAATCCTCATTATCCTGGCCGGGATGTCCACCAGCAACTGGTATCCTGAACAGATATACCGCGCTGCGCTTATCATGGCTATGTTAATGACGGGCTACACCTGGGCGGATGTGGAAACACAGATGGTGCTGGACTACAGCCAGGTATGGGATATTTGGTGGCACTATCGTAAAACCAGATTGACCCCCTATCTGAAATTGACACCCATCCACCAAGAGTTGGTGAAACTCCGGGGTTCTTTCCGCCTTTGTTATTACGAAGAGCTGTCCACATACTGGTTGAACCAGGCACAACGGAAAATGGTTGTCTTGCCACATGGCATCTACACCATTACCTATAAACGGCGGGGTCGTCGGCATGGACAGAAGGAGGGTTGCCTGGAGGCATCGCTACAGAAAGGGGTCAGTGTCAATGGCAAACCGGTGGTGAGAGCCGTCAGTTTGGGGGCAGTGGGGCAGATCACGCGCCAACGGCTGCTGACCTCATCGCACCGCTTGGATAGGAAGATGGTTCAGTTGGGGTATCGGCCCGCTGTCATGGCTTAATGATTAGCCGCAGCGGCGTTTAATGGATTGGTTCAAGCTGAAGGACTTACACAGAAGCAGGTTGCGGCCAGGTAAGGATAATGGTGACACAGTTCCCTTTGTCTGCCGCCCAACCTGCTTTTTTGTTATCGGCTGACTCCACTCATCTCTGGAATTCGGGTTATAATTGCCACCATTTGCAAGCGACGAAACAAATGCAGGAACACGTCCAATACGTAAGGGTATCGCCACATGCCAAATGATGATTCTGAAAAAAACGAAGAACAACCCCGTCTGGATGACCTCATCCCCTTAAGTGAAGCGGCCAAGTTCAGTGGGCTATCTCAAGGTCATTTGTCGTTGCTCATCCGGCAAAAAGAGTTATGGGGGGTTAAGATTGGCCGGAATTGGGTGACGACGGAGAAGGCGGTGCGGGCCTATTTAGCCCTGAATCGCAAACCTGGCCCCAAGCCTCAGTAAGCAGTTTGGCTAGAATCCTTAAAATTTCTTGGCAAATATATGAGGTATCGCATATAATCATCCGAACTTCTTGTAATGGCCGACAGAATGTGCATGATGCACCAAAGGAGCGTGTGAAATGAAAAGCGGTGGCTCTGGAACATAGAAGTTAAGGAAGACGGCGGGTACTGCAGACCCGCCGTTTTTGTTTTCATAGTCGTGTGAGTAGGGTGTTGCCTGGTGGGAGCCAGTAGGTGGCAGCCTTACCAGTCCCATTTGAGAATATATTGCTCGTGTAAATGAGGTTTATTCGTTTCCCATTGGATGTGCCAACGGCCGTCGGCCAACTGTTGAGCTTCCAGGTCATATTTGTGTTGGGTGCGCAGTGCCACTAACCAGGCATGGATAGGGGGTCTATTGGCCGGGAAGATGACCTGGATTTTGAGCTTCTTGGTCTTGTGACTGATTTCCGTGCCCCATTGTTCCATGGCACGGGTAAAGCCATTGAGGATACCCCATTGAATATGGAATTCATCCACATCCCCCTTTTTTTTGACATCATGCAAAGCGATGAGGATGAAGGTTTTCTGGTCAGGACGATAATAATCTACTGCTTTACCTGGTGAGCACTGGTAGTCAATGAGGATGTCGCCATCGCCCCAGGCCTGGTCTTGGTAGGCGATGATGTTGTTTTGACGGTATTGGACTTTTTGGCGTTTGCGGAAAACGGCCGCTTGCCCCTGGGGGTCAAGGAGTTCCAGTTGCGTCTCATACTCCAGCACTTCATACATACCTTCATCGGCCAGACCACGCCCAACTTTGCGGATGACTTGCCAGGCACGGATGCAGGCTTCCAAAAAGGGCTGGTTTAGCAGAGCTAAGGCTAGATTCAGATACCAGGTATTCTTCTGTTTGTCTGGGGATATTGGCATATAGGCTAACTATAGCAGAGGCAAGTGTGGGCTAGCAATGGCAAGTAAGCCCACGAAAAAGGATGGGCGTGAATAAGCAGGTTGTGATCGCCAGAAACAGCGTCAAAGCTAATTTATTGGTAGCCTGTCGTGTCAAAATGAAGGCGACAAAAAGTTTTGCCACCTTCATTCCATGCCTGCCACCGCCTCTGTCACCCAGGCATAGGTCTTGCCATTCTTGAAGCCATACACCTGACGACAAATACGATTTTTACTCATCCCCCTGTTGTATAGCTGCTGCATGTATTGCTGCTCAGCCGGGGTGGGCGGTCTATCATGGCTAAAGGGGATTTGGGGATTTAGAACCAGTTCTGGTTCTGGGATAAAGTCTGGTTCCAGGGGGACAGAACTGGTTTGAACCGGTGCTAGCGGTTCTACTGGTTCCAGGTTTTGCGAGACCAGCAGCCAATCTTGACAGGTAACAGGCGGCACTGGATGTTGAGTCAGAAAAGCAGTGAGGTCGTGGTCACTAGGGTTAGCCGCCGTGCCCTGTTCCAACTGACTGCCTAACATGGCTAAGAACTGACCTTCGCCTAAGCTCTCGGCCCCATCAGTGTCTAGGACAGCCCGAGAGATATTGGCTTTGGCCACGCGAAAACTGATACGAGCATTGCACTGCTCACGCCAGTTGAGACCAGGGCCGAGGATACGATAGGTGGGGTCAGTCAAAGCCCCAATGCTGCCCATCGAGAGTTTGCGAGCCCGGCTAGCATAGGTAGCCAACAGCCCCCAGAACTGTCGCTGCTCCCGACTGGACATGAGCATAGCCAGGGAGAGGACTTCATCAATGACGATGAGGACAGGTGGCCCACTGCGGAGGTGGTCGGGTAAACGGCTCCATTCGGAGACACGAGCTTGGCGCAAGATATTTTCACGGCGGGCCATTTCGCCGAGGGCCGATTGAAGTAGTTGCATATAGGTGTGGGCCTGACCATGCATGATGAAGGCATTGGGGTGGTCATAGAAAGGACTGAAATCGGCGGCCGATTCATTGAGCAGCACCACCACCGCACCCTGGGCCAGGGCTTGCGCCACCATCGGGCGTAAGGCACGCCGTGTTTTACCGGCTCCACTAGAACCGGATAACAAGATATGAGGCGTGTAAGCCAAATTCAGACGGATGACCCCTTGCAGGCCCATACCCAAGACCAGCCCATTGCCAGTGTGCGCTTGGAGGGTGGGCCAGCTGATGGGTAAGGGTAGTTGTTCCCTGTCAGCTAAAAAGCTCTCTGGGGGCAGCGTAGGCTCTTGTAGGGGGGTGTTTGGCGGAGGGGACGCATATTGGATGGACTCAGAACTAGACAAAGGGCCAAGATGACGTTCTCTATTTATCTGGTCTGGCAATCTGGGCGGATGACCAGGGGCATGGCGGGCTTGTTCCATTAAGGTACGCAGCACGCCCCCGGTGACCAGGGTTTGTATTTCCTCCGCTGTCAAGTCGGGCATAGTGACCTGACCTTGTTCATCAATGATGAGGCTGGCCTGATGCATTCGTAACGGATCTGTCACGATGAGCTGACCATTGTGAGCCGACAGGAGGAGCACGTTGCCGTGTTGACCATAACGCACCAAGCCCAGACGGTTGACCAGGATGGGGATGATTTTCCAGAAGAAGAGGATTAATAAAGTGGCGGCGGCGAGACTGGCTAAACCCAGCATGATGGTGACAGCCAGGGTGACTATCTGTTCTCTACGGGCAGCCGCCAGCGCTTGCTCTAGTTCGGCCGCTTGGCGTGTGGCCTGGAGAGAATCCACTGTGGCTAAAGCCGAGGCGGTGCTGGTCGCGGCTGCATTTTGTTGGACTTGGGCGGTTATAGTCGTGTTGGCCCGTTCGGTCGCGGCTACGGCAGTTGCTTGCACTTGTTGGGTGGCAGCCATGAAGGTTTCTTGGGCCTGGACGGTAGCACTATCGGCGGTGAGGGCCAGGTTGAGAGCATTGAGGGTTTGTTGGGCTTGGCTGGTAGCGGTGTTGGCTTGAGCTGTCAATTGTATCTCAAAGGCGACGGCTTGTTGGGTCAAGTTACGCGCATCCAGGGTGGCGGCGGCATCGCGCAGGTATTGGTCAGCTTGAGCCGTAGCGATGAGGGCAGGGTTGGCGGTGGCTTCGCCGACAACGGCACTGGCAGCCGAGGGGGGAGTGGTGCAGGCGATGAAGAGAGAGGCCAGATAACCATATAGGCAGACAAAAATCACCCACTGTTTAGGTTGAACGAATCGCTTCTTGGGGGACATGGGACTACCCTCCTTGTCTGCCGTTGAGTTGGGCTTTCAAGCGGGAAACGGTGCTTTCACTGGTTTGATGGCGGCTGGCAATCTCTGTCTGGGTCAGGTCATCGCCTGCCAGCAGCTTGCCAATGTCTTGCACCAGAGGATTGAAGGTTTGCAGGATGCGTTCACTTTCTTGCAGGCTGGCAAGCTGACTTTCCAATTGTTGATTGCTTCTGTCCAATTCTGCATTTTGTTTTTCCAGCCGACCGAGACGAGTCTCGAGCGGTTGCAGTTTGGCCGTTAGTTCTGCCACCTGGTTTTCAAGGGTTGTGTTCGTCTTGCCAACCACTTCCAGTTTGTGTAAGGCTTCTTGCAGGTCATGGTGCCATCTTTCCGCTTGGGTTTGCCATATTTGCAGTTGCTGCCGCAGTTGAGTGAGGATGCCTGCTTTGCGGGAGTGGAGCATCATCTCCAGGCCACTGCCGATATACATGATGGCCGCCACAGCATAAGACAGCAAACCTGCCAGACGAATAGTGCTGTTATTGTCGAAAGTGATGATGGCAATGGCCCCCGATGCCAGGTAGATGCCGGTTAGCACTGCTGCTGTGATAAAGCCTGTCAGGGCTTCACGGTCGCCTTCGCGCCAGGTGGCGAAGAAGTCCAAAGCGGTATGGGCTACTTTGACTCCTGTAGCTTCCAGAGCAATAGCCAGCGCAATGGCGACGGTCATGGCCCCGGCCTGACCGATGAGGGGGACAAGGGCTTTGTGGCTGGCGAAGGCAAACATGAGGGCTGGCGGCAGGGCGGCACAGATGAGGCCGAGGGTGCCGGACACACTCATGAAGGTGTGTCGTGCTTCTTGCATGTATCGTTCTACAGTTGTGGCAAAGGGGTGTGGTTCGTAGGGAACCATCTGTTTGTCTTGCATCGGAATCTCTCCTGAGCCGCTTTTTGCCAGAAACAAAAAACCGCCCACTGGTAGCCGGTAGGCGGTTAGAGATGCCGATGGTACAATACGACACTGGGCCTGGCCGCCTGTTCGGCTAGGTTTTTAGCCGTTGTCGTGTGACGGCACGACAACGGTATTTCTTAGTTTTATCTATTTTGATCTGGATTTTGTGCCAGATTGCTAGCTTTGATTTACTCCTATTACCTTTTATAATCAATTTATGTCCGACGATGTCAACGATAAAAACAGTCTAATCTCCTTAGGTGATGCCGCTGAAATTTTTGGCTTTTCTGCTGATTATCTGCGCAATCTTGCTCAAAGAAATCGGTTGAAAGCTCAAAAAATTGGCGGCATATGGTTAACTACTCGTGCCAATGTTGAAGAATATATAGAAAGTCGCCAGAAACGCGGAGCATATCGTGACGACATAGACTCTGAAAGCAATTGACAACAGTTCGTTTGCGAACTATAATCACAGTATAATCTAATAGCACTAAAAACGCAACATGGGCTTAGGTGCGTCAACACCTAGCCCATGTCTACCCAAGACCTGATGTGGCAGGCACCGGGCTGATTTTATTTTATCAACAGCTATCTATTGTGGGTAGCTTGTTAATTGATATATCAGCTAGAGCCGCTTCTCAGGTTTGAGGAGCGGCTTTTTGTTTATTCAAATGGTTTTGCAGAAAGGATAAGTAACAAGAAGAAATATCAAAACAAATATTTAGTTCAGCCATATTCAGGCTGGAAAGGAGCATATGTCCAATGGCGAGACAGAAAAAAATACAACTCAGCAACCCCAATTCTTTTTAGCACCCAATGCGGATGCATTTAAAGATCATCCACTTATTAAGTTACGTTTGAGTCCAGATTTGAGAAAAAAGAAAAATAAGGAAAAAAGGAAGATAAAGATGAGATACGCAGCTTACACACGAATTAGTTCAGACGAGCAGATTGGTAATTATTCGATAGATGCCCAAAAGCGAGCCATAGAAGCCTGGGTGATTACTCAAGGTGGAATATTGGCAAATGTCTATGTTGATGAAGGTTACTCTGGTCGAACAGCTGATCGCCCTGCATTCAAAAAGCTACGAAATGATGCCAGAAAGCGTAAATTTGATGCGATTGTTGTTCACAAATTTGATAGGTTTGCCCGTAATCGCACAGATGCCATAGCGATCAAATCGTTACTGCGTCATGACTATGGCATCAAGGTTTTTTCAGTCAGTGAGCCATCCGAGGATAGTGATGGCCCAATGGGCGCACTGATTGAAGGAATTATGGAATCTGTGGCAGATTGGTACAGCCAGAATTTGGGTGCCGAGACTGCTAAAGGAAAGAAAGAGCGAAGTCATCAAGGCATCCACAATAACCGAGCACCATTTGGAATGAAGAAGAACAAAGACAAGGTTCTCGTTCCAGATGAAACTGAATTACCTGGATTAATCCTTGCCTTTGAAAGCTATGCAACTGGTAAATACAGTGACAAGGATATAGCCCATTTACTGAATCAACGTGGCTATAAAAGCAAAACAGGTCGGCCGTTTTCAAAAGATACTATCCGAAGTATGCTACAAAACCGCACCTATCTAGGTGAAATCAAGTATCAAAAGTACAAACGACACGCAAACGGTAAACGCTCATTTGAAGCTCCTATTGAACTGTTTGAGGGTCAGCACGAAGCGGTAATTGATGTAGAGTTATTTGAAAAGTGCCAAGAGGTGAGAGCAGGGCGGAGATCACACCGCCAAGCAACAAAGCGATTTAACCATTATTTGTTACGCAATTTAGTTTATTGCTATCGCTGTTGTAGTAACCCACCTGAGGGCAAAACGTTCCAGTATTATGGTAAAATGCGAGGTCAGTCCCAATGGAATGGTAATCACCTTTATTATCGCTGTCGTGCTTCTGATTTAGGCTACGAATGTGAACAAAAAGGAGTTGTTGTAGACGACATTGATAATCAAGTAATTAATACTTTAATGACTTTGAAGCCCCCTAAGACTTGGCGTGAGGGTATAACCAAAACAATGAGTGAGCTTTTAGGTGAAAAGGGCCTCGAGGAACGACTAGATGAGATTCGGGCTATAATCAAACGAATGGACACTCGTTGGGATCATGGCTTTTTTGCCGATGAAGACGAATATATGCAACAACGAATAAAGCTACAACTCGAGTTGGAGCAACTTACGCCAGTGCCTATGAATGATTTAGAGCGTGCTGCTGATTTGTTAGAAAACTTTCAAATTCATTGGGAACAACTTCAGGGGGATCCAGAAGCCCAACATGAGTTGGTTAAGCTTATTGTGGAACGAGTTTATGTGAAGGATGATAGATTAGTGGCGATGACACTACGTTCAAACTATCATTTAGTATTAGGCCATAACGGAAATGGGCCAACCTTTCACAAGGTTGACCCATTATACGCCCACGGGAGCGACGGGGTTCGAACCCGCGACCTCCGGCTTGACAGGCCGGCGTGCTGACCGCTGCACCACGCCCCCAAGCAGTCGAAATGTTATCAGATATTGAAGATTGTGTCAATAAAATCACAATTCTGGGGTGAGCGTCAAAAATGGGTCTGTCATATTTAATGTCATAAGTAGAGGGCATTTCTAGAAGAGGTAGGTCTTGATTTGTCATTCCGAACCGTCCTCGGTGAGGAATCCCGACGGACTTGTTGATCCGTCGGGATTCCTCGGAGGACCTCGGAATGACATAAGGGAGGTGTTGCCTCTTTGAAACATCTTTATTACAGGTCACAGTGAGAATGCTTTATGTTAGACTCAAAAGTGACGCTCACCCACAATTCTGAGATAGGGCAATTGGGTATCTTATGTAAACAAGAAGAGGCGACAAAGTGGAAAAAACTGAGAGAATAGGGGTAAAAAAGGAAAAACCCCGTGAATAACGAAGTCATAGCGACGATAAAAGAGCATTTTGGTCAGGTAAGAGACCCTCGCCAACCAGGCAAAGTAGAACATCCCTTAATAAACATCATCTTCATCACCATCTGTGGGGTTCTTTGTGGAGCCAATAACTGGGTAGCCATTGAAGATTTCGGCAATGCCCAGAAAGAGTGGCTAGAGCAATACCTGAATTTAGAAAAAGGTATACCATCCCACGATACGTTGGGCAGTACCTTTGCCGTGCTAGACAGAGAACAATTCAGCCGAGGCTTTTTGAGTTGGATGCAAGCCGTCTGTGAATTGGTAGCAGGAATTGTGGCCATTGATGGCAAACAGCTGAGACGGTCACATGATAAGTCTGTGGGCAAAGGAGCTATCCATATGGTCAGTGCCTGGGGAGAAGCCAATGGTCTGGTTTTGGGGCAAGAGAAGGTAGCCGAAAAATCCAATGAAATTACGGCCATCCCGCTGTTGCTGGCGGCACTAGACTTAACCGGCTGTATTGTGACCATAGACGCGATGGGTTGCCAGCGAGAGATAGCGGCCCAGATTGATGAGCAGGGTGGCGATTATGTCTTATCACTCAAGGACAACCAGGGGCATCTCTATGAAGATGTGCAAGAGATGTTTGCCTATTTTCAGAAAATAGACTTTGTGGATGTCCAACATGATTACTGTCAAACGGTGGACAAAGGACATGGCCGCATTGAGATTCGAGAATGTTGGGCTTTCAACCCTCATGAGTGGCAAGATTATTTTCGCACCCTGGATAAGTGGCAGGGCTTGCAGTCAGTAGCGATGATTCGTGCCCAAAGGGTCAGCGGTGACAAGACAACAGTGGAGACCCGTTTTGTCATTAGCAGCCTGACTGCCCAAGCCAAGCTCATTCTCCAGGCCAAGCGGCGTCATTGGGGTATTGAGAACAAACTCCATTGGGTGTTAGATGTCGCTTTTGCCGAGGACTTGTGTCGAGTTCGGCAAGGGTATGCAGCTGAGAATCTAGCTGTCATCCGCCATTTGGTTCTTAATCTGCTACGGCAGGACAAGAAGAGCAAGCTGGGCATTGAAAACAAGCGTTTGCGCTGTGGCTGGGATGCTCGCTACCGAACTCAGATTCTTAAGGGCATCACTTCGTTATGTTAACTTTCATCCGATTGCCCTAAATTCTGAGAGTATAGCAACGAATCGTTGGGAGGGTTCTACTGAGTTGCAATCCATACCTGCTCGAATCTGCCACTGTGCAATTCACTCAGGGCAGCCAACATGGGGTTGACATTCTCCCGACACCAGCCTCTACCCTGTCGTTTCATACGATGGTGGATCACATTGTTGATGCCGCTCTCTACTGAACCACTGCCAATCGGAAAGCCGACAATACGATATTGATGGTACTTCATTCTGTCCTGTTGTCGTTGAAAGTCACCAATGCTCATCTCAATGTCCTCTGGTTCCAGAGCCTGAGTTGCATCTACCCTTTCTAATTCGGCATTGACGGCTGATAAACGTCCCATCCAGAGGTCATCCAACCGTTTTTCCACCCAATCAGCCCTTTCTGGTTTGTTGCCAATGGTTTGTTTGCCAATGTGCCACATTTTTTCAGCCGCATGAAACCAATCTACGATTTGAGTGGCATTAGGAAAGTTTTCTCCGGTGATGCGGTTGATCCATTGGGCACCATCGTTAGGTGAACTCACTTTGGGACAATGGGGGATGTCTCGCCGTAATCCTTCCAGATATTGATGACGCCCCATTTCATCTGCATCCCACAGACCTGCCTGGTAGCTGTGTTTTTCCAACATCATCTGCGGCTCGTATGGTTTGTATCTGCGGCCATCAGGATGTGCCCCTTTTTCGGTTTCCTTTTTCGGTCGTACAGCAGAGACCGTGACTAACTTTGCTTCTTTCCATCCCTCATCACGCACATGCACATATCCGCCATCTGTGGAAAGGCTGGCTTGTGTGGTGATGGATGCTATCTTTTCGAGTTCTGCTGGTTGTCGCACATCAAAAACTGCTGCTGCTTCTCTCTCGCGCTTCTCATCCACCGCTTTGCCCCATCCCTGCGTCACTTGCCTTATCCCTTCTTTGGACATGCTGCAACCTGTCGCATCACTGAATAATTCAGCTCCCAGCTCAAACGACTTTGATTGCAACCCCTGTCTTACGGCCACTCGTGCTGCCCCCGGTGTCCAATGGTCTTGTCGTCATTTCAATCATCTATCCAGGGGGAAAAAGCTTTTGTTCCTCACAAACTTCACATACATAGTAAGCCCGTTCCAATGTTGTTTCCCCTTCTATTCCATACAATGTCTTGGGGCGATAGCTATTGAACTTCAGCCTTTGCCCGCATTGTTCGCACCTTGGTGCTTCCTCCGTTTTTCCCACATCACGGCCGTTTATCATGATGCTCAACGATTCACCCATCATTTTTCGCCTTTCCTGTCGAGCCTGTTCTTCTATTTCTTCAAAACTTGCTTCTGGGTTTTGGTCGTACCAGCTTTCTAGTTCCTCGAACATTTCCTCTGCTTGTTTCATGAATGCAGCTTTTCGTTCTGCTCGTGTCATGGGTCGGGGCATTCGACTTATCCTTTCTGCTTTTGGCTTCCTAGTATCTCATCTCCAACAAATCGTTGCTATACTCCACAATTCGGGCAGCATTTCGAAATATGACCTCTGTCGGCGCGATTTAGGTTATCCATCCATGTTTTTCTCTAGTTGCCACCGTGAAATGGACAAGATCAAGTGAATTGGTCCAATCGATGTAAGGTTGTTTGGGTTTGACGATAACGGCCGTTTACTTCACACGCCTCATGATTCACTTCCCATCAATCAGCAGGGTCAATACATTTTGCTTGGTTGAGGCGAGGGTAATTTATTGATATGGACCCAAAACGAGTAGAGGCGCATTATCCATCATTTCAAAGAGTTCTACCTCCCTTCCCATGTAACTACCTGAGCGCAGTTAACTCTTTCATACGATTGCGTAGACGATTGGAGAGGGTCTGAACGATGGGGATAGTGATTTCGGCTCGCCCTTCAAGAAGCTGATAAAACGACCCTTGATCTAAGCGGAGCAAGGAGGTCGGCACAACGGCCGTTATGCCTGCCATCCGTGGTACTGTATCCAGCAAGGCCATCTCTCCAAATACCTGCCCTCTATACAAATGATTTACGGTATGCCCATTATCATGTACGCGCACCTCTCCCTGAGCAATGATATACAACGCATCGCCCACGTCCCCTTTGACAAAAAGTGGCATTTCGGCCTTAAGCTGCACATCCTGTAAGAGCAATGCTAGTTCCGTTAAGATGTTGTTTGGTAGACTGCGGAACATGTCAACACGTTTCAGTAAAATGATTCTCTCCATAGGCGAGAGCGTGGCCTTAACGGCCGTTGCTTTATCAATATTTACTGCCTCAACAGCGGTGGGCAATGGCTGGGTTTCCCCTTGTAGCTCTACCAAGTCGCGTACCCGTTCCCGCAAATGATGGGACAAAACCTGAATAATTCCCCGTGAGAGACTCGGCTGGCTTTGCAGTAAATCCTGAAACGCTGCCTGATCTAAACGAAGTAAATGGGTCGGCTCCATGGCCGTGACTGAAGCAGTGCGCGGCTCTGCTTCCAGCAAGGCCATTTCGCCAAAGACATCAGCCGTAGCCAGAAAGTTAAGCGTGTGATCCCCATCATGAACACGCACCTTGCCCGATACAATCATATACATGCTGTCACCTGCATCGCCCTTCATAAAGATCGGATCAGCAGCAGCATATTGAACCTCTATCAATTGGGTAGCCACATTGATTAATGCCCTTGCCTGGATTTGGTGAAAGAGGCTGGTTTTGAGCAAGGCCTCAACTCTACCCATAGTGGGCAAGAGAGGCGACGGTCGCTGCTGCCATTGGTTGATTTGCTCAGCAACCGCTTCACTCATTGCGAAAGTTTTGATGAGTTGTTCATCTAGCTGGCTCAAACTCCAAACGGCCGTTTCTGCTATCAATTTCTCACGAGAATGTGCCAAATTTATCACATCCTTAGCAATGGTTTCATCGTACAGCTTCAATCGCCCCACAGTGTAAAGGGCACATAGTTGTAACTGTGGTTGCAGGTTCTGTAATAAATCCCGCAAATGCTGTACACAAGAGCGGCTTTTTTGCGGAAAAATGACATTCAACTGAGCTAACTGTTCGGGCAAGCCGAGCTTATGGGCAAAGGGACGCACCAGAGGCAGAATATCTTTGTCAATTGTTAGTTCCATTACCTCCTGCGCATACGCTTGTTGTTCAGATGAAACAGGTGCGGTTGGTTGCAGAATTGCCCATACACGGCCGAGTGTGTCACTGTCATAAACCAATGACAGTAGATGAAAAATATGCTCCTGATGAAGAGCGACCATGCGTTGTAGGGCGTTAAGCAACAGGAACAGTTCTTCCTGTTGAGCATCTTGCTGTAAATCAAGAATCATTTGGATGATGGCAGTCGCATGTTGCCCCTCCGCCCGAATTTGTTGAAAGACAGTGCTTCGCTCTTTTGCCGCCACCTGAAAACCGACTTGGTTCAGTCCCATAAGAATCTGTCGGCGCACGATGTGGTCGGGATGATTGAGATGATTACTGAGGAAAGCAAGTGCGTCAGGTGTGCCCATGCGCCCTAAAATATAAATGATTTCCTGCTGTACTTCCGGCTGGGATGTTGTGGCAAAGGCGTTTTGTAGGGCAGATACGGCCGTTTCTCCCGCCGTCATCAAAGACATGGTCGCCACTTTTCTTGTCTCAGGCACAGCCAAAGCATCAATGAGAGTAGGCCATAAGTCAGGAAAATGGGCAGCTGCCGTTAATGCCGCTTGCCTGACGCTAAGGTCTGGATCGTTCAGCAATTGAGGCAAGAGAATCTTGCAAGCTGGATCGCCTGTTTCCGCGATAATGTTAGCCGCTAATTGGCGCTCTACCTTATCAGAAGTATGCGCTAAATGCTTAAGCCGCTGCCGGGCATCTTCTCTTACATCTGTATCTGCATTACGCAGCAGCCCGATGAACGCCCCTTGCCGAATTTGGACATTCTTATGGGCAAGAAATGGCTCAATCTCAGATAAAACAGTGCTGCTGGCAAGAGTGGCTAAGGTGCGTAAGGCTACAGCCAAAACCTCTGGTGAACTTTCTTGGGGAATGTGTTGACTTACGGCTGTTACTGCATCCCCCAAGCCCATTTTCTCAATCCGTGTCAACACCTCTTGCCGCACTTCTGGCACAGGATGGGTTAACAGTTCAGGCCATAAATCAGCCATAGCTTCTGGCTGATGTTGCATGAGTGTATCTAGAGCATAGAGAACGACACCAGCATGGGGACTGTTTCGGCTTTGGCGGATAATGTCTAAGGCTTCTTCATCGAATGGCAGTTGAGCATTTCCTTGAAAGAGCCGCTGCGCTAAGGCATCTTGCACCTGACGTGGATAGGCTCGGCCAAGACGAATACCCACAGCTAACCACATTCCTAACACCAGCAGTGCTATATAAGCGAGCCAAACTGGTGTGAAGCCCAGTACATTGGTGAAGAATAAAAGGGCCAAACCTGCTGCCCCAATCGCGAGGGGATAAATGATGCCTACAACTGTCGTTTGTGCTTGGGTGCGTTGATGGGCAGGCAGGGGTTGGTACATGACATTGACGGCCGCGCTGTCAACCGCGTCCAAGATGAGGCGATACAAATTGGCTAACACAGCCAGGGTAAAGAGTACGGCCGTTCCTACTCCCAAACTCCCCAACAGCGCAAACAGCCCCATCAAAATGAGTAAGCCCACCGGCGTGGCTAAAATCATGGCGCGTACCCCAAAACGATTGAGCACACGCCCTACGACAAAGGCTTGAATAATCAGGCTGAGCACGCCAAATGCACCGAAAAAGATGCCGATAAAACTAGCCAAAGCATCTTCATTGGCGAATTGTAATTCTGCCTGACTGTAGAAAATGTTGTCAACAAAATAGATGCCTACAATGAACAAGGCGAATAAGCCAATGATGAGACGGACATAGGCATTCTTAAATAGGCTGTCTGACTGCTGAGAACTAGCAGAACTTGTTTGTGCTTTGTTTACCTGTACTTTCCCCATTGTGTCAGCATGTTGTCGTACAATCTGGTTCAACAAGATAATGGTAACGACGATGATGAATGAGGCTACAAAAAATAGATTGGAGATGCCTAACCAATTGATAAGCAAGGGTGCTAAAAAGCCGGCCAAAATCGTAGCGACATGTTCGCCTGCACTGAGTAATCCAAAAAGCCGCTTTCCTTGTTGTAAATTAAAGACACGGCCGAGTAAATTCCAAAATGAAGAGATGGTGAGGCTGTTGTTAACGCCAAAGTAGATGGGGAGGGTGAAGAGAAGCCCAGAAACGGCCGTAATGTTTAAGCCAACACCATAACTGAGCAAAGTCAACAGCAAAAAACCATGAACACCTAACAGTACCTTGCCTAACGGTAGGCGTTGATTCAACCGCATGATAACGGCCGATACCAACGGGGCCACAATGCTAATCCCTATATAGGCATAAGGCAGCATCGTGGCATCAAACTGCGTCAGAAAAAGGGCATAGCAGGCCATTCTGACCAAAACATTGGCCGCATACAGCAAAAGGGCATAGGCAAGCGTAAGGCTGACTAATCTGACTTCACTTGCTTGAATGTTGAAGAGTGACAATAGGGTAGATTTCCACTTCATGGGGTTACTCCTTGGACTAAAGCAAAGAATGAAATGCGTAACAGGATAAGCAAGCAGGTATAGACATGCTGCCTCTTTTGACTATTAAGGGAAAAATCTAGCAGGCTGTCGGAAAAATGGTCGTAGGCGCGGTATCCTTACCGCGTTCCCAGAGGGCGAAAGGGATTTCGCGGCTACAAATTGGGGTTCTCCGACAAACTGCTAGAAGAAAGAGAATGTTCTAAAGTTGTTTGGTGGCTAGTAGTTGGTCGTTTATGTACTTGTGTGAACGATGTAAGCAGTGTGTTGGGTCAAAGTTGTAATAGGTCTACATTGAAGTAAATATAGTGTGCCATCTGCATAAGCACACTCCACATCAACTGGGATCCCCATCGCTTTTTCGAGTGTGAGGGCAAGTTGAGCTATTTCCAGCACTTGCTCATCATTGAGCGAGGCCTGGCTGCGTAAGAAGCGTGGCACGTCCACTTCCAACGTACCGCCTGGCACAGCAACCGTCATGTGCTGCTTGTCGGCAATGATGCGGCTGCTAATTGTCTGCTCAGGCTTGCTCACCACAAAAGTGTCGGGCGTGACTGTGCCGCCCACGATGCTTTCACCTAACCCCCAACTGGCGTTGATCATGATCAAGTCCCGTTCGCCTGTAACTGGATTAGCACTAAAGACAACGGCCGAACTGTCTGCCGCCACCAACTGCTGCACAAGCACCGCAATTTGCGGCCGCTCCGAAGTCAGCCCTTGTTGGCGACGATAGGCTAAGGCCCGTTCGGAATGCGCCGATTGCCAGCATTGGGCGATGGCCTGAATGATGGCCTCTACACCCACGATGTTGAGGTAGGTTTCATGCTGTCCGGCGAAGGAAGCGTCGGCACTGTCTTCATCTACGGCGGAAGAGCGAACGGCCGTTACCAATTCAGCCAAACCATGGCAGGCCATCAGCATAGAAACGGCCGTAACCACATCATCATACAAATCAGAAGGGTGCATCTCATGCAATGCCGTCGCCGGGATACAAAAGCCATCTGGCACACGATGGAATGCGCGGGCCAGGCGGCTGAGATTGGCCGCTTTGCCTCCCACGAGAGCCGCATCAAACGATTTGGGATCACCCAGCCAGAGCAGGTTCATGAGTCGTCTCCTCTACCAGAATGCGTACTGTGCCGTCAGTGCCATTTACTTCCACAAGCTGTCCATCGCGGATCGTTTTTGTGGCGATACTCGCCCCAACGACGGCGGGAATACGATATTCGCGGGCAACAACGGCCGTATGCGACAACACGCCCCCATTATCCGTCACCACCGCTGCCGCTGTGGCAAACAGCGGTGTCCAGGACGGTTCCGTCGCCACTGTTACCAACACATCACCGGACTGTAATCTGCCAGCCTCGTCTAGGGAGTGTATTACCCTGGCCGTGCCTTGCACCACTCCCACCGAACCGCCTAATCCTTGCAATAGATTGGCTGCTGGTTGGCTCCCATTGGCTTGCGCCATTTCGCCCTTAAAAATAGCCCGAACCATTGAGCCACTATCCGACAGGTCAAAGGGCGGGGCTGTGCCTAGCATCGGCGGCGGGGTCATTTGGCCGAAATGTGCCATCTCAGCCTTGCGCTGCTGCACCAGTGGTTTCAAGGAACTATTGCCATTGGCCTGTAGTTCTTCGGGTGTCAGGTAAAAAACGTCATCGGCTGCATCCAGTATTCCTGTTTGCGCCAGACGCACCCCAAATTCGGCGGCGATGCGACGGATGTGATAGAAGAAGCGTTGGTCAATCCAAACGTTGTGGTCTTCATGCACAATGGTGGCAATTTGGGCGGCTTTTAATAGCGTTTCAAAGCGAGTGACCACAGGCTGAGGATAGCCCGTGAGCTGGGCGCGGGCAGTGGCAACGGCCGTTTCCCGCTCAACAACTGCCACATTTTCTGTTTCAGGCTGGCGATCAGGCAGCGTAATGTACGCCTGCAAATTTCGGATGGCTGGTGTCGGCTCCTCGATCCAGCTTGGCTCGTTTAGGTTAAAGACAGCGTTGAGACGCTGCCCATATTCAGCCAGCCAGCTACGCAGCTCAGCCAAAAACGGTTTGCTGGCAGGCAATTTTTCCAGAGCCAAGATGACTTCGCTAGCTGTGTACTTGGCGAGAATCGTATGTACTTCGGGGATGGCGCGGGCGGTGCGGCTTAACTGCCACAAAGCCTCGTCGCTTTTCACAGTCAGATTGTCAAACCCCTGCGTCAATCGCAGCGCATCCAGCGTCGTAGCGCCAGCGAACAGTTCGCAATAGAACTCTTCAAACTGGCTCATGGCAAAGAGCATCGGCATTAAAATCTTGTGATGGATGGCACCGATACATTCGGTGCGTCGCATCGCTTCTGCCAGGTGGGCACGCAGTTGATCCAGACTCATGCCGCGCAGATCGCTGCTTTCAAAATAGGCCAGATGCTGTTTGATTTCGGGCAGAAGTTCCTCGTGCCAATAGGTATCGAACCGTTCGATGATGGGGTTGAGAGCCACCTCTTGCTGTTTGGACATACCTGCTCCTACCTTGCCCATCATCGCTTTAAACATACTGGGTGCAGCACGGCTGATTAACCCCATGGCTTTCATGACGACCTCTGGCGGAGCGGCTTTGGGGGCCATGCCGATATAGGCAAAGGTGTTGATACGGCTCATACGCGCTTCAAATGGCAGCCCCGCCTTCTCCAGGCCAATGTTGCCGCCAACGGTGAAGGCGTCGATTACTGCATAGATGAACGGCCGTATCGAGGTTCTGTATTGGGAAAAGGTCAACCAAGTGATCTTGGCATCCTGCGGATCATCCCAAGTGACTGGAAAGTCCAGGGGAGGCAGAACAGGTTGACCAGGAACGACTGTTTGGGCTGCTTTATCAGACATTGTAATCTCCGCATGTTACTAGGGTTCGGTAAAAAACAAGTTTGGGCTTTGAGAGACTAGAGACTAGCCGCTCTCCAATCTCTAGTCTCCAGTCTCTATCAAACCAAGAAGTTTATTCTGCGCTTACCAAGTGTTGTGAGGATTATGGTGTGAAGAAGCCAGTCAGCGCAAACTCGAAGGTCAAGCCGCCCCTAACCTCTGTCACAAAACAGGTTGTCAAGTCACCTTGGAGGCCTTGAGCCTGACCGTTTCCTGCGCCATAGGGGACGGTTCCAGTTTGTCCTGTTTCCACGATAGTGAAGTCAACCTGTGTTAAATGGAAACCGCCAGTGCTGTTTACGTCTAGTAAAGTTGGTGACCCAGCGGGCATAACAACAAAGGTCACGGTGCCATCGCCACACTGAAGTGTCGCAGTGAATGTATTCGGATTGTTCGTCGCATCCGCCGAAACGATCGTAGGTAGTGCAAAGAATAATACTAATAACAAGATTCCGATAAGTAAATTCCAATTTGTTTTCATGATAACCTCCATCAAAGTAAATAAAAAGATTGATAACAATTTCAAAACCCAACTTTTTTCATGCAGACCTAGAGCAATCCGGCAATAGCAGCCCAGATAGCAACCACAAAGCCTACTAACAGGGCAGGGGCCAGACGCAAAGTGATCCGTGCTGCCTGAAGTTGCCGACGCATTGTCTTTTTGTCATTGACCTTTGGGAATGGTGTATCAGGTACAGGAACTCCCAGAAATTGACAAAGCGGTTCCCAACCCTCTTTGACGTTAAAAATAAGCAGCTGATCGGCGGGAACCGTTCGTTTGACTTCTTCTGTCCGTTCATTAAATATTTCGATGGCTCGTTGGCGGTTCTCAAACTGACCTTCAAATAAGCCGTTCCAGATCAGCGTGTCCGACATTGTGACCCATTGACCAAACATCTTGACCATTCGTTGTACCCATTTGGGGAACACGGTCGAGCCGGCCGATAGATAAATCGTTTCCATTGTGCTGGCGTACCACTTTTCTGGCTCACGAACGGTGTGAACGACTTTGGCCTCTGGAAAGGCAGACAGAATTTCTTTGTACAGTACGCTGGCGGGAAAATCAACGGCCGATTCATAATTTTGAAATATTTTTTGCCAATTAGCAGGTTTGCCCTGTGAGATATGATACCAGGCTTCCGTGTGTTCTTTGTTAAGCGCCACCTCATCCATATGATAGCAAGGCCCAAACCCGAGTTGCTCTAAGGCTGCTTTCATTGACATTGTGCCTGTGCGTCCAAATCCAGAACCGATTACTTTCATGATGTTGCTCCTTGTTTTGTGTGTTGATGACAGTTTACAGGGCGTATGGGGAGGACACATCGGTAAGTTGCCTATAAGGCTTGCCTATTTAGGTTGCCTATTTGGGTTTGGGAAAAAGCATACTGTCATTTCGAGCCGTCTTCGGCGAGAAATCCCGACGAAATTGATGATCCGTCGGGATTCCTCCTCGAAGACTCGTCGGAATGACAAGAAAAACGGCCGTTTGCCTCACAAAACCATTGCCTATTTGACTCTAGACCTTGGACGGGGCGACCACAAGGGTACGCCCCTACGGCAGTAGCCCGCGCTCTTGAGCCACACGGAGGGCAGCATCGCGGGATTTGACACCCAGTTTGTCATAGATTGAACGAAGGTGCGCGTCCACCGTGCGGCGGCTGACGACGAGCTGTTCAGCAATTTGGGGGTTGCTCAATTCTTGGGCGAGGAGTTGGAGGACATCAAGCTCTCGTGGCGTTAGGCTGTCAATTGACTGGGTTGGAGACGTTGACGGGTTTGGAATTGCTTGGAGGTCGGCGATACTCATTTGTCGGCCGACGGCCAACTCTCGCGCAAACGCCTCTGCGCCCAATTGGGTACGCAAGTTATCATAAAAGTTGTGGGTTATTGTGAATCGGTCAAGAATAGCCAGATTGGGGTTACTATTGCCACCGTCAGCTCTAATATTGGCCAGGCCAAGAACCCTTGCCGACCATGTTGCCAGATTCTGTTTCCACAAAACGAAAGCCAGATTGACTAAATTAAGTTCTAACACATGATCTTTGCGCCTATACGTTGACTCGATGATCTTATCCAGCGCTGTCGCGCCACGTCAAATTCTTCCTTTATTATGTCAAGATAGATATTGAAGTATCAGTACGTGCGTCGCTATATTCAGTGCGAGATTCCTTTAATGACTGTTCCGCTTCATTGGCTAACGAGATTGCTGAGGCTACTTCACCTTGTATCAAAGAAAGTGTAGCACGTTGGATAACTGCCAGGCTAGCTCCATGCGATCTTTGAACTGCCGAGAGAGCCTTTCATGCTCCGCTTGATAACGGATGTTTGCCTCGGTGAGGGATCGGGGCTGTAGAGAATGCTCAAGTGCATATCTTTATAGGCTTTTGCTTTCTCCATGGAGTCAGGCAAGGCGCCAATGAGGGTGGCTGCCTCGGCTAGGAATGCCCTCCGTGCTTCTTGGTCTTCTTGATATAAGGTGATGCGGGCTAAGCGGACGAGGGTCATAACCGTTCCGAACTGGTTATCGAAGGTGCGATAGAGAGCCAGGCTTTGTTCGCACAGCCCTCGCGCTCGGGCATAGTCACCTTGATATTGAGCCAGATAGCTGGCTTGGTACAACACCTTGGCGCGGAGGGTTGGCTCTGGTGTGGCATCCGTTTGCAAAGCCAGCACTTCTTCTAACAAGCGGCGGCCTTCTGTCCAACGGCCGTTCACAAACCAAAACTGCCCCAGTGTGCCAGCCATACGGTAGGCCACATCCGCATCACGGCTTTCTAACGCCCAGCGCAAAGCTGCCCGAAAATTGTCTTGTTCTAATTCCAGGCGAGGCAGCCATGCTTTTTGATTGGCTCCGAGTAGGTGGGGTTCGGCTGCTTCGGCTAGGGCTGTGTACCAGTGGGCATGGGCGTGACGGGCGGTTTGTAATTCGGCCGTTTGCGCCAACTGTTCCCAGCCAAATTCACGAATCATCTCCAGCATGGTGAAGCGAGGCGTGCCGCCGCTACCCGTTTGCCGAATGAGGCTTTTGTTGACCAGCGAATCCAGCGTCTCGAAAGAAGCAGGCGTGCCAATCACAGCCAAAGCCGCCTCCAGCGTACAGCCACCCACGAAAACGGCTAAACGACGCAGGGCCTGTCGTTCTTCATCTGTTAATAACTCATAGCTCCAGCGCACGGCTCGCCGCACTGTCTGATGGCGGTCGGGCAGGTCACGGGCGCCGCTGCGGAGCAGTTGCAGGGAGGATGTTTGCAGCTGCTCTAGCAGGGCTTGGGGCGGGAACAGCTTGATGCGGGCAGCGGCCAATTCAATAGCCAGGGGCAGGCCATCTAACTGTTTACAGATGCCGGCCACAGCAGCGGCGTTTTGCTCGGTCAGTTGGAAATCAAGCTGGACGGCCTGGGCGCGTTGGACAAACAGTTCAATGCTTGGAGAGCGTCGAAGTTCGGCGAGAGTTGGCTGTTGGGGCAAGGCCAGGGGGGAGAGCAGGAACTCTTGCTCGCCACGCAGGCGCAAGGGTTCACGGCTGGTGACGAGGAGGCGCAGCCCCGCGCTGGTGGTAAGCAGTTCTGTCAACAAGGGGGCAGCGTTGATGATCTGCTCGAAATTGTCGAGGACGAGGAGGATTTGCTTGTCTTGTAGATATTCTTTGAGGGTATCCAGCCGCAGTTGGCGGGGGGATTCGGGGACATTGAGGGTTTGGGCGATGGTGGGGATGATGAGGGTAAGGTCGTTGATGGGCGCGAGGGGAACGAAACAAACGCCGTCGGCGAAAAGGTCTTGCAGGGCGTGGGCGGCGGCGAGGGAGAGGCTGGTCTTGCCAACGCCAAAGGGGCCGGTGATGGTGACGAGGCGCAAGTTTGGCCGCTGGAAGAGTTGGCGCAGGGTGGCTATTTCCTGTTCTCGCCCGAGGAGGGTGGTGAGGGGTGTGGGGAGAGGGTAACGGCCGTTCATGATGCACATTATATGCTATTTTGTAATTATTCAGTCCCTCGAGTGAAAAATCCTCCTGGAGGTTTCTTTTACGGAGGCTCTCTCGGGGGAAAACCTCCGGGAGGGTGAACAGTTTCGCTCTATGCTTGAACCACCTTCGTGGTAAAATATGCCCATGTTGAAATCACGTTTTGAGTGGATAAGCCTTTTCCTGGTTGCAACGCTGTTAGGGGGAGGATGGATTATTATCTCCAGAGAGCAACAATCTGATCCAGGTTATGCTGTGTTAACGGAAGCCCCCATGGTGGGGCAACTGGCTCCAGACTTTACACTGACAACGGCCGTTTCCCAATCCCACACCCTCAGCAACTACATCGGTCAGCCAATTGTACTCAATTTCTGGGCAACCTGGTGCGGGCCATGCCGCATTGAAATGCCATACTTCCAAGAAGCCAGTGAAAAATATAACGGCCGTGTCACCTTCCTCGGCATAAACGATGGCGAAACCCCCACCCTCGTCACTGACTTTGCCGCTGAATACGGTGTCACCTATCCGTTATTGTTGGATAACGGCCGTTCCGTCAACATCCTCTACAACATTCGCAGCCTCCCCACAACCCTATTCATCAACGCCAATGGCACAGTTGACGAAATCATCATTGGCACAATCAACCAGGGTGTCCTCGAAGATCGCCTCGAAAAACTTCTGGAGGCCAGCAGTTAATGTATCCAGCCCTACAAATAGGCCCTGTGGTGTTACCGACCGCCCCACTAACCTTCATCCTGGGTGCCTGGATTGCGCTGACACTTATCGAACAAACCGCCCGGCAGCTCGCCCCCAACCAGGTAGAAAAAACATACAATCTTGCTTCAGCAGGATTATTTACGGGGATTATCGGGGCCAGAATTGTATTTGTAGCCACCCATTGGTCAGCCTATCAGAGCAACTTATTAGGCATTTTGTGGCCGATTAACACGGGGTTCAATGTGGGGGCTGGCCTCATAATCGGCGTAGGGGCGGCATTTTTTTACGGCCGTTTCCACCAACTAGACCCCGCCAACACCCTCGACATTCTCACACCCGGCCTCCTCATTGGCCTGACCGCCATTAGCTTAGCCGATTTCTTAGGGGGTCCTGGTTATGGCACACTGTCCACTCTACCCTGGGCCATCTCCATCTTTGGCTTACGCCGTCACCCTGTGCAGATTTACGAAATCATCATAAGCCTCGCCGCCTTAAGTTTATGGTGGCACAGCCGACAAAACCGTCAATTCACAGGGCAACTCTTCCTAACAGCCCTCTCCCTCTACAGCGCAGGTCGCCTCTTTGTAGATGCCTTTCGGGATAATGCCCCCTTAACCGCAGAAGGTTATCATATCATCCAAATCATCAGCCTGGCAATCCTGTTAACGGCCCTCTTTCTTCTCGCCCGCCAAACCCTCACTAACCCGGAAGAAGCCTAACCCTCACCCCTCATCCCCTACAGCGGGTCAAAACGGAAGAAGAAATTATGCTCACCCGTTAGCGTCTCCAAACGCATATGCAAGGATTTGCCCGTATCACACTCAAACGCCACTGTAACGCGCCGACCCTGCAAACGGCCGACCAAGCGCCAATACTCCCGCGTCAACTCCTCCACCGGCCGCATCTCACCAGTAGCCGACTCCTGCCGCCCCGCCATTAGCTCCCGCAAACAAACCACATACTTATCTGCCGCTGGCACAATATCCAACACATCCGCCTTAAAAACAGCGCGAATAAAATCCCCATCCGGCAGCCGCCAGACAAACTGCACAGGGAAAAATTCCCCCTTCTGATAATGAGCTTCAGGCATCATGACACACCAAAGAAAAAGCCGCCAAGCGGCGGCTTCATAACATACACTTTTGCCCACGACTTAACGGATAGCAATCTCTGTGTCCTTATCAAACAAGTGCATATGACTCATATCCATAACCAAATCAATCTTGTTGCCAGCATGGGTATTCACACGCGGGTCCAAAGTCGCCCCAAAGCTGTGCTTACCGGAAGTTAGGAAGAGATTAACCTCTGCCCCCAACAATTCAGCAACTTCAACAACGGCCGAAATCGGCGATGGAGCAATATTCGGCGGCGCATACTCCGGCGCATGAATATGCTCAGGGCGAATCCCAAAAATCACTTCCTTACCCACATAACTGTTGTAAGTAGTCTTATGATCATCCGGCACACGCACCCGGAAAGCACCTGTATCAATCCAGAAATTACCCTCTTCCTTGACGAGGGTGCTGTTGAAGAAATTCATACTGGGGCTGCCAATAAAGCCAGCCACAAACACATTATGGGGAACATTATATAAATTACGGGGCGTATCTACTTGCTGCAAAACGCCATCATGCAACACCACAATACGATCCCCCATCGTCATCGCCTCTACCTGATCGTGGGTAACATAAACAAAAGTTGTGCCCAAACGTTGGTGCAATTTGCTGATGGTGGCCCGCGCACTCACACGCAATTTAGCATCCAGATTAGAAAGCGGTTCATCCATCAGGAAAACGGCCGGTTCCCGCACAATCGCTCGTCCCACCGCCACACGTTGGCGCTGACCACCCGACAGCTGCTTCGGTTTCCGATCCAGCAGTTCCGAAAGCCCTAAATACTCAGCCGCCTCTTTCACACGTCGTTCAATTTCGGCACGAGGCGTTTTGCGCAATTTCAGGCCAAAAGCCATATTGTCAAACACAGACATGTGGGGATAGAGGGCATATGACTGGAAAACCATCGCAATATCTCGATCCTTGGGTGGCACATCATTGACCACTCGATCACCGATGAGAATTTCGCCGCTGCTAATCTCTTCCAGGCCGGCCAACATACGTAAACTGGTTGATTTGCCACACCCTGAAGGACCCACAAAAACAACAAATTCCTTGTCGCCGATTTCCAGGTTCATATCCTTGATCACAACATTATCGCCATACTGTTTGACTACGTTTCGGAAGGTTACACTCGCCATTCTTTTTCTCCCTAGATGATCTAACTTACAGGAAATATGGGATGATATTATGACAAACTATACTGGCAATCTGGTGAACTGTCAAAAAGCTACAGGATAGTAAGAATGATAGCTAATACGAACAAACTCAGGGCTATGAGGGCTGGTAAACGGTTGCCTCTCAGAGCGGCCGTCAGGGTGTCTTCGTTGGTTGTCATGTTCCTTCTGCCAGGCCGATTTTCTTTGCCCAGCAGCACTTGCCGGAACTCGGCAATGCTTGCTGGCCTATCATCGGGGTGCATTTCCATAGCCCACATGACGGCTTCGGAAACGTGAAGGCTGATGTGTGGTTTGAGTGTGCGTGGCGGCTGCAAAGCTCTGGGATTTAGGAAACGGGACTTGGCATCGGGTGGGGGAAAATCGGTGAGCAAATGATAAAGTGTGGCTCCCAGGGCGTATATGTCGGTACGGCCGTCTGTATGCCCACTTTCACCGCCGTACTGTTCCAAAGGGGTGTACAGGGCTGTACCACGCCCTTGCACAACGGTGATGGTGCGATTGTCATCGGGCAGCATCAGTTTCACAAGGCCGAAATCTACCAGTTTAATACGGCCGTCTGGCGTAACCTTAATATTGGCAGGTTTAATATCACGATGCAAAACAGGCGTAGACTGGCGATGAAGATAGGCCAACGCATCCATTATCTGCTCAGCCCATTCCAGAATTTGAGACTCAGTGAGCGGACGGCCGTTCCGGCGACTCTCCTCCAAAATCTGCTTCAAATCCTGTCCCGGTACATAATCCATCACCAGATAATCCCGCTCATTCTCTGTAAAAAAGTCAGAAACTTTGGGCAGATTAGGGTGATCTAGCTGCGCCAAAACGCTGGCCTCTTTTAGAAACTGCGTTTGCGCCTGCGCCCAACTATCATCCGTATCATTGGGGTCAGGTTGAATTTCCTTAATCGCACACAAGCGGCCAGGCAGGCGTAAATCTTCAGCGCGATAGACATTCCCCATGCCACCATGCCCCACAATATTGGTCAGCTTGTAGCGATTTCGTAAAATAGTATCTGTTCGGTGTGGTGATAACATGATTTAGAAAGACGTAACCAGTCAGCCTTAGCTTGACGGTTTACGGATTACAGATTACGGTTTACTATTATAGTATGCAACGATGAGGGACAAAACAATGGATGAAAAACCAGTTCTAATTACCCGCGAAGGTATACTTGTTGGCGAACGTTGGACGATTGATAAAGATGAATTTGTCATTGGGCGCGGCAGCGAGTGCGATGTGATGCTGCCCGAAAGACAAGTATCCCGCGAACATATCAAGATTTTGCATGAAAACGGCCGTTACAGGCTCCAAGACCTCGGCAGCAAAAATGGCACACACCTAAACGGCAAACAAGTCACAGGCACAGTTCCCTTACAAGATGGCGACGAAATCCAGATAGCCCTGGCCGTCAAACTCGTCTTTGTCGGCACCGATGCCACCCTGCCACTCACCTTTGACGCACCCAGTTTAGAAGGCAACATGGTGCTAGATGAGGCACAGCGGGCTGTTTTCATCAACGGCGAAGAACTGAACCCACCTTTATCACTAGCCCAATTCCGCCTGCTCCATCTGCTTTACGAAGCCGACGGGGCTGTTTGCAGCCGCGACGATATTATTGAGGTCGTCTGGCCTGGCACGGAAGGCATTGGCGTTTCCGAGCAAGCCATTGATGCCCTGGTGCGCCGCTTGCGCGACCGCTTAGTCGAGCTAGACGATTTCGAGTACATCGTCACTGTGCGCGGGCACGGCTTCCGCCTAGACAACACACCCCATTGATTGATGGTAGAGACGTTGCAATGCAACGTCTCTACCTTATTAATTCAACCGTGACTGAATCATCGTCTTGATCTGGCCTAAACGGCCGTTCAACGCCTCCTGACCTTCACCCCCAGCCCGCTCACGCAGCATATCCACCACCTGCACCAACTCCTTAGACAGCAGATCCTCGTGTTCATCCAACAACTGCCCCATCACCGCTTCCGATTCAGCTTCCATCAAATCATTCAATAGCTGCACCTCCGGCGGTGCCTGCTGCTCCGCAAAACTCATAATCAGCCCATACAGATCATTCAAAGCTTTGGCCTGCTCTGTCTTCCCTTGCTGGTCAGCCTGGGCAATACGATTAGACAGCACATACATAAACGCATCATCAATGCGGTTTAGATTGGCGCGAACGGCCGCTTGCTTATCCGGCGACTGCAAAATCTGCTGCAACAACTTATCCGCCTCCATTACCATCTGCTGCGACTGCTGCCGCAGCGCCTCTTGAAACTCCAGCAGTCGTTTGCGAATCTCCGTAAGGCGACCCACAGCCACTTTATCGGTCTCCTTGTCAAGCACGTCCGTCAACAGTTGGAAAAATTCATAAGTGAGCGCCGCCTGACCAGACATCGCCAGCGTTTCCACAATCTCCATATTCTTTTGATTATTGACGATATGCTTCAACAACAGTTCAGGGCTTAATCCCCCCTGCTTTTGTGCTTCTTTGCTCAAGCGAACAACGGCCGTTTGCCGAGCTTCCAGGCGGCGGCCAACGGCCGTTTCCGTCATCAACCGCGCCCGCAAATTCAGCAAAGGCAACAGTTGCTTATTGTCATTCATCTGCTGGGCTGCATCCAAATACGTCTGCAAAATAGCAAAAAACTCCTCATCAATCTCCTTGCCCCGCTCCTTAAGCAAATAATCAGCCACATCCTTGTCAGCTTGCAGCAGCTTTTGCAGCAGTTCCACCTGCCTCTGCTGCTTGTTAATCATCTCCTTCGTAATGCCCTCCGTCTCCAGCACCTTCTCCATAAAAGTCTGCATCGTCAAAATCATCTGCGGCTGAAAAAGGTAAGCCCGACGCTGCTCCTGGGGCGTAGCATCCATCACCTGGCGTGTAAAACGGCCGATCATCTCCTCCCGCTGCACCTGCGTCACATTCATTTCTTGTGGCACATGAATCATAAACAGTTGGTGTTCAGAGTCATGGTAAACCAGCGGTGTAGACAACTGCGTGCCAGCCCCACAGTTCGGGCAGACCGCTACATTCAAAGCGCCATTAAGCAGTTGCATCTTCAATTCAGGGTGCTGACCCACATCAATCATCTGGTGAATCTCAGCCTGAAAAGGCGTGCCACAGCGCGGACAAGTAACTTGAGCGTACATAAAAAATCCTTGTGAGGTAATTACGTAATTACGTAATTACGTAATTGGTAATGAAAAAGTAAATGTTGTGCCAGGGCCGCGTTCGTTATTGGCAAACCAAATACGGCCGTTATGCGCTTCAATAATCGCCTTCGACAAAAACAAACCCAAACCCGTACCCTCCGTCTTACGGCTAAGCGCATTGTCCAGGCGCGAAAATTGCTGAAAAATGCGGTGCTGCTCATGAACCGGAATCCCGATCCCCTCATCCTGCACAAACACCGTCACATGCTGCGGATGCACCGCCCCCCCAATAGTAATCTGCCCGCCTTCTGGAGCATATTTCATAGCATTGCTAACCAAATTATTCAACACCTGCGTCAAACGCCGCTCATCGCCAATAACAGTCGGGAACTCGTGAGGAAAATTGACAAAGAAAGTATGCTTACTCGTTTGGCTGCTAAATTTGCGCACCGTAGCTTCCGCCAAACGCGGCAGCATCACCTCATCACTAATTTCCAAGTTAAACGTCCCCGCCTGCACCCGCGAAACCTCCAACAAATTATCAATCAAATCCGTCAGATTATCCGCTTCTTCCTCAATCACCATCAGCGATTCACGCACAACTTCGGGCGACCACTGGGCATCTTGCCGCTGCAATGTACCCGCATACCCCTTAATGATAGACACGGGCGTTTTTAGCTCATGGCTGACGACCGAAATGAAGGTCTTTTGCAGGGCTTCCTCCTGGCGATAGCGCGTGAGGTCACGCACATTGGCGATGATGTCGGTCATACGGCCGTTTGCCCCCAACAACGGCGCATACGTAATCCCCAAACTTATCTTCTCCCGATCTTCAGGGTAAAGCGGATTACGCCGCCGCTTCAACTCACCTTCCACATACAGGTGCGCCGCATTGGGCAACGGCCAGCCATTGGCTAACGCATCCTTCAAATCCGACTCCGTTTTCAGATTCAGCCACTGAAAAACCTCATCATGCGTCTGGCCGATGGCCGTCTCACCCGGCCAACCCGTCATCGTACTCAGAGCTTTGTTAAAGACAGTAATTTTCAAGGCGGGGTTGAGAATCATCACACCATCGGCACTTTGCTGCAAAATAGCGTCCAGCCGCTGTTTTTCCATGTTAATCTGCTGATACAACCGCGCATTTTTAACGGCAATCGCCGCCTGCTCGGCAAAACTACGCAGCAAATTAGCCGCATCCTCCACAAAGACATAGTTGCCAGACTGGAAGATATAGATAAGGCCAATCACCTCATCACCGCTAATCATGGGTAGGGCCAGCACTTTAGTAAGCCCAATGTTGACGTTTTGCGCGATTTCCTGCAAGCGGCGGGTCAGTTCGGCCACCACTTCGCGCTCGTTGCCCACTTCATAAGCCAGGCCCCGCACCAGAGGCGCAAAGTGGTCTACCAGTTCAGCGGCGATGCCAGTAACGGCCGTTACCCGAAACGTCTCCGAATGGGGTTCCACCAAAGCAATCATCCCCGCCCGCCCCGACACCAGATCAACAGCCGATTGCAAAATAATGCGCAGCACATCTTGCAGATCTAATTCGGCCGTTAAAGCCCGGCTAATCGCCAGCAAATACTCCCGTTGCAGGATGCGTATGTCTACTAAAGCCCGTGCCATTTTATTGTTCCCAAGCGGGTGATTGTAACACAATTCAGAGGAACAGGGGGTACTCTTACGACGAGGGGATCTCTATGGGAATAAGTGGGGTCGGACTAAATATAGGGGCGTACCCTTGTGGTTCCGGAGGGCGGACATAAAGCCACACCCCTCCTAATTCCCTCAGGTCTTGTTCTGGCAGAAACATTAAAGGTACGTTGATATAAAACAAAAAAGTCCCGATTAATCGGGACTTTTCTAGAGTAGCGGGGACAGGATTCGAACCCGTGACCTTCGGGTTATGAGCCCGACGAGCTGCCACTGCTCCACCCCGCAATAACGAATAGTGATTATAGCCACTCGATTTGTTTTGTCAAGCCAATTTTGAAACTCACAAGGAGGCCACCTTGCTTTGGGCAAAGGCAGATTGGCAGCCTGCACAACAAAAATAATAGGTTTCACCTTCAAATTCATAGGTGTATTGGGCGGTGGCAATTTCCACCGTCATGCCGCAAATGGGGTCAACGGCCGTTTCCCTCACCACATACTTCTCCGGCTCTTTGGCAAAAGCCGACTGACAACCCGCACAACAAAAATAATACATCTTACCCTTGTATTCATGCGTATATTTAGCCGTCGCCATCTCCACGTCCATTTGGCAAATGGGGTCAACGGCCGTTCCCCCTCGCTCCTCGCCCCTCTCCCCTCTCCCCTCTCTCCTCTCCGCAAACAGCGCCAAATCCATCGCCTCCGTCGTGCGCCGCCGTTCCACAATCTCCGCCATAATACTCAGCGCAATCTCATCGCCGCGCCGCGCCTGAATATCCAACCCCGCTGGTGCTTTTAGCGGCAGCATCTCCGTCTCCGAGACACCCGCCATCGTCAAATAATCGCGCACCGCCTGCGCCCGCTTCGGACTAGCCACTAATCCCACATAAGAGGGATGCGCTGCCAAGATTTTGACGAGAGCTATTTCATCGTAGCTGCCGTGCGTAGCGATGACGACATAGGTAAACGGCGAACGCGGACCTTCGCGCCGTACTTGCCCCGCCACCTCCTCCAAATCTAGCAACACCTCATCCGCATGAGCCATCGCCGTCCCATCACTATCTAAATCTACCGCCACCACATGGTAATTCATCGCCCGTCCCAAATGGGCCAACGCCTGCGCGACGGGCAAACCACCCACAATCAACAAACGCGGGCGTGGTGGCTGTGGTTCAATATAAATTTCCAAGGTGCCGCCGCTAAAACAGGTCATGGGCAAATCTAGCAGCCCTTCACGCGACGTTTGTTTCTCCGGCTCAGTAGACAGCCGAATCAGCCGCGATTCATCTTCGGCTAAAGCCTTCAACGCCTCTTTAATTACCGTCGGCTGGGCGCAGCTGCCGCCAATCCAGCCGTGCATCACACCATCGGCCGTTATAATCGCCTTGTCCCCTGGTTTAGCTGAGGTAGGTTTTTCAGCGCGAACGACAACGGCCGTTACAAACGCCTCCCCCTTCTGCACCAACTCATGCGCCTTCGCAAAAAAATCATCATACATGGGATTTTCGATTGTTGATTGACGATTGACGATTTAGATCAGTCACCCAATCGTCAATCGTCAATCGTAAATTATTTAGTCACTCACACCTGCATCCCGCAGCGCCTGCCACACCTTTTGCGGCGTAATCGGAATATCCAGGTGACGCACACCCAGATGCCACAGCGCATCCACCACCGCGTTAGCAATCGCAGGCGGCGCACCAACGGTGGGCGATTCACCCACGCCCTTCGCGCCGATGGGATGATGGGGCGATGGCGTAATGGTGTGGCCTGTTTCCCATTTGGGGGACTCAACGGCCGTTGGCAGCAAATAATCCGCAAACGTCCCGCTCAGGCACTGACCATTCTCATCATACACAATCTCCTCATACAGCGCGGGCGCGAGACCCATTGTCAGGCCACCATGCACCTGCCCTTCCACCACCAGTGGATTGATGATATTGCCACAATCATCAATCGCCACAAAGCGGCGCACCGACACCTCACCCGTACCCTTGTCAATGTCCACCACGGCGATATAGCTGCCAAAGGGGAAGGTCAGGTTGGGCGGATTGTAATAATCAGTCGCTTCCAAACCGGCTTCAAGGTCTGGCGGATGGTTGGTGTAAGCGGCAAAGGCAATATCCTGAATCGTCTTGGCCTGTTCCGGCGAGCCTTTCACCTGCCACTGATTCACATTCCACTCCAAATCATCCTCATTCACTTCCAGCAAATGGGCCGCGATCTTCTTGGCTTTGGCCTTGATTTTGCGTGCCGCCATCGCTGCTGCTGCCCCCGCGGTCGGCGTGGAGCGGCTGGCATATGTGCCTAAACCATAGGGCGCAGTGTCCGTGTCTCCTTCCTCGACTTCGATGTCATTAGCTGGCAAGCCCAACTCTTCGGCGATGATTTGGGCGTAGGTCGTCTCGTGGGCCTGGCCTTGCGACTTGGTGCCAAAACGAGCGATGGCCTTGCCGGTCGGGTGAATGCGAATCTCGGCCGAATCAAACATCTTGATGCCCAAAATGTCGTAATCCTTGGCCGGCCCCGCGCCCACCACCTCGGTGAAGCTGGAGATACCAATGCCCATCAACTCGCCACGCGCCCGTTTTTCCGCTTGCTCTTTCCGCAGCTCATCGTAGCCAATCATGTTCATGGCCTTCTGCAAAGCCGCTTCATAATTGCCACTGTCATACTCCCAACCTGTGGGCGATTTATAGGGGAATTGGTCGTGCTTGATGAAGTTGTTCATGCGGTATTCGGCGGGGTCTACGCCCAAATCATGGGCCATCATGTCGGTCAACCGCTCAATCATATGCACGGCTTCGGTGACACGGAAGGAGCAGCGATAAGCGACACCACCCGGCGGCTTGTTGGTGTACACCGCGTCGAAGTTGACGTGGGCCGCCTGCATGTCGTAGGAGCCGGTGCAGATGCTAAACAGCCCCGCGGGGAATTTGGAGGGATTGGCGGCGGCATCGGCACAGCCATGATCGGCCAAGCCATTAACGCGCAGACCGGTGATTTTGCCATCAGCATCGGCCGCTAATTCAGCCTCCAAATGATAGTCACGGGCGAAGGAATCGGCCGTTAAATTCTCACTTCGATCCTCAATCCACTTCACCGGCTTGCCAATCAGCAAACTGGCGACGGCGCAAACGACGTAGCCCGGATACACGGGCACTTTGCCGCCAAAACCACCGCCAATATCGGGCGAAATCACCTGGATTTTGTGTTCGGGCAGGCCGCTGACCAGGGCGAAAACGGTGCGGATGGCGTGGGGGGCTTGGGTGGTCATGTACAACTGCATCTTGCCCATCGCCGGGTCATAATTGGCCACCATACCACAGGTCTCAATCGAGGAGACGTGAATGCGGGGGATGTACATATGCTGCTTGACGACATGCGCCGCGTTCTCGAAAATAGCGTCAGTCGCTGCTTTGTCACCCGCTTCCCAGTGCCAGATGCGATTGGTCTTGAGTTCCTTGTCGTCACGCACAATGACCTCATCTTTGAGAGCATCGAAGGGGCTGACGACGGGATCAAGGGGCTCGTACTCGACGAAAACTTGCTCGATGGCATCGGCGGCGATGTAGCGATCGGTGGCGATGACGCAGGCCACTTCTTGGGCGTAGTAGACTACTTTCTCGGTCGGCAGCACCATTTGTGTGTCGGACATGAGGGTGGGCATCCAGTGCAGGCCATGCGCTTCTAAATCTTTGCCGGTGATGACGGCCAGAACGCCTTCCATTTCTAGGGCGGCACTGGCATCTATGTTGACGATTTTGGCGTGGGCATAGGGGCTGCGCACGATGTCCATGTACAACATGCCGGGCAGTTTGATGTCGTCTACGTAGCGACCCTTGCCCTGAATGAAGCGGGGGTCTTCTTTGCGTTTCATGCGGTGGCCCATGCCGCAAATTTCGGGCGGCGTGGTGATGCGTACTTCTTCGGTGGTTTCGACAACGGCCGATGCGCCATCAGGCACAGCATGTTTGTTCTCGAACCGGTCATCTACATGTTTGGGTTTGCTAGTATCATGGTAAATCATGCGGCTGCCTCCTCGGCGGCATTCATCTTCTCGGCGGCGTACTGAATGGCCTCAACGATTTTGTTGTAGCCGGTGCAGCGGCAGAGATTGCCCGAAATGCCTTTGCGTATTTCTTCTTCGGTGGGATTGGGGTTTTTGGCCAGCAGGTGTTTGGCGTTCATGATCATGCCGGGGGTGCAGTAGCCGCATTGCAGACCATGTTTTTCCCAGAACCCTTCTTGCAGGGGGTGGAGTGTGCCGTTGTTGGCAACGCCTTCGATGGTTTCGATGGCTTTGCCATTGGCCTGGACAGCGAATAGGGTGCAGCTTTTGACGGAACGGCCGTCTAACAGCACCGTACACGCGCCACAACTGGTCGTATCACAGCCAATATGCGTCCCCGTCAGACTCAAATTCTCTCGAATAAAGTGGACGAGCAGCAAACGAGAATCCACTTCGGCCGTTCGCGCTTGTCCGTTTACAGTAATGGTTATGGTGTGTTTGCTCATATTTTCTCCAATCGGGAGACTGGGGACTGGGGACTGGAGACTACAATCTCTAGTCTCTAGTCTCTAGTCTCTATCTTCCTGCTCTCTCCATCGCCTTGCGAATGGCTCGTTTGGTCAAAACCCGTGTGATGTCGCGTTTGTACTCGACGGAGCCGCGCAGATCGGCCGAGGGATCGCACTCGGCGGCGGCGGCTTGTCCGGCGGCTTCGATGACCTCATCGGTGAGGGTTTGGCCGATGAGGGCTTGTTCGGCGCCTTTAGAGCGCATGGGGACGGGGCTGACGTTGGTTAAAGCGACACGAGCGGCGGTGCAGGTGCTGCCATTCATGGTTAGCTGAACGGCCGCTGCCGAAATAGCATAATCACCCACTTTGCGCTCCATCTTCACGTAAGCGCCGCCGCTGTTGGCGGCGGGAGCGGGGATGCGGATTTCGGTCAGGATTTCGTTATCGGCCAGGGACTGTTCAAAGAGGTCTACGAAGAAGTCGTCAATGGGGATGGTGCGACGGCCGTTTGGCCCTTGCGCCACCACCTCGGCCCCATAAGCCAGCAGAACGGCGGGATGGTCGTTGGCGGGGTCGGCGTGGGCGATGTTGCCGCCGACGGTGGCCATATTGCGCACGACGGGATCGGCAATGACATCGGCGGCATCGGCCAGCAGGGCGTATTTGCTCTGCACAACGGCCGATTCTTCCAGTGCCGATTCACGGGTCATCGCGCCGATGGCTAAATGGCCGTTCTCTTCCCGAATATAGCCTAAGTCGGTGATGTTGTTGAGGTCAATGAGGGTTTCGGGCATGGCTAGACGGAAACGCATGGCAGGAATGAGGCTTTGACCGCCAGCCAGCAGCTTGGCCCCATCGCCATGCTGTGCCAGCAGCGCCACCGCTTCCTGCAAGGTTGTGGGTGAATGGTAGTTGAATTCACCTGGGATCATAGTGGTTTACCTCCTATTAGGAGAGGAGACTGGAGACTGGAGATTGTCGCTACGCCAGTCTCTAGTCCCTAGTCTCCACCTCATGTAAAAATGAAATACAAAATAATCAATAAAACAATCACGCCGCCGGCGATGAGGGCGGGGCGGTATTGGGCGGGGATGAGGTCGTTGGCGACGTCTTTGGCGACCTCGACGGCAACCTGGGTTTGGCTGGGTGGGGTGTAGGCGGGTTTGGGTGGTTCGGGTGGGGATTGGAGGGTGGGGTCAGGAACGGCCGTTGCCGCCCCGTTCGCCGCACTATTGGCCGCCACCTGTGCTTGCAAATAGGCATTCAACCCTTCCAAACTTTGCCGGATGATAGACTTAGCCGAGGTGTCCATCAGCCGCTGTCCTACGCTGGCGATGCGACCGCCAACCTGGGCTTTGCCCTCATACACCATGTGAGTCTGTTCGCCCTGATTGGTCAGCTTGAGGCCGCCGGTGGCCTTGACAAAACCGGGTGCACCTTTGCCATCCACTTCAATGGTGTAACTTTCGGGGGCTACGATGTCGGACAGCTTGATGTTGCCTTTGAACTTGCCCTGCACCGGCCCCACTTTAATGTTGAGCGAGCCTTCATACTCGTTCTCGCCCACTTCGCTGAACCCCTCGCCACCGGGCATGATCGAGGCCAAGACATCGGGGTCTTGCAGGGCTTGCCAGACGATATTCTGCGGGGCATCAAAGGTATATTCTCCACTAACTTCCATAGGCTTTTCTCCTTTTCTCTCTTAATTGGCGTTTCGAGCCGTCTTCGGAATGACATTCTTATATTGATAATAGTTGATTTTCCACCTCTCTCTTGGCTCGATTTACACAACTCCATACAAACAAATGAAAACGGACAATAACAATTGTGAAATTAACTCCCATCATAAGAAAACCAATAATAATAATTGGCATCACAATGCCCAAAATTATTTCTAAAAGTGATTCTCCATATAGATAGATCGTGATCGCTGGAAACAGACTCAAGCCCATGAGAAATAAAAAGGAATACAAAAAAGACACTTTAGGAAGCCCCAGCCAAAACGAAACAGTGAAGTTAGTATGATTATTCCTGATTTGTATAGCCCCTCGTGAGACACCTGATAATAAGTTCCAATTCGTGACTAGGCGATGCCGTTTGGTTGCCGTTCGTGATGCACCACCGTAAAAAGTAACGATTGAGGATTTGACCTCAATATCACGGGCAACGACATCATGCAAACGCTGTTGGAAGACGATGGGTAGCCGTTTTGCTATTTCATCCGAACGATTGTGTTGCATTTTTTGTGAAGCCTTGTACTTAAAAATGTCGCTCACGGTTGTGGTTATGTAGAGACGTTGCATTGCAATGTCTCTACGATGGTAATTGGGCCAAATGTTGTGCCAATTCGTTCAGGCTTTGCAGGTTGTGGATGGGCAAAAAATCGTCCACGTAGGGCAGGGCGGCGGCCATGCCTTCAACAGCAGGACGGTAGCTGTCGCGGCCAGAGAGGGGGTTGAGCCAGATGAGACGATGGCAGCGGTGCTGCAAATAGCGCATCTCCTGTGTGAGTGCTGAGACATCACCGCGCTCCCAGCCATCACTGATGATGAGGACGACCGCACCGCGCCGCAGCACCCGGCGGCTCCACTGCTGGTTAAAGGTTTTGAGGCTGTCGCCGATGCGCGTACCACCAGCCCAGTCAAATACCTCTCGCGCCGCTTCGTTGATGGCTGTGTCAATGTTTTTGAGTTTGAGTTGGGGTGTGATGCGCGTCAGGCGTGTGCCGAAGACAAAACATTCGACGCTGCGGAGGCTGTGGGACACGCTGTAGAAAAATTGCAAGATGAGGCGGGCATATTTTTCCATCGAACCACTGACATCGGCCAGGAGGACAAACGGCCGTTCCTTCACCTTCCTGCGCTGCCACAACAACTGCACCGGTACACCATTGTACTTTGCCGCTGTCCGCATGATTTGGCGCAAGTGAAGCGTGTCGCCCTGTTTGTGAGGTACGCGGCGGCGGGTGCGGCGCAAACTCATCTGCCACTTCATCTCTTGAATCAACTGCTTGATCGTCTCCAACTCTTCTGGCGACATTTCAGAGAACTCTTTGCGCTGCAACATTTCGGCGTGGCTAAAGGTGCCACTTTTGTCGGCGACTTCGATCTCTTTGTCGCTGGCCTGTGCTCTGCGAGCCATCAGGCTCACGATGTCGTAACGCTGTTCGGACGGCCGTTTGTGACGCGGCGCAATGGGCATCTTCTGGCCCTGCCCGATGGCGGCTTCTGGTTTGCGCCAAAAGCGGTTGAAGATCGTCTCGAACAGGCGCAAATGTTCGTGGCGGGTGACCAACAGTGAACGGGCGGTGTGGTAGACCTGATCCCGGCTGCCGATGTTGATGAGCGTGAGGGCGCGGCTGAAATCGGCCGTTTGCTCCAAAGACAGCGGCAGTCCCGCTTGTTTGAGGGCGCGGGTGAAGAGGAGGGTGTTTTGGAGGAAGGTGTCGGTCATTTTGGTAATCGGTTATCGGTGAACGGTAATCGGATGACGGATTACCGTTCACCGATAACGGGCATACTGCCGAGACGGCCGTTCAGCTTGTCTACGTCATCTTGATATTTGAGGATAATGCCCAGGGTGGCGGCGACAACGGCCGTATCCAGTTGGGTTGTCTGCAAATGGCCGAGGGCTTCGGCCCAGTCGAGTGTTTCGGCAATGCCGGGGCGTTTGTACAGCTCTTCACGGCGCACGGCCTGGATGAATTCGACGACTTGTGCCGACAGTGTTTGGCTGATGCCCGGTGTTTTGAGGCGCACAATCTCTAACTCTTTGTCACGGTCGGGATAGTCAATCCAGTGGTAGACGCAGCGGCGTTTGAGCGCGTCGTGGATTTCGCGGGTGCGGTTGGAGGTGATAATGACGATGGGTTTGTGTTCGGCGCGGAGTGTGCCGATTTCGGGGATGGTGATTTGGAAGTCGGAGAGGAGTTCGAGGAGGAAGCTCTCGAACTCTTCGTCGGCGCGGTCGAGTTCGTCAATGAGCAGGACGGGGGCTTGATTGTGGCTGTGGGTGATGGCTTGGAGAAGCGGCCGTTTCAGCAGAAATTTCTCGGTGAAAATGTCATCCGTCACAGATTCCCCCCTATTGGCATGTTGGTGTCTTGCCTGGATTTCCAGCAGTTGGCGCGGGTAGTTCCATTCGTAAACGGCCTGGGCGATGTCCAGCCCTTCGTAACATTGCAGGCGAATGAGGGGGGTGTCGAAGGCGCGGCTCAAGACCTTGGCGATCTCGGTTTTGCCCACACCTGGTTCCCCTTCCAGGAAGATGGCTTTGCCCATTTTGAGCGCCAAAAAGAGGCTGGTGCTGAGGCCGATGTCGGCAATGTAGGCGTGTTGGGCGAGAACGGCCGTTACCGCTTCCACTGAATCTATGGTGGTTTGTAAATTTACTCTTTCTCTCACACCGCCGAGTGTAAGGCATAAAAAGGAAGCCGCAAGAGTCATCTGGGTCATCCTGGCTGATCCAACTGGGTCAACACCTTTTGTAGGGGCGAGGCAGCGCGGAGAGAACTTTGAGTGATAACCAACACCTTGTCTCCGCGCTGCCTCGCCCACATACCCGCAAGAGGGTGAGGCAGGCGGGTGAGGAGGTGATGCTGCAAAAGCAAGTTTAGCCCCGCCTGCCTCACCCCTACAATAATTTGTCTGTGAAGGGTATCTGATGGGTTGATTGGTTTACAATTGGGCACAATCTGGGGGAATGGGTTCGTATTTGAAGTTTTTGCCGCTTTTGGAAGACGACAACCTATATGGAAATGAACGGACAAAAACTAAAGATGAAGTCCGCTGAATTCTTTATCCGTTGTAGTCATGGCGAAGCACTAATGACAAGTTACACCAACCCCTGCCGCACGGCTTCGGCGGCGGCTTGGGCGCGGGTTTGCACGTTCATCACCTTGAAAATATGGCTGAGTTTACGCTTGACAGTGGCACTGCTCATAAAAAGGGCGTCGCCAATGTCGCTGTTGCTGGCCCCTTTGGTGAGCAGGTGCAAAATCTGGCGGTCTTCGACATCAAGCTGCTGCTCCACGCTGATGGTGGCTTCGGGATGGGTGAGGAAGCGCTGCACGACCTGTTCTGTAACCTGTGGGCTTAACACCCGTTCGCCGCGATGGGCAGCGTGGATGGCGTTGACCAGCATCTCGTCGGAGACGTTTTTGAGGATGTAGCCCTGTGCCCCCGCTTTGAGTGCCCCTAACACATACTCCTCATCATCATAGGAAGTCAGCATCAGCACTTTGGCCTCTGGGTGCTGCTGGCGGATTTGCTCAAGTACGGCCAGCCCTGATTCCCCGGGCAGGCTGATGTCGAGCAGGGTCACGTCGGGCTGGTGTTGAGCGATGGCGTTGAGGGCGGAACGGCCGTCTCCCGCCTCCGCCACCACCGCAAAAGCCGCATAATTAGACAACAGGCTGTGAATGCCCTGCCGCACAATGGGATGATCATCTACAACGAGGATGCGAATGGGGGACATAACTTCCTTGTAGAGACTGGGGACTAGAGACTGGAGACTGTGACCCAATCTCCAATCTCTAATCTCCAGTCTCCTCTTCAATCGGCACCACCAACTCCACTCGTGTGCCTTGACCAACGGCCGTTTCCACTGCCACCCGTCCCCCTAAACTTTCCGCCCGTTCCCGCATACCGAGGAGTCCGAGACGGCCGTTCCCATTGCCTTCCACCTGCGCCAAATCAAAACCACAGCCATCGTCCAAAATCGTCAGCTTCAACTTGTGCGGGGCAAAAGCCACAATCACATCCACCTGCATGGCCTGGGCATGGCTGCTCACATTTTGCAGTGCCTCTTGCAGCAGGCGGTACACACTAATTTCCACAGACGGCCGTAATCGTCTCGGCTCGCCAAAAATCACCACCTTGCAGGGGATATTGGTATAACCCTCAAAACGTTCCCCGTACCGACGCACCGCTGGGGCCAACCCCAGCGCATCCAGCGTTGGTGGGCGCAAATCATAAATGACATGCTTGATCTCCTGTTCCACACGCCGCAAAATCGTCTGCACCGTTTGCAGCGAATCCTCCGCCTGCGCCAAATTCTCGTTCGCCAACCGTTGGTGCGCCGACTTCAGTTCCAGCATGGCCCCAATAAGCAGTTGGTTCATGCCATCGTGCATATCCTGAGCAATGCGCTGCCGCTCTCGCTCCTGCACATCAAACGTCTCCGTGAGCAGCACTTGCAGCTTGGCGGCTTTATCGGCTAGGGCTTCTTTAGCCTCTTCCAACTGCTGCGTGCGCAGTTCCACCTTATGCTCCAACTTCTCATTGGCCGATTTCAACTGCTCATACAGTTGGGCATTGCGGATGACGATGGCGACCTGAGCGGCATAGGTCATAAGCAGTTGTTCGTGTTCGTCATTGTAGGGAAACGGCCGATTCGCCACCCCAATCATACCAATCGGCTTATCCCGAATGCGCAGCGGCACACCCAAAAAGGCTTGTACTGGTGGATGGCCCTTCGGCTGGCCCAGGCGCGTAGGGTCAATCATGGCATTATCTGAGGCGATGGGACAGTTCTCCAACACGGCCCGTGCAAAAATGCTGGGGCGCAGGGGAATGATGTGATTCTCCTTATAGAAATTGGCACTGGGATGAAAGCCATTGATAGCAACCACATCCATCGCCTGCCCATTGGGCGTAGTCAGGCCAACAAAGCCAAATTGGGATTCGGTGAGAGCCAGACAATGCTGCAAAGCAGTATCCAATACCGATTCCAGACTGCGCAAGGCCGAGAGTTCTACAGCCATGTCGTACAGCGCTTGCAGACGTTGATAAGGTTGGTTGTCGCTGAGGAGGGTAGGCTCAAGGGGCGGTTTGGGTAACATGGTGGGATTGTAGGGGATCATCTGGCTTTGTCAACGGATGGGGTTTATTTTACTTTGGGAGCAGACCTCCGAGGTTTCGGAAACCTCGGAGGTCTTTCAAGAGAGCTTACCCGACGATTTGGTACAATGCCGTAAGAAGATCTCAGGCACACGAAACTGAAATCTAAGCACCTGAGTGCGCGAAAAAACAGTTCATTTGTGGCAACCTGGAACCTAACATCATATTGGAGATAGTTTCATGATTACAAAAATAATGAATAACGCCTACCCCTTGGCTATCGGTGCGGCCTTAATGTCCGCCCTCCTCCTCATCTGGTTGAGCCTGGGCGTGGGCATCATCGGTGCGGACGGCGATCCGGCCAATCGCATGTATTTTGGGGTGATCGCCGTGGGCATCATCGGGGCTATCCTGGCCCGCCTTCAACCGGCTGGCATGGCTCGCACCATGTTGGCAATGGCTGCTGCTCAGGCATTGGTTGCCGCGATTGCCCTGTTTGCTGGACTGGGGCTTCCTTACAGTGGCCCGTTGGAACTGATCGGGCTGAATGGTTTCTTTGTTGCTTTGTTTGCCGGCACAGCCTGGTTGTTTCAGCAGGCCACACGTGCCTGACAACCTGTGGCTGTGATATGTAGGGCGATTTTGAAAATCGCCCTACTCTGCGTCAAGGCCCAGCACGCTGTTCAATCTCCCCCAAAAAAAGCCACACACTTACCTCAAACCCCGAAAATAGCTTATCATTCCTCATCATCGAGACTTGGATATTTTCTGGTAAAAAGTGAGGTAATGAAACAGATGAATCTAGCAACTTCATGGCAGTGGTGGGCGATCTTATCGGCCTTGTTTGCCGCTTTAACAGCCATATTCGCCAAAGTGGGGGTGGCGGAGATTGACTCGAACCTGGCAACATTTGTGAGAACCATCGTTATTTTGTTTGTGGTGGCGGCTATTTTGCTGGCGACGGGTAAATGGGAGATAACGGCCGTTTTGAACCTATCGCGCAAGAGTTTACTGTTTCTCGTTTTGTCGGGAATGGCTACAGGCGCTTCCTGGCTGTGCTACTTTCGAGCCTTAAAATTAGGCGAAGTCTCCCAAGTGGCACCGATAGACAAATTGAGCGTGGTACTGGTGGCTGTGTTTGGTGCGCTGTTTTTGGGAGAAAAGGTGTCGGGAATGAATTGGGTGGGCGTGGCGCTCATTGGTATGGGGGCGGTGTTGATAGCTGTTGCCAAGTAAATGATTTGCGTAAGGGTAAGGAAAGGTTGTTGTCCTTTAGGGACGATTTAATCAGGGTAATCTCTGCCCGAGATATGAATCAAAAAGAGAGTCGAAAATATGCCAACAGATTATAAAGAATTACCGCAATTTGAAAGTGAAGAGGAGGAACGTGCTTTTTGGGCGGCACATGATTCTACCGATTACGTTGATTGGGATGAGGCGGAAACGGCCGTATTTCCCAAACTGAAGCCCTCAACTAAAACCATCTCCCTGCGACTGCCGGAGATGATGCTGCATGAACTGCGCTTAATCGCCAATAAACAAGATGTACCTTACCAATCACTGATTAAAATGTTTTTGAGAGAGCGTATTGACCAGGAGTTGGCCTATCGTACAGCAACTGATGAACCATCACCAGAGTGAAACCTGGCGGCGATAAGTTCGCCGCCAGGCCACGTTTTTTACGCCGCTGGCAAAATCCCTCGTGCCCGCAGCTCATCCAAAATCTGCGCCACAATCTCATCGGGGCTTTGCAAGTCTGTTTCCACCACGATTTCGGCGTTGGCTGGCTCCTCGTAAGGCGAGGAGATGCCGGTGAAGTTGTCAATCTCGCCCGCCAGGGCTTTGGCGTACAGCCCTTTGGTGTCGCGCCGCTTCACCACTTCCAGATCGCATTTGACGTAGACCTCGATGAAACGGCCGTCTGGCACCAACTCCCGCGCAAACCGACGATCGGCCGTAAAGGGCGAGATAAAACAGCCCAATACCACCTGCCCATGCGCAAAAGCCAGCTTCGCCACCTCACCCGCCCGGCGGATATTCTCCTGGCGCGAGGCACTGCTAAAGCCCAAATCGCCATTCAAACCGTGCCGCAAATTGTCGCCATCCAAAAACATGGTGTGGACACCCATCTGGAACAGCGTCTGCTCCAGCTTCTTGGCAATGGTAGATTTGCCCGAACCAGAGAGACCCGTGAACCACAAAACGGCCGCTTTATGCCCATTCCGCTCTTCTCGCTGCGCCAGACTAATGCCTTCCTGCTCCCAGACCACATTGCTTGATTTGGGGCGAGAGGCAACGGCCGTTACCTCATCCGCCATCAACTGATCCACACTGCGCGATTTACTGCGAATCATACCCGCCGCCACCGTATTATTGGTCGCCGGATCAATCAGAATAAAGCTGCCCGTCGCCCGATTAAGCTGGTAACGGTCATAAAAGAGGGGCTGCGTGGTGGTGAGTTGAATACGGCCGATCTCATTCAGCGTCAGCGTCTCCGCCGCATCACGGTGCATCGTATCCACATCAATCTTGTAATTCAACTCCGAGACAAACCCCTTCACCAGCCGCGTCGTATGCTGCACCCAATAATCCCCCTTCACCTTCAGCGGCTCCTCACTCATCCAGCACAAAATCGCATCCACGCGGTTACTCTTTTGCGGCAGATTATGGGCACGAACAATCATATCGCCCCGGCTGATGTCAATCTCATCCTGCAAGGTAATCATCACCGAATCGCCCACATTGGCACTTTCCCAACGGCCGTTGGCCGTCACAATACTCTCCACCTTGCTGGCGAGACCCGACGGCAGCACCACCACATCCTCACCCACAGCCACACGCCCCGAAGCCACCTGCCCCGCATACCCACGAAAATCCTGATTAGGCCGCACCACATATTGCACCGGGTAACGGAAATCCACATTGTTCAGGCTGGCCCCCACATTCACATGCTCCAGATGGTGCAGCAGCGTGGGGCCATCATACCAGGGCGTTTGCTCGCTCTTGTCTACCACATTGTCCCCTTTCAGCGCCGAAATGGGGATGTAAGTCACATCCTGTGCATTTAATTTTTGGGTAAATTCGGTGTATTCCTGCACGATGGCCTCATACACGCTCTGGTCATACTCCACCAAATCCATCTTGTTCACCGCCACCACCAGGTGGGGAATGCGCAGCAGCGTCGCCAGGAAGCCATGCCGTTTGGATTGGGTCAGCACACCTTTGCGGGCATCAATGAGAATAATTGCCAGTTCGGCGGTGGATGCGCCTGTAACCATGTTGCGCGTGTACTGAATATGCCCCGGCGTGTCGGCGATGATGAATTTGCGGCGCGGCGTGGCGAAGTAGCGGTAAGCCACATCAATGGTGATCTTCTGCTCGCGTTCGGCCCGCAAGCCGTCGGTGAGCAGGGCTAAGTCCACTACCTCATCGCCCCGGTTATGGCTGGCTTGCTCCACCGCATCCATCTGGTCTTCAAAAATGGCTTTAGAGTCGTAAAGCAAACGGCCGATCAGCGTACTCTTGCCATCATCTACAGAACCGGCCGTTGTGAATCGTAATAGTTCAATTTGTTGATTTGTCATGAAAATAATCTTCCATAAGTGACCGGCACTTTCCGAAGTGCCGGTCACTTGGGCTGGTTAGAAATACCCCTGCTTCTTCCGATCCTCCATCGCTGCTTCCGAGCGTTTGTCATCGGCGCGAGCGCCCCGTTCGGTAACACGGGCGGCGGCCACTTCGGCCACAATATCATCAATACTGTTGGCCGTAGATTCGACGGCTCCGGTGCAGGTCATGTCGCCGATGGTGCGGAAACGGACAATGCGCGGCTCTACCGTCTCGCCCGCGACGGGGTACACAACTTCTGAGGCGGCCAGCAGCATCCCCTCGCGGCTGATGATGTCGCGCTGGTGGGAGAAGTAGAGGTTGGGCAGCTCAATGCTTTCCATCTGGATGTACTGCCAGACATCTAGTTCGGTCCAGTTGCTAATGGGGAAGATGCGGAAATGTTCGTTGGGCTTTTTACGGCCGTTATACAAATTCCACAACTCCGGCCGCTGGTTCTTGGGGTCCCACTGCCCAAACTCATCGCGGTGAGAGAAAAACCGCTCTTTGGCACGGGCTTTTTCCTCATCGCGGCGGGCGCCACCCAGGGCAGCATCCACCTTAAACTCCGTCAGGGCATCCAACAACGTCACCGTTTGCAGCCCGTTGCGGCTGGCATAAGGGCCAGTTTCCTCAACCACACGCCCGGCATCAATGCTGTCTTGCACATAACGCACCACCAGCCGCGCCTTCAATTTGTCCATCAGCGCATCCCGAAAGGCCAACGTTTCGGGGAAGTTGTGGCCGGTATCAATGTGCAGCAGGGGGAAGGGGATGTTGGCCGGGTAAAAGGCTTTACGGGCCAGGTGGGCCAGGATGATGGAGTCTTTACCACCAGAGAAGAGGAGATACGGCCGTTCAAACTGCGCCGCCACCTCCCGCATCACATAAATTGCTTCTGCTTCCAAAATTTTCAAATGTGTATAGTGCATACGAAATCCTCGCTTCAAGAATCTAAAGCCATTCAATCTTATTCATCTTTGCTAAAGATAAGGGTTGTACTTTAGTGAGAGGGATTATTATAGTCTTTTATTGAATAACAGTATAATTCACCCAGTTATTTAAGGTGATTTTGGAGGACTTCATGGACGATCCAGCTCGTAAAAATCCGCTTGAGAATGAGGAAATTGCCCGTTTAATGAGCGGGGCAGACATACAATACTCTACTCGTCGCACCCCTGGTTTATCCCGCCTTTCTGGGGGTGAGACGTTAGCCGTATTGGTTTTTCTGGCAGTTGTTGGCACGATTTTGTATGTTCATTTGGATATACGTCCGTTTCTCCCCTTTCAGATTTCTGATGATACGACCTTTTGGCTGTCCGGTTTGGCATTCGCTGGCATGGCTATAGGTTGGTTTGGTCTTCTATTCATTATTGTGACAGTTGTTTGGGGATTGGCACAAGCGAGACTGTTTCCGAAGAAACCAAAGATCACCTGTGATGACTGTGGTCATCGAAACTTAGCCAGTCACTATGTTGAACATCGTAAATGTGCAAAGTGTGGTGGCAAATTAGTCTACTGCGGGAAATGCGGCTTACCTTCCAGCATAGATGACTTTTTAACAGGCACAGGTTGTACTCATTGTGGCTATAAATCTGTTGCCGTGCGTTATTAATACATCTCTATGGTTCTCCGAAGATTTTCAACCTGACCGCGAAATGAAGAACGGCGCAACCACTTGGGCCGACAGTCCCGCGATAGGGGGCAGGAAGACGGAGACAAACATGCGCAAAACCGTCAGCCGCCAGCCATAAAAAGTCAGTTCCAGCGGCAGCCGTACCAGCGACATTAGCGCCAGCGAGGTCATATACGTCACCAGTACGCCAATGCCCACCCCTGCCTGATACAGCGCCACAATCAGCGGCATCCCCACCAGGCTGCCGCCCGGTGTGAGCGCCCCCGCCGCCCAGGCCACAGCAATGCCCTTAAATCCCGCCGAATCAGACAGCCACTTCTCGACCAATTCAGCCGGCAGCAGCACCTCCGTAAAACCCGCCAACAGCAAGGCCACAATCAGCACCGGCATAAAGCGCAGCAGTTGCTCCCACGAGGTCTTGAATCCTAAACCAAGCGTGCCGTCACTGCGCCACGCCGCCAGCCCGATGAGGGCGGCCAGAAATATAACCATGCCAATGAGTGATGCTTTCATAATTAATACCAGTCACCTAACTGTCGAGTATCTCTACATAGCCGCCATCACCATGCACACGCAGGCATTGGCCGGTTTTGATGCGTTTGGTGGCTTCAGGCACGGCCACGACAGCCGGGATGCCATATTCCCGCGCCACCACCGAGCCATGTGTCATCAGGCCGCCCACTTCCATTACCAGCCCGGCGGCGTTGATGAAGAGGGGTGTCCAGCCGGGATCGGTGAAGGGGGCGACGAGGATTTCGCCCGGTTTGAGGGTTTCTTGGGTGGGGTCGAGGACGACGCGGGCGATGCCTTCGACAATGCCAGCGGAGACCGCGCTGCCCGCCAATGCCCCAACAGGTAGATTTGTGTGTTTGTGGTTGGCGGTGGGTGTCTCACCATCGCTGGTGATGATGCGGGGCGGGGTGAGCTTTTGGAAGCGAGCCATCTCTGCCTGCCGCTGGGTGATGCGGGGGTAGGGGTCATCATGGGGGTCGTCTAACACGGCGATGAGTTCGGGCAGGCTGAGGTGCCAGACGTCGGTGACGGCCTGGAGGCGATTTTGCTGGTGCAGGCTGTGGGCGGCTTCGAGAACGGCCGTTCTCACCAAACCAAACATTTGAATCATGAGAAACTTGGGGTGTTCGCGCACGGGCATCAGGTTGCGGCCTACACGCACCAGGCGGTGGACGAGTTTGGCTTTGAGTGCGCCCAAAGGGCCGTGATGAACGGCCGTTACCAATCGTTCCCCCGCCGCCGCCCCCTCCACTGCCATTTGTTGGTGATGGCGGCGGTGTGCACCCGGCTCGGCATAGCCCAGACTGCCCGCCACCATGCGCAAAACCGAGGCGGGTTCATCGCGCCAGCGCAAGCGGGTAATGTCAATTTCGGAGGGGCCGCGCATTCCGTAGGTTTGCAGGAACTGCTGCCAAGCGTGGTGGAAGGCTTGGGCGTGGGGGTCGGAAACGGCCGTTTGCAAAGCCAGCGCCATCTCCCCATTTTGCAGATGGGCCACCAACGCTGGTGACTGCCGGGCGGCATCGGCCAAATCGCCCACCGCCAAATCCATCTCGGTAGTCACATTGCCACTTAAACCGCGCATGGTGGCTTCGGCCTCACGCTGCAAGCCCTCCCGCCGCGCCAGACGCAGCAAAAGCTGCTGGCCCAACATGCCACTCATCAAAAAGGGGGCCATTTCCCGGAGCATGGGCGTGAACATTGTGCCCAATATCTGGTGAGCGACGCGCAAGCGGGCCGAACCGGGCGCGGCGGCGGCTAGTTGGGCCTGCATCGCCGTGTACGAGTCATGAAGGATTTGGTTGGCGCGATCCACAGCTCCTTCTGGTTCGCGCCACCACAATTTCAGCAGCCCTTCCTTCATGATGGGGGCCAGCCAGCGAATTAAGTCCCAACTGCTGCCCGTCACTTTAGGCGGGCGGGCGGCAAACTCTGGCCGCTGGACGAGTTGGCCGACGATTTGGGCACTGAGGGGTTCGGCAACAGAGAGGAAAATGGGCAGGAAGCGGCGGGGCAGCCGGGCGTGCATGATGGGAGTGAGGTCGGCGTATATCCGACCGCCAGCCGTCGCCAGATAGTGATTTTCGGCTAACGGCCGATCTGCTTTGCCAAAGGGAAACAAAATGCGGATGATACTCACGCCCATCGCGGATATAGGGTCGGTCATGACCTGGGCGTGGCCGAAGCTGAAGTAGAAGCGAAAGGAGCCATCGTCGGGGGCGGGTTGGGGCAGGGGGTAGAGGGTGGTGATGGGGCGGGATTGGACGATGGTGAACTGCCCATCTTGCAAACACCACTCGATGTCTTGGGGACGGCCGTAATGCTGCTCGATTTTGTGGCCGATTTGGGAGAGCTGGATGGCCTGGGCATCGGTGAGGACGGGGGTGGTGCGGGCATTGCTGGCGATGGTTTCGTGGATGGTGCCGCCGTCGGCTAACGGCCGTATCGCCATCTGTTTATCGCCAATCTGCTTATCTACCAGTTGGTTGGTGCGCTTGTCCACTTTGTACAGGTCGGGGTTAACCAGGCCAGCCACGAGGGCTTCCCCCAGACCATAACTGGCATCAATCGAGGTGATGTGACGGTGGCCGCTGACGGGATCGGCGGTGAACAAAATGCCGGAGACTTGGGGCAGCACCATGCGCTGGACGACGACGGAGAGGAAGACCTCGCGGTGGGGGAACTGGTTTTGGGTGCGGTAGAGGATGGCCCGGTCGGTAAACAGCGAGACCCAGCAGCGGCGCACGCTGTCGAGTAGGGCCTCTGGGCCGCGCACGTTGAGGTAGGTGTCTTGTTGTCCGGCGAAGGAGGCATCGGGCAGGTCTTCGGCGGTGGCGCTGGAGCGGACGGCGTAGCTGTGTGCGGGGCCTGCGTCCTCCCAGGCGGTGCGGATGGCCTCGGCGATGTGGGGGGGGATGGGAACGGCCGTTAGTGCTGCCCGAATCTTCTCGCCCACCCGCCGCACCGTCGCCACATCATCCGTGCCCAGTTTCTCTAATTCGCCGTACATCGCCTCGGCCTGGGGGTAGGCGGCGATGAACTGCTGGAAGGCGGCGGTGGTGATGCAAAAGCCGGGCGGGATGGGGAAGCCAGCCTGGGTCATTTCGCCGAGATTGGCACCTTTGCCGCCAACGATGGGCAAATCGGCCGTGCTAATGGCGGTGAAGGGGAAGACGAGGGGTGTAGAATGGGACATGAGGTGCTACCTTTAGGGGGATTGAAGATTGGGGATTGGAGATTAACCAGCCTTTAGTCTCTAATCCCATTGAGAAATAAATTCACAATAAATTCAGCGATGACTTCTGGCTCTTCCAGGGTCATGTCGTAGTAGGTGGGGGCCATGAAGCCAAAGCCGAAGATCATGCCGGTGAGGGCCAGAGCGAGATGCTGTAAGTTACCGGCGGGCAGGTGGCCCGCGCTGCGCTGGGCTTCAAAGAAGTTGACGAGTTGGTGCAGGGTGCGTTCGGGGGCGGGGCGGATGTGGGTTAGGTATTGCTGTGTTTTTTCGCTTTGCATGAAGCTGAGCCGGGCGAGGCCGCGATTGTTGTAGAGGAATTGGAGCATGTGGGTGACGACTTGGGTGAGATCGGCCGTTAAGTTGCCGCTGACATGTTGGGCGGCATCGGCAATGGCGCGGTGGGGGGTGAGTTCGCTGGCGAAGGCGCGGACGAGGCCGTCTTTGTCGCCAAAGTGACGGTAGAGGGTGGCTACACCCACGCCTGCTTCTTGGGCGATTTGCTCCATTGTCACCTCCAGGAGGCCGTAACGGCCGAATATTTCCTGTGCGGCCAGCAAAACGCGGGTGCGGATGTTGGTTGTTTCCACAGAATCCAACCCTCGTTCGTCGGCGAGGCGCTGCAACAGGGCTTCTTTGCTGCCAACTTTGCGGTAGAGGGTGGCGCGGGAGAGGGAAACGGCCGTGCCTAATTCATCCATCGTGAAGTCAGGGTTATCGGCCAACAACTGCTCGGCTGCGTCGAGAATTTGGTGGTGGGAATGCTTTTGAGATGACATGATAGATAATTGTATCTATCGTATCGTCTCTGTCAAGGGTGACGGCCGTTTTGGGTGCGACAGGATTTGGTGTAAGACTAGACTGGAGCAGTTTTGAAAACTGCTCCAGTCTTTCGAGTCCGTACACGAAAATAAGCGCACCCGGCCGTTTTTGACAACCCCCCATCCCCTCTGTATCATCCCCACAACTCAATACGAAGGAGAAAAAGCAATGGGAAGACCTGTAACCTTATTTACCGGGCAGTGGGCAGACCTGCCTTTTGAGACCTTATGTGAGAAGGCCAAGTCCTTTGGCTATGATGGTGTGGAGATTGCTTGCTGGGGCGATCATTTTGAAGTAGACCGCGCTTTGAGCGAGGATGGTTACATCCAATCCCGCCACGACATCTTAGCCAAACATGGGCTGAAGTCGTGGGCCATCAGCAACCATTTGGTGGGGCAGGCCGTGTGTGACCGCATTGACGAGCGGCACAAGAGCATTTTGCCGGAGCGCATTTGGGGCAATGGCCAGGAAGATGGTGTGCGTGAGCGGGCTGCCGAGGAGATGAAAAACACAGCGCGGGCGGCCAAGGCCTTTGGTGTGGATGTTGTGCCCGGTTTTACCGGTTCACCCATCTGGCACATGGTCTACTCCTTCCCGCCCAACCCGCCGGACTTCTTGGAGAAGGGGCTGGCCTTGTTTGCTGAGATGTGGACACCCATTTTGGATGTGTTTAGCGAAGTGGGGGTGAACTTTGCGCTGGAAGTGCATCCCACCGAGATTGCCTTTGACATTGCTAGTACGGAAAACGCCATTGCCGCTTTGAATGGACATCCGGCCTTTGGCTTTAACTATGACCCCAGCCATTTGGGCTATCAGGGCGTGGACTATGTGGGCTTTATCCGCAAATTTGCCAGCCGCATTTTCCATGTGCATATGAAGGATGTCTACTGGTCGAATCGTCTCACCGAGGCGGGTGTCTTTGGCGGTCATCTCAACTTTGGTGACCATCGCCGCTTTTGGGATTTCCGCTCGTTGGGGCGCGGCTCGATTGATTTTGAAGAGGTCATCCGCGCTTTGAATGACATTGGCTACAGCGGGCCGCTGTCGGTGGAGTGGGAAGATGCCAAGATGGATCGGGAGCATGGGGCAGCGGAAGCTTGTGCTTTTGTGAAGCGCATGGACTTTGCGCCGTCGGCGATTGCGTTTGATGCGGCCTTTGCCAAGGATGAGGCGACGAAGGATATTCAGGGGTATGTGGAGAGAAGGTAGTTGTGGGTATAGTGGTGTATTAGTGTAGTAGTGTAATGGTGTATTCTTGCTACACCATTACACCAATATGCCAATACACCAGGAGAAAAGGATGAGCGAACAATCATTTACAAGTATGGCGGGGCGGGCGGCGGAGGGGGATGCGCCGGAGATTGGTGTGGGCATGTTGGGGTATGCGTTTATGGGTAAGGCTCATACGAATGCCTTTAAGACGATTCCTTATATGATGTATCCACCACCGGCGATTCCGACGTTGGCGGCGATTTGTGGGCGTGATGAAACGGCCGTTGCCGCTGCCGCCCAACGTTATGGCTACCAAAAATATTACACGCGCTGGCAAGATATGCTGGAAAACGACAACGTGCAGTTGTTCGACAACGGCGGCCCCAACGATGCCCATGCCGAACCTTCGATTGTGGCGGCCCAGGCGGGCAAACATGTGCTGTGTGAGAAGCCCTTGGGACGCACCGCCGAAGAATCCAAACAGATGTTGGATGAGGTGAGCAAGACGGGTGTGAAACACATGGTGGCCTTCAACTATCGCTTCGTGCCCGCCGTGCGCCAGATTCGTAACCTGGTAGAGAGCGGCGCGTTGGGGCGCATTTACCATTTCCGCGCCAGCTATTTGCAGGAGTGGATCATGCCCCACTTTGGCACGCCGATGATCTGGCGGCTGAATAAGGCGACGGCGGGCAGCGGCGCGTTGGGCGATTTGGGCGCACATATCATTGACCTGGCCCATTACCTGGTGGGTGATATGAAGTCGGTGAGCGGCATGGCGCGGACGTTTATTGAGGAACGGCCGAATGCCGACGGCACGATGGGCAAAGTGGACGTGGACGATGCCTTTGTCGCCACGGTGGAATTTGCCAACGGTGCCATTGGCACGCTAGAAGCCACCCGTTTTGCTGGTGGTCACAAAAACTCTAATACTTTCGAGATTAATGCCGAAAAGGCCAGCATCCGCTTCAATTTGGAGCGGATGAATGAACTGGACATCTTTTGGATTGGCAGTGAGCCGAAGGCCACACAGGGCTTTACCAATGTCCTCATTTCTGAGCCGCACCATCCCTGGTGGGAGAACTGGTGGCCGGGGGGGCACATGATTGGCTGGGAGCATACGTTTATCCATGAGATTACCCATTTGCTGGACTGCATTGTGAATGACCGCCCGGTTGGGCCGCATGGGGCAACGTTTGAGGATGGTTATAAGACGGCCGTTATCTGCGATGCCATTTTAGAATCAGCCGCAGCCAGGCGGCAGGTAGATATTCAGTATTAACAGGTGTCTGGGGTAATTGGGGAGTGTCATCCCTCCACACATCGTGAAAACGAATTTGCACCTTCACAATGTCCCACTCATGGGACATTGTGAAGGTGCTTTAGGATGCCCTGATGTATGATATGTTGGTGTTAACCCACCACAATTAACTGTGGTCTCACTGCTGCGCCTGGCTGCGCTGAAAACCGATAGCTCCTACTTGTTGTATGCTGGGATCAGCTAAAAAAGATTGATAGTCGCCTTTGTGAACACGGAGACGGCCGTTTGCCACCACCCAAATCTGCGTCGCCAACACATCCACCAGATAGCGATCATGCGTCACCAGCAGCACCGTGCCTTCATAGGCTTGCAATGCCTCTTGCAGCACTTCCTGCGTGCCAATATCCAGATGATTGGTCGGCTCATCGAGCAGCAAAAAGTTGGCATCTTGCAGCGCTAACTTCGCCAACGACAAACGACCCCGTTCACCACCGCTCAAGGCGGACACCGGCTTAAACACCTCGTCACCCCGAAACAGATACCGCGCCAGATGATCCCGCACTGCGCCGATGCCGATGTTTTTAACAGAGAGCAGTTCCTCCAGAACCGTATTGTGCCGGTTCAGCGTCTCATGGGCTTGCGAAAAGTAGCTCATTTGTAAAGCGGTGCCGAGGTGGAAACGGCCGTCTAACCCCTCAATCTCACCCAGCAGCAGCTTTAGCAAAGTAGACTTACCCGCTCCATTCGGCCCAATCAACGCCACCACCTCGCCCCGATGCAGGTCAATATCATCCGCTTCAAACAAAGGATTATCAGGATAACCCACCAGCAAATCCTTCGTGCGCAACACAAGCTGGCCGCTGCGGTGGCTGGCCGCAAGCTGCATATTCGGTTGATGAACACGAGGATTGGGGTTCACCAACGCCCGGATGCGCCCTTCCACCTCAGCCACACTCATCATGCCGCTCGGTATACCCGTTGCCGACCAATCCATGTTCAAGGACTGCACTCCTAAAAACTCAACCGCTCTTACTTCGCGGCTCAGGCGGCGCAGTTCGCCTTTGGCTCGGTCTGTCGAGCTGGCGCGAGCGATGTTGCGTTTGATGAAGTCCAATTTTTTGTGGAACTGTTCCTGAACGGCCGTAAACTCCACCTCCAACCGCTCCCACCGCTCCTGCCGCTGCCGCACATAAGCCGAATAATTACCGCGATACGTCTCCAGGCCATTCCGCCCCATCTCCCAAATCGCATTCACCACCTTGTCCAGAAAATAGCGGTCATGGCTCACAATCAGCAGCGCACCGGGCCACTGCCGCAGCAGCCCCTCCAGCCACTCAATAGCCGCCACATCCAGATGATTCGTCGGCTCATCCAAAATTAGCAAGTCAGGCTGTTCCAACAGCAAACGCGCCAGCAGCGCCCGTGTCAACTGTCCACCACTGCAATGGGCCAAAGGCATAGCCCACTGCTCTGGTCCAAAACCCAATCCGGTTAAAACCTGCTTGATGCGCACATCATAATCATAACCGCCAGCCAATTCATAAGCCTCCTGAATGGCCCCATAACGATCCAGCAGTTCCTCTGAATAATCGCCTTCACTCATAGCCATTTCCATCTGGCGCATCTGTATGGCCATCTTTTCCAGATGCGCAAAAACAGAGAGCATCTCTTCGAAGACAGTGTTATCGTGATCCACAAAAGCATTCACAGCTTCCTGGCGCAAATAACCCACTCGTGCATTTTTCGCCAGGTGCACCGCCCCATATTTGGGCTGATCCAACCCGGCCAACACACGCAGCAGGGTAGTTTTGCCAATGCCGTTTGGCCCCACCAGCCCCACTTTGCCATCATGGGGCAAACCGGCCGTTAGGCCCGTAAATATATCAACTGCGCCGAAGCTTTGTCCTAAGTAAGAGAAGGTAAGTAATGACATTTTTGTTTTCCCGATGGGATTGGAGATTAGAGATTGGAGATTGGTAAGTCTCTAGTCTCCAATCTCTAATCTCCCCCATCTTTACTTTTGCATGAACGAATTAGCAATTTTCGGCCGTTTTCGTTCTACACCGGGAAAACAAAACGGCCGTAGCGGGGAATGTGCTACGGCCGTTTGACAGATTTCACGATTATGTCAACTAATCAGCAGGCACACTCCGAGTACACAAACACCAGCCACCCTCATCTAACACAAGAGGGGGTTGTCAACAGTGTGTAGGCGTTGTGTCCCAGAGTCATGTCTCCTTTCCTTTTAACAAGAATCTTCTGTCGGCGTATTAGCTCTTTTGGTGAGCCGAGGGGCAGTATAACAAATGGCAGAAACGGCCGTCAAGACCCCCACACCACCAAAAACACATCCCGACCACTCACATTTTATTAAGATTCAGCGGCAATTATGGGCTTATCGTGACCATCATCACTATCTCACTATAATAGATTTGATGTCTCTTTCTTTGGGATTCAGCAAACAGCTTCGCAGCAACGCACTCACCAAGTTAGCCTCAGAACTCATCGGCCGTTTAGCCTCTTTCGTGCTCGTTTTGGGGGCGGCCCGGCAGTTGAGCGAGGCCGATTTTGGCCGCTACAACTATGGCCTGGCCCTGGGTTTTGTGCTGGCCCAGTTAGCCGATTTCGGTCTGCAACTGCTGTTAGCCCGCGAAGTAGCGGCCTCGGCCCAAAGAGCCAAACCCCTCGTCTTAACCGCCTTACGCCTGAAGCTGCTGCTGTCCCTGCCTGTCATCGCGCTGCTACTGGTGGCAGCGGCCGTTTCCCCCCCACCCTTTCGCCTCAGCCTGCTCGCCCTCGGCCTCGCCCACTTGGGCCAAACCTTTTTGGAATTCGCCGCCTACATCTTTCGGGGCGAGCAGCGGCTGCTGGTGGAGGCCCAGTTATTGGGCGGGGCACGGGTGGCAACGGCCGTTCTCAGCCTCACCATCCTCACCCTCAAGGGCACACTCACCAGCTTAGCCCTCACCCAATCAGGCAGCACCCTGCTGATGGTAGGCTGGGCCATGTGGCGGCTGCGACGGGCTGGTTGGTTGGACAACTTCCACGACCTATTCCAATTCCAATTTGCCACCCTCAAGCCATCGGCCCGTTTCCTGCTCAACCAGTCCCTTCCCCTGGGCATCTCCATCTTTTTATCCATCGCCTATACCCGTTCCGCCATCTTCCTGCTGCAATTTCGCCTGGGCGAAGTGGCCGTCGCCCACTTTAGCGCAGCCCATCGCCTCGTCGAACCCACCCAAATCCTGCCTGCCTCCCTCGTCGCCGCTGCCTTCCCCGCCTTTACCACCCTGCTGCACCAACAGCCAGCGCAGGCCAAACACCTGGGCCTGCGTGTCACGCTGTTATTGGCCTTTTGCGGTTTGGCTGTCTCCAGCCTCTACTGGCTCACCGCCCCCTGGCTCGTCCCCCTGCTCTATGGTGACCAATTTGGCGACAGCGTCCCGGTTTTGCAATGGCTGGGACTGTCCATCATCCCCGCTTTCATCAATTACAGCCTGACCCACTATCTTATTGCGCGGGGGCAGCAAAGGGTGATGGGCTGGTTAACGGCCGTTATGCTCCTCCTCCACGCCGGTCTAAGCTGGCTGCTCATCCCCCATTGGGGTGTCATCGCCCCCGCCTTCGGCATCATCGCCGCCGAAACAGCCCTCCTTCTCGGCTGTTTACTCACCCTCACCCTATTGCCCATACCCTCAACACAGGTGTAAAACCATGCCGACCCCCACATCCGTTATCCTGTCTCGTTTAAGTCTATTGGTTCTAAGCATTTTCGCCTTCACTCTGCCTTTTGAACGAGACTCACCCCTGTTCGCCCTTGGCCCCCTCACCGTAACCAATGTCGAAGTTACGCTCAGTTTGTGCCTGGTCGCCGCCGTCTGGCTCACCTGGCGCAATCCGCTCCACGGAAAACGGCCGTTTCCCCGTTGGTGGTTTCTCCTCATGGGCCTGTTCATCGCCAGCCTTCTCCTCTCCAGTTGGCTAACGGCCGAATTCCCCGCCACTGCCCTCAAAGCCAGCCTGCGCACCATCAGCGGCATCCTGCTAGCTCTGGCACTCCCCACTCTCATCCGCTCCCGGCAGCAGTTTGTGGTAGTGGCGCTGGCCCTACTCGCTGGCGGCCTGCTGGCCGCCCTCTTGGGTCTCATCGAACTGGTGCGGGGTGAAGCCTGGGCCATTTTGGATAGTTTGCGCCTCACTCCCACCGCCGCCGGGCCATTTTTGCGGCTGACCGGCCCCTTCGACTATGCCAACCACACCGCCATGTACTTTGAAGCCACCTTGCCCCTGCTCTTAGTGGCCACCATCGCGGCCTACGAAAACGGCCGTCGTGCCCTCCTCATGCCCACGCTCATTCTCCTCTTTGTCTACCTGGAAAGCACTTTCCTCACCTTCAGCCGCGCCAGCTTTGCCACCATCCTGCTCGTCTCTTTATGTCTGGCATTTCTCCTCTGGTTTGCGCCCCAACCTGCATCCAAACAGCCGTCTCTCTTCTGGGCCAGTCTGGCCGGACTTACTCTCATCCTCATCCCTGTCAACCTCCTGCTCAACAACACCTTTCGCCTCCGCCTCAGCAGCGAAGGCGACAACGAATGGTACGAAGCCCACATAGACGCGCCCGCCTCCTTGCAAGTAGACGCCGACGAGATCGTCCCCATCACCATCACCGTGCATAATAACGGCCGTCTCCACTGGGCCAACAGCGGCGAAAACCTTGTCACCATCGCCGCCATCTGGGCGCAAGCAGACACCCAACTAGAATGGCAAAACACCATGCGCTGGTCCCTGGGCCAACCCGTCGCCCCTGGCGAAAGCCTCACTATCGAACTACCCGTGCCCACACCCCCCGCCGCCGGTAATTACCACCTCACCTGGAACCTGATTCAAGAAGGGATTGTCTGGTTTGAGGGCAAAAACGGGCTTATCACCAGCACCCAAGTACAAGTTGGCTCAACCGCCGCCACTGCCCCCACCACAACCATGAATCTAGTCCAAACCACTCCCGTTCCTGCGCCCATCCCCGGTCGCCTCACGCTCTGGCAAACAGCCTGGCAGATTTTTCGCCGCCAGCCTATCTGGGGCATTGGCCTAGACAACTTCCGGCTCGTTTATGGCCGCGAATTAGGCCATACCCTTTGGAACGACTCTATTCACACCAACAGTTGGTACGTAGAAACGGCCGTTTCCACCGGCATCATCGGCACACTACCCTTCTTCACCTGGCTCGGCCTCATCGTAGCAGACATCTGGCGCACCTTACGCCAACCCACCGCCTGGGCCTGGCAAACGGCCGTCGCCGCCGGCATCCTCGCCTACCTCATTCACGGCCTGCTCGACTACTTCCTCCTCTTCAACAGCACCGGCCTGCTCTTCTGGCTTCTCATCGGCTTCTGGTTCAGCCTCAAACAGCTACAAACTGAACAAAGCCCTACTCCCTACGCGAAATAATATGCGCATTGGCTTCGATGGAACCCCCCTTTTAGGACAGCGTGTCGGCATCGGCAACTACACCGCCCACCTGCTGGGCGCACTGCTGCACAACCATCCCACAGCCGATTACTACCTCTACAGCAATCGTCCCCTCGATCAACTAGAACCTGCCTTACAACGAGCCATTCCCATACCCGGCCACTTCCCGCGCAGCCGCCTCTTCTGGATGCAGTTCATCCTGCCCCGCCTGCTCCGCCACAGCATCCCCGACCTCTGCCACTACGCCAACGCCTCGGCCCCCTTGTGGCCGCATCAGCAGCCCTTCGTCCTCACCATCCACGATGCCTCCCTCTTCCTGCATCACCATTACCACCCCTGGAGCCGCCTCATCGCCATCCGCGCCCTGCTGCCCGCCCTGGCTCGCCGCGCTGCCGCCATCATCACCGTCTCCCAACAAGCCAAAGCCGATCTGATCCAGGCTCTTCACCTGCCCCCCGCCAAAATCCACGTCATCTATGAAGCACCCCCACCCCACTTCGCCCCCAGCACCGACCCTGTCTACCTGGCCCGCCTGCGCCAACAATATCAGTTACCAGAGAAATTTATCCTCTATCTGGGCACCCTAGAACCACGCAAAAATCTGGCAAGGCTGGTGCAGGCCATCCACCGTCTGCATCAACAAGGCTGCCCGGTGCGCCTGGTGATGGCTGGCCCCAAGGGCTGGCATATGAACGGCTTTCAGGAGGAAATCGGCCGTTTAGAAGCCGACAAACTGGTGCAATATCTGGGCTACGTACCCACCGCCGACCTGCCCGGACTGTACACCTTAGCCACCATCTTCGCCTTTCCCTCTCTATACGAAGGCTTTGGCCTGCCCCCCCTAGAGGCAATGGCCTGCGCCACACCCGTCCTCACCAGCCGCAACTCCGCCATGGCCGAAGTCGGCGGCGATGCCGTCTACCTGGTCAACCCCTACGCCACCGAGGAGTTGGCCGATGGGCTGCGCCACCTGCTGCAAGATGATGCCCTGCGCGAAGAGTTAGGCCAACGCGGCTGGCAGCGTGCCCAACAATTTTCCTGGCAGCAAGCTGCCGCCGCCACAACGGCCGTTTACCACCACGTCCTCCACCCCACCTGACCCATGTCCTCGCGCCACACCCCATTCCACCTGTGGGTCAGCCTCAGCCAAACCAGCTTCACCCTCTTCATCAGCCTCACCTTCCTCACCCCCTCCTGGCGCGATGGCCCCTTTCGTTGGTGGCCGCTCTGGCACGCCCCCCTGCTGGCTGGCGCACCCGTCACCATCGGCCTCTTCAACCTGCTGCCCCTTTGGCTCGGCAGCAGTTGGCTCGTCCATCGGCTCATCAACCGTTCACACCTGCCGCGCTGGCAGTGGGGCAGCCGGGGCCTCACCCTGCCCATGCTGGGTTTAACCCTTCTCGGCTTACTCAGCCTGGAGCCAGAACTAACCCGGCGCACCTTTACCCAGGCGGGCGGCCTGGCCCTCTTCTGGCTAATCTACCTCTTTGTCATCAACGAACGGCCGTCTCTCCTCCCGCCCCTCCTCCTCATCATCGCCAGCCAAAGCCTCGTCGCCATCACCCAATTTGGGCTGCAAAAAGACCTGGGCCTCACCGCACTGGGTGAACTGCCGCTCAACCCGGCCTTTGAAGGCATCACCGTCCTCGCCGCTCGCGGCCAGCCCTGGTTACGCGCCTATGGCCTCACCGCGCACCCCAATTTGCTGGGAGCCATGCTAACGATGCTGCTGTTGTGGCTGCTGCCCTCAATCGGTCGTCAGCGAGGCTGGCGGCAAGGGATCATGCTGCTCGTTTTCAGTCTCGGTTTGTTGGGATTATTCGTCAGCTTTTCCCGCTCCGCCTGGCTGGCCTTTGGCCTGGGTCTGGTCATCTGGTATTTGGTGAAAATTCAAAATCACCCTAGCGGAGATTGGCCCAATCTTGAAGATTGGGCCAATCTGAAAACCGCGAACCTATTTACGAACAGTTACGGGTCACACAAGCCACTGGCTCCATCAGAGATGCCCATACCCAGCAAACGGCCGTTCCCCCACCGGCAACTTCTCCCCCTCATCCCCCTCCTTCTCCTCTTCCTCTTCAACTACGATCTCGTCCTCAGCCGCCTGGTTGACCTGAACTCTCCCCTCGAACTAACCTCCCTCAACCAACGCCTGACCGACGGCCGTTTAGCCCTGCACATCATCGCCCAACAGCCCTGGCAGGGCGTGGGGCTGGGGCATTACGAACAATTCGCCCAAAACCTCAACCCCGACGCGCACCGTGTCCACAATGTCCCCCTCTACGTCACTGCCGAATTGGGGCTGCTCGCCGCCCTTTTTTGGCTCTGGCTCATGCTCACCCCCTTTGTCCAGTGGCGCCAACAGGCCCTGGGTGCGGGCTTCCTGGCTGCCTGGACTGCCATGCTGCTGATGAACATGTTCGACACAATGGTCTGGTGGTCGAGCAATTGGCAAACGGCCGTTCTCTTCGCCCTCCTCACCGCCCAAACCAGCCAACAACTGAGGCGCACAGCTTAGTAAGGGGACTGGAGACTAGAGATTAACCAGTCTCCAGTCTCTAGTCTCCAATCTCCAAAATCGCTAAGTTAAAAACGAAAGATTCCTTAAAACGGCCGTTCCCCCAGCCTAATCGTGCAGCTTCGCCCCCTTCACGACCTTGTCAATCTCCTTCCGCTCCCCGCGCACCGCCAGCCCCACCAACGGCAAAGCCTCCGTCGCATACCGCGTCACCGTCTCCCGATTAGCCGCATCATGCCCCGTCACAAACATATCTTCAATATAAACCGACGCCGGAATCTGCCGGGCATTGGCCCGGTTCAGAATCGTCTTCAACCGATCCCGATTTGTCTTCATAATAATCATCGGCTGAATACAGAGCGGCAAATACTCCTTCTCAGAACCATCCCGATACACCTCACCCATAATTCCTTGCGTCGCCCCCACAATGCCCGACGTTAGGAAGGCCGTCACATTCAGCTTTTGCCAAACAGGTAAGTCCTCGGCAATCACAATGGCAATTTTGGTATCAAATTCCATAGGCTACATCCGCTTTACATCGTGGCTGTGGCTTTCCCGAATACCCGCTGGCGTAATCTCAATAAACTCCGCGTTTTGCCACAACTCCTCAATATTGTGCGCCCCGCCATAACTCAAACCAGAACGCAAACCGCCTGCCATCTGGTAAATAATCTCGCGCACATGGCCGCGATAAGGCACAACTGCCTCCACCCCTTCGGGCACAACCTTGTCCCAATCCTCCTGGCTCTCCGCACTTTCATCCTGGCCGCTTTCCACCACCTTGCGCCCCATGGCCGCCCCCAGCGAGGCCATGCCGCGCACCACCTTCACCTTCTGCCCATCCCGAATCACGGGTGCGCCCGGTGCTTCCTCACAGCCTGCAAACAGACTACCAATCATCACCGTGCTGGCCCCTGCCGCCAGTGCCTTCACCATGTCGCCCGAAACTTTGATGCCACCATCGGAGATGATGGGGATATTGCGGCCAGAGGCGGCAACCCCGGCCACGCTGTCCATAACGGCCGTTAACTGCGGCACACCAAAACCCGTCACCACCCGCGTCGTGCAAATGGAACCCGGCCCCACACCCACTTTAATGGCATCCGCCCCCGCCTCCGCCAGCTCTCGCGCCCCCTCCGCCGAGGCCACATTACCCGCAATAATCTGCGCCGAAGGGAATTCGCGGCGCAAATTTTTTACCATCTCAATGCAGTGGTCAGCATGGCCGTGCGCGATGTCCAGCACCAGCACATCCACCCCCGCCTCCAGCAAACAGGCAGCGCGGTCACGGTCTTCGGGTTTCACACCAATGGCCGCGCCGACACGCAAACGGCCGTTTTCATCCTTCGTCGCCTGGGGGTGCTTTTCCGGCTTAATCACATCCTGCGCCGTAATCAGCCCCACCACCTTGCCCGCCTCATCCACAATGGGCAGCTTCTCCAGCCGATGCTCATACAAGATGGCGCGAGCCTCATCCAGCGTGGTATTGGGCCGCGCACTGATGATCTGATCCGGCGGGGTCATCACCTCACCCACCGTAATGGTGTCATCGGGTGCCAGCAGTAAATCTCTCTGGGTGATGAGGCCCACGAGACGGCCGTTACCGTTTGTCACCACCAGACCACCCACCTCATGCTGCTGCATCAGCTTCCTGGCCTGCGCCAACGTTGCCGCCACATCCACCGCATAAGGGTCTTCCACAATAAACCCTTCAGCCCGCTTCACGCGCTGCACCTGGCGCACCTGCTGCACCACCGTCATAAAGCGGTGCAAAATGCCAATGCCACCCGCCCGCGCCATAGCAATCGCCATCGTCGCTTCCGTCACCGTGTCCATATTGGCACTAATAATCGGCACTTGCAGCCGAATCGTTGGCGTCAGCCACGTGGCCGTACTCACATCCTGCCGCGAGGCAAAGGGCGAGCGTTTGGGAATGAGCAATACATCATCGAAGGTTAAGCCCTTCTGTTGTCGGATTTTCATGGAATACCTCTTACATCATAGGGAAAGTTAGTTGGACATACCCCAAAATAGTATCCTTTTCATGCCATTTCAGCCAGATTCACTCCTCTTCATCGGCATCGGCCAGAGGCAATGTGAACCAAAAGATGCTGCCTCTGCCCACCTCACTTTCCATTCCTATAGTTCCCCCATAAAGGGTAACTAATTGTTTGACACGATAAAGGCCTGCCCCCAAATTATTATGTTTACGTATGATTTCATGTTTGCCACGAAACCAATATCTAAATATGTGCTCCAACTCATCCTCGGGAATACCAACACCAGTATCTGTGACCTTGAAAAGGGCAAAATGACCTTCTCGTTTAATCAACAAATTAATTTGGCCAGGGGGTGGTGTATAGAGAACAGCATTATTGAGTAATTCTGCAATTAACTTTAAGCAAACTTTACAGCTAGCCGACACGCACAAAGATTCGGGTATTACTGATATAAACTTGTGTCCGTATTTTTCAATTTTTACACTTTGTGTAGATAAAAACGTATCAATACAGGATTTAATATCACTTGATTCAACCTCCAAAGTCTGGATATTGCTTTGTAGGCGAATGATATATGCATCTTCCATTAAAGCATCAGTAATGTAGGATATTCTGTTTGCACTGTTATAGATTCTTTTAATATCTTCTTCTTGTTCTTGAGTTAACGATCCTTCAACACCATGAGATAACAATTCAGCAAAACCCTGTATTGTGCTAATCGGCATCCGTAATTCATGAACCATCGTGGCTACAAGCTCATTTAACTTCTGGAACGATTGTTGATAACGCATTGCAAGTTCCTCGAAATTCACCTCTTTATCATCATTTTTAGCTGGCATAGTTTACCTTATCAATTGAGCTTAGGTTGAAAAGCTGGATAGAGTGGCAACAGTTCGGTATCGGGCCATTGGTTGGTGAGATAGTTGAGCAGACGGCTGGCGGTGGCGTAAATGGCGGGGTAACGGCCGTTTCACCTCCCTCTCCAAACTGACCAGCGTTCCACAAAATAATCCATATCAGGCAGACCGCTGGCCCGATAAAGCTTTTTGATGGGTTCGGTGTCTAGGGGTAAACGGCGCAGTTCGGCGGTGAGACGGCCGTTCCGCCACGCCACAATCCCATACTCTGCCCAGGGCATCACCACCGGATGGCCCGCGAAAGGCATCTCCGCAAAAGGCATACCCACACTGCCCACATTCACAATCAGCAAATCCTGATGCCGCCGGATCAGCGGCACATGGGTATGCCCGCAGGCAATGGCTACCAAGACCTCCGAGGTTTTGGAAACCTCGGAGGTCTGAGCATCCACAATCTCATCCAAAACCTCTGGCGCTGTCGTTGCCAGCAGGTTCTCATTGTAGGAACGGGGTGAACCGTGACAGCACAACAAGGTATGCCCCGCAGCGTCCAGCGGCACACGGATGGCGGGTTGGAAAGTGCGCAGGAAGTTGAGGTGAACGGCCGTTAACTGCGCCGCAAACCACTCCGACACCCAACCCAAATGGGGCACACGCTCCCGCGCCAACACAAAATCATCATGATTGCCCAACACACAAGGGCAGCCCAACGCCTGCACCCGCTCCACCGCCTCACGCGGCTGCGGCCCAAACGTCACCAAATCCCCCAAAAAGATGATCTGATCCACACCCGCCTGGGCAATGTCGGCCAACACCGCCTCCAGCGCAATCAAATTGCCATGAACGTCAGAAATAAGAGCGATGCGCATAAGTTCTTAATAAAAGTAAATCTTGGAAAAATAGATAGCAAGTTATACATCTTTCTTTTCTTGCTCTTCCATAACTTCATCGAATGCCCAAACAATTTCGTACTTAAGGGTATCTAATGCCGACACAAGAGCGACCTGATCTAAATTTTCTCTTGAAAGAAGTAATGTTGCAGTAAGCAAATAAAAAGAGAATGCTATGTTTTGCCCAGGTTCGCTTAGTCCATAAATGCTATGACCTGCTACAAGGATATTGTTATTATCTGGGGGCAATCCAAGACGAAAACTTGCTCCCATCGACCCAGAATGAACATTAATATTTGCTAATTTGTAAAATGGGCGCAAATGCTTAAGCCCTACAAATTCTTCAAGATGGGTAAAATTGGGTCTTTTATTTTTTAGAACCTGAGCAGCCCATCCATAATCATATTTAAAGTGGTCGCCGTATTGATTGATTAGTCGATCCCTCGTTTTTTTAGCTGAGTCAATATGAGCTTGTTCAGGCGGAGCGTAACCAAGAACCTGATAGTATTTTTGATATTCTTCTGCCAACCTGTAATCATATATTTGAGAGTGTAAAAGAAACAGTTCCGCAACACTATTGCCATTCTGAAAAATAAAAGATGCTTCTACACTAAGTTCATGAAGTGTTCTCCATCTTGCGTGAGCACCATCAGCAAATCCATTTCTCAATAACAAAAGTGCTTCAGCTCCAACTTGACAACCCCGAGCATGTAATCGTGTTATTGCCTCAAAAACAAAATCATTTTCCTTAGCTGCATTTGAGCGATGCTGTTCATTAAATCTTGCCCCAGCTTCGAGTGAAACGCTAAGTAAAATTTCTAGTAAATCTAATGGTTTAGCCCATATCTGTTCAATCAACAATGCGTGATCTAGACGTTCTTTACTCTGCTCTTTCAAAAGTTCAGGAGCCTGAGCTTTCCACCCTTCAAGGAGCGAGTTAGAAATTAAAACGATTGCTTTTTGAGTTGAATCGTTGATGGCTTTATGAATTCTGGATTCAAGATCATTGATTTCATCCTGGCTCCCCAAATCTATGACTAAACGCCCGCTATTTGAGTTTGCAAGTCTCTTTTCTTGTTCTTCAGATAAGTCAATTTGAAAACTAGTAACATTATTTCGCATAAGCTCATCTCTAACTTGAAGCTTTTGCTCCACAGTTAAAGTGATCCCTCGTTCTTCAAGTTTCCTTTCAATCAACCGAAAAATTAGTTCGTTGGGTTTTAGAATATCGGCTATTGTTTTCGAGATGAGATCAGTTAATTTTTTCATAAGTCAATCATTATCTATACCGGACACAGCTCAACTATGGCATAGAACTAGAATAAGGTAATGCTTAGTGCATACCAAATGAAGTAAGGGAGCCGCCTATTATTTCACCCGCAGCGTTCGCAAACGATTCAGGGCTGCGCCGAGTTCAAAGATGCGGAAGGCGGCCCAGTCACCCATGTAGCGGCGGTCGAGAACGTCCAGGCCATGCTGCTCGATGTCGGCCATGATGAGGCTAAGAATGTCGTATAAGGAGCGTTTGCCATCCATATATTTCTCCCAGCCATAGACCAACGCCGCCGCCAACGCTCGCGTCTGGCTGTCGTCCACCAACTGCGCCACCGCACTCAAATCAATCGTCTCCTCGCCAAACTGCACGGTGCGTAAGCCCCGCGTCTTCACATTGACATCACGCCGCCCCTTGCTGGGGTCCAGGCTCTTGGGAATAGGCACACGCGGCGTGAGTGCGCCAAAGGTTGCGCCCCCTTCCCGCTGCCGCTCCTGGCGGTGCTGCTGGGCGATGGCCTGGGCTTCGGCCGTTACGTCATGGGGCACATACTCATCCATGGCAATCACCAGATCGGCCACCTCAAAATAGTCGCCGCTGCCGCCGATGACCAAAATGGTGGACACACCTTGCTCTTCAGACAGTTGGCGCACCTTGTCAATGAAGGGCGTAATCGGCTCTTTGGCTTTGGCGATGAGGGCCTGCATCCGCTGATCGCGGATCATGAAGTTGGTAGCGGCCGTGTCCTCGTCAATTAGCAGCACCGACGCGCCTAATTCTAGGGCTTCGATGATGTTGGCGGCCTGCGAAGTGGAGCCGGAGGCATTGTCGCTGCTGAAAGCGTCGGTGTTTTGACCGTAGGGCAGGTTGTTGATGAAGGGGGAGATGTTGACACCGGCCACGTAACGGCCGTCTTCCGCCCGAATCTTCACACTGCCACCATCCATCACCACCAACTCCCGCCCATCCCCAGGCCGATGGTTGTAAATGCCCTGCTCCAACGCATTCAGCAGCGTAGATTTGCCATGAAAGCCGCCGCCCACAATCAGCGTCACTCCCGCCGGAATGCCCATGCCGGAAACCGGGCCGCGATTGGGTAAATCGAAGGCCACGCGCAAGCTGTCGGGGGATTGGAAGGGGATGACGTTTTCACCAGCTAACGGCCGATCATCTACCCCCGATCTCCTCGGCAAAACAGCCCCATCAGCCACAAAGGCCACCAGCCCACGCCCCCGCAGTTGGCCGCGCAGCGCGTCGGCATCCTCACTTGTCTCCACAAAACGCTGAATGATTTCGGGCCGATTGTTTTTATAAAAGAGAGCGGCCTCCACCAGGCGCGGCAAATCATCACACAACATCCCGGCGGCGGTGCGGCCCAACACACGGCGGCCTTGTGCAGGCAGCCCCACCACAAAACGGGCTTCCACGTATTCTTTGGTGACGGTAACGGCCGTTCGCTCCAACATCTCCTGGCCCGGCGCATCAATCTGCATCATGCCGCTCTTGCCCGAGCCACTTTTACCCGCCACCGTGCGGCAGGCCACATGGAAAGACAATGCCAGATAGCTCTCCAGCCCCAGGCGGCGGCTGTCGTTGCGAAACGTTTCAGTTGGATAGCGGGCTACATTTTGCGGCACTTGCACACGCAGCCGACTGGGCGCGGCAAAGGGATCGCCCTGCACATAATCTACAAAAAGGGTGAACTGAGGGAAGCGGTACTGGCCTTGAATATCTTTATAAGCCTTGTACCCCTTACCATCAATTCGCTGCAATATTCGTCGTAAATCATCATGGGTACTCATGCGTACAAGGCTATCATGTTATGGTCATCTGTAAAAGTGGCGAAGGGCAAAAGGTAGGACTACTTGCCAGGTAACGGCTCAAAAGATTGGAGCAGTTTCCAAAACTGCCCCAATCTGATCATATAGGGCAAAAGAGGGTACAAACAACTTGTCAGCAGCAGTTAACCAACTGCTCAACTACCAGCCAACTCTTCCATCTTTTGGGCTAAATCCACATCCCAACTGCTAATCGCATTATCCAAATCGTGTGTAACCAGATTAACCTGCACACGATTATAGACATTCGACCATTCGGGATGATGATCCATTTTGTCAGCATGGATGGCCACGCTCATCATCCAGCCCACTGCCTGGGCAAACGAGCCAAATTTGTAGGTTTTATGCAGCTTACCTTCTTTCACTTGCCAGCCTGGCAGATCAGTTAAGGCATCTGCCAACTCTTTTTCGCTTAATTTATGCCGCGACACGTCATTTCCTTCCTTATAAAATGGGGACTCATAGGAAACCCAAATTACACTAAAACCAGGCACACTATACCGTTATACAGCCATCGTCGCAATGAGGTCGAGTAAAAACTGAGCGATAACCGTCCCTAAAAAGGCCCCCACCAAGCCGATGGCCACGCCGATGCCTGCACCAATCGCTGCCTGTTTTGATTCTCGCGCCATTTGTTGGATGACCCGCCGCACCGGCCAGGTTTCGGAGCCTAACATGGCGGTTTCTACCATTGAGCGCACTGTTACCTTGTTATTACCGCTGATGATCTCGCCGATAATGCCAAAAAAGAGGCCCAAAAAGGCGAAAGTAATGGTTAAGGCCATAATCCCCGCCTGCCCAGCGGAAGCGGCGCCGATGATCATGCCGATAATCACCGCCGGGGCTAAAAATGGCACGGCTCCCTGTTCCATCATTTCGATAGGGGCTTCCAGGGCTTCGACGACCATCGCTTTCAGGCCGCGGCTGGTCAGGCCGCCAAATGCGCCAATACCGCTTACCAACAAGATGGGGGCAAATGAGCCGCTGATGGCCCCCACCACAATCCCAGCGACGGCTCCGCCCAAAAGCACGCTCACGGCCGCTAACACAGCCAAACCGGATGCCGCCACCGCTATCCAACGCACTTCCTTAAAGTAGGAACCGATGGAGGCCCCTAAAATAGAACCAGCTACAGTGGCACGGATAGCACCGGCAACGCCATCGCCGATTAAACCTAAAAAAATGCCTGTGGTCAGGCCGACCAGCCCGCCTAACACCACGCCCAGCAGAATGGAACCGCCGAGGAGGAGTATTTTTGTCTGTTGTGTATCTTGTTCTTCGCTGTTGGCTCGGGTGATGATGCCAACGGCCGTTCCCACCAAAACGCCGCGCCATAAACCGAACAAGGCCCCGCTGCCCACGCTGTGAATGCTGCCCCCAATGAGCCAACCCGCAAGGCCAACGGCCGTTCCCAAGCCCCCTCCCACGATCAACCCCTTCAAAATCGCCCTGTCATTCGCCATCACCTGGTTATACGCCCGCCACACCGCTACCAGCACAACCGTCCAGATAATCCCCACCACTGCCTTATGCACCAGCCCCGACAGCAGCCCCAAAAAAAGGCTAATCAAAAGCACAAATACAACATCCTGCATTTTGATCACCTTTGTCTCGGAACCGCTGCTATTTGTCACCATAATACTCTTTCTGTCGGGTGGGTACAATCCATTATTCTCTATGTTAGCTGTTTTGCCCAAATCGAAAACCACCGATTCCGGGCTACAAAGCCAAATTTCTTATACAACTGCTGCGATGCCACATTATCCGCCTGGGTATTAAGGGTGATCGAGCGCAGATTTTGTTTTTGAAAACCACGAATGGCATGAGTCAACAAAGCCGTGCCCACACCCCGTTTTTGTGCAGTGGGCGCAATCGTCAAACGAGCCAGATGGGCCGCTGTTTCATCACACGTACTAATTTGAAAACCCACGATGTGGTCATTCAACTCAGCCACATCAAAACTACAGGTCTGTTGTAAAGCCGCCGCCAGATCATCAGCACTATGCCGCCATAATGGCGCATAGGTGTCGGCCTCAATCTGCACCAATTCCGCCACATCGCTCGACCGAGCCGGACGCAGGCTTAATCCCGGTGCCGGCTGCTCATCGGACACAGCCAAATCTGGCTTGAAGTAAGTTTGTATCTGATTGACTTCGATGAAACCAAGCTGCTCGAACCAGGCTTCCGGCCAATTATCAACGGGCATCCAGGCGATTTGGGTAACGGCCGTTGGCCGCAGCATCTCCTCCACACACGCCAACATCTCTGCCAGCACCACCACCGGCTCCGCCACCCCGCGCAAAGCCGCCACATGCACCCAGGCCGTCGGGGCCGGGTTCGCCGTCACCACCAGGCAGGCCCGCAGCGCCAAATCCTCGCCCCACAGCTTATTCATCGCCGAACTGCCGCGAGCTGGTGGCTCATACACCAAAAACTCATCTCGTCCCAACCAATGAATGGGCAAATGCCAGCCAACATGGATATGGCTGTGGGTAGCACGACGCAGCAATTGGTAAATATCAGGCGCATCTTCCTCGGTAGCCGTGCGAATAACGGCCGTCTCTCCCCTCGCCTGCTGGCTGTTGCCACAATGGTTTGCTAATTCCATAACGCTATTGTACACTACATAATCAGCAAAATCCCAACACACAGGAAGAAAATGAGCAAACAACAGGGACGAGAGCGGACATTAGAAAACACACTGGCAACCCTTAACAAACGCTTTGGTGAAGGGACTGTCATGCGTTTAGGCGATGCCCAACTCGACGTAGAAGCCATTCCCACCGGTTCACTCTCCCTGGATATTGCCCTCGGCGTTGGCGGTGTACCGCGTGGCCGTGTCATTGAAATCTACGGTCCCGAATCCTCTGGTAAAACCACTCTCTGCCAACACATCATTGCTGAAGCCCAAAAACGCGGCGGCGTTTGCGCCTTCGTAGACATGGAACACGCCCTCGACCCCCACTATGCCGCCAAGTGTGGTGTAAACATTGGCAACCTCTACGTTTCACAACCCGACACGGGTGAACAAGCTCTGGAAATCGCCGAGGCCCTCATTCGTTCCGGCACAATGGATGTCGTCGTTATAGACTCCGTTGCCGCCCTCGTGCCTCGCGCTGAAATCGAAGGCGAAATGGGTGATGCCCATGTTGGCTTGCAAGCCCGCCTCATGTCCCAAGCCCTACGTAAAATGTCGGGGGCCATTAAACAGACCAACACTGTGGTTATTTTTACCAACCAATTGCGAATGAAAATTGGGGTCATGTTTGGCAATCCAGAAACGACAAGTGGCGGCAATGCCCTAAAATTCTACGCCTCTGTGCGGATTGACATTCGCCGCATTCAGAGCATTAAAGCTGGTGGTGATGTCGTGGGTAATCGCACCAGGGTAAAGGTAAAGAAAAACAAGGTCGCAGCCCCCTTCACCGAATGTGAATTTGACATTATGTATAACCAGGGCATTAGCAAAACAGGCGATGTTCTGGATTTGGCTACCGAACGGGGCATTGTGGACAAGCGTGGGGCTTATTTTCGCTATGGCGAGACTTTGTTGGGGCAAGGGCGTGAAAATGCCAAGCTGTTCTTGGATGAAAACCCAACCATCATGTTAGAATTGGAGAATCTTGTAAGGCAGGCGGCAGGTTTGCCTGCAATGGTATTTTTAGAAGAATAATTAAGAGAGATGAACGTACCGTTCATTACGACTATCCTTGAACTCTTTGCTTGATCAGTAGATTGAGCTTGATCTGATAAACAACTTAGCTAGTTTTCTGGCATAATTTTTTGAGTAGAGTGTAGAAACGACACGCGGCGCCTTACTATTACACAAGAGGCACAGTCACTAGCTGGAGTATGCAATCTGATAAAAGTTTTTACACAAGTTTTATGAATCAACTGTTGCTAGTAACTTTTATTGAGCAGCTCAGAAAGTAAATTTCACAGATTGCGGTGTGTTGTTACCAGGACGCTGGTGATGATGCGCCATCTCTCACCAAATTGTTTAACTGATAAGCTAATTGATCTGCCAACAGAGGCCAAGCTGTGGTAATGGACACCATGGCTTTTTTGTTTTATGGGTGTGATTACGGCGTTGACAGTTCAGAAGCGGAATAGTGACCGACTAAATGTATATTTAGACGGGAAGTTTGCTTTTGGCTTGGCAACGGCCGTTGCCGCCACCCTCAAAGTGGGTCAAACCCTCACCCCCGAACAGACTGCCACCTTACAACAACAAGACGACGTAAGCAAAGCCAAAGAAAAAGCTGTTCAACTCATCAGCCGCCGCCCGCGCAGCGTGGCCGAAATCGAGCGTCATTTACGCAACAAAGAGTTTGGCGATTTGGTTATCGAGCAGGCTGTAATTCGCCTACAGGAAGTAGGGCTGCTGGATGATGAAGCATTTGCCCGTTATTGGGTAGACCAACGCAATACTTTTAAGCCGCGCAGCCATTTGGCCTTGCGCCAGGAGCTGCAACAGAAAGGCGTAGAGCGACATATTATTGAAACGGCCGTAAATGAAGTAGACCAAACGGCCGCTGCCCGCCACGCCGCCCAAAAACAAGCCAGCCGCTACACCCACCTGGGCGAAGATGAATTTCGCCAAAAATTAGGGGGGTTTTTACAGCGGCGCGGCTTTCATTATGAAACAATTCAACAAGTAACCAACGAGTTATGGGCAACCATCTCAAATGACAATGAACACAACACGCAAAATGAGACTGAAAAAGATTGGTAGAAATGTGATGATCCGTCAATCTTCGAAAATCAGTCTTTCCATAACCACACAATTATTAACATTAAGGAGATCACAGCAAACATGAACCCAGTCATATCTATCATCTTGGGTCTTCTGATTGGTGGTGGTATAGGGGCAGGACTTGCCTACTACTTCCTCAAACCACGCACAGAACAGGAATATGCCCGCGTTGAGGAGGAGCTGAAAGAAAAGCGCCGACAAGCCGATAGTGAAGCCGAAGCCCTGCTCAACAACGCCAAAAAAGAAGCCCGGCAAGTTCGGATTGAGGCCGAGCAAGTGGCCGAAAGACGGTATCAGGATTTGCAGCGAGCGGAAGAACGAATTGACCGCCGCAGCGAAAAATTAGACAACCAATCGCGCCAATTAGAAGCACGCGACCAGGCTTTGAACAAGCGCCAAAGCCGCCTGGACAGGAAACAAAACGATCTGAACAAAATGGAAGAAGAGCATCGCGCCAAGTTGGAAGAAATCGCCAACATGACCAGCGATGAAGCCCAACAGCAGCTTCTAGCCGCCGTAGAAAAAGAGGCGCGGCAGGATATGGCCCGCGTTATGCGGGAGATTGAGGATCGGGCCAAGGAAACGGCCGAAGAAAAAGCACGTGGTCTCATTGCCATGGCTATCCAACGAGTTGCCAGCGACCAGGTTGCCGAGATTACCGTTTCGGTCGTGCCGCTGCCGAGTGATGAGATGAAGGGACGTATTATTGGGCGCAACGGCCGTAATATCCGCTCCTTTGAACAAGCAGCCGGTGTAGACATCGTGGTAGATGACACGCCCGAAGCCGTTACCATCTCCAGCTTCGACCCCGTGCGCCGCGAAATTGCCCGGCGGGCGATGGCTAAATTGATCACAGACGGCCGTATTCACCCCGCCCGCATCGAAAAATTGATTGACGATGCCCGCAAAGAAGTCGAGCAGATCATGAAAGAATCCGGCGAACAGGCTGCCTACGAAGCCAACGTACACGGCCTGCATCCAGAAATCATCAAAATGATGGGCCGCCTTAAATATCGCACCTCCTACGGCCAAAACATGCTGCACCACTCCGTGGAAGCGGCCAAGATAGCCGCCATGCTCGCCGCCGAACTAGGGGCCAATGTGGAAATCGCCAAAACTGGCGGCTTCCTGCACGACATTGGCAAAGCAATGGATCATGACCAGGAAGGGACACACGCTGGCCTGGGAGCCGAATTCATCAAGCGCTTCAAAGTCGCCGATGTCATCGTCAACACTGTCGCCGCCCATCATCATGAAGTAGAACAGGAAACCGTTGAAGCCGTCATTGTGGAAGCCGCCGATGCTATTTCGGGCGCACGTCCCGGTGCACGGCGCGAAAGCCTGGAAAATTACATCAAACGAGTACGCACTTTAGAGGAAATTGCCACCTCCTTCCCCGGTGTGCAGCTTGCCTATGCCATGCAAGCAGGGCGCGAAATTCGCGTCCTCGTAAAGCCCGAACAGATTGATGATCTGGATTCGATGCGTCTCTCTAAAAATATTGCCAAGTCTATTGAAGACAATATGCAATATCCCGGCCAAATTCAGGTTACAGTCATCCGCGAGACACGCTCGGTAGGTTTTGCCAAATAAGTTGAATAACATTCAAACGGCCGTTGCCCCCACAAATCAGGTCAACGGCCGTTTCTTTCTTTCATGATAAAAAACAAAATGCCCCAAACACACCTAGTGTTTGGGGCATTTTTCAGGAAATGCCGAGAAACAGATTAATCTGTTGGCACAGCCCCTAAAGAGCCAAAACGCCAGCCATAATCCGGCGCATATGAACTCAACACCCGCATATAATTAGCCCGTTCAAAAGCCGCCGGTTCCGCACAGTGAATCTGGCTCAAACTCCCCTGCAACTGCGCCAAAGACTCATACTCATGCTCTTCCAACCAGGCTTCTGTCCCCGCTAACAACAAACGCAAACGATTAATCCCATGCTGCATCAACTCCGAGGCCACCATCGTAATCGAAGCCCCTGCCGCTACCCCTTTCAGCACATCCGTCGTGGTATGGATGCCCGTAGTCAGCGCTAGATCGGCTCGAATACGGCCGTATAAAATCGCAATCCAACGCAGCGGCAGCCGCAGCTCATCCGAATCACTCAACTTCAAATTCGGCACCACCGCCAAATTCTCCAAATCCAAATCCGGCTGATAAAAGCGGTTAAACAACACCAGACCATCCGCCCCCGCTTCCGATAAACGGTAAGCCATATTCGCAATCGCACTAAAATAAGGACTCAACTTCATCGTCACAGGAATCGAAATCGTCGCCTTCACATCACGCAAAATATCCAGGTAAATCTGTTCTACCTCACCGCTGCCCAGATGAATATCCGTTGGCAAATAATACACATTCAACTCCAACGCATCCGCACCCGCCTGCTCAATATCCCGCGCATAACCAACCCAGCCCCCCGTAGACACCCCATTCAGACTGGCAATCACCGGAATCTCCAGCGACTCCTTCGCCCGACGGATATGCTCCAAATATTCGGTCGGCCCACTCTGATATTCCATCGCCTCAGGGAAATAAGTCAAAGCTTCTGCAAAACTTTCCACGCCCTGTGTCAAATAATGATCCAGCGTATGGCTTTCCCAATTGACCTGCTCTTCAAACAGCGAATACAACACAATCGCCGCCGCCCCCGCATCTTCCATCTGCTTCAGCTTGCTTAAATCCCGCGTCAGCGGTGAAGAAGAGGGTACCAGGGGGTTCTTGAGATTCAAACCGAGGTAAGTTGTACTTAAATTCATTTTCATTGCTCCTTTTGGAGATTAGAGAATTGGAGAGTAGAGACTGCTATTTCCTTGCAGGCAGTCTCTAGCCCCTAGTCTCCATTCTCCTTCTTCATCTCCGCCAGACGAATATGCTGCTGCCAACGCGCTGCCACATCAGCCTTCGCCAATGCTAACAGGCGTTCGGCCGTTTCGGGGTGACTCTGCGTCAACATACGGTAACGACCTTCACGGTAAATATACTGTTCCAGCGGCACTTTGGGCGCTTTAGAATCAAGTTGGAAGGGATTCTGCCCCTGCGCCTCCAGATCAGGATTGTAGCGATAGAGAGGCCAGTAACCAGAACCAACGGCCGTTTGCTGCTGCTCCAACCCAAACTTCAAATCATAACCATGAGCAATACAATGGCTATACGCCAGGATCAACGACGGCCCATCATACGCCTCCGCCTCCAAAAACGCCTTCACCACCTGCCCATCATTCGCCCCAAACGCCACACGCGCCACATAAATATTGCCATAACTCACCGCCAGCAAACCCAAATCCTTCTTCGGCATAGACTTGCCCGCAGCCGCAAACTTCGCCACCGCTGCCCGCGGCGTCGCCTTCGACATCTGTCCACCCGTATTCGAGTAAACCTCCGTGTCCAGCACCAGCACATTCACATTGCGCCCCGAAGCCAACACATGGTCCAGGCCACCATAACCAATATCATAGGCCCAGCCATCACCACCCACAATCCAGACATTCTTCTTCACAAAAATGTCCGCCACCGAGAGCAAATTTGCGATTTGCGATTTACGAATTGCGATCTCAGAAGATTCCAATCGCAATTCCTCCAGGCGATTCTTCAATTCACCCACACGACCACGCTGCGATTGAATTTCAGCCTCATTAATCTGGTCAGCATACAAAATAGCATCCACCAACGTTGGGCTAATATCCTCACGCAGTTCGCGCAGCAAATACGTCGCCGCCTCCAACCGCTGATCCAAAGCCACCCGCATACCTAAACCAAACTCCGCATTATCCTCAAACAGCGAATTCGACCAGGCAGGCCCGCGTCCATCACCATTCTTGGCCCAGGGCGTAGTCGGCAAATTGCCCCCATAAATAGAAGAACAGCCCGTCGCATTCGCCACAATCGTCCGGTCACCAAAGAGCCGGCTCAGCAAACTCAGATAAGGCGTTTCGCCACAACCAGCACAAG
>JACKBT010000018.1 GCA_020634415.1 Ardenticatenaceae bacterium
GCTGTTGTTGAGGGGCAGGTCTGGGTCGGGGATTAAATCGGGATCGAGGAAGGGACCGGCCGTAAACAGGTCCAAATCATCTGTACCCACATCAGCCTCGTGGGGGCCGTGGAAATCATCGGCCGACAGCACGGACAGCATGGCCAGGGGCAGGTAGGTTTGGCTGGCAGCGGGGGCCGCGAGTGGGGCCAATAAACCGGCCAGGGTGTGGGGGGATAAACGGCCGTCTCCATCTGTGCGTTGGCCGCTGGCGATTTGGCGGTAAAGCTGGGCAGCGGCGGCAGCGGGTTGGCCGCTGGCAGCGGCGGCCGATAGGTGGTGCAGGGGGCTGGATTCTAGATAGGCGGCTTCGCCCCAAAAACGGCCGTGTCCCTGGTTGAAGGCTAGTTCGGCCAGCGTGGTTTGCCGCGCTGGGCCATCTTGCAGCACGAGGTCAAAGCGTAGGCGTTCAATGCGCCGCCAGGCTGAAGGGGGCAGGCTGGGCAGGGGTGACGCGGCGGGGATGAGCAGCGCGGGTGTGGTGGCGATGGCCTGGGGCATGAGGGGTGAGGCGAGGGGGCCGCTGTGACGCAGGCTGGTGAGGGCGCAGTAAGCATCGCGGCCATCTGTCAGGCGCAGCCAGAGGATATCATCGGGCTGTAAAGTGGGGCTGTCGTCGCCCCATAGTTCCAGGGTTAGCTGTTCGCCGTCGGGCAGCAGATCGGCCGTTAGATTGACCAGGGGCACAGCCCCATCGAGGGTCAACCGCCGGACTTCTATGACGGTGGGGGGCGGGCTGGCGAGGGTGGTGTGATTTTGCCAGGTTTGGGCGGCGTGGAGGGTGAGGGTGGTGGTGGTGGGGTTGCTAACGGCCGTTACGGGGAAGAGCCACTGCTGCCCGTCTTCCAGTGTCAGCCGCAGCACATCGCCTACGCTGATGGCTTGGGGGGCGCTGCCGGTTTGCCAGACCAGTTGGTTGCCACCGCTGCTGGTGAAGGCGTTGGTGGGCAGGGGGGTGGGGCGCAGCCGGGCTGCCAGCCGCAGATTGGCCGACCAGCGGCCCACGGAGGCGGCGCGGACATCGGCCAGCCGTGCCGCGCCAGTGCTGTTGAAGCTGATGATGCCGGGTAAGCGCAGCCGGGTGGCTGTGGCCTGATGGCCGGCGACGCGCACGACGTAACAACGCTGCCCGCCATTGGCGAAGAAGGTGGCAACGGCCGTTGGCAGATGGGCATAGACAAGGCCCTGGCCCTCTGCCCGCGCCAGGGGCAAATCGCCGCCGAAAACAGCCTGGTAGAGGGCAAAGCTGTCTAGGGCTACAGGTGTGTGCAGCGGCCCTCTTTCGGCGAAGCCGACAAAGGCGGCCACATCCAGCGGCGGCAGTCCCAGGGATGGGCGCGGTGGCGGTGGCAAGAAGTAGACACCGGGCAGGCGCAGGGCGGTGGTTGCGGTCATCAGGCCAGGTCAATCCGCTCACAGGCCAGGGTCACTTCTTCAACGGCGACATCTGTGCCTTTGCCGTTGAGTGAGGGGCCGGTGTATTTGGTGATGCGGGCGTTGGTCAGTTTCCATTCCATGGCTACGGTGGTGCGGTCTTCGCTGAGGAGTTGGATGGTGACGTTGCGCAGGGCTTCTTGGGAGCCATTGCGGACATCGTTGAGCCAGGCGTAGAGGTCGAGCGCACCAATGAGGCCGCGCTTGAGGGTGACATCGGGCACTTTGTACATGCCGGTGATTTTGCGGGGGGCGTTGTCGCGCTCGTTGCCGTTGCGATATTCGGCGACGGTGATTTCCATGCCCAGGCCGCTGACTTCTTGGAAGCCTGCCTGGACGCTGTTGGCATCGCCGGTGCCGAGGTCTACGAGGAAGTTAAATTGACTATAGGGGCGTTCGCGTAATTCTGCCATGAGGCTTTCTCCTTAGGGTGATTGGTTGGGGTGGGATGGGTGAACCAATCACGGGCAAATTAGCTGCGGCGATCGGCCGTCCATTGGCCGATGCGGAAGATGACAAATTCGGCGGGGCGCAGGGGGGCTACACCGATGAGGCAGATGAGACGGCCGTTGTCCAGGTCGTTTTGGGTCATGGTGGAGCGATCACAGCGCACAAAGTAGGCTTCTTCGGGCTTGCGGCCTAGCAGACGGCCCGATTTCCATTCGTTGAACAGAAAATCGTCAATGGTGCGCCGGACGTTGGCCCAAAGTTCATCGCCGTTGCTTTCAAAGACGGCAAATTGGGTGCCGAGTTCGATGGAGCGTTCCAGATAGGCGAAGTAGCGGCGCAAGTTGACGTATTTCCATTCGCTGTCGGAACTGATGGTGCGAGCACCCCATAAACGGTAGCCACGCCCCTCGAAAAAGCGGAAGCAGTTGATGCCTTCGGGGTTGAGGACATCTTGTTGGGCTTTGTTGAGCAGGAACTCGAAGCCGATAGCCAGCCGCACTACTTCGTTGGCCGGGGCTTTTTGCACACCTTTTTCCACATCGTTGCGGGCGTAGATGCCGGTTACAAAGCCGCTGGGGGGCAGGTTCAATTCTTCGCCTGTGAGGGGATCGAGGATGGTGACCCAGGGGTAGTAGAGGGCGGCGTGTTTGGAATCTACCTGGCTGCGGTAGGCGCGGACTTCGGACATGGCCTGGCCGTCGGCGGCGTCGAGGACGGCGATGCGGTAACGCATTCGCTCGGCGTGGGCGATGAGGTGGCGGGTGATTTGGGCGGCATCTACGGCGTAGCCGTTGCCAGCCCCGGCGGAGTAGCCGGGGGCGGCTACCATGGCGATTTCTTCCAGGTCTTCCAGGGTACGCAGGCCGCTTTTTTGGCCGTTGGCGGCGCCATCCAACCCTTCATAGTCGCTGGCTTCGGGGCGAAGGCCGTCGTTGCCGCCGCTGAGGATGACGGTTAGCTGGCGGGCGGTGGTGCTGGCGCTGTCGTCGCCGAGGGTGTCGAGGATGGAGAGGCCGGTGACGGGGTGGGGGCGTTCCATGAGTAAACGGCCGATTTGCGGGCCACTCATATTATCGGGTGATGCTTGGAGGCTGAAGGGGATGGTGAGGGCTTGGCGACGGCTGGTTAGTTCGGCGGCAAAAAGGCGGCTGAGGGCGCGGGGATGGGCGGGGTGGAAGGAGAGGTTTTGCCGGGATTCTAGGCGTGGTACGCGGCCAGGGAAGGTGATCTCGACATCAACGGTGATGATGCGGATTTCGTCCAGGTCGGGGTCGAGATCGCTTAATTCGACATCGGCACCTGTTTCGGGGTGGAAGCGCCAGGTGTTTTGGTTGGTGGTGTCGTTGAAGTAGCGTTCGGCCCAGTAGAGGGTGCCGCTGCCGGGCAGGCTGGTTAAATCGGCAATCCAGACGAGATCGTGAGGGACGGCGCCGCGTAATACGGCCGTTTGGGGGCCGGTCAGGTCGGTGGGGTCGAGGGGAACACCGGCGAGGGCATTTTGGCTGGCGCGGACGGTGAAGGTGACTTGCACGTTGCCGCCGCTGCCTGGATAGCGTGCCCGCAGTAAAAGGTGGGGCGTGGGTGAAACGGCAGTGGTGGGGACGGTGGCGCGGGCGTGGCCGTCTGACCAGAGATCGCCGGATAGGAGTACGGCCGGTTGGGCTGTTGTGGGGGGGTAGGGGTCTTGGCGGGCGTTGTAAACGCGGGAGACGTAAAGGCGTTTGCCGCCTTCTTCAAAGAAGGCCCGTACAGCGTGGGCCAGGTAATTGGCGGTGGCGGGCTGGGCGACACTGCTGTCATCGGCGAAGGTGAGCTGATCTAGACTGCCGTAGATGCGTTCAAAATCGGCGAAGCTGGTGAGCAGTTCTGGTTCGCCGCTGACGGGGCCAAAACGGGTGGGGCCGACGAAGCCGCAGGTGCTGGTGCTGACGCCTTCTATGCTTTTGGCGCGGTAGCTGACTTCTTCGATGTAGACTCCTGGAGCAAGATATTCGGGCATGGGTATCCTCCCTTTGCAAAATAATGGTTATGGGCCGGGACTGACCCATAAGGTGGACAGGGGGCTGGTGTGCAGTACCAGTTCTTGACCATAGATGAGGGTAAATGTGAGTTGGGGAACGGCCGTGCCGCTGGTGGTGGGCCAGAGGGTGGCGGCTGTTTGGGCAAATAGGCTGTTGAGCGTGGGCAGGGATGTGCCGGACAGCACCGTTTGGGCGGTTGGCTCGTAACGGGCGCGTAGGGTGACTGTCCACTGCTGCTCGGACAGGGGTGGGCCGCCAGGCGGGGAAGTGCCCGGCGTGCTGGTAAAAGGGGGGTAGGGGAAGAGGAGGGTGGCTATGCCTCGTGCATCGCTGAAGCCGTACCAGGTTTGACCGAGGAGTTCGGCTTCGAGGACGGCGAAGGCGGCGGGTTGGGGGCTGTTGGCCTGGACTAATTGGGTGCGCAGGACGGCTAATCCGGGGGCAGTGGGCCGGGTGGGGGCGGAGAAGAGGTAGAAGCCGGGGTGGGCGGGGGCGGGGGGGCTGGTGGGAACGGCCGTGGGGAAGATGCCTAAATAGGGCAGGGGCAAATCTACGGTAAAGACGGTGGGGAAGTAGCGCTGCTGGCTGTCGGTGATGGTAATAACGAAGCGGGTTCTATCGCCAGGGGAGGCGGCTAATGCTTCTGCACCGGTGGCTTGTTCCCAGCGGCGCATACCGGGCAAGTGATGAAAGGCGTAGATGCTGGAGCGGGTCGGGGTGGCGGTGGTCAGCCGGTTGGGCTGATCCAGCGGCCAGGCGGTTACAGATAGGCCGTCTGTGATTTGCTTATCCAGGATGGCATCCCAAAAGCGGATGCCTAGGAGGGTGAAGGTGGTAAGGGTTTCGAGCGGGGGTAACATGTTTGGTTTAGGGTGAGGCTGTGTTGGCGTTGTGGTAGTGGGTGGTGCGCTCTTGGATGGGTTGGCCTTGGCTGAGTGGCTGGGTGGATTCGAGGCGAATGCTGCGAGCGACGTAGGGGACGGAGAGGCGGTAGGTGCTTTGGGGCAGCATTTCCCAGACGCGCAGCAGGTCTTCGTTGCTTAAATCGGTAAGGGATATTTCTACGGTTTCGTCGGGGTGGAAAACGTCGGGGAGGACGGTGTTGAGGAGGCCGATGGGCAGGATGGGGTGGTCTTCGAGGGTGCGCAGCATCCAGCCGGCGATGGTGTGTTGCAGGGAGGCGGTTTTGCCCCAGGTGGTGAGGAGGAAGTAGAGGTTGACGGGTAGGCGGGTTTGATAGCGCTGTCCGTTGGTGTTTATGCGGCCGGTAGGGATGCGGTGTGTGCCGTCGGGCAGAATGCGGTAGAGGAAGAGGGAGATGCCAGCTTCCATGGGGGCGGCAAAATCACTGGCACTGTAGACGAGGAATTCGAGTTCGTTGTTGAAGTCGTTGGGATCGTAGTTGGAGCGCAGCATGTAGACGACTGATTCACAAACGGCCGTTATTGCCCGAAAGTTAGCCATTATCTCTCCGAAAGGGGTGAGTCGTTCTTGCCTGAGTCTTTGAAGCTTTTTTCAAGTAAATAGGGTTGGATAAAGCGGGAAATATCATCAAGACTTTGCAGATAATTCCGTTTACCGCTGATGACGTGGGTAATGTGACCACGCCAAATATCATTTTCATCCTCGCCGAGGTCTTCTTCAGACCAGATTCTGATAACAAAGGAATGATTCTTATCTTCGAATAGTTCCATGATGTGATTGTGTCACATGGTCACTCATGAAATAGTGCCACTTCACTGTTTCATGACTTGTATGAGCGGCAGTATAAACGGCCGTGTATCTTGGGCTGTTTCTGGTGTGTATCTTGGGCTGTTTCTGGCACAAGAAGCAGGGCAGCTTCTGCCTGCTGTATGCAGGATGAGCGCGGTTTAATCTGAACCGTTGATGACCGATTCGACTTTCTCGATCTCCTGCTGCGTCTGTTCTTGAAGATGGGTGAGCGTCATTTGCAGGTGTTTGAGCTGCGTTAAGGTTTTCTCCAGAGTAGGTGTGGCTGCGGGGGGGGTGTGGTCTGGGGCAGTTAGCTCCGCAGATGATTTACCCAGGCAGTCGGCCCTTATTTTGTGGTAGAGGGCAATGGTCGAATCGGCCGGTTGGACGGCGAGTTCTTTGGTCAAGGCCTCCGCACAGCGGTCATATTGGCGCAGGGCTTCAGTGCGATTGCCAGTGAGATAATAGAGACGCATCAGGCGGCGGTGTGTGTGTTCTCGGGCATAATCGTGTCGTAGAATTTCAGTGGCGTAGTTAATGGCTTGTTTATACGCTTTTTGGGATTCGCTGTAACGTATTAAACTATCGAGTATGCCTAAGTACATATATTGAAATCGCTCACGTTCAAAAATACACCAGTCTTGATACCAGCCTTCTAGCAAATCGCCTTTGTATAGGGGGACGACTTCTTGTAAAAACTGGGCTGTTTCTAGGGATAGTTTTGACTTGGCGGGGGAGCGGATTAATTTATAAGCTTGTTCAAAGATGCCCACATCTAGCCAGAAATCGGCCTCGTGGTTTAAGCGTATCCAATCTGGTTCAATCAAAAAGAGATCGGTGGGGATGTGGTAGTTTTCAAAGGCTGTCTGGAGCTGCCACAAGACTTTGCTCAAATAACGTTTCGATTGATGGGTTGTGTTGTCGCACCAGAGGAGGGCTGCCAGTTTTTCACGATGGTGGGCTTGCTGACGATAGAGGAGCAGGTAACAAAATAGTTCTTGAACTTTGAGGGCATCAAAGCCATCAATGGTTTGCTGTTCGCATTGCGCACAAAACTTGCCAAATAGAGAAATCTTTAGCTGATTCATATAGCACCTCACAGGGAGCAAACTTACCGTTGGGTGGGGGAGGGTTGTGAGGGCGATGACGAGTGTTTTGGGGTTCAGGTTAGGCTCACACTTCGACCTAAGCGCAACGGTAAAGCCATGTGGTCCTGATGACCTTCAAGGTAGCTTATTGTAGACGATGCCCACAATAAAATGATTTACATGATTGCAGTATAGTGGTTGGGCGTTGATCCTTCGTTGATTGGGGTGCTTTGTTTTTGATGCCTTGAAGTAGGCGTTCGTTTATAACTTGGAGACTGGAGATTGGAGACTGGAGATTGGTTTTCCTAGCAGTTTGTCGGAGAACCCCAATTTGTAGCCGCGAAATCCCTTTCGCGCTCGGGGAACGCGGTAAGGATACCGCGCCTACGGTCACTTTTCCGACAGCCTGCTAGTCGCCAGTTAAAGCGCCTCTATTGTCCGGTGATGGTTCCGCTAAATTGGTTAGGATGTAGCGCAAGGCTTCTTGTTCTGTGGCAAAGTGGCGCACTTCGTTTGTTTGCGCATTGGTCAGGGTGGTGCGCCAATAGGTCTGGTTATCATGCCGCTCAAAGCGGATGAGATAGGCCTGGTACTGATTGTTTTTGATCATGTTGGTATTAGGCTCGGCCAGGTTTTAGGGTGATTCGGGTTTGCTTGTTTATCATGTTGGTGATTGTAAGGAAGGGGCGTTATACGGCCGTTACACCGCATCCTCTGAGCCAAATTTGTTATAATCCGTTGGCATGAGTACCCAAATCAGGCTGCTAGGTAAACCACAGGTGGCAGTAGATGGGCAGCCATCACCCGTGCTGAAAAGTGCCAAAGGGTTGGCGCTGTTGGCCTACCTGGTCATTACCAGGCAGGCCCATTCGCGGGAAGCAATTGCTGATCTGTTGTGGGAGGCCACCTCTACCGCCAAATCCTTAAACAACCTGCGCCAACTGTTGTCGCGGCTAAAGAAGTGGCTGCCCGATTTGCAGATTTCGGCGGCAGAGGTGGCGTATGAAGCCAACGATTTTGTGGATTTGTATGTAATGAGTGAGGGCTTAACGGCCGTTTCCCCCCACATGCTTGACGAGGCCCTTCAGCTCTATACCGGCGACTTGTTAGCCAACTTTTATGTGCCCGACACCCCCCGCTTTAACGAATGGCTGCTGCTGGAACGAGAACAGTTACGCCAACGCATCACCGTAGCTTACCGCCAGCTATGTGATACCTATGCCGAACAAGAGGATTGGGTGCGGGGCGTAACGGCCGCGCAGCGTTGGCTGCTGCTGGATGAGTTGAACGAGACTGCCTTGCCCTATCTTCTGCAATTTTTAGCGGCCACCGGCCAGATTGAAGTGGCTTTGCAGCAATATGAAATAACCAAACAACAGTTGTGGCTAGAATTGGCCGTAGAGCCAGAACCAGAAACAGTGCAACTGGTGCAACGATTACAGCGGTTGAAGGAGCAGCAAGGTGGCGGGGTATCGTGGGCGGCCATTGTAGGGGCACAGATGGAACGGCCGTCTGCCGACGAATTGGCCGAACCAGGCAGCTTGCCCATCAACGCCTATGTCCCCTACCAACGCAACAACGATTTTACAGGCCGCAAAGAGTCCCTTCTGCATCTGGCCCACCTGCTGCTGCCAGATGCCGGGCAACCCACACACCGGGCAGTGGCGGTAACGGGCATGGGCGGGCTGGGCAAGACGCAAACAGCAGTAGAATTTTGTTATCGGTACGGCCGTTTCTTCCCCGGCGGTGTCTTCTGGCTCAGCTTTGCCGATGGCGACAACGTGGCCGCCGAAATCTCCCTCATCGGTGGCGAACGGGGGATGAACTTATATCGTGATGACGAAAAACATTCGCAAGCCAGCCGCATAAACCAGGTGCAGCGGGCATGGCAAGAGCCTACGCCCCGCTTACTCATCTTTGACAACTGCGAAGAAGAAGCCCTTTTGCAAAAATGGCTGCCTGTCACGGGCGGCTGCCGCGTGCTGCTCACAAGCCGCCGCGGGAAATGGGCACGAGATTTACAAGTAAGCACCTGGCCCTTACCTGCTTTAGACCCGCATGAAAGTGAAGCCCTCTTACACCAGTTAGTCCCCCACATCAGCCAAGAAGCCGCCGCCGAAATCGCCACAGAAGTCGGCCACTTGCCCTTAGCCCTACACCTGGCTGGTGGCTTTTTACGCCGCTATCGCCAGATTACACCCACCCAATATCTGGCGCAGTTGCGCGACAAAGGGCTGTTAAGTCATCCCTCCCTGCAAGGGCGTGGCAGCCAACATTCACCAACGGGCCATGAATTGAATGTGGCTCGCACCTTCGCCGTTAACTGGGAACAGTTGGATACAACAGACGAAACGGATGTCATGGCCCTTCACCTATTAACTCATGCCGTCCAATTTGCTCCGGGCGAACCACTGCCCCGCGAACTGCTCTTGTCCACACTTCTGGCCGCTGATGCCGACGTGGCGCAGATGTTGTTGGTGGAAGATGGGCTGGCGCGGCTCATTGCGCTGGGCTTTATAAAGGACGATGGTGAGAACACCGTTACGCTGCATCGGCTGGTAATTGCTTTTGTGCAGACGATGTTGACAGAGCAGACAGAAGCCGTTACGGCCGTTGTCCAAACTGTCTGGCAGCGCATCAAAGCACACTGGGATGCTGGCTTCTATTTGGATCGGCTCCCCGTACCCCTTGTTCACATACGCCACATCATGGAAGCGGAACAGATCAGAGCCACCCCCTATGCCGTGCGCCTCACCCACGCCTGGGGCCGCCATTTAATGGATATAGGCGATCTAACCACCTCCCGCACCTTCTTAGAAAGTGCCTGGCAGCTCTCACAACAAACAGCCGAACTAGAGCCAGCGGAAACGGCCGATATCCTCATGTCACTAGGCACCATCATCTGGCAAACAGACACAGCCGAATCAGCCTACCCCCATTACCAACAAGCCTTCACCATTTACCAGCAGCAGTATGGCGACAACCACATCAAAACCGCCCGCAGCCTCAACAACCTAGCCATCATCCACTCCCGAACAGGCAACAACCAAAAAGCCATAGCTCATTACCAACACGCCCTCACCATCTTTGAACGCATTCTACCCCCCGACAATCTGGATGCAGCCCGCACCCTATACAACTTAGGCCTCTCCTACCGCCGCCTGGGCAGCTATATGCTGGCCCTATCCCATTACGAGATTTCACTCAAAATTCGAGAAAAAATCTTATCCGCCGACCATCCGAGCTTGCTCGAATCGGTGACGGGCATGGGCGTTATCAATTTTCTAATAGGCGATTATGAAACGGCCCTGGCCCTGCATCAGCGGGCATTGGCGGGGCGAGAAAGCCGCTTGGGGACCGTACATCCTTACACAACCGTTTCTCTGGGGAATGTGGGCTTATGTTTGAGTTTATTAGGAGAGCCAGAACGGGGTCTTGCCCTTATACAACAGTCTCTCACAAATCGAGAAGCAGCCTACGGGCCAGATCATCCCCAGCTCGTCTTTACGTTGACCTGGTTAGGTTACGTCTGGCGCATGATGGACCAGACGGAACAGGCACGCCGCCATTTAGAGCGAGCCTTGGGCATAATAGAAGCGCATGAGATGGCTGATGAAACAACGGCCGATACACTCACCTTTTTAGCCAGTGCCTTGCAAGCCGTCGGCGACCTGTTCACCGCCCGCACCTATTTAGACCGCGCCTTCAAAATGTGGCAGCAAAACCAGACTGATGCACATCCCAAAATAGCTGTGCCGCTGATTAGTTTGGGTGAGTGGCACGAGGCACAAGGGGCTAAAGTCGAAGCTTTAGCGTGTTATGAAAAGGCTCTGGCTGTTCTGGTGAATCAGGTGCTGGCGACGCAGGTAGATTTGAAGCGGGTACGGGAACATTTAACCAGATTGCAAGCCTAGATAAGTGTTCGTTTTTAACTTAGCGGTTTGGAGATTGGAGATTGGAGACTGGTTAATCTCCAATCTCCAATCTCCACATTTAGAAGTTCAACTTCTCAGGAGAAGTTGAACTTCTTCTGTAATTTATTATCAGTCTGTGTTCCCTAGCAGGCTGTCGGAAAAGTGGCCGTAGGCGCGGTATCCTTACCGCGTTCCCAGAGCGCGAAAGGGATTTCGCGGCTACAAATTGGGGTTCTCCGACAAACTGCTAGTGCGCCGCCACAATGGCCGCCTTCAGGCGTTCGGCCGTGTCCAACAGCGGCTGCGCCTGTTCTGGTGTCAGAACACCTCTGTCAACAAAGGCATTCACCTTCACCATAAACCGGTTTAGATTCAAGATGGCGACCACAGGTCTATCGTTATTGAGGGCACGAACCACTCTCTGCAAAGAGGTGTTCAGGGCTGCGCCTTGTATCGGCCGCAAGACACCGCTGTTCACCAGGGCCAGCACATCATCCTGCAAGTGCATCACCGCCTCCTGGTGGCTCATCACCGTCACGACTGTTGTTTCGGTGGCTACACCGCCATCATCATCACTGACCTGGACGGTGACGGTGAAGTCACCGGGGCTGGCAAAGGCGCAATCGGTGCTGTTGCCAGTCTGGGGGCCAATTTCAAAGCTGCCATCGCTGTCACAGTCAAAGGCGTAGCTTAGGGTGTCCAAAACATCGGTGGCGGTGACGGTGATGGTGCTGCTTTCGCCAAAGATGATGGGTAGATAGGTGAGGTTGGTGATGGCTGGCGGCAGGTTGAGGATGGCGATAACGGCCGTATCCACACCCACCAAACCCCCGCCATCCGTCACCTGCAACCCCACCGTCACACTCATCGGCCCATCCAGCGTCACAGCCGAGAACGTGGGCATCATGCCCACAGCATCATCATATGCACCATCGCCATCAAAGTCCCAGGCATAACCCAACGTAGCCGGGTCTTGCTCCGCATCCGTCGTCCCCGCAGCATCCAGCATGACCAACTCACCTTCATTGACGGTGTAGGGGCCACCCGCCTCGGCCACCGGCGCACTGTTGCCCAGCGCCACCATCACGGTGACGGTGGTCGTGTCCTGCCCACCATAGCCATCGGTAACGGTGTAGGTAAAGACATCGCTGCCACTAAAGCCGCTGTTGGGCGTGTAGGTCACATCGCTGCCGTTGTTGGCTACGGAGCCGCGGCTGCCTTGCGTGACCGAATCTACCGTGAGGCTGTCGCCATCTACATCGCTGTCATTGGCGAGAACGGGAATGAGAACGGCCGTATCCGCCTCCGTCATCGCCCCATCAGCCACCGCCACCGGATTGTCATTCACAGGGTCAATGGTGACGGTGACGGTGGCCGTATCGCTGCCGCCATTGCCATCGGTAACGGTGTAGGTAAAGACATCGCTGCCGTTAAAGTTAGCATCGGGCGTGTAGGTCACATCACTGCCATTGTTGACCACAGAGCCATGACTGCCCTGCATAACCGATTGCACGATGAGACTGTCGCCATCTACGTCACTGTCGTTGTTGAGGAGGTCAATGGTAACGGCCGTATCCTCAGCCGTCATCCCCTCATCATCAGTCGCCACAGGCACATCATTCACCGGGTCAACCGTCACCGTCACCTGCGCCGTGTCCTGCCCACCATGACCATCCGTAATGGTATAAGTAAAAACATCTGTACCGTTGAAGTTCAGGGTCGGCGTGTAGGTCACATCGCTGCCGCTGCTGCTGACCGCGCCGTTGGCTGGCTGGCTCAGGCTGTCAAGCGTCAGGCTGTCCCCATCAGGGTCACTGTCGTTAGCCAGAATATCCACGAGAACGGCCGTATCCTCAGCCGTCATCGCACTATCAGCCATCGCACTAGGCGCATGGTTAATAACCTCAATCACCTCCACTGTGAAGGGGCCAACCAGACGGGTATTGCCCACCGTGTCCCCAAACGTCACCAGCAGCGTGTATGTGCCCAATGGCTGATTTAGCACATACGACCACTGTCCCCCGTTCACCGTCAGCCCCTCATTGATGGGCGCACCGGCTGGTGGATAGATGGTGATCGTGGCTGAATCCACGCCGCCGCCATCTGTAACTGTGCCAGCCAAAACCGGCTCAGTGCCGCCGACCACTACCTGCGTCAACTGCTGTGTCACCGCCACAGTGGGGGCAATGGTGTCTACCACAGTGGTAAACCAGCCGGTGGTGGCAGCGTTATCACCATAATCGGTGGCGCGGAAGCGCACGGTATGTGTCACCCAATCCTGGCTGGGCAGTGACCAGACGTACTGCCAGGGTTGACTGCCATTGGTGTTGGGTTGGCCCACATTGGCGGTTTGCCAAACGGCCGTATCACTATCAAACTGCACCGCCACCTGCTGCACCTCCGCCCCGGCGGGCAGGGGGTCACTGGTTGTGCCACTCAGAGAGGCCACCCCACTGTTACCCACCACCGCCGGTACAGTCGCCGTAATCAGCGGCGCAGCCTCATCAATCACAAAGGTCGCCAAAGCCACGTCACTCACCTGCCCGTGATAATCCGTCGCCCGCACATACAGATCCCACACCCCCGTAGACACACCTGGGTCTACCACCGCCGACCAGGATTGTGTGCCGATGGCAGCTTGCCAGTTGCTTCCGTCCAGGCTCACCTCCACCGAGGCCACGCCCGTGCCAGCAGCATCATCAGCCGTGCCCACAATGGCTTGGGGGCCAGCCGCACTGGCATTACCTGGATTGGCAACCACCTCTGCCGCTGGTTTAGCCAGGTCTAACACATGGGTCAGCATCGCCGTCTGCGGCAGCAGCAGGTCTGTTTGCAATTGGGCCGTCGTCGTCACCTGCGTCAAGCCGGTCAGGTCGTTGTCCAACTGCGCGGTGATGGTAATGCGCTGGCTGTCGCTGCTGGTAATCTCCGCCACATCCAAAAGCCAGCTATCGGGGACGGCGCAACTGTTGCAGGTGGCCCCATCTACACTGATGAAGTTAATGCCCGTACTGCCCGTTAGCTGAACCTGCATATCGTCACTGGCATAATCGCCTTCATTGGTAATATCTAACAGATATTGCACGATATGGCCGTGACTGAGGGTGTCTTGGGTGGGCGGGGAACTGCTGGCGTGCAGGCTAAGGATGGGTTCGCGGGCGCCAATCGGCCGTTTCAACAAATCCGTCCCTGTATTGACCATCCACTCATAATAGTAGTCAAATGTGCCATCCAACTGGTTCAAGGTGGGGAAAGCACTCCAGACCTCACCCCCCTCATCCACCGCATACGCAAACATGCGGTTGTGGGCGAAACCGTCTGTTACCGGCCCTCTAAACCAGAAGACAAGCTCGGTGCCGCCGTTTTCGGGATCATGCACCATGTAGGTGGAGTCGTTGCTGATCCAGTTGACACCATCAAATTGCCAGCCACCGCTGATGTCGCTGTCGCTGACATTGGCGGCAAAATCAGCCGCAAACGGCAGCGTTACACTGCCCGTCACCGGGCTTGTTGTGCCGCCAGCGTTCACATCCCAATAAACCCACATGGTTCCGTCGTTGTCCCAATTGGCGCCTTGCCAGCCGATGTAGGCATTGCGGGCTTCCCAGGTTGAGTACAGCGATTGGGGGATATTCGGCCGTTCGTCCTCATCCAGCCATTCAGTGGCGGTCAGCCATTCGTCGTGGCGAATATCCAGAATGCCATCCATCGTCAAAGCGATACTCTGAAAAGTGGTATACCAGGGCTGGCCGTACATCTGCCCCAAATACCAGGGGCCGAAGGAACGCCAGTCAATGTTGCCCACCTCATCCTCGGCCCCAATATTGGCATAGAAGTTGGGGGCATCAATGACCCGCACCACGCTTGTCTGGTTCTGCGGGCTGCTGGGTGGTGTTGCGGGATCGCCACTGCCAAAATTGGCGAGCATCTGACTAAAGTAGCTGCCGTCAAGGGGCAGATCCCAGGTAATGGTAACGGCCGTATTCTGATCCAGGTGCTTGCCAATAACGGCTTCAGAATCAATGGTAACTTCGCCCAGCAAACGGGGCGCACCCGTATCCACCGTCATGGTGTACACATACACCCGCGACAGACCAGCATAATCCGTCACACGCAGCTTGGCGGGGAAGGTGGTAGCATCAAAGCCATCCGGTATCTGCCAATCATAGGGGCCAAAGAGGCCATTGTGTTCCAGGTTATTGAGGTTGTCATCGGCCGCAGGCAGCGTTTCCCAGGTCAAGCCGCCATCAAAGCTAATCTGGTAGCCGTTGATGCCCGTAAACCCTTCTTGCGGCTGTGTGCCAATATGGTCTTTCACATCATAAGCATTGCCTTGAATATGAACCACCTCGCCGAAGATTTCATCGTAGGGCGGAATGGGCAGCAGATCGTCGTGAATGTCAACGTACCAGATTTTTGGCGGAGTCGCATCAAAGTAAGTCGTAGCGTTATCCCAGTTGATGGAGGCGACGGCTATGGCGCTGCTACCCACCTGCCCAGCCCCATCTACGACAAAGGCTTGAATGTCGGCATCAATAATGGGTGCACCTGTGTCATTCATATAGATGTAGTGGAATTGGCGGGGGGTGAGGCCATCTGCCTGCCAACCATCAATAGACCAGGCACCCTCGAAGCGTTCACCGTTGATGGTGAAGTAGATATCATCTACATCAAACGAGGTGCCGATATAGTCGCTGACAACGCCGGTAAGGCGCAGCCAGGTTTGGCCCACGCCAGCCGGATGCCCTACCGCCAGTGAGACCACCGGGGCCGTGTCATCTACGTAGAAAGCACCCTCGTACCAATCTTGGGTGTCAATTTCGGCATTGCCCAGTGTGTCGGCGGCACGGCTGTAGATGCGGAAGAAGCCAGTGCTGGTGGGGGTGTAGTCTACCTCCCAATAGCTTACCTTCTCGCCAGGGCTGGCTAAGGGGGCTGTTTGCCAACTGGCGGGCAGGGTTTCGGTGATGGGAGAATTGACATCTGCTACCGGAACAACGGCGTATTCCACCTGCCCCACGCCGATATTTTCTGTGGCTACCGAGTCATCGGGTTGGCCCATCAGCACCGAGATGGGCGCGGCCAACAGTTCATGCCAGCCAATGTCGGCACGAGCACCGCCGCCAGTGGGCGCGGGTTCGCCTAAACGGCCCGCATCCAGGGCGGGTGAACCGACTTGCAGGTAGGCATAATCGCCCGTAAGCAAGGGGTCTTGGCCGACAATATCGTTGAGGCCGGTGAGGACATTGTGGTAGTTGATGGGGTTGTATAAAAGGTTGTTCTCGCTGAAGATGAGGCCAGTGGCGTTGGTTACGATGATGCCTGTGTCTATGGTGTGTGTTACGGACACAGTTTCGGCGTAGAGGCCGATGCCGTTGTTGCTGAGCAGGTTGCTGTTGGTGTCTAGCCAATCGTACTTGGCGTTGACCATGATGCCGGTGTTGTTGTTGATGAGGGTGTTGAAGTTGGCACTGCCGCTGGAACGGCCGTCTACATTGATTCCAATCACATTATCCTTAAACAGATTGTAATCAATCGCCACACCATACGAACCACCCGTCAGGTGCAGGCCAACGGGGTTAGCACCACCACCGATGAGTGTAAAGCCCGCCACCTTTGTGCCCACCGTGCTGCTCAGCGTCACGGCTGGCCCATTCACGCCCACAATCGTGGTTTTATCGGGGTTGCTGCCCAAAAGCTGCAAATTCCAGTTGATTTCCACCGACTCGGTGTAGACACCTTCAGCCACGCCAACCGTAAATGGTGTGCCGTCCCCCGCGAACAAGTTCAGCATGTCGGTTTCGGCTGCGTCCACTGCTGCCTGGATGGTAGCAAAAGCATCCACGCCCCAGATCAGGCCGTCGTTGGCACAGTTGGCGCAGTAGCTGCTGCTGGCGACAAAGCCCGTGCCCGTCTGCTCTCTGTGGCCGATGTCGGCGAAGTCGCCCGCGCCAGGTGGCACGGGGTAGCCCGGTGCGCCGGCATCAATTACTGGCGAGTGACTGGCGACGCGGAAGTCGTTGGCCGCGAAGTTGATAAAGAGCGGGTCGCTGAACAGCTCGCCACCACCGGGATCGTTGGGGGTCATGTCGGTGCTGTTGGCCCAGTAGAGGTTGAATTGATGGTTTTGCACCGCGGCGCAGCCTTCGTAGGCCAGGGCTGTGCCGGTGTTGTAAGCGAAGATGGTATTGATGACATCTACAGAGGCACAGTTGGTGGCGTTGAGACCATTTTCGTTGGCGACGAGGGTGGTGTTGCGCAGGTTGAGGTCGGTGCTGCTGCCGTCAAGGTGAACGGCCGTTTCCATATCCCGCACAATCGCCCGCGTTAACACTATATTGTCCGCGCCATTCAGCACGGCCAGCCCCGTTTCCAGCCCGCGCCCGGCCAGGGTGACATTCATCAAACTGCTGCTGCTCACGCCATTGGCCGTGACCAGGGTGGTAGCACTGCTGTCATCGGGGAAGGTGATGATAGTTAGGCCGGGGCCGGAGCCAGCCACGATGATGTTGTTGGTGAGGGTGATCACTTCCTGATAGATGCCGGGTTCAATTAAAACCCGATCCGCACCGCTGTTGATGGCCGCCTGAATGCTGGTGAAGTCTGCCCCCGCATAACCGACGGTGACATCGCCGCTGAGCAGGGAGGGTGCAGCTTCCAGGTCTTTGTTGGCGGCTGCGGCCTGGTTAGAAGGTGGGTTCATGCCGCCGCCTGTGGGCAGCCAGGCTGGGTTGATGAAGGGGGTGGGGGCTTGGTTTAGGGCTGTGTAGCCGAGGCTGACAGCGGCTGTTTGGCTGGGCACAACCAGCAAGTCGGATGAACCGTCTCCGGCCAGGTCGGCCCCGGCGATGTAAGGAGCGGCGGCGGCTGAGGCCACGCCTGTGATGGTGGCAACGGCCGTTGTTAAATCACTGCCTAAAATGAGATAGGCATCACCATCAGCATTGCCAATGAGGAAATCGCCGCGATCATCCTTGTCCACATCACCGGCAGCGGCTAAGAAGCCAGAGAGGGGCGAAGCAAAACCGCTTAAGGACTGAGTGGTGAAGTTCTGGCCTGCATCGCCAAAGACCACGACGGGAGTGTCGTTATGGCTGTAAGCAAAATCAGCCAAGCCATCCCCGTTCACATCACCCGCGCCCACAAGGGTGGGCAGGCTGTCGCTGCTGGCGAAGGAGGCCATGGCCATGGCGGTTGTCAGGGTGGTCAGGCCATTTGCCTGCCAGCCGCCGCCACCCGCAAACAGATAAACCGTGCCGCCCATAGCAACGGCGAAATCATCAACAAAATCGCCATTTACATCGCCCACACCGGCAACGGTGGCCCCAGCGGCGGAAGTTTCCAGTACGGCTCCGGCCATCTCGTTGACGAATTGGGTGGCGCGGGGGCTGGCATCACCCAACAGCAGGTAGACGTAACCGGTCTGGCTGGTGGTGGTGCTGAGCAGAATGTCGCCCAGTGTGTCATTGTTGACATCGCCAGCGGCGGCCATCTGGCTGGTGAGGCTTTCACCTGCGGCAGTGGGGTACAGTTCTGACCATTTGCTAGCGCTGCTGCCTGTCAGTTCTAGCTCATACCCCAAGGCTTGGGGATTGCCATAGACGAGGTACAGGCGGTTGTGGGCCGGATCGCCGATGAGCAAATCGGTGAAGCCGTTGCCATCAAAGTCGCCTGCGGGTTGGATGACGGAGCCAAGCCCAGCCCCAGGCAGACCGGCGAAAGAGGGTTTATGGTCGGAGAGGAAGTCGAGTTCGCCGAGGTTGGGGATGGGCCAATCACCAGCCTGGCCGGTGACGACGACGACTTTGCCTGCGCCGCTGTGGGCCTGGGGCAAACCGACGGCTAAATCGCCCAGCCGGTCGCCGTTGAAGTCGCCAATCCAGGAGATGGTAATACCGGCATCGTCGTCGGTGTAGGTGTCGGGCTGCAGCCATAGGCTGGCATCTTCGATGCTGTGCAGGCTGCCGCTGAGGTCAACGGGGCCAGCAGGCAGGGGGTTGTGTCCGGCATCGTTGGCGATGCCGTAGAGATGGAGGGGTTGGTTGAGAGGCACATGGCGCGGCTCCTCTTGGAGGAAGCTGCGGTTGGTGAGGTCGCTGGTGGGTGGCAGGAGGTCTACAAAGACGGTTTGTTCCAGGTAGCCGATGTTGCCGTAGGTGTCGTAGGCACGGAGGTGGAGGGTGTGTTCGCCTTGTGCATTTTCGGTGATGGCGGGTAGTTCCCACTCGCCGCTCCAGGTGGTGTTGAGGGGAGCGTTGTCGCTGGCCCAGATGGTGCGCCAGGGCTGTTCGTTGTAGCGTAGTTGCACTCGTTCCAAACCGGAATAGTTGTCTGTGACTGTGCCGGTAAGGTTGATGACGTTGGAGTAGGCTTGGCCGGCGCTGACGGTGACGTTGGCGGGCAGGTCGGAGGTGATGACGGGTGCGAGGCTGTCTACGATGACTTGGGTGGTGAAGGGGGTGCTGGCGTTGCCGACGGCATCGTAGGCAACGGCCGTTACGGAGACAATTCCCTCATTGGGTAAATCCCACAAGAAGGCCCAGGGGGAACGGCCGTTGGCCGTAAACGTTCCGGCAGGCACAGTTACCGCTATATGGTCAACCCAAGAGCCGTTGTCCTCGGCAAAACCACCTACAATGTAGTTGTCGCCAATGAGGATGGTGCGGCTGACTGGGGCGCTGACCTCGACGGTGGGGGCGCTGTTGTCCTGCTCGTAGGGCAGGGTGACGGCGATGGGGGTGAGGGCGCCTTCGATGACATGGGGCAGGGAGACATGGAAGCTGCTGCTGGTGTTGCTGCCGCTGGCGGTGGCGCTCATGTTCAGGGTGAATGTTTGGAAGAACAGGAGCGGGTCGCCGCTGAAATCGTAGTCGTAGCAACTGCCGTTGGCGGTGGTGGTGGGGGTGCTGTCGCCGGAGGTGGTGAGGCTGATGCTGTTGAGGACGGCGGGGGGGCAGAAGGTGAGGGTTTGGGTGATGGCGGTGCCGGCTAGGTTGTGCAGGGTGACGGTGGCGGTGACGGTTTGGGAGTTGGCGGCGTAGACGGCCGTTTCCCCTGTGGGACTTACCAGATAGGGGCCAGCTTCTAGGGTTAGAACGGGGGCTTCATTGGCGGCGTAGGGGCTGCTGGCGGCGTTCATTTCGGTGCTGTCGCTCAGGCCATCGCCATCGGCATCTGCGTGGAAGGGGTCGGCAAAGACCCAATAGCTGCTGCCAGCAATGGTGATGAACCAGCCGCCGCCTGTCCACTGGCTGCCATCCCAATGGAAGGTTTCCTCGCCATCGGTCAAGCCGTCGTCGTCGGTGTCGGCATCGTTGATGGTGGTGCCGAGTTGGAATTCCTGGCCGTCGCTCAGGCCATCGCCATCGCTGTCGGTGAGCAGGGCGTTGGCCCCAACGTCGGTAAAGCTGTTTTTCTCGAAGCCATCGGACAGGCCGTCGTTGTCGCTGTCCCAGTCGTAGCGATTGGCAAGGCCGTCACTGTCGGTATCTACGGAGCTGGATTCCATAACGGCCGTGTTGACCAGATCATCGCCATCTTGATCGGGGTTTACCAATGCTGACCAATTCCATAAGTCCGTGACGGAACCGGGCAAGACATCGAAGGTGAGGGTGACGGAATCCCATTTTTTGTCGTCTTCTAATTCATCTGGCAGCACCATGTGGTCGGTTTCGTCGCTGCAAAAGCCGACGATACATTCTTCATAGCGGGTGTCGGCGATGACTTTGTAGAGCAGGTGCAGGTCAATATCGCGGCCTGCCGTGCCAAAGGTGAAATCGGCAAAGAGTTGGTTCTTGCATTCTTGATAGGGGCCATACCAGTAGCCGCCGGTGATGTAGTAGTCGTCAATGATGCAGTTTTCGTTGTCACGGTGGGTTTGGGCGGTCACGCCGGAATCGGCCCAGGCGGAAAATTGGCCGTAGCTGGTGCTGCGATTGAGTTGGGTGTGATCGCTGCCTTCGCGGCGATAAATGATGCCGGTGAACTCGTCGGAAAAGGTGATGGTTGCGCCTTGTAACAAGCCTTCGCTGACATCAGATTCCAGGCCCGCAAAGTCGAAATCTAAGAAGCGGGTGTAGGCATCGGTACTCCAAAATTGTTCAATGAGGCCCTCTAGCAGGAAGTTGGTGAGGTCGAATTCGGCACCAAAGGCCCAGGCGATGGCGGAGACGACCAGACCGACGATGGCGAAAATGAAGAGGACGAACGCGCCTACCCCCGTGAAGGCGATGGCAAATAAAATGATGGCGACGACGGTGCGGACGACGGCAAAGGCCAGGGCAAAATCCTGCTCGTAGCCGTAGGGGCTGCTGTATTCGAGGTAGCTGTTCCAAATGGTGTACAGCTCAAAGCCGAGGGCGGCGAAGCTGAGGATGACACCGGCCACGGTGAAGAATTTGGCGAGTTTGGCTGAGTTGCGGAAGAAGAATTTGGTGACGACGGCGCTGCTATCTAGTAGTTCGTCGCCGCTTTTGGCGCTGCTGAGGAAGAGGCTGCCTTCTTTTAGCCAGTCGTCCCAGTATTGGATGCCGTTGAGTTGGGGGGAGAGGACATCTATCTGGCCGCCGATTTTGACGATTTTTAAGTATTTGCTCATGCCGTCGAGGGACATTTTGCCGAGGTAGATGAGGGTGACTTGTTTGACGACGGTGAGGGGGATGCTGTCGAAGGTGAGGAAGCCGCGTTCGCGCAGGTAGGCGTAGTAGCTGTCGGGGTTGACGGACACGAGACCTTCTCCGGCGATGGCGAGATGGTTGGCTTCGATGAGGTAGGTGACGGCATCGTTGATGAGGTCGTAGTTGTAGTAGGTGTAGATGGCGGTGTCATCGGCCGTTTCGGCGGCCAGGGTGATGCCATCTATTTGGATAACGGCCGTTTGCCCCATAGCCCAGGCGTTGGTGAAACCGTAGATGATGGCAAACAGCTCTGTTTCGGTGAGATCGGGGTAGGCGATTTGCAGGTCGGCCAGGATGGTGGCAAAGTCGCCGTAACGGTCGGCAACGGCCGTCCACAAGGCCGCGTCTGTTACCTCGGCCCAACTGCTGCCGTTGTACTGCACGTTAAACGTTTTCAGCGAACGGCTGGTAATCATGGGGATGTTAGCCAGGTTAAAGACAAAATTTTTGCCGCTGGTGCTGCTCAGATCGTCCAGACCAGCCATGCCCAATTTGGTTTGGGTGGCGACGGCTACGGATACCATCTCGTCTTGGGGGTAGTTGTGGGTGGTGAGGAAGCTGCTGATGCCATTGCCCATGCTTGTTGCCAGTTCGTCTAAGTGGGCGGGGGCCTCGCTGCCAGTGGGGGTGTAAACGGCCACGTCCGCCGCTGGCAGGCCCCAGGTTTGCTCGATGGGCGTGGCGGGGTTGCTGAAGCGGTTGACGACTTCGGTGAGGTTGGGGGAAACGGCCGATAAATAGCTGGCCTCTAAACCAAACAGCAGTTGGAACAGATCGCGGTTGCTGGTGGGCGTGTTGGGGGTACCCAACACGGCGTAACTTACATCACCACTTTTGGTAATCTCCAAACCGGTGATGCGAAAGGGGTCGTTGTACTGCGCTACGAGGCCGATTTCGGTGTTGATGTTGTCGCCGTTTTGCTCGTCATTAGCCATGCTGGCCATCCACACCAGTTCTATGTCTGTCCAGGCGATGCTGTCAATTGTCTCTGGTTCGTAGACGATTTTGCCCTGGAAGGCGCTGATCTGGCCGCCATTGCTGAGGGGATCGAGGGGGATGAACAGTTCGTAGATGCGGTTGCTGACGGGCTGCCAGCCTTTGCCCACATTGCCCAAATAGGAAAAGGTGAGGCCGTAAGCCTGGATGAGGGCATCGTTGGGGCGGCCAATGGTGGTGACTTTGAGATAGGGTGAAAGGGACAGATCGGCCGGGGATTTGTCGAGGTCTTGAATTGTGCCTTCGTCGTCGGTGGGCCAGTCGAGGCTGGTGGTGGTGTAGCGCAGGTGTTGGCTGTTTTGGGGCTGCACCTGTATTTCGATGTATTGGTAGCCAGTGAAGCTGCTTTGTTCGAGGGTGGTGGAGAGGGAGAAGGAATCTTTGTAGGCGGTGGCGGAGAAGGGATCGAGGTCGTATGTGTCGGCCACGCCGTCGCCGTCGTTGTCGTTGTCCCAGATGTTGGGTACGCCGTCGTTGTCTTGGTCTAGAGTGGGGGCGGTGCCGCCGTAAACGGCCGTTAATTCATGAAAATCTGAAAGGCCGTCAAAATTACTGTCCATGCGCAGGGGATTGAGATACCAGGTCTGGCTGTTGTAGTTGATGCCCTCGATTTCGAGGGTGTCGGTGATGCCGTCTAAATCGGTATCAAAATAGTAGGCATCTGTACCCAGGCAGTGTTCGACAAAGTTGGTTGTGCCGTCCTGGTCGTCGTCGTCAGTGGTGCTGCCTGTGCCGCAGCTTGTGTTGGTGCTTTGTTGGCGCATGTTGGTGGGGGCTGGTTGTGTGGTGTCAGACGGCCGTTCCACGCCCAATGCCTCACTCAAACTCTCGACCCCTTCCTCATGCTCTGCTTGGGCGTGGGTGATGCCTTGCAAAAAGGGGGAAGTAATCATGGTAATGATCAGGAAGAGGGGGATGCTGACGCGCACCCAACGGTGGCGCTGGGCCAGCAGGAAGGCAAACCACAGGGCCAGGCTCAGGATAAGCAGGGCCAGAAGCATGTGGGTGAGGGAGAAGAAGCGAGGGGTAGAGGGTAGGGTGGGGGGAGGAGAAACGGCCGTGTTCGTCACGGCTGTGTCAGCCGCGGCTGTATCAGCCGCACCCGCTGCCAGCAAAACCTCTGGCTTCAAGTCGGGCACACCGACCAATGGGGCCTCAATCACATAATCTACAACCATGTGGGCTTGCGAGTGGTACTGCTCGTTAATGTCGGGGATGGCAATGTCCAAAATCTGGCGGCGCGGGTAGCCGTCGGCATCCACCCACAGCTCACCCTGGCCTGTCATCTGCTGCAAGATGGGCGAGGGCGAGAGGATGACGTTTTGCTGGTTGGCGGGCAGTTGGCTTTGGGCCACATCGCGCACGTAGCGGGCATATTCCCCACCATCAATCTCAAAGCTGTAGATGGCGAGATCGGGATGGTCGTTATTGGCTTTTAGCTGGATGTTTTGCGCGGCCTGGAGATAGCTGAGGAATTCGGCGGTGGGGGCGACTGTGCCGATGGGGTTTTCAATCTCTTGCCGTTGACCATCGCGGAGTAGATAGGTTTGGCCGCCAGCCTGCTCCAGCGTCAGCGGCGGGGCATTCAAACCAGCTTCAAATTGCAGGGTGATGGTGGCGGAGTCGGGCAGGGTGACATCGCCTGAAAGGCGTGTGTCTACCCGCTCTTCGCTCTTGCCAATATTGGCGGGTACGGGGCGGGGAATGAGGGTTTGCTCGATGTTGGCGACGAAGTGGTATTGCCCGGAGGCGGTGACTTGTGCTTGAACTTCGTCAAAAATGGCGCGGTCAATGAGGTTGGTATCTTTGGCGGCGGGGGGGCTGTCGGCATAGAGGGTTGTGGTGAAAATAAAAAGGAGGAGGAAGGGTAGAATCCAATAGGATCGGCGAATAAATGATTTGTGTGGTTGAAGCTGAGGTCTCATGCAGGACTCCTTATTGTGTAATTCTGCATGGAGTGTACGGAGGGGGCGTTATACGGCCGTTATATGGGCCTTTTGCTCTGTGGTGTTCACAATGAGTAAACGTTTGGTAACTGGTTTACCCTCCCGGAGGTTTTCCCTCGAGAGAGCCTCCGCAAAAGAAGCCTCCGGGAGGGTTTTCACTCGAGGGATTGAATAATTACAACGTTTGTTTTACCTTGGCGATATAGTTGTGGAAGACATGTTTTGACAATAAACTACGGCACAAGAAGGAGATGATATGAGTAATCAACGTATCTCGTTAGATGGTGTGTGGGACTTCCAACTTAGTTCTGAGGGGTTGGCGTTGCCGCCTGCGGCCCATTTATGGCAAACGGCCGTCGTGCCCATGCCCTGGCAAGCCCAATTCGACCATCTACGGCAGCAAAGTGGCACGGCCTGGTATCGCCGCTATTTTACAGTGGACCCGGCGTGGCTGGAAACGGCCGTTACCCAGTCCGCCATACTGCACTTTGGTGCGGTAGATTATCAGGCCACTGTGTGGGTGAACGGCGAGTTTGTTGGTGAGCATGAAGGTGGCTACCTGCCCTTCACGTTCGACATCATGGGCTGTTTGCAAGCGGGGCAAAACGAACTGCTGGTGCGGGTTGTAGACCCCACAGACGACCGCTTGCTTTACCCTGATTTTCCTTTTAGTGAGATTCCACACGGTAAACAGAGCTGGTACGGGCCTATTGGCGGTATCTGGCAGAGTGTGTGGCTGGAGCTGCGGCCTGCTTTGCACATTCGCCAGCTTTGGCTGCGGCCCCAGCCGGAGCAGGCTGCTATTGCGATGCAGGTGGAGTTGAGTGACACGCCGCCGGATGTGTACCAAATGGTCTGTACGGTGACGGGGCCGGATGGGGAAACGGCCGTCGCCGTCACCTTCAACCAAACTTTATCGGGCATCATCTCCTTGCCTGCTGCGCCGCACCTGTGGCACCCCGACACGCCCCATCTCTATACGGTTACAGCTACGTTGCAGCCAGAAGGCAAACCAGTCCATACGGTGCAGAAGCAGTGTGGTTTGCGCACGGTGGCGGTGGAGAACGGCCGTATTATTCTAAACGGCCGTCCCATCTACCTGCGTGGCATGTTGGATCAGGCCTATTACCCCGAAACCATCTACACACCCAACAGCCTGGCACTGCTAGAAGACCAGGCGCGGCAAGCCAAAGCACTCGGCTTCAACTGCCTGCGGACGCATATCAAAATTGAAGACCCGCGTTACTACGATGTGGCCGACAGGCTGGGTCTGCTCATCTGGACAGAAATCCCCAACTGGGCGTTGCTGACCGAAGCGGCTGCGGCTCGTGCCAAGCAAACTTTTCGGGAGATGGTGGCGCGGGATGGGCATCATCCCTCCATCATCGCCTGGACGTTGATTAATGAAAATTGGGGGACGGACCTGACCCGTAACGCTGAACATCGCCGTTGGCTGGCCGATTTTTATGCCGAGGCCAAACAGATTGATCCCACTCGGCTTATTGTGGACAACTCGGCTTGCGTGGGCAATGCCCATGTTGCCGGGGATTTAGAGGATTATCATTATTACAAGGCTATCCCTGATCATGCTGATGAATGGGATGAATGGGTGGCGGACTTTGCTGGCCGCCCTGATTGGGCCTGGTATGCCGATTTTGCGCCAAACCGGCGTGAGGATTTGCCGCTGCTGGTTTCGGAATTTGGCAATTGGGGCTTGCCTGATCCAGAGAAAATTCAGGAGAAGGGGGCGGCGCCGTGGTGGTTTGAGACCGGGCATGAGTGGGGGGAGGGCATTGTGTATCCGCATGGCGTGTCGCACCGGTATGAGGGGTGTGGTTTGAACAATTTGTTCCCCTCTTACGCTGAATTTGCCCGCCACTCACAGGCGCATATGGCCCGCAGTCTTCATTATGAGATTACCACTATGCGCCTGCACCGGGCGATTACGGGTTATGTGATTACGGAGTTTACGGATGTGCATTGGGAGTGTAATGGTCTGCTGACGATGCAGCGAGAGCCGAAGTATCTGCTGGATCCGCTTTTGAAGGATTTGAATCAGGATCGGGTGGTGCTGTTACGGCCGTTGCGCTGGAACGGCCGTCCGGGGGAGGCTCTGGCCGTGCAGATACAAACCAGTGATGTTGCCGATCAAGAGACAACAGGCGTGATCCAGTGGCAAGCTGGTCAATTATCCGACCAACTGCCTGCACCGGGCGGCACGATTGCCCTAACGCTAACTGCACCGGGCGTGATTACGCTGACAGCCCGTTGGCTGTCTGAGGCGGGCACAGAGGTGGCGGTTAACCAGGTGGATGTGGTTTGTGTGGATGTACCCCGGCCCACTGCTCCGCTGTGTGTGGTAGATGATGTCGGTTTAGCCACTGTTCTTCGTGATTTAGGGTATGCGGTGCGGGAAACGGCCGTTAGCGACACAAACAACAACGAAATCGTCATCGCCACCGGCCACACCCCCACCTTAGAAAGATACATCCAGCAAGGTGGGCGCGTTTTGTTCCTGGCCGATGGGGCGGAAGGCAGCATCTCCTTACCCGTAGGGCGTATTGTGCCTCGGTTGGGCACGGCCTGGCAGGGAGATTGGGCCAACTCCTTTGCCTGGGTGAAGAAACAAGGGCCATTGGCTCATCTGCCTGGCGCTCCCTTGCTGGAGATGGAGTGGGCGGCCATCATGCCCGACGCTGTCATTGCGGACCTGCCTGCCTGGGTACAGCGCACTCACAGTTGGGCCGGATTGGCTGTGGGTTGGATTCACAAAGCGGTTTCCCTGCTGGCCGTTTTGCCCTACGGTCGCGGTCACATTCTTGTGACCACTTTCAAGCTAAACGCCACCACACTGGCAGACGAGGCCATCGCTCAGGCCCTTTTGGCAGGCATGGTCAAGATATTGAGCGATGCGTAATATCTATACTTGTGAAGGTCATAATGCAGCATTTTCTTGGCGATTAGAGATTGGGGATTGGAGACTGGTCAATCTCTAATCTCTAGTCTCCAATCCCCGTTGGCAAAATCTCGGTTTATGGCCTTATTGAGTATACTTCATACACAAAAGGAGTAATCATGAATCAACTGACGATTAATGCTGACCTGGGCAGCCAAACCATTAGCCGCCATATCTACGGCCATTTTGCCGAGCATCTGGGCCGCTGTATCTACGGCGGCATCTATGTGGGGGAAGATTCGCCAATTCCTAACACACGCGGTATGCGGGATGATGTGGTGGCGGCTCTGCGCCACTTGCATATTCCCAATCTGCGCTGGCCCGGCGGCTGTTTTGCTGATGAGTACCACTGGATGGATGGCATTGGCCCGAAAGACCAGCGTCCGACGATGATCAATACGCATTGGGGGGGCGTTACGGAGGATAATTCCTTTGGTACGCATGAGTTCTTTGAGCTTTGCGAGCAGTTGGGGTGTGAACCTTATATCTGTGGCAATGTGGGTAGTGGCACGGTGCAGGAGATGCAACAGTGGGTGGAGTATATCACTTTTGATGGCATCAGCCCGATGGCTAATTTGCGGCGGGAAAACGGCCGTTCCGAAGCCTGGCGCATCAAATATTGGGGGGTGGGCAACGAGAATTGGGGCTGCGGCGGCAATATGCGGGCCGAGTATTATGCCGATGTCTACCGCCAATTCCAGACGTATGTGCGCAATTTTGGCGACAATAATCTTTTTAAGATCGCGGGCGGGGCGAATTCATTTGACTATGATTGGACGGATACGCTTATGGCGAATACGCAGGTGGGAAACGGCCGTTTTCTCATGCACGGCCTCTCGCTCCACTACTACACTCGCGGCGACCAATGGCCGCCGCGTTTGGCTGCCACAGGCTTTGCCGAAGCAGAATGGTTTGCCATTTTGCGTGATGCGCACCGCATGGATGAGCTGTTGCAGCGGCACACCACCATCATGGATAAGTATGATCCGGCAAAAAAGGTGGGGTTAATGGTGGATGAATGGGGCACCTGGTATAAGGTGGAACCGGGAACCAACCCTGGATTTCTCTATCAGCAAAATACGCTGCGGGATGCGCTGGTGGCGGCGATTCATTTTGACAGCTTCCACCGTTATTGTGATCGGGTGCAAATGGCTAATATTGCCCAGACGGTTAATGTGCTGCAAGCGATGATTCTTACGGAGAATGGGGGTGAACGTATGGTGCTGACACCGACTTATCATGTTTTTGAGATGTATAAGGTGCATCATGATGCCACTTTGCTGCCTTTAGATTTGCACAGTGCTGAGTATGGGTATGGGGATGCGACTATACCTGCGATTAGTGCCACTGCTTCTCGTGATGGTAACGGCCGTATCCACATCTCTTTAAGCAATGCCAATCCGCATACAGGTCATACCGTTACCTGCACCCTGCGCGGCATCCATGCCAACGCCGTCACTGGCCGCGTCCTGACGGGCGCGACAATGGATGCCCACAACAGTTTCGATGTGCCAGAGGCAGTGCAGCCTATGGCCTTCAATGGGGCCAGCCTGGCTGGTGATCAGTTAACAATTCAACTGCCGGCGAAGTCGGTGGTGACGCTGACCCTGGGAGCGTAGAAGGCAATTTTGATTATTTCTAAATGATCATTTAATCGAGGATGAATCGTGAAAATTACCCAACAACCTTTTGGACATACCCCTGATGGATCGCCGGTAGACCTGTTTACATTGAGCAACGGCGCGGGTCTGGAAATTAAGATTACCAACTATGGCGGCATTATCGTCTCGATTCTGGCCCCTGACCGGAGGGGTCATTTTGCCGACATCGTTCTGGGTTTTGATACTTTGGCGGGTTATTTGCAGCCCCATCCTTTTTTGGGCGCGTTGGTGGGCCGCTATGCCAACCGCATTGCCCAGGGTCGGTTTACACTCAATGGGGTTCAGTATGTTTTGGCTCAAAACGATGGCTCCAATCATCTTCATGGGGGATTGAAGGGGTTTGATAAGGCGATCTGGCAGGTACGGCCGTTTGAGTCAGCGGCCGGAGTTGGCTTGAGGCTGACCTATCTGAGTGTGGCTGGTGACGAAGGTTATCCGGGGGCACTTGATGTGCAAGTGGTGTATACCCTGACGAACGATCAGGCACTTAGGATTGACTACACGGCCACGACGGATGAGGACACTATTCTGAATTTGACCAATCATGCTTATTTTAACCTGGCGGGGGCCGGGGACATCTTGGGCCATGAGGTGACACTTTATGCTGATTATTTCACGCCAGTGAATGAATGCCTTATTCCCACGGGGGAACTGTGTCCGGTTGCGGGGACACCGCTGGATTTTGCGCAGGCAGCAGCGATTGGGGCGAGGATCGATCTGCCTGATGCGCAGTTGGGCGTTGGTGGTGGCTATGATCATAATTGGGTTTTGCGGGGGGGAGACGGCCGTTTAACCCTGGCCGCAAGCGTGTACGAACCAACCAGCGGGCGTGTGTTAGAAACCTATACCACCCAACCTGGCCTCCAGTTCTACACGGGTAACTATCTGGATGGTACGCTGAGGGGCAAGGACGGCCAATCCATCCACAAACGCAGTGGATTTTGCCTGGAAACCCAGCACTTTCCTGACTCTCCTAACCAGCCTGCCTTTCCCTCAACTGTCCTCAAGCCGGGGGAAACATATGCGCAGACAACCATCTATCGCTTTGGCGTGCGATGAGTAAGCGTGTTTCTCCGAGGCTGTTGGCAAAGTAGAGCGATTTTGCAAATCGCTCAGACGATTTGCAAAATCGTCCCACAACACACTCGTGATCTGTTTCGATCTACTGATACTCATGTATGGGTGCGGAAGATGTATGGACAATCCACATATTTGTGTTATTATATAGATACCAATAAATCTAACTTATCGGTATCTATATATTTGGAGTAAAAGATGACTGAAATTGTAAACGGCCGTTCCCTCACACCACAAACCACAACCAGCTTGCAAAAAAACGATCTGGCTCGTGTCGGTGAAGCCGCCAACCGTGCAGCCACCGATTACATCTTCACTGATTATCGCCAACGCCGCGCTGAGAAGACAATTCGGACGCAAACGGCCGCTTTGCTGTTATGGATGCAGTTCCTGGCCGAAGTTGGCGCAGTAACCGAACTGCTGGCCGAGGCTGAGGACTGGGCGTTGAGCTATTTTGATGATAACGCATTGGCTGAGATGCTTGACTATACCCAGTCTCAACCCATCTCGCTGCCGATGGTATATGGTGCGCACTACTGCCAACATGCTGCCGCCGCCTGGCAAGGTGTGACCTGGGGCCTGGTAGAAGGGTTTGTCAAGTGGCTGTTGAATCAGGGCTATCGGGTGACAAGTATTAACAATCGCTTGTCGGCCGTGAAAGTTTACACGCGCCTGGCGGCTAAAGCGGGCATCATCCCCCCCACCGAGCAAGCCCTGATCCGCGAGGTGCGCGGCTATGGCGGGACAGAGGGCAAACGAGTAGATAACAAACGGCCGAAAACCCGCATTGGTTACAAAAAAGAAGAAGCCCTTGTCCTCACTGCCCAGCAAGCGCGGCGGCTCAAAAGCCAGCACCCTCCCACCCCGCAAGGCATCCGCGACCGGCTGCTCATCTGTCTTTTTTTGGACTTGGGGCTGCGAGCCAGTGAGGTGGCCGCTTTGACTGTCGAGGACTTGGCTGAGCCAGGCTATGTGACGGTTTACCGGCAGAAGACAGATACAACCGACAAGATGGCCTTAACGGCCGATATTCTCTCGGCTCTAGCTGATTATGACAGGTTTATGCGAAAAAACGGCCGTTTACTGCGCGGCAGTCGCAAAAATAACAAACTGACTAATCAGAATATGTCCGTAAGAGCCATTGGGGCACGGATAAAAATCCTGGGGCGAGACATTTTGGGGGTTTGGGAGCTAAGTCCACACGACCTGCGCCACACCTGGGCCACACGCGCCGCCAAGAGCAGCAACCCCTTTGTCCTACGCGATGCCGGTGGTTGGACGAATATGCAAACACCCAGCCGTTATGTGGAAAAAGCCAAAGTGGCGAATGAGGGCATTCAATTGGATTATTGATGGCTAGAAAGTAACTACCAACAACGGTGACGATTTTGGCCGATGAGGCTGTTATTGCCGAAGCCTGGGCCACTGCTTGACCATTCCCTTTATTGGCCCCTACCGTCCAGGTTGGGTTGGCTTGGGCATTATGAGGATGACATAAACGTCTCGATCAGGGCGGCTACTTCTGGCCCTTTTTCATCTTGCACGTAGTGCCCGGCATCAGCAAAGCGGGTGACGGCAGCTTGCGGGAAAAGTGTTTGCCAACGCCGCAGCTCTTTCTCTCGGAAGGCGATGTCTTTCATGCCCCAAGCCAACAGGGTGGGTTTGTCAGCCAGGTTAGCCCGTTTTTGCCACAGTTGTGCCAGCCAGTCGGTTGAGCCGATGATTTCGTGGGGAAAGACCCAGCTACCCTTGCGGCTTTCGGGTGTGGGCAGGGCTGCCAGATAATGGGCGTGCAGATGTGGTGTTAATCTGCGCTTGTCGCCATAGGCTGTCCTGACAACGCTCCTGGCGAAAAAGTTGAAACGGCGAATGAGGAAACGGCCGATCGCCCCCCCGACAAACCCACTGAAAGCTCGATAGTACCAATCGTCGTTGACCGGCCACAACCAGGTGTTGAGGATGACCAGCCGTTTGACTTGGGCCGGGTTGTTGATGGCGTAGGAAAGGCCAATAGGGCCGCCCCAGTCCTGTACAACCAGGGTGATGTCTTGGAGTTCCAGTGCATCTAGAAAAGTTTGCAGGTTGGCGGCATGATCTTGAGGACGATAGGACCAGTGGTAGGGTTTGTCCGACAGGCCAAAACCAATGTGATCCATAGCCAGGCAGCGATAACGGCCGTGTAACTGCTTGATTAAATGACGGTACACAAACGACCAGACCGGATTGCCATGAACCATGACAATTGGCTCGCCATCGCCCACATCTACGTAGCTCATCTGGCCCATCGGCAGGCGAAACTGCTGCGGGGCAAAGGGATATTCGCGCTGATCAATCCACGTTGGCAGCATTTATCTTGCTCCTTTGATAAAAGAGTTGTAACTGTTTACCCTCCCGGAGGTTTTCTCTTAGATTTGGTGAGTAAACGTTGATTACCAATGGAAAAAATTTAGGCTTTGAAGCCATCAATGACCTTTTGCAGGATGACACCGCTGACAGACAGGAGATCGTGCCGTTCGTCGCGGAGAACGGCCGTATGCAGCGATGCCATGCCATGCACCGTGGCCCAGCAATGATAGGCAATAGCGGCGGCATCATATGCACCCCCCGTCACAAACTCCCCTTGCTCCAGCCCCAACTGCACAATTTGTAACAATGTTTGCATAGCCGTCTCCCGCTCCTCGCCCGAAGTAGCCTTAGACGGCTCCATATTGAACATGAGATGGTATTCCTGCGGCTGCAGCTCGGCATATTCAATGTAAGCCATGCCGCCGATCAATAACATATCTGCCGCGCTGCTGGCGGCCTGAATCCGGGCGGCGATGAAGGCGTTCAGCCGTTGCAAACAATCGGCCCGCACGGCATCTATCATCTCTTCTTTGCTGCTAAAGTATTTGTACAGAGCACCCGGAGTGTAATCAATGCTGTCCGCCAGGGTACGGATGGATAGTCCAGCGGGACCTTCTTCCACCAGAATGCGGCGGGCGTTTTGGATAATATCTTGCCGTGTTTGCGCCAGACGGCGGGCTTGGGGAGATAACTTGCTCATCGTAAGGTAGAAATGGGTGTGGTAAACAATGTTTACTGATTATACGATGTTTAATTCGTCTGGCAAATATTGCATTTGGCGGCTGACGACAAAATGCGGTTAAGGGTTTTCTTTCAACAACTCGGGCGAATCATCACCCAGCACGTCCTGGATGTATAACATCTTTACCAGCACGATGAGTATGGCTGCGAAGGGTGCAGCCACCGCCACCCCCATAAAACCCAGGAACAAACCCATGATGACCTGGGACAAGATGAGAATGACAGGAGGCAGAGATACTGTTTGTCGTTGGATAACGGGGGTAATGAAATAACTTTCCAGAACTTGAATGCCCAGATATAACAGGAAAACGTAGAGTGCCTGATGAGGGCTGACGGTGAAGCCAACCAGTGTCGCCGGAACAAGGGCCAGAATCGGGCCAATGATGGGGATGAATGCCAGCAAACTGGCCAATACGCCCAAAATAAAGGCCAGGGGAATGTCTAAAATGAGTAAACCTATCACGGAGAGGAGGCCAATCACCGCCATAGATGACATGCGGCCGATTAACCACCAGCGCAGAGTGTAAGCCAGTTCATCTAGCACTTCGCTGGCCCGGTAACGGCCGTTTTTCGGAACCAACATGATTAGGCCCTTGCTGTATTTGTCGGGTTCAAAGGCCAGGTAGAGGCCGATAAACAAGATGACAACTAGGTTGGTAAACATGTTGAAAGTTCGGGAAAAGAGGCCAGTTACCTGATTGAATATGTCGAGGGAGGTTGAGCTAATCTCTTCGGGAGCGGGCAGACGGGAGAGAATGGGTTGCGCCCAACTTTGGTTAGCCAGGGACTGCTGCACGTTTTCCAGAGATTGTTGTAGATTGCCCCCTAGCTGCTGAAACTGTTCTGCCAGGCTGGGAGCGGACAAGGCTCCGGCGATTCCTATGAGTGCCAGCAGCAGAATGATGGTGGTGGCCAGCGCCAGATGGTAGGAGAGGGGTGTATGCTGTCTGATCCAGCCGCTGATGCCGGCAAGAAAGACGGCTAACAAAATACCAGCAAGTAAGAGTACAAGAATGTCCAGGATGTTCCAGGCAAAAAGCACTAGAATGATCACGGCTGTTAAGAGGCCGATGACGATCAAAACGCGGCGGATGAAGTTATCGGTCAAAGCCTCCTGGCTGGTGGACATTAAAATGCTCCTTTTCTACATATTTACTGAATTGGGTTAGCAGCCCGACTGTACCTAAGCTACCGACCGGTGCCAACGGCCGTATGTGCTTGTTGAGTTCTAAAAACCAGCTCTTGCCTCGTGCCCGATCATCAGCCACTTGTTTGGTAGCGAACTTGTCTCCATTGTAGAGAGGTCGCGTCGTTTTTTCTATGGATAGGGGCATATACAAGCGGTATAGGTAAGGCACAAATCAATTTTGATTTGCTCCTGACTGCCAGAAGCAAAGGGGGTGCGAGTAAAAGTTGTGGATGACAAGACTGGAGCAGTTTTCCCAACTGCTCCAGTCTTGCGAGGTGAAGGTTTCTGTGCCGTCGGTGCTGGTGCTGCTGCTGGCGGGGGTTGATACGGCCGTTACCGTCAAACTGTCCCCATCCCCATTGCCGCCCCAAGCGCCGGAGACGTTTGAGATAAAAGCGGATTAGGGGTATCGTCAAGCTGGGCCGAAACCCATTTGACAGGGACATAAACAAGCCCGGCCAAGCTTCTACATCCTCGCGACCAACTTGTCGCCATCATGAACCGAATTTATCACAACGGCATGACCACCCTCAGCGGTGGCAATCTCTCCATCAAAGACGATAACGGCGACATCTGGATTACCCCTTCTGGCATTGATAAGGGCAAACTCACACCCAAAGACATCATGTGCATCAAGCCAGATGGAAGTACTACAGGGCCACACAAACCCTCCTCGGAATTCCCCTTCCACCGGGCCATCTACCGGCTGCGGCCAGACCTCAACGCCATCGTTCATGCCCACCCGCCAGCGTTGGTCTCCTTCAGCATCGTGCGTGAAGTGCCAGATACGCGCATCATTCCCCAGGCCAACCGCATTTGTTGTGGGCCGGTGGGGTACGCGCCGTATGCGCTGCCAGGCAGTGAAACACTCGGCGAAAATATTGCCACCACTTTTGCCGAAGGTTACAACATCGTCATCCTGGAAAATCACGGCATGGCGGCAGTCGGCACCACGCTGCTGGATGCCTTTCATCGGCTAGAGACGCTGGATTTCTGTGCCCGCACTCTGATTCGCGCCCGGGCGCTGGGTGAGGTGCAAACGTTGCCCGAACCGGCCTTGAACCTCTTTGACCATCGTCATAACTTGCTGCCTGAGTTTGTGCCGACTGCTCACAGCAGTCGGGAGCGGGAATTGCGCCAGCAAATTGTGGAGATTACGGCCCGCGCCTATGACCGCCATTTGATGATTAGCACTGAAGGGGTGGTATCGGCGCGGTTAGCCGAGACCAGTTTTCTGATTACTCCTACTGGTCATGACCGTCATAATCTGGAGGTTGAGGACATTGTGCTGGTGCGTCATGGCATTCGTGAGGCAGGCAAGCTGCCCAGTCGATCGGTGCGGCTGCATACGGCCGTTTACGCCAAACATCCCCAAATCCACTGTGTGATGACGGCTCAAAGCCCCAACGCCACCGCCTATGCCATTACGGCCGTCAGCTTCGACTCACGCACCATCCCCGAAAGCTTCATCTTGCTGCACGATGTGCCCCTGGTGCCCTTCAAGACGCTCTATACCCAGGCTGACACTGTGGCCGAGATGGTATCGCTGCATACACCTGTGCTGTTGGTACAAAACGACTGTGTTTTGACGGTGGGAACGGACATCTTGAATGCGTTTGACCGTCTGGAAGTGGCTGAATACAGTGCGCGTTCTTTGATTGATACGGCCGTACTCGGTCAACTTGTTCCCATCGGGGATGCCGAAATTCACGACCTGGAAAAAGCCTTTGGGCTTGTATAACCCGAAGCTAAAAATAAGTTTGCAGATGGGGTCAATCTCCTTGCAGTTTAAGAAATAAATCGGGTAATGAGTGTGGGACGATTTTGTAAATCGTCCCGAGTGTGGGACGATTTTGAAAGTCGTCCGAGCGATTTACAAAATCGCTCTACATTTATTGCCCGATCAATTATTTAAAGACCAACAAGATTGACCCAATCTTTGCCAGCTTAAAGTGGTTAGCTGCCAACCATTACAAAAAAGCCCGAAGGATTTACTTTCCTTCGGGCTTTTTTGTGGATCCATCGGCAAGCAGCGTCCAAATAAGAGCAATTTCAGCAAGACTATACCCATTTTATACCCCCCATCACGTCTAGATACATTGTTTTTGGTTGAAGAGGTTCTTATGCTAAGTATCAGTAGATTGAAACAGATCACGAGTGTGTTGTGGGGCAATTTTGTAAATCGTCTGAGCGATTTGCAAAATCGCTCTACAAGGATTTCGATCTACTGGGTATGTGTTCGTTTGTAACTTAGCGATCTTGGAGATTGGAAACTGGTCAATCTCTAATCTCCAAGATCACTAAGTTACCAACAACCACTGGCTAAGTTTATCGGCCTGGAACGCCCTCGGGCGAGGCCACTGGAGTAAAGATGCCTTATCAATCAATTCAAGAGTTACCTGATTCTGTGAAAGAGAACTTGCCTAAACATGCCCGTGAAATTTATATGGAGGCTTATAACAGTGCCTGGGATGAATATGCTGATCCAGAAGATCGCCGGGGTGATGCCTCGCAAGAGGAGACGGCGCACAAGGTGGCCTGGTCGGCGGTTAAAAAGAAGTATGAGAAGGAAAACGGCCGTTGGGTAAAAAAAGAGTCATAAAAGCGTGACGGCTCCACGACGTATCAACAAGACCTACCTAAGCGGTCTGGTTGCCCTGGCTCTGATGAGTATGGTGGGCTGTACGGAAGATACACCGGCCGCGATTCGACCGCACGGGGCTGCGGCCCGCGACATTAACGAACTGTGGTGGGTTCTTTTGGGCCTCGGCACGGCTACCTATCTGGGGGTGATGGCTCTGGCCCTGTTCGCGCTATTTCGTCGTCGAAAGCAAGATTTTGATTATCAAACGAACGATCAAAACGGCCGTCGTGTGGTCTGGATTGGCGGAGTTCTATTCCCGTCCCTCATTCTGCTCACAACATACGGCGTCACCCTCAACGTTCTTTCCCGGTTAGCCGTCCCCCCTATCACCAATCAATTAGTTATCGAAGTAACCGGCCACCAATGGTGGTGGGAAGTCAATTATCCCCGCCAGAACGTCATCACCGCCAACGAAATTTACATACCCACCGGAGAAGAAATCATCCTGCGCCTCACCTCGGCAGACGTGATTCACAGCTTCTGGGTCCCAGAACTGCACGGCAAAATGGATCTGATCCCCGGACAAACCAATACATGGCCGCTGTACACCGAGCAAGCCGGTGACTATTGGGGACTATGCGCCGAATTTTGCGGCACACAACATGCCAAAATGCTTTTTTTAGTCATAGCCGTGCCCCCAGAAGAGTTCCGGGCCTGGACCGAGAGCCGACAGCAGCCCGCCCCCACTCCCCCCACAGAATTAGCCCAGAGCGGCTTTGAAGTTTTTGTGGAGATCGGCTGTGGCACATGCCATACCATTCAAGGCACAGAAGCCGACGGCGATCTCGGCCCCGATCTCACTCACTTCGCCAGTCGGCGCACGCTTGGGGCTGGCTCCCTTACCAATAACCGCAGCAACCTGGCTGGCTGGGTGGTTAATCCTCATGGAACCAAACCGGGCAGCCTGATGCCCAACGCCGAAATAGCGGAACCAGATTTACAGGCCCTTTTAGAGTATCTGGAAACATTGGAATAGTATGAGTATAAGCCCACCCCAACAATCGCCCTCCACTGCCACCGCCCCCATCACTAAGGAAATCATCCCCCCCGACGTGAAAACTGCTCGTAGTGAAGAACCCAATCCCCAAATAACCAGCGCCTTAAAGGCGCAGTGGGCCGATCCGGAACCGGGAATCATTGGCACCCTAAAAGCGATCCAGAATGATGCGGTGGGGGGGCGAATTATGGTCACGGCTTTCATCTTCTTTCTGCTAGCTGGCGTGGTGGCTCTGCTCATGCGTATGCAGCTTATCACGCCAGAAAACGACCTCTTTGAGCCGAATACCTACAACGGGTTTTTCACTGTACATGGCTCCACCATGATGTACCTGTTTGCCGTGCCTATGATTGAGGGCATGGCCATCGTGATGCTGCCTTTTCTGCTGGGCAACCGCGAGATGCCTTTTCCCCGCCTGGGTGTGTTTAGCTACTTTACCTTTGTTCTGGGGGGGATTCTTTTCTTCTCTAGCTATTTTTTGCAGTCCGTGCCAGACGCGGGCTGGTTTGCTTACGCACCGCTCAGTGGGCCGGAATATTCGCCAGGGATTGCTCTGGACTACTGGCTGTTGGCCCTGGGTGTGGCAGAAGTGGCGGCCATAGCCGCCGGTATTGAGATCATCATAGCCATTTTGCGGATGCGTGCGCCGGGTATGTCACTAGGGCGTATGCCGTTGTTTGCCTGGGCAATGCTGGTGACGGCCTTTTCGATTCTGTTTGCCTTCACGCCTTTGATCGTCGCCAGCCTGCTGTTGGAACTGGATCGCAAGATTGGCACTCACTTTTTTAATCCTACCATGGGAGGCAGTGCGCTCTTATGGCAGCATCTGTTTTGGATTTTCGGCCATCCAGAGGTGTATATTCAATTTTTGCCGGCAACGGGCATGATGGCCATGATCATCCCTGTTTTTTCGCGCCGCCGTATTATCGGGTATCCCCTGGTGGTGGTGTCAATGGTGGCTACTGGCTTCATGAGCTTTTTGTTGTGGGTGCATCACATGTTCAGTGTGGGGCTGCCACAGGTGATAGTAGGTATCTTTTCCGCAGCCAGCATCCTGATAGCCATCCCCACTGGTGTGCAAATCTTTGCTTATGTGGCCACCATTCTTTTTGGCCGGCCGCAGTGGAAGACATCGTTTCTGTTTGCCGTGGGGTTTTTGGTGACGTTTGTGCTGGGCGGCATTACGGGTGTGATGGTGGGTGTGGCACCTTTTGACTGGCAGGTGCATGACTCTTACTTTGTTGTTGCCCATCTGCACTACGTGTTAATTGGTGGTGTAGTCTTCCCCATTTTTGCGGCACTTTATTACTGGATGCCCAAATTTACCGGCAAACTGCTGAGTGAGCGGCTGGGTAAATGGAATTTTTGGCTGATGTTTATTGGGTTTCATGTTACTTTTTTCCCGCAGCACATTAGCGGGCTGCTGGGTATGCCGCGCCGGGTGTATACCTATCCGCCGGGAATGGGTTGGGATGTTTTCAATCTAATTTCTACGGTGGGGGCGTTTGTTCTGGCGGCCGGGGTGCTGGTGTTTTTGGTGAATTTTGTCATCAGCGTCCGCAATGGGGCGAAGGCTGACTGTAATCCGTGGGGGGCAGACTCGCTGGAGTGGTCGTTGGAATCGCCACCGGCTAATTATGGCTTTTCGGTGCTGCCCATCGTTCATGGCCGTCACCCGTTGTGGGACCAGCAGACGTTGGCGGAGGGCAGTGAGCAGGTGCGTAAGGTGGTGCGGGGGCTGGCGGAGTGGCCCTTGAGCTGGCGAGCGGCTTTGATTACGTCGGTGACTGATGCGCAGCCGGAAGAGATTTTTCGTGTTTCGGGGCCTTCGTTCTGGCCGGTGGTGTGTGCTGTGGGCCTGGTGACTGTATTTGGATCGGAGATTTTTAGTTTACGGCCGGTGGCGCTGTTGGGCATTATTGTGTTGGTGATTGGGGTTGTGGGCTGGAATTGGCCGGAACCAAACCCCTCGTCACGAGCAGAGGAGGAGGCGTTTGAAAAGGCGTACAATATTCCGGTGCGGACGTTTGGCAGCCGGATCGTGGCTCGTAGTGCCATGTGGTTGTGGCTGCTGCTGCAAGGGATTGCGCTGGCTAGTTTTTCGTTTAGTTACTTTTTTCTGCAAGTGGAGAGTGATGTATGGCCTCAGGGGGGCCTGGCGGCACCGCCGGTGATGCGAGTGGGGGTGGCGCTGCTGCTTTTGCTGGTGAATGCGGTGGCACTGCGCCGTGCGGCGCAGCAGATTCGCCAGAACCGGCTGCGCCCGGTGCTGGTGATGCTGGTTGTTGGTTTTCCGCTGCAGGTGGCGGCGTTGGGGCTGTTGGTGTTTGATTTGTGGCAGCTTCCTTTTGATTGGGCGACAAATGCTTATGGCTCGGCTTTTTTTGGTCTGGCGGGGTATATGGTTCTGATGTTGGTGATTGGCTTGGGGACGAGCCTGTTTGCTTTGTATGGAACGTGGCGTGGTTTTTATTCGCCGGATCGTTCGGCGACGGTGGAGAACACGGCCGTTTACTGGCAAATTATGGTCGTTTACTGGCTGGTGATGATGGGCATTCTGTATGGCTCGCCCTATCTGGGCGCTTGAGGCGAGGTGGTGATGAAGCTGTTTTCTCCATCAGGACAGGGCCGCCAATGGCTGGGCTTTCTCCTCAGCCCCACAGCCTGTAGCGCTTATTTCACGGCCGTTTATCTGTTAAATGAAGCGGCTTGTAAGCTAACCTGGCTGCCAGCAACGGCCGTTTTCCCCGGTGCCACCCTGCTTAGCCTGCTCACGCTGGGGGCGATTGGTTACGCGGGCTGGCTGGCTTACGGGGTCTGGCGGCAGGAAGATGGGAGGGAGGGAAACGGCCGTTTCCTGGGCCAAATTGGTCTTCTGTTGAGTGGTTTATTTGGGGTGGCGACAATCACGGTTTGGGTATCGGCCTGGGTGCTGCGGCCATGTTGACAAATAAGATTCCCAGCACACTCAGAACTAAATGCACTGTCGGCCACGCCCCTCTGTTTTCATGAAGGTGATCTATGCCCAAGTTTCTGCAACTGCGCCGAGAAAACCGTTCCATTTTTATAGCCTGCGTGGCGGGGGCCATCCTGGCCCTGCTGCTGCTGCAATTATGGCCCACCGACACCAGCAATCCACCTGTCATAAGTACACCCACCTGGGAGGATGCGGAGGTTGCCCAGTTGGCAGAGCGTGCCTGTTATGACTGCCACAGCCACGAGACGGAATGGCCCTGGTACACAAAAATCGTACCGGCCTATTTTTTGATGGCTGGCGATGTGCAGCGCGGCCGCCAGATGCTTAACTTTTCTAAATGGGAAGAGACATGCTGCACGAAAGAACAGATTGATGACATGGCAACGGCCGTTACCAAAAACCATATGCCCCTCCCCTACTACCTCGTTCTGCACCCCGAAGCCCGACTAAACAGAGACGAGCAAGGTCAGCTCGTTTATGGCCTCATGGAAGTAATGAACGAAAGACTGGAGGCTGGAGACTAACCCATCTCCAACCTCCAGTCTTTAATCTCCAAATTCCTAAAGTGGGGTCTAATCTACTGACTAATCGGCTTGTGCTTTTTTATTAATGCCCGACGTGAAGAGACCGCCAGTAGCCAACTTCGTCAACCGAGGGGCTGAATAATTACGTTCAGGATTGGTTGAGAGTTGTTTTTTATCATGCTCAGAGGATGTTTAAGCCGTATCTACACCGGCTCTCCAGCGTCTTATGGAGTAGGTAGACATGGTGCAAGAAAACAACGATGACCGTTTGCAGCGGGTACGGGCCTATGATCGGACCGCTCTGGCTGCTGTTTATGACGATTATTACCCACGCCTTTACCGCTATATCTATCACCGGGTTGGTGATTTGGAGACGGCTCAGGATTTAACGGCCGTTGTCTTCCAACGCTTTTTACAAACGATTCGAGCAGGAGCGGGGCCAGAGCGACATCTTAAAGCCTGGCTGTACCGGGTGGCCCACAACCTTGTCGTTGACCATTACCGCCACCAACAGCACGAGCAGTACCTCCCCTTAACGGAAACACTCGTGACCGCCGATCACAATCCTGAACAAGCAGCAGACCAGGCGATGATGGCTGAACAAGTACGCACCGCGCTAGGCTATCTGACACAGGATCAACAGCAGGTTATTACCTTGAAATTTTTGGAAGGGCTGTCTAATGCCGAAATTGCGGCTGTTGTAGAAAAACCAGTGGGAGCTGTGAAATCATTACAGCACCGGGCATTGGCTGCCTTGCAGCGCAGCCTGTTGCCCAGCGGAGAAACAGTATGAACATGACAGAATGGAACGATCTTCTTGACAACGCCTTGACGCGCCTGGAGTCTGAACCGCTGGCTGACATTCTGTCCGATTATCCAGCCCAGGCTGAGGCGTTACGGCCGTTATTAATGACTGCCCGTTCTCTGACCCACCTCCAACCTGTGGTTATGCCTGCAAGCGAAGTGATGGCTGCCAACCGCGAAGCATTTATGGGCCAGGTGGAACAACTGCCAGCCCCAGCCGTATCTCCCCCACCCCCGCTGCGTCTTAAAGAGTGGATAGTAACTCAGTTAACTCAACTATCGGGGCGGACAGTTGCCCCAAAGGAGGCTAAACGCATGAACACCTATCTGCTGAGAGGTGCTTTAACTATGATTTTACTAGTGGGAACGGCGGGAGGAACGGCCGTCTTATCGGCCGACAGCCTGCCCGATTCCATCCTATACCCGGTCAAACTGACCGTAGAAGACACTCGGCTGGCCCTGGTATCTGATCCGGTAGACGAAGCCAACTTGAACCTGGCCCTGGCCGAGACTCGGCTGCAAGAAATTGAGGCCATGAGCCTGGCCGGAAAAGACCTGGACGAAACGGTTCTAATTAGATTTGAGAATCATTTTGACCAAGCTCTACAACTGGCAGCCCAAATGCCAGAGGAGGCTATGGCTGGCTTCTTGCTGCAAACCCAGGATCGGCTGCGCATAATGGCCCAAGACCTGATTAAGACACGCACAAGAGTGTCTGACCCCCAAAATGCGTCCCTGGAACAGGCAAATGGCCTGCTGACTCGGCTGCGTTTACAGGTGGAAAACGGCTTACAAGAACCGCAGTTGTTCCGACGGCAGCAAGGCAACATGCCCGAAGGGACCCCACGTGAGGCTGGCCCTGGCAACAACGATGATTTTGAACCAGCCGGCAATGCCAATCAATACGGGCCGGGGCCTGGCAGCACCGAGCCGCAGGGGCCAAACGATGACCCTGGCAATTGCGACAATACGGCCGACTGTGAGCCAGTGGGTGAAGCCAACCAATACGGCCAAGACCCGGCCAATGAGGGGCAGAACGGGCCAGACGAGGAAAGCGTTTGCGACAATGCGTCTGACTGCGAACCAAACAACACTCCCCATCCCTATGGACAGGGGAATGGTGACCAGGGGCAGCATGGCCCTGAAGGTAATGATGTAAACAATTCATCTGGCGGAGATGAAGACAGCAATGGCTCACAAACTGGTCAAAATGGAGGTCATAACAATTGAGTTGAAGGCAACAGTTTGGTGAGTTTGTCCTGTGAAGAGCTGCTTTTGCAAGCAGCTCTTTTTTTGTGTCTGCACATATTCATGATGTTTGTCACGCTTGGCTCATGATCTCCGACACTTGCCCCAAGATTTTCATTTTGGAAGACTTCTTTAGAAGTGGTGAAGTTTGCTATTTCATGTCATGCAGACTGTCGTCGGGCTTCTTTTCGTGGGCGGGTGGGTTGGGCAACACCAGCCTGGACAACAAGGTCGTGGTTAAGTTGAAGAAAAGAGCCAAAGGAAAATAAAGTGGACACCGAGCAATATCTCTCCGCAATTATCACGACTGGCGATGGTATGTTCTTCATCAACCAGGAGCAAAAGATTACTTTCTGGAACGAAGCAGCTGAGAAGATTTTGGGGTATTACGCCAGGGAGGCTGTAGGCAAATATTGTTGGGAATTGCTTCAGGGCTGCACCCTAAAAGGCCAGATTATCTGCCGCGCCCGCGGGCCAATTATCACCCGAACTACGCAGGGGGGGCCAGTACACCATTTTGATTTGTGTGTGCGCCACCGCAATGGTCACACCATCTTGATTAATCTCAGCACTATTGCCCTTGTGAATGAAGGGATTGGTGAACCTTGTGGCCTCATACACCTTTTTCGCCCCCTCCGAGATCAGCCAGTTTGGCCCGGTATGCTGCGCATTTATCTGCTGGGGCCAGTGCAGGTGGAGCGGGCTGATGGGTCTATGGTGGAAGGATCGCTGTGGAAGCGGGTGAAAGTGCGGGCTTTATTGGCTCATCTGGCCTTGCAAGAACGCCAGCCGGTGGAGCGGGAGACTTTGTTGGAACTTTTCTGGCCTGAACTCACGTATGATGCCGCTCTGCGCAATTTGAATACCACCGTTTATAACTTGCGCCACAGTCTGGAACCGGAGTTGGCCTCGGCCAATCATTCACGCTATGTGTTTTACGAAGGGGGGCAATATTGGCTGGGTGGTGCAGGGGTGCATTGGCTGGATACGAAGGCTTTTCTAGGAGGAATTCGTCGGGCACGGGCGGAGAGTGATATGGAACAAGCCATATCGGCTTACAAGCAAGCCTTGTCTCTTTACCGGGGCGAATATCTGGCCGATCTGACGATCACGTCTATCTGGTCTCCGGCGGAGCAGCACCATTACCAGGAGTTGTATCTGGCGGCCTTAGAGGAGTTGGGGGCTATTTATGAACAGCAAGGGTTGACTGAGGCGGCCAGAGAGAGTTATTGGCAGGCTGTGACTATTGCTCCCTGGCGGGAGACAGCTACGCGGAAGCTTATGTATCTCTTGGTGCAAATGGGGGATAAAGCGGGGGCCATCAAACAGTGTCAGCGGCTAACGGCCGTTCTCCAAAACGATTTAGGGGTTAAACCCAGTCAGGAAACCCGCCTTCTCTACCAGGAACTCCTGCGCGAGCCTTGACTCCACTTCTTCCCCATTTTTACCGCCAGACGAATGAGAAAGATACAGATCACGTAGCCAGACATCATGATTGTGGTGTGTGATCTGCTTCAACCCCCTGTTCAGGATTGGTTGAGGGTCGTCATCTACGCTGATAGAACTTACGGGAGATTAGGTCAATCTTGTTGGAGTTTAAGCAAATAATTCGGTCACTCTGGAGACTACAACGGATTCGGAATAAACGGATTTTTTCAGAGCATCATCCGTTTCTTTCCCCATCTGTTGTAGTCTTGGAGGTACATAAAATGGATCAAAGATTGCGGCCTCTGGTGGGAGCTGGTGACGGTATCCTGGCAATTGATACCCATCAATGTATTGTTTTCTGGAATGAGGCGGCTAGGGAGATTTTGGGTTATGAGGCAGAAACTGTTCTGGGCAAACCTTGTTGGCAATTCTTTGAAGCCTTTTCGCCACAAGAGGCATTGCTGTGCCGCCCTGACTGCCCACTCATTCGGCAGGCACTTCACGGACAACCCATCCCCCCCTTTGAGCTAGATGCCCGCACACAGACAGGTGAACATATCTTGCTTGAGGTAAGTGTGGCCACATTTTCAGGGGACGCAACAGCAGATGAAGAGACGGTTCTGGTTTTGTTTTGCCGACAATTAGCGGCCCAGATGTGTCCGGGCGATAAGCTGTGCCTTCATTTATTGGGGCCGCTCTATGTTTGGCGGCCCGATGGTTCTGCTGTAAACGGCCGTAACTGGCAGCAGATTGCAGTTCAAACCTTGTTGGCTGTTCTGGCGGCGCAGCGTGGCTGCGTTGTGAGTAAACCAGAATTGCAGTTTCAGCTTTGGCCCAATGATGTCCCACAAAAAAGGCAAGAGAAGTTTAAGTCAACAGTTAACAGCTTGTGCCTCTGCCTGGAGCCGCATTTACCACCCTCGCAGTCATCCTACATCGTGCAGGACGAGTCCGGCTTGTGTCTAACCAGCAGCTCCCTCTGCTGGCTTGATATTGAAGCATTTGAGTTAGATGTGTGTCGGGCCAGGTTAGAGACAGACACGGTGGAGGCAGTTAGCCGGTATCGGCAGGCCCTGCGCCTCTATCGCGGGCCTTTTGTCATCCATTTGCCGGAAACGGCCGATTGTTTGCACCAAGAGCGGGCACGATTACACCAACTTTACCTGGAAGCCTTAGAAGAAGTGGGCTTGCTCTTCGAGAAGCTCGGACGGCCCCATGAAGCCCTTTGGTATTATTGTCTGGCTCTGGACAGTGACCCCGACTGTATAAACATCCGCCGCTTGTTATATCGCCTCCTGCAAACGGCCGATGAGCCGCGGGGAAGCCTGGTTTATAGTCAATGGCTGGTAAACTGCCTCAAAGCCAAATTAGATGCCACCGTCGCTCACCTGCCGTCTTTCGCCGACAGTTTTGAGCCAGGAAAAGGAGGGTACAAAACTGTTTAAGCAGAAATGTAGACACAATGGTTCTCGCCTGCCCCCTCTAGCGCTGCTTATCCTTATCATAGCGGCCCCAACGGCCGTCAGCCAATCCCACACGCCTTCTTCCGCCTCCTCCCAGCAGCTATCCACTCTCCATTTGCCAGAAAGCTGGGTAGCAGAAAGTGACCAACAAGGCTCAGAATTTGGTCTGGCGGCGGCCTCGGCTGGTGATGTTAACGGAGATGGGTATGACGATGTAATTGTGGGCGCACCACGCTATGACGCAGGCACCTATCGAGAGGGAGCCGCCTTTGTTTTTTATGGCTCTGCCGGGGGCATCAGTTCTCTGCCCGATTGGCACGTTGGCGGCGGCCAGACTGGGGCCCGCTTCGGCAGTGCAGTGGCCTCCGCCGGGGATATTAACCATGACGGCTTCGATGATGTCTTGATAGGCGCACACGCTTACAACGATGGTCAGGCCAAAGTGGGGGCCGTCTTCGTATTCCTGGGTGCCGCGGGCGGTTTGAGTGTAACGGCCGATACGCTGCTCATCGGTGAGGAAAAAGAGGCCGAATTTGGGTTCTCGGTGGCCTCGGCCGGAGATGTGAACGGGGATGAATATGACGACGTGATAGTTGGTGCCCGCTATGCCGACACGGGCAAAACAAATGGAGGGGCCGCCTACCTCTACTATGGTTCAGAATCCGGTCTGGCCCTGCTGCCGGGGTGGACGGTTCTGGGTGGGCAAGAAGATGCCCAATTGGGCACGGCTGTCGCCTCAGCGGGAGATGTGGACGACGATGGCTGTGATGACATCGTGGTGGGTGCGCCTTATTATGACGATGTGGCGGCCAATGAAGGCGCGGCTTTTGTTTTTAGAGGTTCACCGACTGGTTTAGGCGATGTGCCCCATTGGCAGGCGCAGGGCGGCCAGGCAGAAGCGGGTTTTGGCAGTGCGGTGGCTGGGGCTGGCGATGTGAATGGCGATGGGTTTGGCGAACTGATCGTGGGTGCGCCGCGCTACAGCGACGCATGGTCGAATGAAGGAGCGGCTTTTCTGTTCAGCGGAACGGCCGTTGGTCTCAGCCCAACCCCCAGCCGCCGCCTCACCGGGGGGCAAGCAGCAGCCAGCTTTGGCACATCGGTGGGCAGTGCCGGTGATGTGAATGGCGACGGGTTTGGCGATGTCGTTGTTGGCTCCCCACTTTACAGCGGCGACCAGTCGCAAGAGGGGGCCGTTTTTCTCTATAGTGGCTCGGCCAATGGCTTGAGCCACTGGTTTGCGTGGTCAGCGGAAGGTGACAAGGCTGAAACCTGGTTTGGTTACACAGTGGGAACAGCAGGTAATGTGAACGGCGATGCTTTCAGCGATCTGATTGCTGGCGCACCTCAATACCGCCTTAACCATATCATTGTGGGCCGGGTTATGGGCTATTATGGCACGTCTGGCCCGACTGTCACCTCAACTTTTTTGCCCCTTGTTGTCAGTGCGAATCCGTGAAGGTGGACTCAACGAAGTTGAGTGATGGTCGTTGAGGGTTGGTTGAGCGTTAGCTGTTAAGCTCATAACTACGGAAGACACAACAATATTATCATACCAGGCCAAAGGGCCTGCTGTCCGTTTAAGCTGTTAGGGAGCCGCTTTGGTGGGGAACGGCCGTTAATCGTTTCCAGTTTCGGCCCATACCCACCCGGTTACCCCGGCACGGAACCGGAGGTTTAACAATGAATCGCAAACTGTATACTGTTGTTGTTTTGTTACTCGTCCTCATTCTGACGAGCCTGGCTGCCGCCGATGACGGAACCATGTTCCGCCGCAACATCTCGCGCACACCAGACACCGAAACAGAAGAGGCGGGCATCAGCATGATGCCTTTTTACGTTCCAGCACAAGCAGCCGACGGCACTATAGCCCCCATAGACTACTATGATGCCGACGGCAATTTAGTGGAAACCAGAGACGATGCCAAGCCCTTAGTCGCCATCTACATTGACGGCATTGAAGACCCCCTGGCTGCGGCCCCCGAAGGGAGCGCGTTTGCCATTACAGGCGGGGCCAGTTTCGGGTCACGTGATGCTTTTGCGGCTATCTCCCTGGATGATGGCACGACCTGGAAAGAAACCAATCTTTCCCGATCGGCCGATCTCTCCTCCTTCAACCTGGCAGACGGCCGTCCCTACCCTGGCGATGTTCATTACATGGAGCATGTGACCGTTGACAATATGGTGCTGGCCGTCTGGCTGAGTAAATATTGCGACGGTGGTATGCCCGCTTACACCTGGGTAGATGAAGATGGTGAGCCAATTTATGAAGACCTCTTCAGCGTAGCCGGTTCACAAGGGTCTGTGGACTATACCCTTCAGGGACACCCCGAAGTGGGTGAAATTCCCTACAGTTGTGTCTGGACCGCACGCGGTACACTGGAACTTCAGGATGACGGCACGTATGACATGCTCTGGCGCAAAGCGGAACGGCTGACCTCTGGCCGCCGTGATGCCAACGTGGTTGCCGTAGACGGCGTTTCGGAGGCGGGTTTTGTCATTGTCTGGCAAGAAGACCCCGAAGGGCTGCGCCCCGGCCAGGGCCTTGGCCCTGGAGAAGGCTGGAGTGGGGCTATTGTCAATCAAAAAACCGACATGTGGTACAGCTTCATCAGTTGGGACGACTTCGACAACTATGTGATCGATCCGCTCGATCCAGATGTTATGCCTAAAGTAGAAATGCCCATGTCCATGCCCCTGCGCCTCACCGACAACAATATCTGCAAGGGAACACCGCAATACGATGATGATGGTGAACTGCTCAACGCCTACTGCTATACCGACTTTGAGACAGGCGAGGTCAGTCTTCCGCCTGGAAGTGCCGATCTTTGCGCGGATACGGTGCAGTGGACCAACCCCGGTGGCACGACCCTTTCTATTTGTCAGACAGAAGACGGCCGTATTCTAACCGGCCGTACTGGTGCCTCCCGTACCCGGCTCTCCTTGCAGCCCTACACAAAAGCAGATGGCACAACCAGTGCCTGGGTAATTATGGCCTATGAAGAAACCAAAGCCCTCGGCGAGGGGTCTGGCGATGTGGAACCCATTGATATTGGCAAGGATGTCTGGTACCACAGCTTTGACATGTTCAACCCAGACATCGGCGCTCAAGGCAGTATGCTCGACCAACCAGCGATTGACCGGACAACCGGCACTTTTTACGACATCCTGACGGATGAGTGGGGCAACGAGTTTTATGAAACAGAAATCGCCCGCCGCTTCAGCGTCATGGCCCAACCCTGGGACAAAGCCGGAACATCCGGCACAACACTGCTGGCAATCTTCAAGCAGGGGATTATCAACCAGGGTGGCCCGGCCGACATACTCGTCCGCCGCTTTGTTCTGCCCGCTGGCTTCGACTCCACCGTAGATAACCCCTACGCCTTCGAGAATATGGTTTGCAGCAACTGGGTCTATGCCGACGGCTCTAACCCGAACTACGTGAATGGGCTTTGTTTAGACCCGCCCACAAACGTCTCAGCAACAAATATTGATCTGTGTGATAACGGCAGCAGCGGCCAAACTTGCGCCGATCAATTCCCCTGGGATGGCGGCGAGACCTACCCCAAAGTGGTGGAGTGGTCTCAGGATGTAGACAACCTGGACGACCAGCCCTGGGAGAACCCCTACGACGTGGCTAAGGGCCATCGCGGCTTTATTGACGGCGACTTTGTGATGCTCATGTATGCCTGGGCACCGAACTGGAAGGCCAATTCGGTAGGCAACGACCATTACAACCTCTACATCCGCCGCTCCTTCGACGGCGGCCTCACCTGGACTACCACGCCAGCCTCTCTGGGCGGCATTGGCACCGAAACCTGCGAGAACTACGGGCAGGGCAATGCTGTTACCCAGGTTTGCACCACCTATGGCCCTGGTGTGTTTGAACAGGCGCGTAACGTTTCCCAACTGGTGGGCAACAAGATCACCATTCTTGACCCGCGTTACACACCCACCGGTGGGCCAAGGAAAGTGGAAATCCTGACCGACACCGGCGGCTATCTTTATGCCGATGACGAACGAGACCCCTCAAAATTCTTCATCGTCTATGAAACTGGTGATAACACAACGGTGGCTGAAGGTGAAGCCGTGCCGCTCGACCTCTTCTACAGCCGGGCCACCAACTGGGGTGATGATTACTTCGAGTTGGAATGGTACAACACCAACACAGGCGAAACGGAGATGCGGTGGGATTGGCTGGAGAACCGAGCCGACGATCTTTCTGGTGAAGCTGCCCTTTGGGCGAATCCTGGCGGCACCTACATGTATGCCGATTGGAACCAATGGCAAGAGCCGGAGCCGGAAGTTGTTGAGAATGCAGATATCTGGTTCCGACGTGTCTGGTTTAACGATAACATTGATCTCATGCCGCGAGCCGTCGTCCTTTGGCGCAGCCATGTGGCGGCCAGCCCCGCTTCTGGTGACTTGCGTTTTGTGGGAACAGGACAGGACTACGATCAATTGGGTGAAGGCATTGTCGCTTACGAGTGGAGTTCCGATATAGATGGTGTATTGAGTACCGACAAGGAACTTACCATTCCGGCGGATTCGCTCACCCTGGGAATGCACACCCTCTCCTATAAGGTACAGGATAATGAGGGTAATTGGTCAGTAGCCATGACGATTACTTTTCTGGTGGCTGACCCGCTTTATCAGGTGTGGCTGCCAGCCATTCACAAGAACTAACCAGTAACTTGGGTAGAAATTCAGGCTGGGCGGTCAATTGGTTTGCTGCCCAGCCTGTTTTGCAGTCTTAACAAGGGAGTACACAGCCAGGAGGCATGGCATGAACGGGCAAGCTATTCAGCGGCTCCGCGACAGGCAATCTATGCGGGCTGCGGCCAATAACATCATTCTTCATCTGCATCCAACCCGGGTGCCAGCAGCGGCTCTCCGTTTTACCTATACCTGGGGGCTGGGGGGCATCGCGGCACTGTTAACGGTGATGCTGGTGGTGACGGGTGTTTTGCTGGTCTTTCGTTATGAGCCAACGGTGGATCGGGCCTATTTGAGCATTCAGGCGCTGGAGGCGCAGGTGCTTTTTGGGGCGTTGATACGAAGCATTCACCACTGGTCGGGCAACTTTCTGGTAGTCGTGGCTTTTCTGCACCTGCTGCGTGTGTTTTTTACGGGTGGGTATAAACAGGGGCGAGCTGTCAATTGGGTTGTGGGGCTTTTTCTCCTGGTGCTGGTGTTGGTTTTTAATTTTACGGGCTATCTTTTGCCCTGGGATCAGCTGGCATATTGGGCAGCGACGGTGGGTACGAGCCTGTTGGACTATATTCCGTTGGTGGGGGTAACGGCCGTTGCCTTTCTGCGCGGTGGGCCAGAGGTGGGGCAGGCCACACTGAGCAACTTCTATGCCATCCATGTGGCCGTTTTGCCGGTATTGTTGGCTATTTTGTTGTCTTATCACTTTTGGCGCATCCGCAAGGATGGCGGGATTTCACAGCCCACTCCCCCACCAGAGACTACCGTCCAAAAATTAACGACCATTCCCCATTTGGTGCAGCGAGAAATGGCAGTGGCGGTGGTGGTGATAACGGCCGTTACCCTCTGGGCCATGTTCATTCCCGCGCCCTTAGAAGAGCTAGCCAATCCCCTGCAATCACCCAACCCGGCCAAAGCCGCCTGGTACTTTTTAGGCTTACAAGAGCTGCTGCTGCACCTGCCGCCGCGAGCCTTAATGGCCCTCATCGCCGTCGTCAGTGCCGCCTTGGGCCTGCTGCCTTATTGGGATCGGCAGGAAGAAACCATCGGTCACTATTTCCAATCCCACACGGGGCGGCGGGCTGCCCTGGCCGGTTTGCTTTTGGGCCTAAGTCTGCCGCCGCTGCTCATCGCAGCCGATGAATATTGGCTGAACCTGCCAGCATGGCTGCCCGCCTGGCCGACCATCGTCACCGCAGAAGCGATTCCGCTGCTGCTGACGCTGGCTGGTTTGGTCGTCATCTATTTTGTGACGCGCCTTTTGTTGAAGGCCAATCATAGTGAAGGGCTGGTTGGGCTTTTTACCTTTGTCATGACCAGTCTGGTGGTGTTAACGGCCGTTGGCATTTTCTGTCGTGGCCCCAACATGGCCTTGGTGCTGCCCTTCTAGAGGAGGTTGGGTCAACATGGAAGCAATTAGAAAACAAAACCTAACAACATCATCTGCCCAAGATTGTGGCTGCACTGAACGCAGCTTAACCCGAGAAATATCCCGCCGTGATTTCATCAAATTAGGGCTGGGTGCACTCAGCGCCATCGCTGCCCTGGAAATAGGCGCGGCATCCTGGCTCTTTTTACAAGCGCGGGGCCAGGAAGAAAGAGTCGGCGGCAAGATGGTAGCTGGTTCCGTAGAAGATTTTCCCCCTGGTTCCGTTACGGAGTTCAAAAAAAGTGCCTTTTTCCTCATCCGTGATGCCGCGGGCGGATTCCTGGCCGTCTACCGCCGCTGCCCCCATCTTGGCTGCACCGTCAATTGGCAGCCAGGCGGCAATGGCTTCCACTGCCCCTGCCATTCGGCCGATTTCGATTTCTATGGCGACTGCCAGGGGCCGCCAGTACCGCGCCCTCTGGATACATTTGCCATCAGCATTGATGAAGACCGGGTGATGGTAGATATGTCGCAGCCCCAACAGCGCGAGCAGTTTAATCCCACGCAGCTAATTTATGCCTGAACCATGAACAGATACACCTTCTTGACCTTCCTTTCCCTTCTCCTCCTGGTTGTTGCCCTGCCTATTTATGGCCTTCAAGAACAGCAGCGTCTGACGCTGGCTCAGGCCAGTTGGCAGCGCCAGCTTGTGCTGGATGCGGGTGAGCTGTATCTGGAAAATTGTGCGGCTTGTCATGGGCCAGCCGGACAAGGGCTGGGGGCCAATCCACCCCTTAACACGCCTAGTTTGGCAACGGCCGATTTTAATTTTCTTTACTATCGCATTGGTCACTCACCACATGGTACGGCCATGAGCATTTGGCATCTAGAAGATGGCGGCATACTTAATGACTATCAGGTCGAAGCCCTGGTGGCCTTCATCCGTGCCGCCGACTGGCAAAACGTGGCAGAACAGGCAGCGGCCCTTCATCTAACCTTTTCCACTCCGCCAACGACCACAGCCGAGACCTTATGGGTACAATCTGGCGTGGAAACAGACCCTCACCATTGCGCCGCCTGCCACGAAGAGCCAGCGGTTCATGCCGAGCGGTTTGGTCTGGATTGTGCCCGCTGCCACACCATGTCCGCCTGGACACCCGCGCTGCTGGTGCGGCATGTCTTTTCTCTGGAACACGGCGGCGGTGGTACGATTGCCTGCCAGACGTGCCACACGGAGACCTACACCCAGCACACTTGTTACGGTTGTCATGACCACCAGCCGGCAGAGATGCCGCCACTGCATACCACCGTCGAGGCTGCCGATTTGACCAACTGTGGAGCCTGCCACCCCACTGGCAAGGAGAACGACTGGTTAGACAGCCCCTACGGTCAACAGGGCGTGAAACGATGAAAAAAATTGTGGTTTTTTTCCTTCTCACCAATCTTGGCCTGCTGTTGTCAGCCGGTGGCCTGTTGGCTCTGGCAGAGATTCACCCCTATGAGCCAGGAGATTCGCTTTATGGCTGGCAGTTAGCGGCAGAAAATTGGTATCTACAGATTCCGAGCAGCCCTGCCGCCCAAACGGAACTGGCTCTGGAAATTACCCAACGCCGCCTAACAGCTTTAGCGTGTGCGCAAAATCCACAACAGGTTCATGTGGCGGTAACGGCCGTTGATCAGGCCATCAATCAAACATTACATTGCATCGCCATGACCCCCCGCACTTCGCAGCCAAACTATTTGGCCCGTTTGCGCCTAATTCTCAGCGATTCGCAAGCAAAACTAGAAACCCTGCTGGCCGAGTCAGTGGATGCCCAGGGATGGGCCTTGTTAGACAAAATTGCCCTTTTCATAACGGCCGAAACCCCTCCCACTGAGGCGGATGCCTTTGCTGTCAACATCGAAGCAGAAGTTGTGTCTTTTCTGGGAATAGATGTGGCCCACACAACCATGCCGCTCGTTAAAGAACATGAAGATGTAGCCTGTGAGGCGTGCCACGCAAGTGGCTTCTATGCCGAAACAGAAACAGCCTGCGAAACATGCCACACCCAGCCGTCCATGACCCACAACACCCTGCCCCTCATAGATGCCCATGCCCGGGTCGCCTGTGAAGAATGCCATATAGACAGCCCATTTGCGGGAGCTGGCCCCGCCTGCGAACTGTGCCACCAACCTTCGGCCGATACACTTTACCCCCTCCACTTTTCGGGAGAGTGTACAGCTTGCCACAACGTGGTAGATTGGACCCCCATTCAATTTGATCACAAGGGGGTCATTGAATGTGAATCATGCCACCTGCCAGAAACTCCCCCCGAACATTACCCAGGACTCTGCACCGACTGTCACAGCGACACCCTGCTCTGGAGCGAATGGACTTACGATCACCTGATGGCAGTAGAATGTGAATCTTGCCATTTACGCGAGACCCCTAAAGACCATTATGAAGGCTTATGCACCCGCTGCCATCTGGATACTGTAGATTGGAATGTCGTACAGTTTGATCATACAGACTACCCCGATTGTCTCGCCTGTCATTCACGCGAGGACGCGCCAGAGGGGATGCCTATGGGCCATTATGCCGGGCAATGTTCCGCCTGCCACAGCACCACCGACTGGCTGCCCGCCTGGTTTGACCACACGGGTTATACCAACTGCCAACAGTGCCACGCGGATGAGATAACCGCGCCCCATTACACCAACGAATGTGCCTTGTGTCACGGCACCGCAGATTGGCACCTGACTGCTTACACGCATTTTGAGGTTTCAGACTGTTTAAGCTGTCACAGTGCAGCATCCCCTGTCAATCATTATGGTGAACTTTGCCAAAGCTGCCACACAACCCAGACATGGCAAGATGCCACTTTTGATCACATTCTGGCTAACGACTGCCAGAACTGCCACTGGACACCAGCCCAACATTATGAAGGGTCGTGTACCAACTGCCACAACACCTATAGTTGGAGCAGCGTCGGGTTTACCCATGCCGGGTTAAACAACTGTCTACGCTGCCATGACGATGAAGCCCCGGACGGTCATTATGCGGGGCAATGTTCGGCCTGCCATAACACCAAAACCTGGGATAACGTTAACTTCAATCACACGGGTCTGGTGGATTGTCTCAACTGCCATGCGGGTGAAGCCCCTGCTGGTCATTATGCGGGGCAATGTTCGGCCTGCCATAACACCATCGTCTGGAGTGACGTTCACTTTAATCACAGTGGCCTGACTGACTGTGTAGCCTGCCATGCAGAGCAGGAACCGGCAACTCATTGGCCGGGCCAATGCAGCAACTGCCACAACACCACAGACTGGAACCAAACCACGTTTAGCCATCTTGGTTATACGGATTGCCAAAGCTGCCACACAGCCCCCACAGGGCATTGGGCCGGGCAATGTTCAGACTGCCATACAACGGCCGATTGGCAGGCTGAGATCATCAATCACAATGTGGGAGCCGACTGTATCTCTTGCCACACTCCCCCGGCGGGCCACTGGCCCGGCCAATGCTCAAACTGCCATAATACAGCGGATTGGGTTAACGTGGTATTTGATCACACCGGATATACAGATTGTAAAGCCTGTCACTCGCGTCCGAGCGATCATTCACGTGGGCAGTGCTCCCGGTGCCACTCCACAGATTCCTGGCAAGTCGTGCCTTCGCCAACCCCTGCCCCCACCAACACGCCAACGGCCACGAACACCCCAGCACCGACAGCTACAGCCACCAGTTCGCCCCTGCCCAGCAACACCCCGCTGCCCACAGCAACAGCGACTATCTGGCAGATAACACCGACGGCCACCAGCACGCCAGTTGGCACCAGTACGCCAGCATCCCTCCCCACCCCCTCAGCCACCAGTTCGCCCTCGCCAAGCAGCACCCCTGGGCCATAGTGTTGCCGTGCCAACGCCAACTGCGCCAGATTAAATAGCGTGTTATGTGGGACGACCACTGCCTGACCAATGAAGCTGGTGATGCTTTGCAGGGCAACAGAGTTAATGACTATGCGACAAAACACGCTTGGGGTGGACGATGGCCCTTGAAAGAGGCTTATGAGCCGCCGCGCAGGGGATACCCAACTTTACTTCACCCATGAGCGCATTGGCGACAAACCGGCTGGGCCGCGCTAACGGCTAATCTAGTAGGAGTATTAAAAGGACGACGATTTGGCCTGATAGCTTCTATGATTGTAAACGGGTATTTATTAGATATGACAGAACTAACTCGAACAAGATACGGCCGTTTACAAGTAAAAGTGCGTGGTCGCCTGCAAGGGGCCGTGGCCACCTTCATGCGGGGCATTGGCCGCCATCATTTTGACCCTGCGGACTTCGACATTACCTTTCATGAGGTCTTTGTGCCCCATTTGGACAGTGACTTTGAAGGCTATCGTCTGGTGCATGTGAGCGACATTCACATGGGGCATTGGATTACCCCCGAACGGCTGGCCGGTGTGGTGGATCTGGTCAACGACCAGAAGCCAGACTTGATAGCCATTACGGGGGATTTTGTCTCTTATCTTTTGGATGAAGTGGCGGGTGCTATGGTTGCTTCCTTGCGCCAACTTGCGCCACGAGATGCCACAGTGGCAGTGTTGGGCAACCATGATCATTGGCTGGGGGCAGCGGCCGTGCGCCGCCTGCTGCACGCCAGTGATGTCATTGACTTAAGCAATACGGTACACACCTTACGCCGCCGGACGGCCAATTTGCACATTGCTGGCGTAGATGATGTTTTGGTAGGTGCAGACCATTTACCAGGGGTTTTGAATAAGTTGACGGAACCAGGGGCCGCTGTTCTCTTGGCCCATGAGCCTGATTTTGCTGATGTCAGTGCGGCCAGCGGCCGTTTTAGTTTGCAGCTTTCCGGTCACTCCCATGGCTCACAAATCGTCTTGCCCCTGCGTGGCCCGTTGGTGCGCGGCCCTTACTTCAAGAAATATCCAATCGGCCGTTACGATGTCCAGGGCATGACCTTGTATACAACCCGCGGCCTGGGCACCCACATGGTACGCCTGCGCATCAACTGCCCGCCAGAGATCACAGTTATTACACTGCATGGCCGGGAGAAACATAACGAATGAAACAATCCGCACAAGCCCATGAATCCGTTCCCCTTTGGGAAATCTATCTAGCCAGAGCCTTAAAAGTGGTCATCCTTCTCACCGCCGTCGGGCAATTTTGGCAAGGCGACATCATATTTGGGCTGGGCGCATTACTAGCCACCGCCCTCGTCTCCCTACCCGCCTACCTCAGCCGAGATAATCGCCACCCTTTTCCGGTAGAAATTGAAATTTTGCTCAGCATTATCCTGGTAGTGCATCTAACTCTGGGGCTGGCCTTAGATTTTTATAACAGCTTTAGCCATTACGATAAGCTGCTGCACTATGGCAACTCTGTTCTGGTGAGTTTCATTGGGTTTATGGTCGCTTACGCTCTTTATTTTACCGGCCGTTTACATGCCTCACCCGTGGCAGTGGTGTGGGTCATCCTCCTGATGACTCTGGGCATAGGGGCTTTGTGGGAGATTGCTGAATATGGGTCCGACCAACTTCTCTATGGGCATATAGACACCATCCAGAAGCAGCAAGGCTCCCCCACACTCGATCCCCTGGACGATACCATGCTCGATTTAATTGGTAATCTCATCGGCGGCATCATAGGAGCCGTTGCCGGTGGCCTCTACATTCGCCATTCCCGGCGTACCAACAGCCGTCGTTTCGTAGAAGTCATGAAGGCCCTGAGTGATGTCTCGGATGACAACTGAGGAATCGTCTACAAATAACTTTAAGCAGAGTGCTGCCAAGCCAGCCTTCACCCCAACCAAGCCTATTACAACGAAATAACTTGGAAGAATATCATCATCTGACAATGACTTTCTACACTCATTATCGGGTTCAGAGGCATGTTACACTGCTCTGTGGCCTGGCTGCAGGTCTTTATTTTATCCTGGCATCACCCGACCCTATTTCGTTGACAAGTGAAGTTTTCTAGTTTCAGGAGGTAAATGATGAACGAACGTTATGAAGGTACTTTGAGTATTCTTGCTGCCTTGTTGGTCTTGTTTTCAGCTATGCTTGACCCACGCATCTCGGCAGCCTTAGCCATTATTTTGCTCATTGCCTTCGCCTTATATAAGTTCACCTATAAACCTGGAGCCAAAGAGTGAATTGAGGCAGGCAAGGTCTCTTCGTTAAATTAGCTTCATGCCTGGCACGATACCGGGTTAGCTAAGGGAATGTTCAAAATCAACTTAGTGGAGATTGGCCCAATCTGAAACCGCTAACTTATTTACGAACGGTTCCTAATTGTCATGAGCGGACGAGATTTTGTGATGGAGCATCTATTACCCACCAAACTATACCAGCCCCAACTGCGCTGTGGTTACGTCAGCCGTCCCCGCCTTCTGACGCGCTTAAATCGCGGCCTGGTCGGAAAGTTAACGCTTATTTCTGCTCCGGCCGGGTTTGGCAAAACCACCTTGTTGGCCGAATGGATTCGGGCATCGCAATTGGCAACGGACGGGTTGCGTTTGTCCAAATTTGCCTGGTTATCTTTGGATGAGGGCGATAATGATTTGTCACGTTTTTTGACTTACTTGGCGGCGGCTTTGCAAACGGCCGTTCCCACCCTCACCCCCTCCGTCCTGCCCCGCCTCCAAGCCACCAAAACCGTCCCCCCCGAAACCAGCCTCACCCTGCTCATCGCCGCCCTCAGCCGGGTAGAAGACAAAGTAGGACTCGTTCTCGATGATTATCATCTCATCAGCAATCCAGCCATTCATACCGCCTTGGCTTTTCTACTAGACCATCTGCCCCCGCAGTTGCACCTCATAATCGCCAGCCGCAGCGACCCGCCTCTCAATCTGGCTCGTTGGCGAGTAAACAATGAGCTAAACGAAGTCCGAGCCGCCAATTTACGCTTCACGCCAGATGAGACCATCCAATTTTTGCAGCAAGCCCTCGGTCATTCCCTCTCAGAAGCCACCACCAACCTACTCAGCCAACGCACCGAAGGGTGGGTCGCCGGGCTGCAGTTAGCAGCCTTATCATTGCGCGACCTAGACACAGCCGCCGTCACTGAATTTGTCACCAACTTTGGCGGCACCCATCGCCACATCTTCACCTATCTGGTTGAAGAAGTCCTGCAACGCCAGCCGCCCTTCATCCAACAATTTCTACTGCAAACAGCCTTTGTAGCTCGCTTAACAGCTCCCTTGTGTGATGCGGTGACGGGACTAGATACCTGGGAAGTAGGAAGTTGGGAGTGGGGCGATCTGCCCCACTCCACTCGCCACTCTCAAGCCATTTTGGAATACCTGGCGACCAACAACCTCTTTCTGGTGCCGTTGGATACAGTCAATAAATGGTTCCGCTACCATGCCCTTTTTGCCGAGGCACTCCAGGCACGCTTGCAAGAAATAAAACCAGAACTTATCCCCCAGTTGCACCGTCGTGCCAGCCATTGGTATGCGGCTAACGGCCGTTCCGAACAAGCCATTCGCCACGCCCTGGCCGCACAAGACATCAACTTCGCCGCCGATCTGATCGAAACAACCGCCAACTGCTTCTGGACACAGGGACACCTGTGCATCCTCTTGAACTGGCTCAATGCCTTACCCGAAGCAGTCTTGACCGAACGGCCGTCCCTCTGCCTGCTCCACGCCTGGCTCCTCCTCCTCCATGACCGTTGGGCAGAAGCCAGCCACCGGCTTCATCTGGTCGAGCAGCAGTTAGCCATTCTGCCCGCTGATGAGCCAATAACACGCCAACATCGCGGCCGTTGGGCCTCCATTCAGGGGGCTATGGTCGCGCTGCACCAAGACGCCGCCACCGCCATCACCTGGATAGAATCGGCTTTGACCGATTTGCCCGCCGAAGATGTCCACTGGCAGCAGGTATCATTAATGGGCTTGGGGCTGGCACAGTTAGCTGAAGGGCAGGCCCAGGCGGCCATCACCACGCTGCACCAGACAGTTCAGGCTTGTGAACTATCGGATGATTTATACCTCGCTTTTGCGGCCTGGTGGCATCAGTCGGAAGCCAGTTGGGCGCAAGGCTGTTTGCACGACGCAGCCGCCTGCTTGCGCCGCCTGGAACTGCTGGCCGAGCGGGATAAAGGTAATTGGCTGGCACTGACAGCCAATGCCGCTGTTGGCTGGGGGATGCTGGCCTATGAACGCAATGATCTGGCCCAGGCCGAACAGCTTTTAACGACGGCACTGCCCCAAATCTGGCCGGGCGGACAGCCGCGTGTCGCTTTGCAAGCCTACGTAACCTTAGCCCGCTTGGCTCAGGTGCGGGGGGATGCGGCAGAAATGCAGCATTATCTGGATACGGCCGTTCACCTCACCCACAGCCACCACCTCATCCCCGAACAAAAAACAGTTGCCGCCATCACGGCCCGCTTGTATCTGGCCGAAGGCCAACTGCCAGAAGCCCACTGGCAGCTAGAGAATCAGGGAATCATGCGCGATACAGCACCCGACTTTCGCCATGAAATGGGGCTACTTTCGCTGGTGCGCCTCTACCTGGCCGAAAGGCAGACGGAGGCAGCACAGACACTTTTGGCACGGCTGCTGCCTTCGGCTGAGTTGGCGGGTCGGGATGGCTCCATAATGGAAATCTGCCTCTTGCAAGCATTGGCCCTGGCCCAAGACCAACAGCCAGATCGCGCCCTGGTTTGTCTCCAGCGTGCCTTGACCCTGGCTGAACCAGAGCAGTTTTGCCGGCTGTTTGTGAATGAAGGACGGCCGTTACGCTGCCTGCTGCAACAAATCAGCCCCCGGCCCCCTTATGTCGCCCATCTTCTGGCACAAATGGACGAAAACACAAGCCCCGCCCTGCTCGACCCCCTTACAGACCGGGAACTAGAAATCTTACATCTGGTGGCCGAGGGAGCTTCCAACCAAACCATCGCCAACCAGTTGGTCATTAGCCTGGGCACAGTCAAGGGCCATATCAATCATATTTTGGGCAAGCTGGAGGCCCACAGCCGCACCGAAGCCGTCGCTCACAGCCGCGAATTGGGTATCCTCTAACACAACATAACCTCAAACGTAACCAAAGTTAGATGCCAGCCCCCCAGAAGTGGGAGTATGCTGGCAGCATCATACTTAACTGTCTTTTTCAACCATCACGAGGTGCCTCATGCTAAACCATCTCCGCCAACGTGTGACTGAGGCTCTGGCCTCAACCCAATTCGCTACCCTTTCCACTTATGGGGCAGCCGCTTTACAAGCGACGCAGCTACCTTGTGAAGCTGTCGGGCTGCATCTATATCTGCTGCTGCCAGCAACATCAGACCACCTGCTAAACCTGGAAAGCCAGCCAGAGGTGGTGGTGACAACTACTGATTGGCAGTTGCGGGGAACGGCCGTTATCCTCACCCCCGCCAGCTACCCGCCCAACCTGGACCTCCTGCACAGAACAGAAGCCCAATGGAGCCGTCTACTGCAAATTCGGCCAGCCCAGTTCAACATTCGCCGTGCCAGCGGTTGGGGCTTCAGCGAAACGATTGACATCGAAGGGCAATAAGTGGCAGCGGCGGAACCAGCGGCCTAGATCGAATATCGGCGGCAGCCGGAGCAAAATGGGCACAACCTAATCGGCGGCGCAGTTGACACTATGGGCGATTTGGGCATAGATGGTGTTCAAATCATCGGTGGCCGGGGCAGGGTAATAATGCTGCGGTGTCGTCGCCATCGCCTGTAACAGAGCCGCGTTCACATCCACCCCCAGACCAATGGTATAAATGGTAATGCCCTGGGCTTTGGCCTGCGCGGCTTCAGCCAACACCGTCGCCTCATCCGCGCCATTAGGCACACCATCTGTCAGCAGAATGATGACTGGCTTGTTGCCAGGGATGTGACGCGGGCCAACCAACTCTTGACGACTTTCACGCAGCGCCAGATCAAACCATGTGGGGCCGCCGCGCTCAACATGGAGGGCCTGAATCAGGCTGTCCACATCATCACTCAGGGGGTGTTCCAAAACAGCATCATTGGCAAAGGAAACGATGCCCGCCTGATCGCCAGGGAATTGCAGCAGGTGCAGAAATTCGGTGGCGGCGGCCTGAGCCGCAGCATATTTGCTCATGCCCCCGGCCGCCGTTGGCAAATCCATGCTAGACGACCTATCGAGGGCCAGAATGATATCTGAGGTGTAGATGGATTGGTAACAAGCATCATGGGCGGCGAAGGGCAGATAGACAAATTGGGGCGGCACGGGAGGGGCTGTTATCTGAATGGTGTGCCCATCATACCCCACTCCGCCATCATCATCGGTGAGGGTGATGCTGGCGGTGAATGGGCCGCTGCTGCTGTAGGTGTGGGTTGTAACCAGCCAGCCGGATGTTGGTACTGTGCCGTCACCAAAATTCCAAACGGCCGTATGCGTATCCAACACGCCAGGGTCACTCATCACGGCGGTAAATGTCACCAACTGCCCTGCCACCAGGGCCGGAGCCACTGCGGCCTTCGCCCCCTCCTCCACAGACAGTGCCACTGTGATCATGCCGTTTGTCAGTTCCACATGCACCTGAAGCGGCAGCCCCGCCAACAACAAACCATCACCAAAATCCCACATACCGCTGTGCGTATCCAAAACGCCAGGGTCGGTGTAGAGGCCGGTAAAGGTGATGGCCTGCCCGGTAGTAATCTGCCAGGTTGAGGCGGTGAGGGTGACTTGGGGGGCCACGTTTTGTACGGTAACGGCCGTTACCGCCGTATCACTCAAAATGCCATTAGACACCAACAGGCCAATGGGCAGCACGGCATCATCCAACAAAGCCGCCGAAAACGTGGGGATGGGGCCAACCGCATCATCAAACAGCCCATCACCATCAAAATCCCAGGCGTAACTCAGGGGCAGCCCGTTGGGGTCGCTGGAGCCGCTGGCGTTGAGGCTGAGGCTGCTGCCCTCGTTGACGTTGTAGGGGCCGCCGGTAACGGCCGTTGGCGCCAACACCTCAACCAGCACCAGGCCCGCCGCCTGCCCCACTCCACCATCATCATCGCTGATGGTGACTGTGACCGTGTATGCACCGGGAGTCGTGTACACATAGCTGGACACAAACGGCCCTGTGGCCGCTGGTGTGCCGTCGCCAAAATCCCAAACGGCCGTATGCGTATCCCCCACACCAGGGTCCGTAAAACTGCCCGTAAAGGTAATGGCCTGCCCCAATGGCACACTCCAACTAGAAGCCAGCAGCGTTACATCGGGCGCAACATTCAACACCGTCACCGAAACAAAATCGGTAGCCGTCAGAAAGCCATTAGAAACGAGCAGGCCAACCGGATAACTGCCGTCATCCAAACTCATGGCTGAATACAGGGGAGCCGCCCCAATGGCATCGTCAAACAGCCCATCGCCATCAAAATCCCAGGCGTAACTCAGGGGGAAGCCATTGGGGTCGCTGGAGCCGCTGCCATCGAGGGGGATGCTGCTGCCCTCGTTGACACTGTAAGGGCCGCCAGCAACGGCCGTTGGCGCTAAAAGTTCAATCGTCACCACACCAAAGTCCTGCCCCACACCGCCATCATCATCGGTCACGGTGAGGACAATGGTGTATTGACCGGGCGAAACATAGACATGGCTGGTCAGCAAAGCCCCATTACTTATGGGTGAAGCATCGCCAAAAGTCCAGGTATTGCTGTGCGTGTCCAGCCCCCCAGGGTCTGTCACCGTGCCGGTGAAGGTGATGGGTTGGCCCGGCAGCGTGTTCCAGGTAGACGCAGCCAGAGCCACCTGCGGGGCAACGTTTAACACGGTCACGGTGCTGCTGTCACTGCTGATAGATATGCCGTTATCAACTTGCAGGACAATGGGATAGACACCATCATCCAACAAAGCGGCCGAAAAAGCGGGGGTTACGCCCGTCGCGTCATCAAACTGCCCATCGTTATCAAAATCCCAGGCGTAGACGAGGGGCAGATTTTGCGGATCGGTGGAGCTGCTGCCGTTGAGGATGACCGTGCTGCCTTCGTTGACCGTGTAGGGGCCGCCAGCAACGGCCGTTGGCACGGTAGAGAGAACATGGACAACGGCCGCAGCCGTGGCCGTCAGCCCCTCATTGCTGTCTACCGCAACAGTGTTGGTAATGAGTGCGCCATGGGGCGCAGTGCCATTCACCTGCACCAGCATGGTGATAACCGTTGTGCTGCTGCCGCTGAGCGCACCGAGCGGCCAGGTGACAAGGCCATTGCCATCTGGCCCGCTGTAGGGGGCTGTTGCGCCCACGAAGCTGGTTTGCGGCGGCACCACATCCCGAACGACCAAGCCTGTTAGCGGAGCCGCCTCGTAGGTGGAGACGGTCATGGTATAGAGCAGGGTGGCACCGGGCGAGACGGGATCGGGATCGGCCGTTTTCGACACACTCAAGGCGGCACAATCCACCAGCCAGGCCACGCTCTGCCGCCCGGCCAGCAAATTGTCCTTCTTCAAATAGGCATTGTCATATTGCGACAGCCAGTTGGAATCGGCCGTTAAAATGACACAGCCATTGCCCACCGAGCCAGCCGCCATCCCCGGCACTTGCGCCGGGCTGGCGTCACCGTCGGTGGTCAAAATGGCACTAGGCGTGGCCGCCAGCCAGGAACTACGCAAGAATTCAACCTCGCCCACATTGGCATAAAGGGGGTGTGGGGCAAAATTATCAGGCTGATAGATGACCCAGGTATCGGTAATCACAGGCGGGGCGGCGGGATCGGAATCTGTGGGGTCGCTGACCACGCCCGTGTTGCTGCCCATCTGCAAATAGCCAAACGCCTGGAAGATGGCTTGTGTGCTCGCCTTAAATGGCCCCCAGTCGCCGCCAGCCAGCAGCCCATGCCCGCTGGCCACCCAGCTTTGCAGCAGCGCGGCCTCACTTGCGCTGTAGTTTGCTGTGAGAAAACTATTTTGCGCCAACCCTTGTATCCAAAGCACCGCCACACAGGCTGGAATCGGCCCGCCGCTTAGGTCTACTGTGCCCACGCTAAAGCCATCGGCTTCAAGGGCACTGAGGAACCCCATGACATCCTGGGGGATTTGCCCCTTAGAAATCTCAAACCCCACGACGGGTGGCGGCAATGTGGCGCAGTCTACGGGGTCGGTGAGGGGGAAACGGCCGTTTTCCTCGCCAACAGGTATAAAGGGCGTACCCGATCCCGTCGCTGAGGGACGCGGCGTCGTACTTGCCGCTTCAGGCATCAGGCCCGCGTTCACACTTTGCAGACTCGCTTGTAAAAAAATCATCGCCGCTGCGACCAGGATCAGAATCAACAAGATGATGGCAGATCGCCTATTCATGACAGCCTCTTTTGCCTGTTTATCAGGAAGGGGTTTGAAAGTAAGTGTTCGTTTTTAGCTGTGAAATGAGGTACGAAACGGAGTGGAGACTAGAGACTAGAGATTGGCCCAGTCGCCAGTCTCTAGTCTCCTATCTCCTGCTGAACAATGAAGCTATTTGTGAAGCTTACTAAAGATTGGGGAAGGATGGGAGAGCGATGGCTGCGTCGGGTCAGCGCCACGCCGGCGAGCAGCAAGAATATGAAGAAAGCGGCGGCACTGGTTAACAGCGGCTGCCAGGGATAATTAGAAACCAGGACAGGACGTGTTTCCCCTGCCGACCCTACGGTCCAGTCAAACTGGGCCACACTATCTTCCAGGCCATCCCGCCGCACCACCACATCCATGTGCCACAGCCCAGATAGGTTGAGTTGGTTGCCGCCAATGAGGTAGTAGCCCGGTTCAATCTCTTCGGCATCCAGCGAGACGAGGCCCAGGTCTTGTTCCTGGTAGTTCAGCCGGACAATGACCCGCACAATTTCGGCCGGGGCTGGTTTGCGCTGACTGACGGCCCGCACGGTGATGACGTTTTGGCCGGGTTGATTGGGTTTGATGGTCAGCGTGACGAACATGTCTGCCACCGTCTGGCTGAGGGTGCTGGGGATGATTTCGGTTGGTTGGAATTCACGCCCCTGGGCGGTAGGCGAGGCCGTGAGGAGGCCCGTTAGCAGGATGATGCTTAAACCGAGTGTGCTTTCTGCCAGCAGGAGGCGGGGTAGACGGGCCAGGGAGAAGGGTGTCCAACCCGAAGGGCGGCGTAGTAAACGGCCGATCACCCCCGCCACTTGTGGATGCAGCAGCATCGAATTCAGGCCGCCCACAAAGCCAGCCGCCAGCATGAAACCCGTTTTCACCAGCACTGTTTGGCCATACGGTGTCAGCAGCAGCGCATCGAGTGAGACGGCCTGACGGCCCAGGCTGTAAAGCCCAGTAATGAGCAGCAGCCCCACGCTCATGGCGGCAAAACGGCCGAATGGCCGCCAACCCACCTGCAACAGACTCTTGGCCTGCGCTGGCTGTTGGTACACCGTGGGCAGCAGGCCAATCAGCAGGGCCAGCAGGCCGCCAACCCAAAAGCTGGCCCCCGTCAGGTGCAGCATGTCGGCGACAAGGGCTAAGGTGACGTGGCTGGTGAGGGCGGCGGCGTGGCTGGTGAGGGATTGCAGGAGGAGCAGGAGCAGGCCGAGAAGAAGGGGGATGTGGGGGGAGAACGGCCGTTTCCCCCCCGCCAACACCAGCAGCACGACCAACACAGCCTGCCGCGCCCACCACAAAACGCCCAGGCGCGTCTGGCTCAGCCACTGCCAGGTGGCAAGTGGCAGCGAAGCCCCTAGCAGGTTGTTTTGCTGCAAGCTGTACCCCTGCCAAACGGCCCAGGCCGCCCCCAACAGCAGCAATAGGCCAATGCAGAGCCGCACCCAACGCCCCAGGCGGCTGTGTGCCTGAGGCCACATGTCTAGCTGGTTAGGCCCGTTCAAGACAAAGGTGAGAATTGCCAAACCACCCACAAGGCTTAACAAAAAGGTGAAATGGAGCCAGCGCAGCAGCACTTCGGGCCAGGGAACGGCCGTTGTTTCTGGGGCCACCACCACCTGGCCCAAATCTGCCTGTTCGCCTACGCCAAAGACCACCAGCCCCTGCGTAAAATGGCCGTCGCGGGTGGACAGCACTTTCCACAAGATGCTGTATGCGCCATCGGCCAGCGTGGGCAGTTGGATGAGCATCAGGGTGGGTTCAAGGGGGTCGGTGCTGATGGTGATGTCGGTGAGGGAACGGCCGTCTTCGTTTAAGATTTGGGCGGTGCTAAATTTGGGGGAGATGGCTTCGCTAAACCAGAGGCGAACGACTTGGGGCGCAGTGGTAAAGACGGTGCCATCGGCTGGCTCCGAACGGAGCAGCGTGGCATGGGCGCGAGCCGTATGGGGTTGGCCGAATAAAAGAATGAGCAAAAGGGTGAGTAAACAAGCCTTGGCTATCTTCATAGTCGTTCTGTTCAGGTTGTTCGCCGCCGCCAGAAGAGGGCCGCCAGACCACCGACAAGGGCGATGGCGATGGTGATGAAGACGGCCGTTTGGGAGGATTGGCTGGTGGTTGAGGCGGCTGTGGGATCAAAGGCTGCTTCGCGGGGGTCTGGCTGGCCGACCATGAATATGATCGTGCCTTCTGAGATGTCGCCATCCAGAAGAGCAGCTTGCCAGTAGACGGTGTAGATGCCCTCGGGCAGGGAGGGGGCAACGGCCGTCATGGAAGCATGTTGGGGATCGTGTAAATCTACCCCGCCGCTTTCCACAGTCTCCCCTCGGCTGTTGTACAGCGTCAGATGGCTGTTGGCGCTGACCAATTCTTCGCTAAACCAGACCACAACTTCATCTGGCGGCTGGGCCAGCCTGGCTCCGGCCATGGGTTCAGAGCGCAGCAGCACTGCACTGTGTGCGCCCACCTGGCCCACGATGCCCACGATTAAAAGCAGAACGAGTCCAAATTGAAAAGTTAATTTTTTCACAGCAGTTTTTTTACTGTACTGGGACATTTTCGAGCTGGGTATCGCCGATTTGCACGGTAATGGTTTCGCCACGCTTGATGAGGCCACCGGAGTTGATGATGTGGTAGCTGTAGGTAACGGCCGTATGCAAATCAAAGTCGTGCCCGCTGTGCCGCGTAAAAAAGAGCCTAGCCCCTGTATCAGCATCAATAATCAGCGGCGGTTTGTCCTCATCATGAACCACCACCGCCTTATCAGGGTCTATGACCTGATAACGAATGTCAATCATGCCGCCAGCGGCCGTAATTGCCACCAACGTCAACCGGATACCGGTAGCCTCGGTAAATTCAGTTTGGGGCATCTCGGCCACACTGGTAATTTGGGGGGCAAAAAGAGCCGACCCAAATTGGGAAACCAACATCCAAACAGCTAAAACGGCCAGCAAAACCAGGCCAGCCAGTGTCAATTTTTTTGAAGCGTCCCTTGAGGGTTCAAGGGGCTGTGTAGGTCTCAAGCCAATTTCTTCAGTCATATGATCCTGATGAGGGCCAGGTAAAGAGAGAGGTGAGGTTGGGCGATGGCAGGGATGTCAGCGTCCAACCCCATCTCTTTGGCCTGGTGTGCCGAACCGCTAATCGTGCAAACTGATGTTGCTAAAGAGGCTCTCAGCATTGGGTGAGGCCACGTCATGATCGTTGGCGAAGGTGACATAGAGCATGTTGCCGGTGAAGAAGGTGCCAACGGGAATGGTTACATGCACGGTTCCATCGCCATTGGTGTAGGTGTTGTAGTCTTGAATGCCCCAGGTCTGTGTGCCGTAGAGTTGGAAGGTTTGGGCGGGGTTAACGGCCGTATCCACCGTATCCAAGCCAATGCCATGTATATCGCCTTCCGCCGTGCTAGAGAAATCAAACTCCAACACGGTACTGGCGGTTACATTGTAGGCCAGGGCAAGCTTGCGCCAGCCGTTGCCCACAATGTGCAGGGTCTCGCTGCCACCCCCGGCAATGGTGGCAATAGCCGAGCCAGGGACATTTTGCGCCCCTCCATAATCTTGCACCAGATAGCCCGTGCCATCCACTTGCAGCAAGGGCTGCTCGTAAACTTGCACATTGCGGAAGAGGCTTTCACCAATGGGGCCAGCATCATTATCGTTGGCGAAGAATAGATAATTCATCGCGCCGGAATAGAATTGGCCTACATACACGGTGTAATGCTTCCAGCCAGGCGCACTGCCTGCGTAATCATTGTAGGTGCCAAAGCCCCAGCTTTGTGTGCCGTAGAGCTGGAATCCCTGAATGGGATTGTTGATGGTGTCATCTGTGTCAAAGCCGATGGCGTGAATTTCCGTTTCGGCACTGCTCATAAAGTCAAATTCCATAACGGTATGAGGGGTGACGTTGTAGGGGAAATCTATGCGCTTCCAGGTGTTGCCTGCAAGTTGCAGGGTGCTGCCATTGTCGGCAATGGTGGCTGTGCCGCCAGCATCCTGGCTGCCGCCGTAGCCGCTGAGGGTGTAGTCGTTGAAGTTGAGGCCCTCTTGCACTTCGATGAAGGTCATCATGCCGCCGCCGGGTAGGTAATGCCCGGCTCCGGGCAGGCCGTTGGTGAGGTGCAGTTGGCGGTTGTAGAGGGGCATTTGGCTGCCGCCGGCATCGCTGGGAATGGTGAGGCGGGTATCGGCCGTTTGCCCAGAGGCCACCGTAATCGCCACCACATCATAGCCATAGTTGAGGTCGTAGCCGTCGGTGGCTACCACCTGTTGGTGTGCGCCTAACAGGGTCATGGTGTGATGGATGGAGCCTGCGTTTAGGTAACGTAACAGGAGGGTGCTGTCGGGGTCGGCGGTGATAACGGCCGTATCAGGGTATGCCTTGCCATTTATGAGCCAATACTTTGGCACGTAATCCAGGCGATTAAAGTTAGCCGGATCAGCATTGAGTGCAGGATCAATCTCACTTAACACCAGCACCTCTTCCTGATCATAATTGACGGTGGCCGCCTGCACCACAAAAGCCCCGTAGATGCCCATCGGCACTTGCACGGCGGCGTTCAAGCCCGCTTCATACAAATGTGTGCCTGGTTCACCCGCAGTGAAGGAGTAGGTTGCAGAGCCGCCGGGGGCCGCGCCTGTGGTGTCGGCGGGCACAGCCTGCCCAGGAAAGCTGAGGGCAACGGGTTCTGTCAGGCTGTTGTAGAGGGTAATGTTGACCGAACCGCCTTCTTCCACTGCCAAAACCGGGCCAGGCAACTGCGCCGGGCCAGCCATATTGCAGTCTCCTACGGCCAATCCCCAAATCGTTACCGATTCGCCATCGGGCATGGATACCGAACCCACTTTGGCGCAGAGGTCAATGGTTAGGTTGGCCACCAGAGAGGTGTTCTCCACCGTTTCGGCACGGGGGTTATTGGGGGCGGCGGCCACTTCGCGGGGCTGGCTGAGCGGGGCGAATTGTGGGTTGATGAAGCTGAGGCCAGCTAATAAAACCACCCCAAGGGCCAACGAGAGAGCAATTTGCAGCCCATATAGTTTAACTTTTTTGGTAATCATGGTTCGTGTCTCGTTATTCATAGTGATCCTCCCTGTGATCATTGACAACCGCCGAGGGGTTCAATCCTCCACAAGGTCAACATGCCACCGAAGCCTTCGTCGAAGTTTTGCACTTCGTTGAGGGCGTGGCTGTGCCAGGGGAAGTAGATTTCGCCACACTCGTTGTAGGGGATGGCCCAGGCTAATCGATCTTCTTGTTCGCCCAGATAGGGGCTGCCGCTGAAGAAGCCGTCCTCAAAATCTACTTTGTTGAACAGCCCAGGGAAGCTGACGCCTTCGGGGCTTTCGGGTATGGGATTTGAGCTGGAGCTGAAGGGGTTGGGGTTGGACAGGTCGCCACTGCCGAGGTTGCGCCAGGTGACGAGCAGATCGTAGGTTTGCCCGGAGCCAACGGTGCGGGTAAAGCCTTCAAAGGAGAGGTCTTCGCCGCCAGAGCCTTGCAGTAAACGGCCGTCTTGCGCGATGATCCGCAGGTGATTGCCGTGTGGGTGGAAGGGGTGGTTCTCCAGGCCCGCATTGGCATAACGAATAAGGGCCGGATGGGGGTTTTGCGTCTCGTCATAGGGCTGAATGGTGACCATGGAGCCGTAGGGCTGGTTGGGCAGCCAGGGAACGCCATTGCCGTAGAGGGTGTCGGGGTTGGAACGGCCGTTAATCGTCCAATAGCGATCATGCCGTCCCGTCACATCAAACTCGTCACCCCGCTCCACTGCCTGGTGCAATTCCGGGTCAACCTCATGCAGCAGCAGCAAATATTCATAATCTGGGTGGTAACGGGTAGCGGGATCATCATAAGCATAATACTCATCCCCATTCACCACCGGCGGCCGCACCACCAGCGCCCCAAACAGACCCATCTCAATCTGCTTCTGCGGCATTGTGCCGCTTTCATACAGATAGGTGCCGGGATCGCTGGCAACAAACGAATAGGTGGCCGTGCCGCCAGAGGGCGCCGCTTCGGCCGTAAACAGCCCCGTCCCGCCATCACCAGATGCCGAGACATTCATTTGTCCGGGGAAGACGATGGAAACAGGTTCCGCTAAATGATTCGTCAGATTCACAGTTACCGTGTCACCGACGTGAACACACAATGTCGGGCCAGGATATTGGAAGGCCCCGCCGCTGTCGCTGTCGGCAAAGCCCCAAAAGTAGATGGAGTTGCCATCAGGGAAGGTGGCATAGCCATCTGTTGTTTCCAGGTTAAAGGTTGGGCCGTCGGTGCAAACGATGGTGCTCAGATGGGAGGCATCCACGCGCTGCACCCGACTGCCAACAACGATTACCAGGAGGAAGGCCATGAGAACGCCTGCCAGCAACAGAAGTCCCGATCTTGTCTTGAAAGTTGCTATTTTTGCCATAGTTGCTTCTCCTTGTTAGCTCGGATTTGGCCGCAGGGCTAAATCCGCAGCGGGACATTAGAACGTCTGGTTGGGTGTTGATTGATCCGGCAAGAGGTCATCGTAGACACGAACTTCGGTCATCATGCCCCCCATGCCGGGCGCGTAGCCATTGTTGTTTAGCTTCTGGAAGCTGCGATTTTTGAAGGTGTAAACGTTGTAATCGCCAACGGTGTCTGTGCCAGCCACAGCGGATGGATCAAAAGCGGGGGCTTCAAAGATGATGTCGCGTGCCTCGCCTGGCCCAATGTAGATGCTGTTGGTGTAGTAGCTGAGGTCAACCATGTTGACACCGGAGCCGTTGCGTAAGAGGGCGGCATCGTGGCCGACAACTTTCATGGGGATACCGGCCATTTGCATGGTGTGTTGTTCGTAACCGAGGTGGGCAAGGCGCAAGGCGATTTTTTCACCGGGGTTGGCCTGAATGAGGGAGGAGATGGGTTGGTGGGGCAGGAATGGGTGTATGTTGGGTTTTATGGTGTCGGGGTAGGAACGGCCGTTAATCACCCAATAATTCGGCTTATAATCCGACCAGACAAACTCCTGCACATTTTCCAGATTATCATGCGGCCGCGTATCCACCTCATTCAACAACAAGCAGTACTCCCGATCATACGCCGTTGAGCCATCACCATCGTTATAGAGGTATTTACCCGGCCCACCACCGGGGTTACTGCCTGTGGCTGGATACCCGGTTGCATTTTGAATAGGCCGGACAAACACCACCCCATCCATACCCATTTGCACATGCTCCGTATCCTCAAAATGGCAGTGGTACATAAACGTGCCGGGATTTAGTGGTTTGTAAAAGTAAGGGAAATTGCGTCCCACTGGCACCGAGATAGAGGTCTCTGGCACACCATCGAACACGGAAACCGGATTACGGAACCCGTGCCAGTGAATGGTGTGGGCATCATCCAGGTCGGGGCGTACTACCAAACCTAAATTGGTTAAGGTGACAAAGACATCATCGCCTTCCAACACATCAATGATGGGGGCACTGTGCTGCACCAGCCCTTTGTGGGTATTAATGGCCTCATTAATAGAGTCGCTGGTACTCATATCTACAAAGCCAAATACATACACCTCGCGGAACCCGGCCGGATACTCGCTGGGGTCTGCCGGTAAACGGATGTAACCATCTGTAGCTCCCAGCCGGATGCTTGTGCCGTTGACGACTAAGGCACTGGGGCTGGCATCGGGTTCAACCTCTGCCTGTCCCCAGATTTGCTGCAGCCTATCGGCATTTGCCAACGCACCGGCCGTACCTAACACCAATGCCCCGCCGCCAGCCAAGCCTAATCGTAAAAAAGTGCGCCGACTCATCCGAGACTTTTCTTCTTTACTGTTTCTTGTGTCGTTTTTGTTATTCATATTCATTGAATATCTCCTAGGCATAGGGAGGATTCGGGGCTGACAAGCTCTATCAGCCCCGAATCCCGCTGATGCGTTACTTAGGGCACATTGCCGCCGCCGAAGTCGTCAATGCGAGCATTGCCGGCCCCGCTGTTGGTGGTGCCGATGAACCCGACACCAATATCACCGCCGCCAGCCGTATAAGGCCAGGCTCCGGCGATATTGGTGCTGCCGATGAGTGTGCCATTCTTGTAAACATTGACGGTTCCGTCGGCCAATGTGCGGGCACCGAATTGGTCGCCTACACCGAAGCTAACGCCGTTAAGCGTGTCTTGCTGCTGCCAGGCACCGCCATCTTTGGTCCAGATTTCCACCTGGCTGTTGGGGTAGTCATACAGCACTTCGATCAGGTTGGGGCCTGTATCTTTGAGGATTAAGCCTTGCTCGTCTGCCAGTGTGCTGACATCGGTGAAGGTGAAGAACACTTCTTGGTCAGGCCCGAACCCAGAGGGCAGGATATCCCAGGTGACTTCGGCAAAAGCGCCAGTGCGTATTTGTAGGGTGTTGGCATTGATGCGGTAACTGGCGGGTGGATTGGTGTCATGCCAGTTGAGGCCAAGAATGTTATTGTTGGCTCGATTGAAGTCGTCGAGGATGCTGGTGGCGGGGAAGGGAACGGCCGTTACGCCACCAGGGAACTCGTCCGCACCAATCTCATAACCACCATCTTGTGGCCGAACCTGATCATCAAAATCAGCATTGGGGGCACTGACAGTAGAGAGGCTGGTAATGCCTGCGTCTATGGCCGGTGAGCCAAAGTCAAGATGATAATCACCCGGCAGCGTGCCAGTAATGTAATTGGTCACAAACACGACCGAGATGAAGGTAAGCTCATTGTTAAAGGCCACTGCATCCAGGTCACTGGCATAGGCATCTACAAAGAGTGGGTCGCCATCGGCCGTTAAGTGATTACTGGCATCTCCCGTCAAAGAGCCGCCGCCAAAAACTTCCGTGTCAAACACCACACCACCTGGCGGCAGCAGCCCCACACCCAGCGTAAACGTGTAAGCAACATTATGCCAAATAATATTGTTAAACATTACTGGATCAGGGAAGCCTGGAGCGGATGCGCCTGGCCCAACTTCCGTTTCCAGAAAGTCGCTAAAGCCAATGCTGTAGGGTTCAGCCACAATGCCAGCCGCGTGTGCCAGCTTATCACTATCTTCGGCCGTTGCCGTCGTCGCGTTATTGGCAACCGTGTTATTCACCACCGTCACCGCAGACGCATCATCCAACGAAATACCGCCGCCCAAGTCCGTAGAAACATTGTTAACGATCATATTGTTCGTAATATCAATGTCATAATCCCAGGGCTGCAACAAGCGAATCGCACCACCATCATCATTAGCCAGATTGGCCTGGAAGAGGTTGTTATACACAGCCACATTACCAGAGCCAGTTGTAAACGGCGTTCCCGGATCACCTGGATTCACCACACACTGCCCAGCCACAATAGCCGCACAGCCAACCTGCTCACCCGCAATCATCAAGCCACCACCTTCATCAAAGGAGGAGTTGTAGTAGATGCGATTATGATGGATGCTGCTGTTGGTGCTCAACCCAAAGTGGGAGATACCGCCGCCATACTCGCCGGAGTAATTGCCACAGATATCGTTGTGGTCTAATTCATAATTATCAGCCCCATTATAGATACCTACAGCCCCGGCACGGCTAATGCCACCGTTATTCAGGATACGGTTATGATGGATGCGGATATTGTCGTTGTTGTTGTCACCCGCATAGGGCTGGCCGACCACAATGGCCCCACCCAAGTTGCCACCATTGCTCTGGATGATGTTGTTGCTGATGACCGCATAGGCACCATTGGCTTCCACATACAGGCCGCCACCAATGTCTTGTTCATCACGAGAATTGGCAATTCTAAACCCATCAAGAACAGGATGTGACCCACTGGAATATGCGCCAGGGGCAACACCATTGATGACGACCGCCTGCGTGCTAAAGCGCATATCCAACACACTGCCACCAGAGCCAAGCCCGTCTAGCGCACCAGGGCCATACCCTTGCACCCAAACAGCCTTGTTGATGGTAATGTCCTCATAGTAAGCGCCCGAACCTGGCCGCACAATCACCAGAGAACCTGGGGCAGCAGCATCAATCGCCTCTTGAATCGTCGTCCAGGGTCTGCCAGAATTGCCATTGCTGGTGCCATTGCTGCCATCATAGGTGTCATCCACCCATTCCACTGGCGGGTTATAAGAGCCGCCGCCCTGACGAAGGTGCATGGTGACACCGGAAGGGCTGACTTGGCCGTTGTTGCTTTCCACAAGCAACTGCTGTGGCCCTAGCGGATTGTCTGTAGCATTGAAACGGATTTCCGTATCACTCCAACTGTTGATGTCCGCGCCAAAGTAGGCCACATTGCCCACCGTGACCTTACCCGGCGTATTGCCGAACCCCTTGCCATTGACGATGATAAGCTGAGATGGCGTGCGGCGAGGATCATTGACGAAGTGAATTTCAGGGGCATCATCCGGTAAGCCGCATTGCGCTGGCTGGTTATAACCACCAGGGGTTTCGTTGAGGGTGGTGATAGCAAAGGTGGCAACATCAGCATAAGTTGTTTTGCCCGGCCACACATCGAACTGGAAGGTTAATGTCTGGTAGTTGGGATTGAAGTTTGGTGTGGGGTTGCCCGGATCACCAGGGTCGTTGACGATGACTTTGTAGATGGCGGGGCAAACACCAGCGGGAATGGGACAGTTGGCACTGTAGGTTGAAGGCACTAATACTTCAAAGATGCCATTGATGTCGGAATTGGCCATAGCGACGAGGCGGCCGGTGAAGTCACGAATGCCGACAGGGGTGTTGGGGATGCCACGCTTTTCGCCGTAGTAAATACGGTTGGGATCGGTCTCTATATTGAGATCGTCAAGGGCAAACCCATAGATGCGGCCGGGAATAGGTACGACCTCGCCCGGCTCAAAGTCTGGCAAGAGATAGAAGTCAGCGGCAGCGTTTTGACCTGCATGGACGGTGACAAACCGCCGATTACAATCTGAGCCAGTACCGCCATCACAGGTTGGGGAGGGGATTAAGGGGGCCGGGATGAGCGGCTGCGGCACATGCTCGCTGCCTTCTGAGGTATTTTGATCGGTTGTTTCCAGCACTTTGTAGAAGGGCAATGGTTCTACTTCTACGATGTAGTCGCCAGGGGGAATGGTTTCTTCGGGGCAACCGTCATAGTAGCCATCAGGGCAGTAGGTCTCAAAGGCGTAACCCCCATCATAAGCACCATCTCGCACTTCGCTGGAGATGTTGGGGACTTCGATGCAGTTGGCGGCTAAACCGAGGGGATCGGGCAGGGGGTTGCCGTTGGCATCGAATATGTCGCAGCCAGAGGGGTGGACAAAGGAGTCGCTTTGCAGAGTATAGAGGAGTATTGTGCCGGTGTCGTCGTAGAGGTTGAGGGTTACGCCGGGGATGCCGGGTTCATAATCTTCGGCGGCGGCAAAACGAACGTCTAGCTCGTTACGGGTGGTGGCGTAAAGTACCATACCAGAAATGCCTCCGTTTTCACCGGCCGAGGCATCATAGACGGATTTGCCGAAGTCTACCCAGGAGCGTTTGCCGGCCCAACTGAGTTCAGCCGCGAGTAGATCGCCGCCGAGTTCGCTGTTGATGACGGTAACTTCGTTGGGATTGTAGGGATCGTGGACGGCGATACCGGTGCGGCCGAAACGGCCGAAATCCACTTCCATCACCGCAAATTTCTCCAGCTCAAATACTTCGGGGAACTCATAGTAGCCATCATTGTCCGTGAATGTGCCATATTGGAGGGTGCCGTCGCGGAAACGGGTGCCGAGGGCGATGCCGTCTATGGCTCGTTCGCAGGTGTCCAGATCGTTGGGGTCTACACAGTCCCGAATGCCGTTGGTGGCCGTGAGGACGCCGGGGTTGGGCAAGCCATCGCTGCCCAGGCCGTCATCCATGTAAACATAGCCCGACAGCCAACCAAACCAGCGCGGAATGCCGACATCTCCCATTTCGACTGTTTGAGGGTTGCTGTCGGTATCGTTGGCGGCTGGCTCTGGGATTTGGATGGTGTAAAAGCCAATGATGTAATCCAGTGGATCGTCCCAGATGGACATCTGATAGGTGCCATCAGGCACGTTGTTAATGGTAAAGCTGCCATCCTCGTTGCCCCGGCCCAGATACACTTGTTGGTCGGTGTTGCCGATGTCGGTGAGGGCGATCCAGGGTTTATAAACAGCTTCACCCAGACTGGGCGGGGGGCTGTTGACGGGGGGTGTCCACTGCACAATTGTTTTGACGATGCCGGTGACGGTGCCTGTCCCAGTGGCGTCGTTGCCTGCGCCACAGCTATCGCCTGTGTCGCCGAAGGTGCATTCTTGGACAAATCCAACCCAAACGGCCGCTTGGTTCAACCCTTCACGAGGGCTATCGCCACTATCGCCTTCTATCGGCCAGGCATCAATGACATGGGTTCCTTCGATGGTTGTTGTCTGTACCCAATCATTCTCCTGCCCATCGGGCGGCACGACGATGACTTCGTATTTGCCACGCGGGATATTGTCTATGGTCACATCGCCATTGGCGTCTGTGTAACAAACACCGCCGTTGTTGGGGTTGGCGGCACTGATGATGGGGGTGTCGCCAGCAAAGATGATGTCGCCGTTGCCATCGCGTTCATACTCGGTGCAGAGGGGGTTGCCGTACCAGTCTACGGTGACTTCGCCGACGACATCTTCGAGGATGATGCGGAAGCCTGCCAGCCCATCTTCAAAGCCGGTGGTGCCGATGCCAGCGGCATCGTCTTCGCCGTTTACCGGGCGGTTGTCGTGAAAGGCGTGTACGCGGATGCGGGAGAGAGGCAGGGGATCGGCTACGAGTTCGACGATGACTGTACCGGCATCAGCGGGCAGTTGGACATGTGTGCCACTCAGTTTGTAGCCTTCGGCACGCACGGATATGAGATAACGGCCGTCTACCACTTCACCATCCCCATTCACTTCGCCAGCTTCAGGCAAGCTAAAAGAAGCCGTCGTCTCATCTCCCAAGCCAACAATAGGACTGTAGCTCGCTTGGGGAGAAGTGGAGGGAAGATTGTTGGCATCTGTGGGATCACCGGCGTTATCGGCGTTAACAAGATACGTAAATTCAGTGATGAGCGGCCCCGTCCCAAAGGCCAGGTTTGGGTCGTATTCATGCACTTCCAGCACAATATTCGATGCCGATTGGGCACTCTTCTGCAAACTAAATAAAAGTAAGATAGCCAGGAAAAGCGCCAACAAAAACACGATGCGCCCTATCCAGGATGCTCTGAGTCGTAACTGGGATGTTGATAAATGAGCTTGTGCATTCATAAAGTTACTCCTGTCATGTCATTTCCTTTTTAGATAATCGGGACCAATTCAATAAAACGGTTTCTTTCATATAAGCAACGTCCTCCTCACTTGCCTTAAGGTCTGTTCAAGTCTGGGCCAGGTTAAGAACAGATTTAATAAATGGAATGAATTCTTCTGTGCGAGCCTGTTGGGAAACGGGTTCACCATAGATTTGAATCAAGTCTTGGTCGGCACTAACTTGCACTAATTTGAGGCCAGTATACTGCTGGGGTAATGTGGGAATGCTGGCTGTGTCGGTGGCAAGCAGGGCTTCGTCAAAGACAATAACGGCTGGTTGAAAATGTCTAACGGTTTTGTGAACCAAAGTCAGAGATGGAGGGGCAATGACTCTCACATCTAGCTCCTCGTCACCGGTAAATAGGCTGATCAAGCCGGCACTGAGCAGGGAACCATTGTGGATAATGAGCACACGACAGGGTTGCTGCTGTTCTGTCAAAGTTACCTTCCTGAATAACATCTTTGCAAAATTCCTAAGGGGTTTTATGCCTTTATAACCAGGATAGAGGAGAATCGGACTGAGTACATCGGCGTTAGCCTATCTTTTAGGTACTAAAAAAGAACTATTTTTGATGCCCTAATTAGAAATTCCTGGTACTTTAGTATCAGTACTGCCGTACTATTTGACGCGATTGTTAGATTTGCTTGTAAGGGGGGAGGCAAACTTGGGGAGAAAAGGGAGGCGCGTTTCAAGTCAGGATGTGATTACTTTCTGGGCAGCGGTTGGGAGGACTTGAGTAGGGCGATTGCATACTCACCCTAAACGGCGGTTCAAACCGCAGCTACGACTACAAAGTCGGCCTACGCCGACTATTTCCAGCCCGCGTAGGTGGGCTTTGTAATTGTAGACACGAATTTATTCGCCCCGTGAGTATGCAATCGACCTACCCTTCAATCCAAATAGTGTTGAGTTTTTGTGGCTCCCGTAGTACCATACTCCTAAAGCAAGTGCAGTTGTTATGATTCTGTTGATGTGTAAATAGAAATGATGCCGAGCATGATCCGAGATTTGAAGGATAGAGCAGCCCGCTTTTTTGTTGTGGTTTTGCCTTATCGCTGGTTTTTAATGGCTGTGGTGGGAACGGCCGTTATCATCTTTGAAATCATCGAACACACCCTGGACATACGCCCCTCACCGGGGCAGCTCTGGCTGGAAATCTTGCTTTATGGCCTGCTTCTGCCCCTGGTGGGTGGGGCCATATTGACGGCTGTGGCTCACCTGGACCTGAAGCACAACCAAATAGCCCTCCATTGGGATATGGCTAAAGACCTGAGCCACGAGATGTCTCTGGCCCACAATTGGGAGAGTCTGAAAAAGGTGCTGCTCTCCTTTCCTTTGAAAGTTGCTCCCTTTTCAGCCGTGTTCCTGCTGCTATATGACCAATCTCAACATCTGTTGCAAACAGCGGGGACCCTATTGGCCGAAAATGGTGGAGCTTTTACTTACCCTACCCAGTTTTTAGCACCCGATCTCTCGCTTTTACACCAACCCCACAACCTCAATGCCCTGACCGCAAACCATTACCCCTATGTTCACTGGCCGGAAACAGTGCAAGGCTTTTGCTTGCGTCTGTTTCACGGCAACATGCTGGTAGCCGTCCTACATCTCTTTTTGCCGCTAAAATATCAACTTAGCGAGGAACAAAAAGCCATTTTGAACAGCCTGGCAGCCCCCATGGCTGTGGCGACCAATGGCCTGCACCCGCAGGGGTCGGCCCTGGTCAGGGCCACGGCGGCTGAGTTGGAGAACCGCCGCCTGACGCGGTATTTGCATGATATGATCGGGCAAAATGTGGGGTATTTGGTAATGCAGTTGGATCAGATGCAGATGCAGGAGGGTTTGGCCGATTATCCTAACCTCAAGCAGCAATTAGCCTATTTGCATGGCACCGCCAACCAAATTTACGATCAAATTCGGGTAATTTTGACGACCTGGCAGCCTTTGGAGTCGGTTGATTTGATGACGGCCGTTTCCGACCAGGCTCTACTCAGCAGCAACCAGGAAGTGCTCTTTGGGGTGGAAGTAACGAGTAACGGCCGTTCCCGTCCCCTGCCCGCCTACCTTACACGCAAAATATTAGGCATCTCGCGTGAAGCAATTATGAATGTGCGCAAACATGCCCAAGCCCACCTGCTGTGCATTCATCTGGACTGGACAGATAACCAATTAACCCTCACCTTACAAGATGATGGGCAGGGGTTTGATGTGGAGACAGACAGCCACGACAACACTTCTTATGGCCTGACAATTATGCAAGAACGGGCTGTAGAGATAAACGGCCGTCTCCTCATCCAATCACAACCCAACCAAGGCACCACCGTTACCCTTATCCTGCCACTGCCCATTATTGACAAGTAATCGTTCGTTTTTAACTTAGCCATTATGGAGATTGGGGACTGGTTAATCTCCAATCTCGGTCAAACACAACTTATAATCACACAACCATTCTCTTAAGTGCGTTCGTAACCCGCCACCCTAATAATAGTGTAGGGCTATTATTTATATTATTCACCTTCGTTGTTCAAACAGATTTAGCCTTAGCCTGGACTCATTATTGTGACACGGAGCAGTTTGCATATGAAAATACTTCTTGTAGATGATCACGTCTTATTCCGTGAGGGACTCTCTAATCTCCTGTCAGCCCAACCAGATATGACAATTGTGGGCAGTGCTGATACAGTAACAATGGCGATTGCTTGTGCGACCGAGTTAAAGCCTGACCTGGTTCTAATGGATTTTATTTTGCCTGATGGCACAGGTTTGGAAGCAACACGAGCCATTCTAAAGGAACATCCCGACTGCGTGATTGTTTTTTTGACAATTCATGAAGAAGATGAAAGGTTATTTGAAGCGATTTATAGTGGGGCCAAAGGTTATTTGCTGAAAAATGTGTCTGTAACCAAATTGCTCGACTTCTTGCGAGGCGTGCTTAAGGGCGAAGCGGCCATTACGCGAACCATGGCCTCGAAACTACTAGATAGATTTGCTGAAATTGGGCCACAAACGAGACTTGTATCGGCAACGGCCGTTAACAAACTCACCAACCGCGAAATGGAAATCTTGCACCAGCTAGACACCGGGGCCACCAACCGAGAGATTGCTCATAGGCTTTCCATCAGCGAACGAACCGTCAAAAACCATGTCAGCAACATCCTCGCCAAACTTGAACTCGCCAACAGACAGCAGGCCGTACACTACGCCCGGCATCATGGCATATTAGGATAACAGATGTCATGATGCCTACCTGGACTAGATTTCTACAGACTGGATTATGGTTCAGGGTAGCTTTAGCCGTTACCTTGGGTTTTTTAGCCCTGTTCGCAGCCTTTGCCATTTTGGGCGAACAAGCCATTCAAGACAGCACAGCCCGTGTTCTGGATGAACGGTTGGTCATCGCCCAGTTAGCAGCCAATGAAATTGATCGCTATCTGGAACAAGCCATCGTCCAGCTAGAAGAGCTGCCCGCCAGCACCCACCTGAACCCTGCCAACGCCAATTTCCCCACCGAAGCTCATACGCTAGCCAGCCCTTATGTCGAGGTGGGACTGTTTTCAGGCGGGGTGATTTTTCTTGATCCAGCAGGACAGGTTGTTATTACCGAGCCGCCCGGATTGTATGCCACAGGAACCAATCTATTCGTACTGCCTCACGTGGCGCAGACCATCCAAGAGGAAGCGGCCAACATCTCCGACCCCTTTTATCATCCCCAAACGCAGCAGCCGGTAACGGCCGTTACTGTACCCTTTTGGCAAGACGGCCGTTTCGCGGGCATCACCATCGGCCTGCTGCCCATCCCCAACATCTACCTCACCGAACCGCTCGACCAGGCCATGATCTTAGGCGAAACTGCCCACGCCGTTTTGGTAGATATGGAAGGCCGAGCCATCGTCTCCACCTTCGATCTACCCTTCCTCTCCTCAGGCGAACATCCCACTTTCTACCGCCGTGCCATGTCCCTGCATGAACCCATCATCGAAACCGTGCCCTTTGAGCTAGACTTGCCCAATGAACCAGAAGGGCACTTGCATATTATGGGCTTTGCCCCCCTGACAAACGCCCCCTGGGGCGTTTCCGTTGGTGGCGATGTCATCAGCGAAACCTTCGCTGGTGTGCAGCGATTACGCAATGGCCTGATCCTCTTGGGCTTAACCGCTCTGGGCACCACCCTGTTAGCCACCTTAATTGGCACACGTCGGCTGGTGCGGCCCGTGCAGCAGCTTACCGTCTCGGCCCGGCAAATTGCCGATGGCGATTTGGAAAAGCCCCTGATCGTCAACGAAGGAGGCGAAATTGGCGCTATGGCACGAGCACTTGATCATATGCGGCAGCAGTTGTTAACCAATATCAAAGAACTTGCACGGTGGAATGAGGAATTAGAGGCGAGGGTAGAACAACAGACGGAAGCGCTGCGGCAGCAGCAAGAGTGGACACAGCAAGTGTTACGACAGACGATTAAGGCCCAAGAGGATGAACGAGCGCGGCTTTCTTGGGAATTGCATGATGAGATCGGCCAGGTGTTAACGGCCGTTGAACTAAGCCTGGAACGCCTGCAAAACGCCCTCCCCGCCCAGGATACCCCTGTACACGAAAGATTAGAACGCAGCCGCGCCCTCACCGAACGCGCCGTTACAGATTTACGCCGCATGATTTCCGCCCTCCGCCCCAGCATTTTGGACGATTTAGGGCTGATCCCCGCCCTAAACTGGATGAGCGACCACACCCTGCGCTCATTGGGCATACACGTAAACATAGACAGCCAAATACAAATCGAACGTTTGCCAGGCGAAATAGAAACAACTCTGTTTCGTATTGCTCAAGAAGCCATGAATAATGTCGCCCGACACAGCAAGGCTCACACCCTGGCTATCCAACTCCACTACGAAAATGAACAGCTCATGATGAAGCTGTCAGATGATGGGCAAGGGTTTGAGCCAACCAGGCTCCCTTCTCGATTAGACACAGGTCGCGGCTTGGGGCTGGCCAGTATGCAAGAGCGGGCCTCACTCGTTGGCGGCCAAATCATAGTGGAAAGCAGGCTGAACCAGGGAACCACAGTCACAGTTAGGGTTCCTATCCCAGCCGCCACAATCAGCAGGAGCAATTAAAATGCCGCAACAACCAATAAATGTCATTATTGTGGACGATCATGAAATTATGCGTGAAGGGCTGCGAGATTTGTTGGGAGATGAAAAAGACATCCACGTTACCGCTTTGGCCGATAACGGCCATGCCGCTATAAATCTGGCACACCATCACCAGCCAGATATTCTCATCCTAGATATTAAAATGCCCGATATGACAGGGCTAGAAGCTCTATGGCAGCTTCGTCAGGAATTACCCGACATCAAGGTAATTATCCTCACCATGTATGAAGAAGAAGCTTTTTTCCTAGAGGCATTAAGGGCTGGGGCCTCGGGATATTTTCTTAAAGGTTCACATAGCTCAGAACTCATTCACGCTATTAAAGTTGTTCAAAAGGGAGAAGTCTATCTCCCGCCTAAATTGACTGGCTGTCTTGTGAAAGAGTACCTGACCCAATATCACCAACTCCAAGAGCTGGGTTATGCCGACTCCCATGTAACCAGATAAGAACTTTAGCAGGGGCTTATAGTATTAGTGACTTACGCCATAAAGTATCAGTGACTGTTCACCCTCCCGAAGCTTTTCCCTCGAGAGAACCTCCGTAAAAGAAACCTCCGGGAGGATTTTTCACTCGAGGGGCTGAATAATTACAAGCATCAATTGGGGGAGGGTTGAATGGCTCGCCAAATTGCCTCAGCAATGACCGTTTGTGCCGCAGCGATGGACATCTCACGCATGCCAGCCAGCCAGCGACGGGCAAATTCGTGTGCAGGCCCCATCATAATCACATCATAAGCCCATGGTGGCAGCGCGACAATCTTGCCCGATGCGATGTGTGGTTGCATCCATTGCATGATTGAGGCATAGAATTCAGCCTTAAACGTCATGATTTGGTCGTAATGATTAGGCAGGTGATCACCACCTGATACCTCATACATGAAACGACCACACTGTGGATGAGAAGCAATCCAGCCCAGATAGTGGGAGACGAGGGCCATAATGCCAGCCCTCGCTGATGTCTCTGACTCTACCGTTTGCTTGAGTTCGTTAAAGCAGGTCGTGAAACATTGGTCATATAATGCATACAAAACACCTTCACGATCGCCAAAATGGTGATAGATGCTACCGACGCTAGCACCTGATCGCTGGGAGATGGCGGCAATAGTCGTGTTTACTAAGCCATGTTCGCTGAATTGAGCCAGTGTAGCGTGAAGAATTTGTTGGCGACGCTCGACCGAACTTAACGTACGTTTTTTTGTTCCTGGCATATTGCCAAATCTCTCCTTATATACTAGAATCTTGTTCTAGAATCTTATTCTAATGTGTCATTTTAACTTACAGACTTTAGCAATGGGTGGTGTGGAGTGCAACTGCAAGGGGATAATATGAAAAACAAAGTGTGTGTTATAACAGGTGGAAACAGGGGTATTGGGTACGAAATTGCGAAAGCATTGGCGTTACAGGAAGCAGATGTTGTCATGGTTAGCCGCAACAGGGAACAGGGGCAGGCAGCACTCGCGCAATTACAAGCTGAGGTAAAACAAGGTAAAGCCACATTGATAGTCGGTGATTTAAGTACAATAGCCAGTACACGCCAATTGGCTGATGTGCTGCTGGGTACATTGGCGAGGATTGATGTACTGATCAATAATGCGGGTGTGTGGCCATTAAAGAAGGTGGTGAATGATGACGGCCTGGAAGTGGGTTTCATGGTCAATTTCCTGGCCCCGTTTATGTTGTCGCACCTGCTTCAGGAACGGTTGGCTGTGAGTGCGCCTGCTCGGATTGTGCATATGAATGCGGGTCTGTATGTCAGAGGAAAGGTTGATTTAGACAAGACACCTTATGGGGCTGATTTTAGCCGAATTCGTACCTATGCTGATTCCAAACTGTGTGGTGTGTTAACTCTGGCCCAAGAGGCGGCCAAGTTTGCGCCTCACGGCGTTACCGTCAACATGATACATCCCGGTGTCGTCAATACGGATCTCGGCCAAATGGGGGGTGTGATGGGCTGGTTGCTAAAACAAATCAAGCATCGTTGGCTGACACCAGCACAAGGGGCAGTTGCCCCTGTTTGGTTGGCCACATCCGCTGATGTTGCTGACAGGACGGGACTCTACTTCAACGAAAAAGAAATATTACCAATCGATGATGTCGCTAAAGATGAGCAGTTAGCCCGCCGTCTATGGCGATTTGCCGAACAAGTAGCAGGCATTGATCAGGGTTTGACTTATTGAATGCTTTGGTGCGGTGGACAGGCACTTGTCCTGCTTTATATTGGCACAATGGGGAACTGTTTTTCAAGTCCGCTTACCGCTTACTACATAGATAACGGCCGTAAGCTCTGGCACAAGCGCACCCCAGCCATGGCATCATTCACCCAAAAATCAGCCCCCACATACTGGCAAACTTGCTCATTAAGCTGATTGCCGCCAATGATGATCGGAATTGTAGTCACGGCCGTATCGCCCGACATTCTAATCAAATCAACGGTCTCCTTCATAGCATCATAGGAGCTAGTTAATAAACCCGACAAGCCAATGATGTCTGGCTGGGTTTGCATCGCTTGCAGCAAGAATTCTGATGGTGGCACATCCACTCCCAAATCTTGCACAGAAAATCCGTAACAGGTAAGCAGCATACTGAGATTGTTTTTACCAATGTCGTGGATATCGCCCTTGACCGTACCCAACAAAATCGTCCCTGTTTCATTACCCGTAAACTGCGCTTCAATTTTCGGCTGCACTATTTCCATCACTTCACGGAAGATTTCACCGGCCATGATCAGGCCCGCCAAATAATATTCCTGCCGTTCGTACCGTTCGCCCACCTGGCGCAAGCCTTCTTGGCAGTCTTCTATAATCCTCAAGGGATCATGGCCTCTGGCGATACGGGTCTCGACCAGCGACAAAACCTCATTTTCGTTTAAGTCGGCTATATGGGCGATTAAAGCCAGCCGTTGGGGGTCATCATTACCAGATTCACTCATCTTTTCTGCCCTCTTGTATGCCTATTTGTGTGGTAAAGCGAAGGTGATCACTGCGGAAGATAAACCAGCCCCAGCTAATCGGCCGTTCGTCAAAATCGTAAAAAAGATGCTCCAGCAAAAAAGCGGCCGTCGGCAAGCTCGTTTGCAAGATTTTGCCCTCTTCCTCATTCATCAAAATGGATTCAATGGTCAACTGCCCACGTTTGAGCGTGTTGGTTCCCGTGTTGGCAAAAAGCCCCTGCAAAGAAGTAACATCCATTTCAGCTTCCACAATGGGCCGTACCGGATCGTAAATAAGGTAAGCTCGGTGGTAAAAAATCGGCTGATCTTGTCTGGTAAACAAGCGTCGGATGTAAATGGCATTATCCCCTTCACGTATCCCCAATTTGCGGGCGGTGCGTTCATCAGCCGATACGATACGCACATCCAGCAGCTTAACGGCGGCAGCCACTTCATTTTGAAATAAATCTTGCAATTCTTGCAGATCGAAAACGGCCGTTCCCAACTCCAACGGCTTAACAAACGTCCCCCGCCCCTGAGCCGTGCTCACCACACCCTGATCCGACAACAGATTGATCGAACGACGCACCGTCATCGGACTAATGCCATAGGCGCGGCACAATTGAGCCTCCGAAGGCAGCTGATCGCCAGGGCGGAAGGCACCTTCAGCAATTTGACGGCGCAAAATATTGGCTAACTGCGCATAAGCCGGTTCATAAGCCGCACGGTCTATCTGTTCTGATTGGCTCAGGGGGTTCTCTTCATCTGCTTTCATCAGGTTATCCATTTTGACCCGCTACCACATTGCCCATACCTTCATCGCTTCCGAAACTTGTCGTCTTGAAAACCGCTTCATAATTCTTGACAACTTCCCTATATAAGTATAAATTATGCTCATCGAACTTCCCTATATAAGTATATAAGTTTTGGACAGGTTCGCAACTCACCCCAAAAGAAGGCTTTTCATGGAAAACGGCCGTACCAAAATCATCGCCTGTGCCACCGTCATCGAAGAGATGCTGCCTCTCATGCCACCCGATGCTGCCTACGAAGTCCTGGATTTTGGCCTGCACCTCGTCCCCGGCAGTTTGAAAACACGTTTGCAAGAAGCCATTGATGCCACCTGCCCAGAGTACGATACCATCATCCTCGGCTATGGCCTCTGCGCCATGGCCGTCGTAGGGCTACAATCCCGCAGTTGCACCCTTGTCGTGCCCCGCGTAGACGACTGCATCGCCTGTTTCCTCGGTTCCCGTGAAGCCTACAACGACCAGCATCAAAAAGAACCCGGCACATACTATCTCACCAAAGGCTGGATCGAAGTTAGCGACACACTGCTCGACGAATACAATCGCACCGCCGCCAAATATGGCGAAGCCCGCGCCGAGCGCATCATGCGCATCATGCTCAAAAATTACAAACGGCTGGTCTACATAGATACCGGCACTGAGAACCAAGACTATTACCGCCGCTATGCTCGCAATGTGGCCGAAAAATTCAACCTGCGTTTTGAAGAAGTAAAAGGGTCGAATAATCTAATTTATCGCACCCTCTTTGGCCCCTGGGAGGATGATTTTGTCGTTGTCCCGCCGGGTCAAACCATCAAGTACGCTGACTTCAAAACCACAACCACCACGACCAACAATCTCAATTTATATGCCCAAACGGCCGGCAGCTAACAGCCGGTGGCCGGTATAACCTGTTAGCAGCCAACGAACAGATGTCATCAACTATTGGCACAGGAAGTAAACCAATGAATAAAAGCGAATCCTTTCAGATTCAATTCCAGCCGATTGGCAAGCGTGTGACCGCGCCGCCCGATCTTAGCCTGTTTGAAGCGGCGCGAGAATCGGGTTTTGATTTGGCCTCAGCCTGTGGCGGTGAGGGCAACTGCGGCCAATGCCGCATTGTTGTCTTGTCGGGAGAAACGTCGCCACCCAATTTGGACGAAGAATTTATTCTTACTGAACTGGAATTGAAACAAGGGGAACGATTGGCCTGCTGTACGTTTGCCCGCTCTGATTTGACAGTGCAGGTTCCCCGCGATTCGCTCATTACCGGGCAGCGGCTGCAAGTAGCGGCCGACCTGCGCACAATCGCCCCTGACCCCCTGGTACATGCTTATACTTTGGCCCTGACCCCACCCACACTGGAAGATATTCGTCCTGATTTGACGCGCATCGCCGATGCGCTGGCGGAATTGCATGGCGTGAACGGTGTTTTTGCCACAACGGCCGTTATCCAAACCCTCTCCCCCTTTGTCCGCGAACAGGATTGGCGGTTCACGGTGTTTGTGCGCGGACAGGAGATTGTAGGTGTGGCCGAGTGGGGAAAACGGCCGTTAGGCTTCGCCGTGGATCTAGGCACAACCAAAATCGCCGCCTACCTGGTGGACTTAGAAACGGGAGCCGACCTGGCGGCGGCCGGTGCGCCCAATCCCCAAATTGGGTATGGTGAAGATGTCATCAGCCGCCTGAACCACGTCTATCGCCACCAAGATGGAGGGCAGGTCATGGCCGCCCGCGTTCAGGCAACGCTAAACGATCTGCTGCATGAACTGACAGCGCAGGCCGGGGTCGTGCCCACACAAGTCGTGGATGCCTGCATTGTGGGCAACACAGCCATGACCCACTTGCTGCTGCACCTGCCAGTGCGCCAGTTAGCCAAAGCCCCCTACGTCGCCGCCGTTGGCACGGCCATAGACCTCCCCGCGGCTGAACTTGGCCTGACGCTGGCCCCTGGCGCCCATGTATACATCCCCCCCTGCATCGGCGGCTTTGTGGGGGCCGACCATGTGGCAATGATTTTAGCCTGCGACCTTGATCTGCATGACAAGGTAGCCTTAGGCGTTGACATCGGCACCAACACCGAAATTGCCATCCGCAAGCCGGGAATGGCCTTCCTTACCTCTGCGTCGTGCGCTTCCGGCCCGGCATTTGAAGGAGCGCATATTAGTGATGGAATGCGTGCCGCTGCCGGAGCCATCGAAAAAGTGCGTATTACCGCTGTGGATGTGGAGCTGACGACGATTGACGACGCACCTGCTGTGGGGCTGTGTGGGTCAGGCATTGTGGATGTCGCTGCTGAATTGTATCGGGCGGGGTTGATCAATCAGCGAGGGCGGTTTGATAAGGAGAATGGGCGGGTGGGAGACGGCCGTTTTGGCCCCGAATTCTGTCTCGTCCCCGCTGCCCAAAGCGGCAGCCATCGAGATGTTGTCATCACTCAGAAAGATGTTAACGAAATCCAACTGGCAAAAGGGGCCATCCATGCTGGTCTGCAAATCTTGTTAGAAGCAACCCATACAGCACCGGCAGAAGTAGAAGAAGTGATCATTGCCGGGGCCTTTGGCTCCTTCCTCAACGTCAAAAACGCCATTTCTATGGGCCTTTTCCCCGAACTGTCTCAGGCCCAATACCGACAAGTGGGCAACGCGGCCGTCATTGGCGCTAAGTGGATGCTCATTTCCCACGAAGCCCGCCGTCGCGCCGAAAAAATCGCCCAAAACACAGCTTACAACGAACTAACGACGTACCCGAAATTCGGCCGTAAGTTTGCCCTGGGCATGTTATTTCCATAGGTCGGGTTACTTGCAACTAAACATCGGCAGGAGCTAGGCAACAGAAAGGACCCCATCACCCGTTTTGTTTTGTAACTGGTAATCAAGCTGACCTACGGAGGAGTTACTTATGAAAATAATTGGTGAAAAGATTAATGGAACCCGTAAACGGGTCGCTCGTGCTATTGCCGAGCGCGATAGTGAATACATCAAAGATTTGGCAGCCAAACAAGCGGAAGCTGGGTCACATTGGCTGGATGTCAACGCTGGCACCCTGCCCGCACGGGAACCAGACGATTTGATCTGGCTTATTGAAAATATTCAGTCCGTTGTGGATATTCCGCTCTGCCTGGACAGTGCTAACCCGGCGGCCTTGCAAGTCGCCATCAAAGCAGTCAACAAGACCCCCATGATCAACTCTATCAGCGGCGAGCCGGATCGGCTGGAGAAAATCTTGCCTCTCGTGGCCGAATATGGCTGTGAAGTCATTGCCTTGGCTATGGACGACAAGAAAATTCCAGAAACGTTTGACAAGCGCATGGAAGTAATCGAGACAGTTATTACTGCCACACGAGCGGCTGGTGTAGCCGACAACAAGGTCTATGTTGATCCCCTGGCGATGACTATTGCCACCCTGAACCAGGGTGCGCTGATTGCTTGTGATACCATTCGTGCGGTGCATGAAAAATTCCCAGAAGTGCATTTTACAATGGGGCTGAGCAATATTTCTTTTGGTCTGCCAGCGCGTCCCCAGATCAATCGGGCCTTTTTGATTTTAGCCATGCAAGCCGGGTTAGATAGTGCCATTATGGATCCGCTGGACAAAGAATTGGTTGCCACAGCTATTACCGCCGAACTTCTGTTGGGTCAGGATAGACACTGTTTGAATTATGTACGCGCCTTCAGAAAAGGGCTGTTTGTGTAGATAGGATGGCGTAAAACGGCCGTCACCCCTGGCTGCGTTTTGCGCGTCACAATAAATGTTACAAAAAAGGAGTCAGTTATGTCACAAGAATTAATCAATGCCATCACCGACATGCGCGAAGACGATGCGATTAAGCTTACCCATGCACTACTCGAGGCTGGGGCAGCACCGCTCGACATTCTGGATGCCTGCCGCGCCGCGATGGATGTTATCGGCAAACGATTTGAGACGGGAGAGGCGTTTATCCCCGAGTTGATTTTGGCGGGTGAAATGTTAACGGCCGTTTCCAACATCATCAAACCGCGTTTGGCCGAAGAAACAACCAGCGAAAAGCTAGGCAAAATCGTCATTGGCACAGTCGAAGGCGATATTCACGACATCGCCAAAGACATTGTTGTCTTCATGCTAGAAATCAACGGTTTTGAAGTAACCGACTTGGGTGTAGACGTGCCACCAGCCAGGTTTGTCCAGGCCGTCCAGGAAACAGGGGCCACCGTTGTGGGCTTGAGCGGTTTCCTAACCTTGAGTTTTGATCCCATGAAAGAGACCGTAGCCGCCCTTCGCGGCAGCGGGACAAATGTGAAAATTATGATCGGCGGCGGCCAGATTGACGAGCAGATTCGTGAATATGCCAACGCTGATGCCTATGGTGCGGACGCGATGGCCGCCGTCGCTTTAGCGAAAAAGTGGACAAAGGAGTGAAAAAATGTTTATCAGACCTGATAATTGGAACGAACTGTCCCCCCTGGAACGACGCAAGGTACGTTTAGATGCCTGGCAGAACGCTCCCGTCGAGTTTGTCAGTCCCGAAGCCGAAGCCAACTACAAGGAACGCATCACCCGCCTCCGCCAAATTTATGACATGGAGCCCCATGATCGGCCCCTGGCCGACCTGTTTATGGGAGCAAATGAATATGTCTTGCGCCGCAAAGGCATTCAAGGCAAAGACATCATTTACAACCATGAGAAATTGCGAGAACCTCTACTGGAGTTCCATCGAGACTTTCAGCCAGACGTAGCCGTTGGTGCGCTGCCATATCCGGGAAAATCATGGGACATATTAGATTTTAAGCTGTATGTCTGGGGCGGCCAGAAGCTGCAAGATAATTTGGCTATCCAGGCGGTTGAGGGCGAGTACATGATGGCGGATGAATACAAAGATTTCACCACCGACCCGACTGCTTTCTGGCTCACCAAATACTTGCCCCGTGCTTATGGGGCCTTAGGCCCCCTGGCTATGCTACCCGAATTTCCGCGCATTTCAGAGAGTATAGACACCATTGATCTATTGCTGCCTTTTGGCCTGCCACCCTTCCAGGAAATGCTCCATAAAATGATGGAAGCTGGCAACGAATTGATGAAAATGCTGGGAATTGTCGGGCAGACAGGGGCTATGGTTGCCGCTGAAGGCTTCCCCAGCATGGGCTTTAACATTGTCAAGACCCCCTTTGACTATTTGGGCGACACGCTGCGCAGCACGAAGGGCATTCTGACTGACATGTACCGCCGCCCCAATGAGCTGCTGGCCGCTTGCGAGGCTTATGTACCCGTTTTGATTAATGCGATTGTCAATGCCAGTGATCGGATAGGTGCACCGGCAGCGATGTATGTGCTGCATAAAGGGGCTGATGCGTTCATGTCGCAAGCGCAGTTTGCAAAGTTCTATTGGCCCACCTGGAAGCAGGTAATGTTGGCACTTTATGAGGAAGGTATCACCAGCTATTTGTTTATCGAAGGTTCGTACAACAAGCGCTTAGAAAATCTTGCTGAAATGCCGGAAAAGTCCCTGGTGTGCCATTTTGACCAGACCAAAATGGAGCCGGTGAAGGAAATTCTGAGCGACAAGTTCATTATCGCCGGGAATGTTCCAGCCTCATTGATGACGGCGGGCACAACGGATGAAGTTCGGGCCTACTGTGACAATCTGGTGACGATGTTTGCCGATGCGCCTGCCTATATCATGGCTCATGGCTGCTATTTTGAGAATACCACAGATGAGAAGCTGCGTGCTTTCATGGATTCGGTGAAATAGCCAGATAGTCTTTTTGTCAGGTAGTCAGGCAGGCTCAGTAGATTACGAGTGTGCTGGGGAGCGATTTGGATCTACTGAGCCTGAACACCTGGCTGCCTGACTAGTTGATTTTTGTCTTGTGTTCGGTTATTGAATTGAAAACGGCCGATCGCGCCACCGCCCACCTACCACCACATCTTACAAACCCCCATCACCCAAGAGGTTTTCGAGTGATCAATAAACTCCCTTTCATCTAAACCAGTGAAGGCTCGCAGTAATTTCGGTTTATTTAGCAAAATATTGTACGATAACATCAGGCAACACCTCTTTTTGTTTTATTTCAAGGCTTATTTTGCAGCCTTTGAGATGCTGCCCCTATTTTGGATAATGTCTAATCAAGCCTGATGAAACCAACAGCGACAACTTATACCGACAGTGCTGCCTGGTTTGCTGACTGCCAAAGCTCAGACCCGCAAGTCCAGCGCTGGGCCTATGAGCAGTTGTTTAGCTACCTCAGCCGGGCGGCTTTGCACATCGTGCGGGATCAGCCGAGTGCCGAGGCACTGGCTCAGGATTGTGCGCAAACGGCCGTTATCCGTATTCATAACCGCCTAGAAGAGTGCCAGAACCCAGATGCTTTCCGTACCTGGGCCAGGCAAATTGTGTCACATCTGGCTGTTGACAGCCTGCGCCGCCGCGCCCGCCTTACCTTCGCCGCCGAAGATGAGTTGGCAACGGCCGTTGATCAAGCCGCCACTGACGAATTATCGTTGGAAGAACAGATCACCGCCGCCGTTACAGAATCCGAGTTATACACAGTGATCCACAACGCCCCCATTAGCGACCGCTCGCGCCGAGTGGTTATCGGCCGTTATCTACAAGACCTGCCTGATGAGGTGTTGGCTGAAACAGAAAGCGAACTAGCCGAAAAAACAGTCTTGCCCAGCCACATCCAGGTGACACGCGCCAAAAACATGGCGAAATTACGCACCTGGCAACCGCTGCTGGCCCTGTTGGACATGGCTGATTTATAGCAAAAAGGAAGGGTCAACGCCCCGAAAAACGTCTAATCAATAGGAGAGAGCGAAATGGTGGATGAACAAACTGCCCGAAAGCGCATCAAAGAGACGTTGCAGAATACAACAGAAGAAACGGCTTGTGCGACCTGTCTGGCCCAATTGGCCGACTATGTGACCGCTCAGATAAACGGCCGTCCCCCATCCACCCTATATCCACACATTGCCAGCCACCTGGATGGCTGCCTCACCTGTGCGGCAGCATATGCCCGTCTGTACCGTTTAGAAATGGCCGCGGCGGCGGAAACATTACCAGAACTACAGCAGCCACGTCAGCCCGATTTGTCCTTTTTGCCCTCGCCTGCCGCCGGGCCAAGCTGGCAGCAGCGACTAAAGGCAGCTTTCACCCAACTGCAAAATGGCCTGCGCCTTCAACTCTCCGCCGACCTGCTGCCACACTTGCCGCCACCCGCCCGCCCCGCACTGACACGCACGGTGGCTGAGGAACGGTATGCTGAACAGCTTTATGCCCTGGATTCAAGTGACGTACTCGACAGCCATGTTCCCTTAAAACTGTCCATTTATCGGGATGGAGATGCACCCCAAAACTGCCTGGTGGAGGTATCCGTCGCACCCGCCGGCCGTGCCTGGCCGCTGTTGGCCGGCATCGTGGTGACGTTGGCTCTGCCCACAGGTCGCCGGGAAGAGCGCACCAATGCCTGGGGTGTCGCCGCCTTTCCCCATGTGCCTCTGGCTGAGTTAAGCCATCTGCTGCTGGAAGTGCAGCTGTAGCTAAACGCCAACCAGCATAAAGGCGGCCCAATACCGGGGATGAGCAAACGGCCGTTCGCCCACCAAAACCTCCGCCTCCCCCTGTGGCAAACCTAACAACTGCGCCCTCACCTCGGCCAGCGTCGCCGATTGCAGCCACACCTGCGCCGCCTGCAAGGCAGCCGCGGCCTCAGCCCCGTTCATCAACTGCCGATAAAACTGCTGCATCAATAAATAGGTCGGCAAATCCGCCACCGCCCATTGGGTAACCAGCACTTGCCTGGCCCCTGCCGCCAAGAAAGCCCGCACCAGCCCCAGCGGCTCATCACCCCGTAAGAAGCGGCTTACGCCGGTCTGGCAGGCACTCAATGTGACCAACTCGGCGGCCAGCGGCCAATGATGGGCTACCTCTCGTGCCGTCAACTTTTCATCTAACCCCGTCTCCAGGAAGGAATCCAGAGGAGCATCAGGGCGAAAACGGCCGTGACAGGCCACATGCAGCCAACGATACACCCGCACACGCTCCCGTAAAGCCGCCGCTTTTGGCTGCGCACCAGTCCAGGCTTCACCCCCCGTTAGCTTGGCAATAAACTGCGCTTCGGCTTCGGTGTGCCGCAGCTGCTGTCCGCCCACCACGCCATCATAACCTACAGCCAGACAGTTGTTTGCAACTTGGCCTGGCTGGCGGGCGCGGTGCTGCTGCCAGAAGGTGGCGCTGGGGATGATGGTTAGCTGGGGGCCATCCTTGTGGAGCAACGGCCGTTCATCCGCCGCCAACAACGCCGCAAAAGGCACCTCATGCAATGGGCCGTGCGGGGCAACAAAGAGATGGTCGGCCTCGTTAACCGTCCTATCAGGGATGAGGAGATCGTAAAGCGGCCGTTGCACGGTTTTGTCCAAAAAGCGGTGGCGGTCATCCCCACGCGGCAAATCCCAGATCAGGGCATTGGGGTCCAGGCCGCAATCATAGGCCGTCAGGCCATCGGCCGTCAGGCAGAAACAAAGGGTGTGGGCCGGAGGCAGTATGTGTTGGCGGAGGCGGCTGGTCGCCGGTAATTGGCGCAGCCAGGGCACCTCCCGATCCCGCACACCTGTCGTAAAGTAAGAAAGGAGCATTTGCCGAGGGGGCAGCACGGGCATTTGACTAAAAGTGGGCGATTCCGCCAGAGGCTCCCCCACCGCTTCCAGAAAAGCTCTGGCCCGTGCCCGTTCAGCCCAGGCAAAGGCAGCGGCCGTTTGCCCCAGGGCCAAATAATGCAGCACCAACACCTCATACAACTGCTGCCAACGCCCCAACAAACTGATCTTTACCCCCTCATCACGCAGGGGCTGGCGGGTAGACTCAATCACGGCCACACCAGCTTCCCACTGGGCTAAGGCGGCGGCATCATCGCCCAACCGCCGCCAGACATCGCCTAAGCGGTAATGTACCTCAGCCAGAATATCTTTGCGCCCAATAGCCAGCGCCAGCTCTAAAGCGGTGGTAAAGGTCTCCTTGGCCGCCCCTAGCTCTCCCCCTGCCTGCTGGCTCAGGCCGAGGGCCACGTAGGCATCCACCGCATAGACCTTTGTTCCCAGAGCGGCCAGGGCGGCGGTGGCCGCTTGCACCGCCTCTGCCAGCCGCTCTTGCATCAGATAGGTTTCACTGAGATTGGTCAGCACACGGCCCAGGGCATCCTGAGCACCATCGGCACGGCGGCGGGCAATGACAGTTTCAAAGAGGGCAACGGCCGTTTCCCACTCCCCCCGATCTCGATAAACCAGACCCAGCCCGCTTTGTGCCGCCGCCAGCCATTGGGGCGAATTGACCTCCTGGAAGCAGGCTGCAGCCTGCTGGAGGCAGCTTTCACTTTCATCGTATTCTTGTAACTGGTGAGCGATATTGCCCAGATTGAGCCAGGCCAGCCCGGCCCGCAGCCGGTTGCCTTGCTGCTGCCACAAAGCCAGACTGGCCTGATACCCGGTCACAGCTTCTTGTAAACGGCCGATCACCCGGCAATAGAGAGCACGTGAGTTCAATGTCCGGCCGCGAATGTATTCAGTCAGGTTCGGTAGGGCCAGCAGCTCATCAAACAGAGCCAGGGCGGCCTCATACTGGTCACGCCGGGCCAGGGACACACCCTGGAAGTAGCGAAGCAGTTGCTGCCCATCGGGAGTGGTCAGGGGGAGATCGGCTATGCTGTCTATGAATGCCGCAAACCCTTCGGGATCATCAAGCAGCAGCCGGTTGCCCAGCCGCTCCAAAACCATCAGGAAATTGGGTTCAGCCGAGACATCACCAGTGCGCAGGCGTGCCGCCAGCGCACTGAGGGCTTGCTCGTGCCACTGCCGCCACACGGGCAGCCTTTCCCGTTCTAGTTCGGCTAAAGCTGCGGGGGCCAGGTGAAGAACGGCCGTCCAGTCCCAGCTCTCATCCAGGGGATCATCCATCACCGGCCATTATACCGGTTTCCCCCTAATCCTGATTCGTTGGAAATTGGTGGAAAGGTTTAACGGCCGTTATTCGTCTCTTTAATAGGAGAGATGAGATCAACCTCTTTTCTCCCGGACAAACGAGCAACAGGCCTGGCTCAACCCCTTAACCCTCACTTTCTTGTGGACGGTTTCCCAACCGTACTGCCTGAAAACCTGGAGATAAACTGATGAAAAAACGAATTTGGCAATGGTTTATTGGATTATGTGTATGGGTAGTTGGCCTCTCGTTTGCGGCCAGGCCCGCGCAGGCACACCTCGACCCGCCTGGTGCGCCAGCTTTTCAGGAGGTGGTCTGGCTGCTGGGGGTGAATGTGTTGGACGATATGGATGGCACGGGGGCGGGGGAGATGTGGCTGGATTGGCAGGTGGCACAGCCCGGCCATGAAGGAAACATGGGCCGGCTGCCTGCTGCCGGTACGATGGCTGTGAGTGCGCCGCCGGTAGCTCCCTTTCCCGCCCCCTTTCCCATCCTGTTATACAACCATTTGAATTGTAATCCGCTGGAACGGCCGCTTGGCCTACAACTCACCCTCAACGATGATGATGGGCATTGGGGCCATGATAGCAGTCCGCTGGCGCTGGCGTTAGGTGCGCCCAGCGGCGTTTTTGGGGCGGCCAACGCCCAGTTTGCCTTTACCGTCGAGGTTATGGTGGTGCCGCGCCCCGAATTTGACCCCTTGTGCGCTGGCGACTACCTGCCTCCTCAGGAGCAGCCCCAACCACCCGAAGCCCCGCCACCCTCGACACCACCGCTGCCCTACCAGTATGAATTTACGCCTGAGAGCGTGACGGTTACTGACGAAAATGGTGAGCTTTTGCTGCAAACGGCCGTTGCTACCAACCCCCAGGTAGATGCCACCCCCCACTACCTCCTGCTCACCGATGATGATTCAGTTGCCCTGTATGCCGCCGATGGCACATTCTTAATGGCGCAGCCCACGCTCAACCGGGCGGATACAGTGGCCGGCAGCAACACCCTCTTCGTCATTGATGATGCCGCCCTGACTGTCTACAACTTTGAGGGGCTGCTGCTGGACACAATACCGACCAACGGCCGTGCCCAACTGGCTGTCAATCATGCCCTCACCGCCACCGTTATCATCGTCATTGACGATGACTCGGTGGAAATCTATGACCTGAATGGCAACTTGATTCGCCACGTTCCCACCGATGGCCGCGCCCAGGTGCACACGCATGGGGATTTCATTATCGTGATTGATGACGATTCTGTGGAGATTTACGATCTGCAAGGCAACCTCATCCGCCATACGCCGACAGATAATCAGGCTGAGGTGTTGTTGGCTAACGGCCGTATCATCGTCATAGACGACGACTCGGTAGAAATCTACGACCGCGAGGGCAATCTGGTGCGCCATGTGCCCACCGATGGCCGCGCCACCGTAATGGTGGATGGGGATCGCATCATTGTGATTGATGATGATTCGGTAGAAATCTACAACCGCGAAGGCGACCTGGTACGACATGTGCCTACCGATGGGCGAGCGACGGTGCAGGTGGCTGGCGACCGTATTATTGTCATTGACGACGACTCGGTGGAAATCTACGACCGTGAAGGCAACCTGGTACGCCATGTACCCACCGATGGCCGCGCCACCGTGATAGTAGATGGGGATCGCATCATCGTGATTGACGACGACTCGGTAGAAATCTACGACCGTGAAGGTAACTTAGTACGCCATGTCCCCACCGATGGACGAGCGACAGTGATGGTAGATGGGGATCGCATCATCGTCATAGACGACGACTCGGTAGAAATCTACGACCGCGAGGGCAATCTGGTACGCCATGTGCCCACCGATGGCCGCGCCACCGTGCAGGTAGATGGAGATCGCGTCATCGTGATTGACGATGATTCGGTGGAGATTTACGATAAAGATGGCAACCTGGTACGCCATATTCCTACTGATGGCCGGGCTGAGGTTAAGGTCAACGGCAACCGCATTATTGTCATTGATGATGATTCGGTAGAAATCTATGACCGCGAAGGCAATCTGATACGCCATATTCCCACCGATGGCCGCGCTGATGTCATCGCTTACGAGAACCGCACCATAACGGCCGATGACAATTCGGTGGCGATGTATGATAATGATGGCACCTTATGGCTGGAGATACCCACAGACGGCCGTTCCCAAATCACCATCTTGGCCGAGGAACTGCTCGTCACATTACCCGACGGCACCACCGCCACCTACACCCTCTATCCGTCCACACCACCCCACAATTTCCAGATTTTCTTGCCCATGATTAGTACGGCAGAAGGTTAACTACTAACCCTCCGGGAGGTTTCAAACGAGATGTTACCTCTGGGACGAACCTCCCGGAGGATCGCTCCAGAGGGGCTAAGTAGTTACGCAGAAGGTTAACTTCTTCTGAGAAGTTGAACTTCTAAATGGGTGTGGGAGACTGGAGACCGGAGACTGGAGGCTGATCTGCCTAGTCTCCAGCCTCCAGTCTCCAAATCTCTTGCTCACAATAAAGTTATTTGTGAATGATCCTCAAGGAGGCAGTAGGTGATACGACGAATTTCGGTTACGTTATTGGGTATTGGTACGGCCGTTCTCTCCCTCATGGCCGTGCTTTTGTGGTGCGGCCAACCGGCCGCTGCCACTGCTTCTGGCTCCTTGCGGTTTGTGGATGAAACCAACGCGCCCTTAGCCGGGGCAGAACTGCGATTGCTCTGCTACGCCGACAACAGCGTGAGCCAGCCCCTGGCTGATCTGCCCGCCCACACGCAAAACGATGGCCGCCTGACCCACACGCTGCCGAATGGCTGTAACTATCTGGCCGCCCTCTGGCTGCGCCACACACAGCCCTCTGGCAAGCCTGATCATGGCCCGGCTTACCGCGTATACGCCACCAGTTGGCTGCCGGGCAGTGATGCACTTGTGCCCGCCACAGGCGATGTTAAGCTGTATGACAGCCGCCCCCTCATCCTGTTTGATGTCGTTGCCAGTTTGGCCTGGCAGCCGGCGGCCGGGTCAACTTATCTGGCGGAAGTGCGCCGGGGCTTACGGCAGGCTTCGGCCTATTTATATGACCTGACTGAAGGGCAGATGGCTTTTGGCGAGATACGGCTGGAGACAAACGGCCGTCAGTGGCAAACGGCCGATCTCCGCCTATTAACGGCCAACGATTACCGCCCCACCGCCTACATGGGCGGCATTGTGGCGATGGCTACACCTTACACCGCGCCCGCCACCCTCAGCCAGACCATTTATGCCCCAGGTGCCATCTATCTGGGACGATACTGGAATGGCCTCGATGCCGCCGATCCTGTAAGTGGAGCCTGGGATAGACCCAACGCGGCCCGGACACTGGTGCATGAATGGGGCCATTATGCTCTGTTTTTGTATGATGAATACCAGCAATCATCAAGCGGGGGCAAAACGGAAACCTACTGCACTTGCCTGGATTTGCCGGGTGGAGCTTGTGCGGCATCGGCTATGTCTTATCATTATACGGCCGTTGCCTTTTGGCATGAACTGGCACATGGTCAACCGGCCGCGTGTGAACAAACGGATCAGATGTTGGTGCATGGTGAAGCAGATTGGCATACGCTGCTGCGGTGGGGCAACATCCAAAACCTGCCTGGTGATTGGCTGCAGCCACCAACCTTGCCTCTCGTCAGCCAAACGTCAGGCATTGTCAATGACTTATTTGGCCGGGCTGCTGGTTATCGTCTTTATTTACCCGCCATTAGCCGCAGTGGGACGGTGGTGAGCGACCCTGACCCCATTGAACCCACTATTGCCCTGGCGGTGGATAGTAACTTCAACCAAACCCAACGCAATGCATTGTATCCACAGGTTTATCTGGTCGATCCCCTTCAGGTGCAGTATCAGGGTACGAGTGATGATATGCGTCAGTTGCCAGCCGGGGTGGGGCAGATGACCCTGTTTGGTGTCACGGAAGCTGACCGGGTGCGGGCTTATGTGGAGGCTTATACCATAGGGGCTGACCTGGGCGGCCGTTTCGTCTATCCCCCTCAGAATGGCAGTGACTTGCCGGTGACACCCGGCCAAACCTTCACTTTAACGGCCGCTGCCTGGGAAGCCAGCCTGGACGTGCAGTATGGTATGGAGGGGGCTTTGCTGCAAACAATGACTGTCACGTTAAGCAGTCCCTCTGTTTTGGCGGCTGCTCCCATCGTGCAGCGCTGCTCCCCTGATGGGGCTGTGGGCTGCCCGAATGATCCGTTTTGGCGGCAGCCGATGACGGCCAGTGGCGCGATGACCTGGACGGCCGTTTTTAAGGCCCCTGCTGGTAGTTCGCTCGCCAAATACGGTTTCTTGCAGGTGGAAGCGGCGGGATATGGGGAGCTTTGGCGTTGGTTCCAATCTTTGGGCGGGGTGGGGCCAGCCTATGATGATGGCGAAGCACCCCTGCTGGATGGTCTGGTGACGGTGGCGGCGACAACGGCCGTTCCCGGCGCGGAGAATCAGGCGATGCTTATGCCAGCCGCCAGTTATGAGGCCCTGCTTGCGCCCTTGCCACCGGGTTTTACGGTCGTTGTGGGCCTACCCCTTGACCTGGACGTGATGGTTCCAACCACAACAAAATCCCTGGTGCTGACCCTGTTTTACAGCCAGGCCGCAGCAGATCGCCTGGGAGCCAATGAGGCAGAGTTGGGCCTGCTGCATTTCAAGCGCAGCCTGGGGCAGTGGCAGGTTGTGGCCGTGTCTGACCGGAGTTCCCTCTTAAATTGGGTGGCCTCAGTACCCGTTAGCGAAGATGGCATCTATGCCATTGGCTGGCGGCCTGTGCCGCCGCCGCAAGCCAACTTCGATGCCCTGCCTCGTGAGGGTCTGGCCCCCTTGCCCGTGAACTTTTTCAATCTCTCTCAGGGGCTGTTTGACAGTAGTTTGTGGGACTTGGGTGATGGGACGATCTCGACCGAGACAGACCCCCAGCATATTTATGAACTACCGGGTGTTTACACCATAACGCTTACGGTGAGTGGTCCAGGCGGCAGTGACACGTTGGTGCAGCCTGGTTTTGTGACTGTGTTGGGAACAGCAGCATCCCATATTCTGATTGATGATCGCTGACTTTATTCACGAGAGCCTTTTTGCTCTAAGCATTTGCCGGTTTAGAGAATTGTACGATGATTCTGCCCCCTTCTAAGACTTTATTGCAAAGGTTTTGGAGAAATATACAATCATCGTGGATTATTCTACAACTCCTCTACATCTCGACCTCCTATAATAAAAGAGCATACGTTGACTAAGGTAGCATTCACAAATAACTTCACTGTTCATCAAGGAACTAGAGACTGGAGACTAGTGCAGCAAGGCTTAAGTTCACCCGCAATTTTTGTGGTGCGATTTGGAAAATCGCGGGTGAACGATTTGGAAAATCGTTCTACTTTCCAGTCTCCCAAATCGCCAAGTTAAGAGGAAGTCCATCCCAGCGATGTTGTCCAGTTTGCGCCCGGCGAAAAACATTGGCACGGAGCCACCGCCACCACAGCCATGAGCCACATCGCCATTCAGGAAGCCCTCGACAGCAAAGCCGTAGAATGGCTGGAACAGGTCAGCGACGAGCAATATCAAAAATAAAACCGCAGGTCGGATTGTTAACCTGAAAAACATTCTTGACACCTGCACAGTGAAACCGATGGTCAACCAGATTTTGGCCCACATCAGCAACACACCCAAAGAGCTGATTCAATACACCCAAGACCAGGGCATCCTGGTAGAGGCATACTCCCCCATCGCTCACGGCGAACTGCTGAAAAATCAGGAAGTAGCCCGAATTGCCCAACAATATGCCCGTATACGGCGGCAAACTGAATCTGCGCTCCATGTTGTCCATGATATGGCGTTCAATTCGCGGTTAGAAAACAGCCTTTCAAGACAACTTAAACGTAAAAGAGACCTATCCTATGAATATTCAAGTTGGCGATCGTGTATTGTCAGCAACACTGGTTGCAAACTCTTCGACAGAGGCTCTCAAAGAGGTGCTTGCCAAAGACCCTATAACCATCCATATGCGTGACTACGACAGCATGGAGAAAGTCGGCTCTCTTGGTACGAATTTACCGAGAAATGACGAGCAGATCACCACAGAAGCTGGGGACATTATTCTGTTTCAAGGAAGTGCCTTTGTGATCTATTACGCTCCCAATTCCTGGAACTTCACCAGACTGGGTAAGATAGATGATGTTGGCGCAGAAGAACTAAAAGAGATTCTGGGCGACGGGAATGTGACCATCACCCTCTCTTTACCACAGGAATGAATGACGATGAGTGTATGGACAAATGATGAACTGAATAAGATTGGAACGGCCGATGAGCTGCAAATTGCCCCACGCCGACAAAACGGCACGCTGCGCAGACCTATAACGATTTGGGTCGTCCGCGTGGGGGCCGAACTCTATGTACGTTCCTATAACGGGCCGAACGGCTCGTGGTTCCGCGCCGCTCGGAGAAGCCACGAAGGCCATATTCGGGCTGGTGGTGTGCAGAAGGATGTTACTTTTGTCGCCGAAACCGATGCTGAAGTTAACAGCAAGATAGATGCGGCGTATGGGGAGAAATACGGCCGTTACCCTCAATATGTCGCGCCTATGCTGAATGCTGCCGCACGCTCCACAACCATCAATCTTTTCCCGAAAGATTCAAGCAGCTAAAGCGATGGGGCATCATCCCAGCCCTATTCGGGCTGAAAATATACCAGACTCCAAGATAATCGAACCCGCAAGGAGACTTTATGAGCAGTATTGATCGTGTAGAAATTCACGTTTTTAGTTTCGATGTGGCCGACCTGGGGTTGGGAGGCCACGCGGCCGCCGGGGTAGGCAATATGGTCTATATGCCTGGCTCAAAACTGAAAGCCAGCCGTTTTGCCGTGCGCATCGGCTGCGATGACGGAGCACAAGGTGAGTATGTGACCCATTGGGTCAGCACCCCCGCCACACTGGGGCAAATTCAGATGTTGGCCCCTGGCCTGCTAGGGCGCGACCCCGAGCAGCGGTCGCTGATCTACGACGATCTAAAGCGGGAAGTACGCGCCTATGATCATATGGGGCATGGGCCATTGGACATTGCCCTCTGGGACCTTGCTGGCAAGAAATACAACACCTCCGTAGCCAAACTGATCGGCGCGTTTCGCCAGCGGCTGCCCACCTATGCCAGCACCTATCATGGCCAGATTGAGCCGGGCGGCCTAGATACTCCCGAAGCGTTTGCTGACTATGCTTTAGCCTGCAAAGAGGCTGGCTTTGCCGGGTTCAAAATCCATGGCTGGCATGATGGCGATGCACGCAAGGAAGCGCGTAATGTCTTGCTGGTTCGGGAGCGGGTTGGCGCTGAAATGACTTTGATGCTCGACCCTGCCTGTCAATTGCGAACATTCCTCGATGCTCTCTACGTGGGCCGGGCCTGCGATGAGGCCAACTACTTCTGGTATGAAGACCCGTATCGAGACAGCGGTGTCTCGGCCATGGGCCACCAGCGGCTACGCGAGAAACTCAAGACACCGATCTTGGTTAGCGAACATGTGCGCGGCCTGGAACAAAAGGCTAACTTTCTCATTCAGGGTGGCTGTGATTTGATTCATGCTGACCCCGAATATGATATGGGCATTACCGGAGCCTTAAAGATCGCCCATCTGTGTGAGGCGTTGGGGCTGGATGTGCAGTTTCATGCCTGCGGCCCAGCTCATCGAGCCGTGATGGCGGCTGTGCGTAACACTCACTTTTATGAGATGGCTCTGATGGGGCCAGGGATGCCTAATGTGATACCGCCGGTCTACACCAACGGTTATTCTGATCAGCCTGACGCATTGGAGGCGGATGGTTGTGTTCCCGTGCCCAATGGGCCGGGGCTGGGTGTTACCTACGATTGGAACTTTATTGAGCGAAATCGAACAGCGTTGTTTGTGTATGCGTAACATTGACAATACACAAAAAGGAGTGCAATACATAATGGATGTCCATCACACATTGGATGCCAAACAACAAAGCATCATTCCCATCGCCGCCTTTACGGCCAATGGCGATCTGGATAAGCTAAAAACCGCGTTACAGAGAGGCTTGGCGGCGGGGTTGACGGTGAATGAAATCAAGGAAATCCTGGTTCATCTCTACGCTTATACGGGCTTTCCGCGCAGCCTCAACGGTCTCAACACCTTTATGGCACTCTTAAAAGAGCGCCAGGAGCAAGGCATTGAGGATGAAACTGGGCCGGAAGCCAGCCCATTGCCCGCCGAGATGAACAAGGATGAGTATGGAGCCAACGTGCGGGCCAAGCTGGCTGGATGGGAAGCGGTTCCGCCGCCCGGCGGGTATCAATTATTTGCTCCTATCATAGACACCTTCCTCAAAGAACACCTTTTCGCCGATATTTTTGCCCGCGATGTGCTGGATTTCCGGAGCCGCGAACTGGTGACTATCTCTGCCCTGGCCTGTATGACGGGCACGGCGGGACAGCTTTATTTCCACCTCGGCGCGGCAATGAACACGGGGCTAAGCGAGGCGCAGATACGCGAGTTTATCGCTGTGCTGAAAGACAAGGTTGGGTCAGAGGAGGCTGAGGGGGCAACGGCCGTATTAACCCAAGTTATAAACAGCAGAGCCAAATAACAGACCATACAGCGTACAAAAAAGGAAATAACCCT
>JACKBT010000019.1 GCA_020634415.1 Ardenticatenaceae bacterium
ACGGAGGAGAATTTGCCTGCCGGACAACTAGCAAAAGTCGGCCTTACGCCTGCCGATATAGATGTGCTGGTGATGACGCATAGTGATATTGACCATGTGGGTGGCATTCATGCGTTCCCCCAAGCGACGATGGTGATTCATGCGGATGAACGGGCTTATGAAAAACCGAGGTATTGGAACGGCCGTTCCCCCCTCACCTGGCCCAACAACAAAACCAAACTCATCCACCAGGATACCGAACTGTGTTCTGGCCTTACCCTCCTCAGCACGCCAGGCCATGCCCCCGGCCACCTTTCTTTGCTGCTGCATTTGCCCCAAACGGGCTATGTCTTGTTAATTGGTGATGCCATCGCACGGCCGTCTGAACTGCAAGAGGGTTTTGGTGGCGCCTGGAACCATGATCTGGCCCGCGCCAGTGCCGACAAATTAATGGACATCGCTCAAGACCACAACGCCCTCATCATCTACGGCCACGATCCCGAGCAGTGGCCGACACTCAAAAAAGCACCAGAGTTTTATGGAGAATAGAGATTGGAGACTGGAGACTGGTTAATCTCCAGTCTCCAATCTCTCGATCAATTACTTCGCGGCGGCTAAAGCCTGCTCCAAATCTTCCAGAATGTCGTCAATATGCTCAATGCCCACGCACAGGCGAATCATGTCCGGCGACACGCCCGCACTGGTTAGCTCTTCGGGGGTCAACTGGCGATGGGTGGTGGAAGCGGGATGTGCTGCCAGCGACTTGGCATCACCGATGTTGACCAGGCGTTTGAAGATTTTCAGCGCATCATAGAACTTCACACCCGCTTCGAAACCGCCCTTGATGCCAAAAGAGAGCAGGGCTGAGGGTTTGCCATTGGTGTATTTTTGTGCCAAGTCATAGTAGGGCGAACTGGGCAGCCCGGCATAGTTGACCCACTCCACCGCAGCGTGTTCATTGAGATAGTGGGCGACGGCCAGGGCATTGGCGCAGTGGCGTTCCATGCGCAAGGCCAGCGTTTCGATGCCCTGCAAAATGAGGAAGGCGTTGAAGGGGCTGATGGCCCCGCCCGTGTTGCGCAGGGGCACAGTGCGGGCGCGGGCGATGTAGGCGGCTGGCCCCATTGCCTCGGTATACACCACGCCGTGATAGGAGGGTTCGGGGGTGTTGAGCATGGGGAAGCGGCTGGCGTGTTCGTCCCAGGGGAATTGGCCGGAATCTACGATGAGGCCGCCGAGGGAGTTGCCATGTCCGCCCATGTATTTGGTGAGGGAATGCACCACGATGTCGCAGCCGTAGTCAATGGGTTTGATGAGGATGGGGGTGGGTACGGTGTTGTCTACGATGACGGGGATGCCGTGAGCGCGGGCCATGTCGCCAATGGCTTGCAGGTCGGGGATGTTGCCGGCCGGGTTGCCGATGGATTCGCAGTAGACAGCGGCCGTTTTGTCATCAATCAGCGCGGCTAAACTGTCGGCTTTGTCATCCTCGGCAAAGCGCACTTCGATGCCCAAACCGGGCAGCATGTGTTTGAAGAGGGTGTAGGTGCCGCCGTAAAGCAGGGGCACGGAGACGATGTTGTTGCCTTGTTGGGCGATGTTGAGGATGGCGTAGGTAACGGCCGTACTGCCGGCACTCAAGGCCAAACCAGCAATCCCACCTTCCAACGCGGCTACGCGCTGCTCCAAGACATCGGCGGTGGGGTTCATGATGCGGGTGTAAATGTTGCCCGGTACAGCCAGGTTGAACAGGTCTGCGCCATGTTGGGCGTTGTCAAACTCATAAGCGACGGTCTGGTAGATAGGTACGGCGACGGCATGAGTGGTCGGGTCGGATTGGTAGCCGGTGTGGATGGCAATGGTTTCGGGTTTCATGTCTGTTTTTACTCCTATTTGTGTTTTTGGGGACTAGAGACTGGTGACTGGTTTACTCAGTCTCCAGTCTCTAGTCTCTCTTTCTTAAACCTAATGGGTCATGGGGGTCAATGCCGGAGATGAACGGCCGTTTCCGATCCAAGTCCGTCAGTTGATAAACCAGACCCAGCCAGTTGTTAAAAATCGCTTTGCCCGTGTCGCCCCACGTATTGTCCAAATGAGCCTCAATCAGCTCTTCGGGGAACGACGGGATCAGCGTGTGACGCGCTTTGGCTCTCACCACCGTCTGCTCATAGGCATCGGCGATGGCTGCTGCTGGCGGCGGGAAATAGTTTTGTGGATGGGGTGGATAATCTTCACGGTCGTTATTGATAAAGCGGTTCACCTCCCGTTTATACTCCTTCAGCAGGCTGTTGTAATCATACTCAGGATGCCCCTGAAAGAAGACAATGCGAAATTGATCGGGGCTGGTTGCCATATGCACATCGCCATCACGGCTTTCCACCAGGATGGTGAGGCCAGCTTCTTGCAGTTGACGGCGCGTAATTTCGTTATAGCGGGAGTGGGGGACATCAAAACGGGTGTTGATGCCGCGTAAGAGGGGGTGGGGGACGGAAGTGATGCGATGTTCATACACGCCCCATCGTTTACGAGGCAGCCCCTGCCGTTCAATGTGGTAGAGGTATTTTACGAGGGCATGGGTCGCCAGACAAGAACAAAGGACAGAGGTGACATTTGCCGTCGCCCAACCAATCACCTGCATGAGCGGCTCCCAAAACGGTTCCTGGTCGAGAGAAGGATTGGCGACATTGGCTCCGGTGATGATGAGGGCATCTAAACCTTCGGCTTGCAACTGCTCGAAGGTGTTGTAGTAGGTGTCAATATAGGTTTGGGTTTCGGCGCTGCGTGGCAGCCCCGGCACAGAGAAGGGATGGACAAAAAACTGGGCAATCTGATTGCTGTTGCCCACCAGCCGCATAAACTGCTCTTCCGTCACCTGCAAGGCGGCGTCGGGCATCATGTTTAGAAAGCCAATGTGCAGTTCGCGGATGTCCTGGCGCACGGCCTGTTCCAGCGACAGCACTTCGTGGCCCTTACGCCGTAAACGGTCAAAAGTTGGTAGGGGTATGTGATTGACTAAGGGCATATTTCCTCTGCCATACTGAAGGATGAATGATGAGGATAGCTGTTTATCATTCATCCTTCATAATTCATAATTCCTGCGTTACACTTGGGGCATTATGCCTTTGATTCAAGTAAATGAGCAAACGATTCATTATGTTCATAATAAAGTGGTGGATGATGGGCCTGCGTTGGTGCTGGTGCATGGAGCAGGGGGGCGCATTCAAAGCTGGCCGCTGCCATGGCAGGAGACGCGCTTTGTGTCGTCGGGGGCGAAGCGGTGGCTGACGGATTTTCCGATTTACATTGTGGATTTGCCGGGACACGGCCGTTCACCTCTACCAAGCCGCACCAGCATTGCCGACTATGCTGCCGACATCATCGCTTTTACTGAGGCGGTGGGCCTTAAACGGGTGGTGATTGCGGGGCATTCGATGGGCGGGGCGATTGCCCAACAGGTGGCTTTGGAACGGCCGTCTAACCTCACCGCCATCATCCTCATGGGCACAGGGGCCAAAATGCCCGTTACCGATTTGATTTTAGATGGGCTGCTGACGGATTTCCCCAAGACGGTGAACATGATAACCAAATTTGCCTGGCACAAGGAAACGGCCGATGTCTTTACCTCTGTAGCTCGCCAACACCTTCTCGACACCGACCCTCTCGTCATACATGGCGACTTCACCGCCTGCAACAACTTCGACTTCCGCGAACGCCTCAGCGAAATTGCCGTCCCTACCCTGGTCATCGGCGGCGACACCGACAAAATGATGCCCTTGGCCAACAGCCAGTTTCTGGCCGACCACATTCCCCAGGCCCAACTCGTCGTTATCGCCAACGCTGGTCATTACATGATGACCGAGAAAACGGCTAGTGTCTCTAAAGCGATTGTGGCTTTCCTCAATCAGTTAAGGAATGAGGATTGAATAACCGGCAAAACTGAAATTAGAGATTGGAGATTGGAGATTAGCCCAATCTCCAATCTCTAATTTCTGAGCAGGTGGGTGTGGGGGCGGGAACGGCCGTTTCGCACCCCGCCATCAACAAAACAACAACCAACCAAATGACATTTCTCACCATCTCACCAACCACCTTTGCCTACATTTCATAGAAGAGCCGATTACATTATAGCGAGGACAACAAAAAAGTGGCACGATGACGTCGGCCACTTTTCAAGTATTGGTGGGGTGTTTTCGTGCTCTTTTAAGCAGGACGTGCCTGGGTTTGGGCGACAGGTTCCGGCTGGCGGGTGCGCCAGTAGCCGATGAGGGCCAGGACGGCGATGAGAATGGCAGCGATAACGGCCGTATTCGCAATCACCCCCATCTCAGGATAAGCTGCGCGAATGCCAAACAAAGCCCAAATCAATACCCCCGCATAAGCCAGATTGCGCCGATTAAACAGCAGCACCCCGGCCACAACCACCGCCACCGCCATCATTATGGCTGACCAGACCGGGCCAGCCATGCCCAAGCCCGAAAAACCAAAGTGAGCCAATACACTGGAAACATTGGCAATGGTGGCGACAGTGATCCACCCCAGATAGAGGCTAAAGGGGAAGTGAACAAAAATACGCTCAGAAGTGGTTAGTTGGGGGTTGCTGCGCCCGATGTCCAGCCGCAGGTAAACGGCAATGAGCGCGACCAGCAGGGTGACTATGATGAGCACCGACAACAGATAAGTGCCGTAGTGCCAGGCAAACAGCCACGCCGCATTGGCTATGCTGCTAACCACAAACAACCAGCCGATTTGGGCTTGAAACGGCCGTTCTCGCTGCGCCGGTAGTGCCTGAAAAATTACATAACCCAACAGGGCCGTATAGATCAGCCCCCAAATGGCGAAGGTATACCCAGCGGGCGTGAAGTAGGAAGGCAGGGCATCCGACACTTGTTCGGCGGTACGGCCGTTCAACGGCAGCACGTTCGACAAAACATTCACGATGATGGCCACAGCGAAGGCCAAAATATTGGCCACTTGAATCAGGGAAATCTTTTCTTTTAATGTATTCACACCCAAACTGTACAGTATTTGCACGTATATGTCAATATATTGCACAGTTTTAACCCTGAAAATCTGGATAAATCAATTTGGTTTGGCCTAAAATAGCTGTAGATCCCCCATCCCCTTTCACCCCTATTTCCGCTCTTGTCATTTCCGGCGCGGCTTCATACAATCCCCACATGGCACAGGATTGGCAAAAAAAGTTGCAGCGCTTGGGTGTCGTAAAAGGCACACGGCATTTGAAGCCAGCATCCCCCGCAGCAGGGAAGCAATCTCCCCTCGCCTCTCCCTCCTCGCCTCTCGCCTCCCCTCCTTACAGCGAATACGACGACGATGTGCAGCCGCTGGATAAACTGCTGCCTGGGGGCATGATTCAATCTACACCCGATGGCGACTGCTTCATCCTCGATAATGTGTACCCGCTTAACCACCAACATGGCGATGATAAGCTGGACAGTTGGCAGGCGGTAGATTGGGGAGCAACGGCCGTTCTCACCCAAGACCCCCGGTTAGCCGACCTCACTTGCCGTGACTGCCTCTTCCTGGATACCGAAACAACGGGTCTGGCGGGGGCGGGCACCGTAGCCTTCATGGTTGGCGCGGCCTTTGTGGAGGGCGATGCCGTTGTCGTGCGCCAATACTTCCTGCGCGATCATGGCGACGAGCCAGCCATGCTGCTGCTGCTAGACGAACTGCTGGCCGACAAAAAGGCATTGGTCACGTTTAACGGCCGTTCCTTCGACCTGCCCCTTCTCGACCGCCGCTTCCTCATGAACCGCCTGCCTGCGGATTTGCTCGACAGGCCGCACATTGACCTGCTGCTGCCCGCCCGCCGCCTGTGGCGCAGCCGCTTGCAGTCCGTCTCCCTCAAAAATTTAGAGACAAACCTCTTGGGGGTGCGCCGCACCCATGAAGACGTGCCCGGTTTCGCCATCCCTGGCCTCTACCACGACTACATTCGCACCGGTGATGCGCGGCAGATGGCGCGGGTCTTTTACCACAACGAAATTGACATGCTCTCGATGGTCACGCTGCTGCCTCGCGTCATTCGCCAATTTGCCCACGCCGACGAGCGTGACCACGCGCTCGACCTCTTCAGCCTGGGCCGTTGGCAGCACCAGATGGGGCTGCTGGCCGAAGCGGAACAAAATTTACGCCACGCTCTGGCTGGTGAGTTGTCGTTAGAACTGTATCACCAGACCTTGTATGAATTGGCGAATCTGTTGAAGCGCAACGGCCGTCGCGCCGAAGCCCTTCTTCTGTGGCAGCAAATTGCGGCCACCACCTTTGATGATGTGGCCGCGCATGTGGAGTTGGCGATGCACTATGAGTGGCAGGAGAAGGACGTAACGATGGCCCTGCGCTGGACGGAGCAGGCGGTGCAGTTAGCGAACAGTATGGGGACGAACGGCCGTTCCCTCCGCGACGAATTAGAACATCGGTTGGCACGGTTGCAGGCGAAGGTGGGGGATGAGAGAGATTAGAGATTGGCGATTGGGGATTAGAAACTACCAATCTCCAATCTCCAGTCTCCTTTTTGCCCTCCTCTTTCTGGCTGCATGTTCTCCACCACCCACTGCCCCTTTGCCCACTGTGGCTGTAGCGGCAGCCCTGCCAGCGGCCACGTCAACGGCCGTTCCCATCCCGCCCACCTTCACCGCCCTGCCTGAACATTACGCCACCGCCACCTATACTCCCACCGCTACGCCCACCATCACCCCCAGCCCCACGCCCACCATTCCCGCCACGCCCACCCCCACCCACTTTCCCGTCCCCGACTTCCTAACAGTCATTGAATCCGATTTGCCCTTTTTGGAGATTCCGCCCGCCGCCACCGATTGTGACGGAAAAGGATTGGTTTTCCGCAGCCAATTCGCCAGCGAAATCGGCGATCCCCTGGTCAATTACCATGCTTACCTGCCGCCCTGTTATGGGCAAGACGGCCGTTCCTATCCCACCCTCATCCTCCTGCACGCCGCCGACGAGACGGACAGCCAGTGGGTTGATTTGGGTCTGGCGCAGGTGGCTGACGAGGGGATAGCCGACGGCCGTTATCCCCCCTTCATCGTCCTCATGCCCCACCTGGGCCAACTGGGCCGCACCACCGCCGGCGGCGCTGACAGCGCCGAGGGGCTGATTCTGAACGAGTTTATGCCCTATGTGGACAGCACTTTTTGCGCGTGGGGTGACGCTCGCAGCATTGGCGGCATTGGGCGCGGGGCTTATTGGGCTTTGATGATGGCGTTGGGGCAAGAGGGGGTGTTTACGGCCGTTGCCGCTCACAGCAGCCAACTCACCGACAGCAGTGACGATGCCCAGTACAGCCCCCTCGCCACCTACGCCACCGCCAACCTATCCCAACTGCGCATCTGGCTCGATTGGGGTGAGAACGACCAGGTACAAAGTGGCTCCCAGGCTCTCGCCTCAGCCCTGGCCGAAGCCAATATTCCTTTTGAACAGCATCTCTTTGGCGGCGGGCACAATGCCCGCTACTGGCAGGTGCATGTGCGTGACTATTTGGATTGGCATACGGCCGTTTGGCCGAAAGAGCGTGATAATTATCCACCTTGCTGAGTGACCCTGCTTCAAGTCAAACTGGCTTTAACCAAACAAAAAGACCTCCGAAGTTTGGCAAACTCCGGAGGTCTTGATTTTATCTTTGCGGTTTTGGAGATTGGAGACTGGGTAATCTCCAGTCTCCAATCTCTGCTCTCTCATGAAATCATGAAGTTATTTACGAACGTTCACTAATGACAAGTAAACGGCCTTACGGCTTGGTCACAAAAGGTAAGTAGAGGAGGTACCCCGACTTCTCCGATTCAACGGTAACCGTGACAGTGGCTGTGTCGGTCAACGTGCCATCGCTGATGGTGTAGGTAAAGGAGTCCGTACCTACATAATCAAGGTTGGGTGTGTAGAGAATAGTTGTGCCGGATATAACGGCCGTTCCATTTCCCGCTCCAGTCACAGACATAATTGTCAGACTATCGCCTTCCACATCACTATCATTTGCCAGGGTATTGAATACGTTGTCACTGCTGTTGGCTACAACCGTGTAGGCATCATCAACGGCCGTTGGGGCATCGTTGCTGCCGTCAACCGTCATGGTTACAACAGCGGTATCGGTCAACGCCCCATCGCTCATGGTGTAGCTGAACACATCTGTGCCCGAAAAGTCGGGAGTGGGTGTGTAGAGAACGACTGTGCCGGAAATGGTGGCTGTACCATTACTGGGAGATGAGACGGCCGTTAGGCTTAAAGTATCGCCATCTATATCGCTGTCGTTGCTTAACACATCTAGCACATTGTCACTGCTGTCTTCATTAACCGTGTAGGCATCATCAACGGCCGTTGGCGCATCGTTAATCGCGTTGACGGTCATGGTTACAACAGCGGTATCGGTCAATGTTCCATCGCTAATGGTGTAGCTGAACACATCTGTGCCCGAAAAGTCGGGAATTGATGTGTAGAGAATGACCGTGCCGGAAATGATGGAAGTACCGTTATTGGGAGACGAGACGGCCGTTATACTCAGCAGGTCTCCATTCGCATCACTGTCGTTGCTCAACACATCTAGCACATTGTCACTGCTGTCTTCATCAACGGTGTAGGCATCATCAACGGCCGTTGGCGCACTATTACCACCGACGGGCACACAACCAGTGGCGGTCAATTCTGAAATAGTCAAATCATACGGCCCTGACGGTCCGGGTGGTGTTCCACCCGTAGCATACCCGTCAACAACAATATAATATGTATTGCCTGCGGTGGCTGTAAAATCAACGGATTCAGCGCCCCCACCAACATCTGTATCATCTACTACTACACAGTCATCCAAACTGCTTGTACATTGAGCCAGATAAACAATCAGGGCAAGGTCTTGTGTACCGGTCGGGTCCATGCCCACACGCAGATTACAGGTTTGATCCACTTCTAAGGCATAAGTCGCATCAGCACCTGTGCCTGTGCCTGTATAAATCGATCCGCCTGGTTGCGCACCTCCACCAGCAATGGCACCCGGTGCCAGACAAGTTGGGGAAGCCACATCGGGAGGCAAATCATAGTCATCTGTCTTACCCACTGTTGTACCACTGTCAAAATAAGGGAAAGTTCCTGTTACTTGTGTGGCTGTGGCACAAGTGTCACCGCCATCAAGCGGGGCAAAAGAAAGAGCCGTATTTTGATGCTGGGTGGATGGGGACCACCCTAACCATACGACAAGGGCTATATTGAACAAAAAGAACAGCCCAAATCGAATGGTTCTGCTTTGCCATATTTTTATCAAACGTGTTGGGATCATATATGTACTCCTATAGCTATAACAGAAATATAAACCTCGCTCGAGGTTTTTATCTTCACAGTGTGTTTTGTTGTACTCGTTTGGCAGACGGGTAAGACAAAGATTTTTTTAACATGAGTAACGAATTAGAGATAAGTATATATTGGCAAATGAAGCTCAGCAATAGAAAAACTTACGAATTTATGGTGGAAAAAGAGTCTGTTTTGGGGGAGCTTATTGGACATGGCGCGGAGTGCATAGATGGTCAACTGGCAGCGAGGGGAGGGGCTGTTACTAACCCTCTGCGAGGCTCTTGTCGAGAGCTTTGTCCCTGAGATAACCCTCCCGGAAGATCGGGCCGGAGAGGCTTAGTAGATACCCGAATTCAATAGTTTGTGAACACGAGATCTGCTTTGCTTTTTCGCCCTCGAAGTGCGACAATCCTGAAATCCTAAAGGAGTCATTCCAACAAGATTAAGGTTTAGTCATTCATAGAAATGGGGAATACTCAATGCCAACGGAAACCTATTTAGGGGAGACTTGTTCATGTGGCAATCGTTAGGAAATCGTTTCCCTCCCAAACAAGCTATTTTGGAAGTCTTTTATATGACTGTTCTTGTCATAGAAGTGTGGGCGCTTTTTAACATATTGCGGGAGTTACCAGCCCTGCGCTATCGTGAAAGTTTCTGGGATATGATGGGTATTATTGCTATTGTGCAGTTGGTGGCTTTGGTGGAGAGTGTGTTGGTGGCTGCTATTTTGGTTATGACGGCCGTTATTTTGCCTGGGCGTTTATTGCGTCAATGTTTTGTGGTGCAATCGGCCGTTTCCATTCTCATAACTGCTGTTTGGGCCATTGCCATTCACTATAATCCCCAGCCCATGACAACCTGGCCCTCCCCGCAGCTTACCCTCTGGGTAGGCATATATTTGTTAGCCCTATTGGGCATCAACAGCTTACTCACATGGTCTGCTCAGTTACAGACAGTTATTCATAAATTAGTACAAAGCACAACCCTTTTGGCACAAGTGTATCTATCCCTAAGCGTGTTGGCCTTTGTCGTGGTTTTGATTCGTAACCTGTTTTAGGAACATACAAGATACCGGGCAATGAACAGACGTGAACTACTGAAAATGTTGGCCTTGACCACCTTGTTTGGGGCCACTACACCTTTTCGGCAAGGCGGCTTACGTGTGCGGCAACAGGATGCCAGCCAGCCTAATATCCTATGCCTGGTATTCGATACTTTTTCGGCCCGGCATATTCCCTTGTTTAGCGGCTATCCCCGTTTTTCAACACCCAATCTTGAGCGTTTAGCCAGTCATTCCACTGTGTACCATCATCACCATGCACCCGCCAATTTCACGACCCCAGCCACAGCCTCCATACTCACTGGCACGTATCCCTGGTCGCACCGGGCATTTAACACACGGGGCACCATCATTCCGCAATTTATTCAGCAGAACATTTTTGCCGCCCTGGAACAATCCTCCTATTACCGTTCAGCTTATAGCCACAATGGATATGCTGTACTCTTCTTGAACCAGTTTCAGGATTACATTGATTATCTAAAACCAAGTGAAGACCTTTTTCTAGCGAATGAAATTATTTTGGATAGTATTTTTAGCAAGGACGTTAATACTGCCCTCTTAGCCGAAGATATTATCTTCCCTCGTAATGAACGGATTCCTTCGTCTTTGTTTTTATCGTTAGCGGATCAGTGGCGACGTTATTTAACGTTAGAGCAGATTGAAAAGAGTCGGGGTGATTTGTTTCCGTTGGGTTTTCCTATGGTGGATGAGAACTTTCACCCCTTTATTCTTGAGGATGCCACTGATTGGCTGATTTCTCAGCTAAAGGCCATGCCCCGCCCATTTTTTATGTATTATCATATTCTGCCCCCTCATGAACCCTATCGGCCTCGGGCCGAGTTTATGGAGCTATTTGCTGATGATTGGGAACCTGTTTCTAAGAAGCCTCACTTTTTTAGTCAATTGTTGCCCCAATCTAGCTTGAATCACCGACGACGACTTTATGATCGCTATGTAGCCTATGTGGATGAAGAGTTGGGCCGTATTTATGAGGCGTTAGTGCAAAATGGCATGTTAGAAAATACATATGTCATCTTAACTTCCGATCATGGGCAGTTGTTTGAGCGGGGTATTCACGGGCATATCACACAGACATTGTACGAAGGGCTTTTGCATGTGCCGCTTCTCATTTCGCACCCTGGTCAACAGCGGCGGGAAGATGTGTATGCGCTGACGAGTGCTGTAGATTTGATGCCCACTATTCTACATTTTGCGGGTCAGGCTTTTCCTCAATGGAGTGAAGGGGAATTGCTGCCTCCTTTTAATCCGAACCCGACAGCGGATCGATCTGTTTTTGCGCTGGAAGCTAAAAATAGTTTTAAGTTTCGCCCTTTGCTGGCTGGTACGATGGCTTTAATCAAATGGCCGTATAAGTTGATACGCTATTTTGGCTTTCGTGATTTTAGTGAAGTGTATGAGTTGTATCATCTAGAGAATGATCCTGAAGAGTTGATTGATCTTTCTCAGAGTGAGCAACGGCGTTTACGGCAAATGCGGGATGAGATGCTGGCGAAACAGGAGGCTGTGGATCGGCCGTTTGCAGCGGGAAATTGAATACGGCCGTTTACACCCCCATCCCTTCAATCTCCTCAACATCACCATGGACAACTTTTTCAATAGTAAAAAATGGATAACTTGGTTACTTGGCGGCCTATGGCTCATGGCTGTTATCATCGCTGTAATTTGGCGATTACGCTCTACCAACGAACCCCAACTTGCAGCGACCCCAGATGCACCACCACGAATATTGACAGTTGACGAGCTAATCGCCAACGTGCCTTCATCAAACTACGATGGTTCATTAGATGCTCCAGTCAAACTGGTTGTGTTTAGTGATTTCGATTGTCCATTTTGTAAGGCATGGCGAACCCGTAACTTGCGTGCATCCCTTAAAGAGCAGTTTGGCGACCAACTAGCTATTGTATTTCGCCACTACCCCAGCAAAGGAGATAGTTCATGGCAGGTAGCCGAAGCCAGTCAATGCGCCGGCGCCCAAGGCAAATTCTGGGAATTTCATGACCACTGGTTTGAGCATCACACCATCGGGCAGACCACTGAAGCAGAAATAACTGCTGCGGCCACCGAACTTAAATTAGATTTAGACCTTTGGCAAGCTTGCCGTGATTCTGGGCAATTTGCCGAACATGTCCGCCAGGATTTCCAACTAGCTCAATCCACCGGATATTTAGAGCCACCCATCTTTTTCGTTAACGATCAGCACGTTCCCTTCAAAATAGCTGCTCAGTCAAACGCCATCTTCCAGGCTATCTTATCTTCTTGTCCAGAACCCTGCGGCAGCACAAACGAGTAAGGGACACAGATTAAATAAATTACGAAAGAAGTTCAACTTCTTCTGAGAAGTTGAACTTCTAAATGAACAATAAAAGTAGCTCTTATAAGTAGCCGATTTACCGGCAACCAGCTAAAAAACAAAGTCATGAAGAAAATATCGAAATCAATCCTCATTGTTTTAGTAGTCAGTTTAACCATTGTGCCATCGGCTTTTGCCGCTTATATTGATCCCAATTCTGGTGGCCTGCTTTTCCAAATGTTGGCTGTCATAGTTGGTCTTTTGTCTGGCCTTGTGCTGCTTTTTTCCAGTCGAATCAAGATGCTTCTGGCTAGAATAAGCCGCTACATTCGGGAAAGAGGCCATGACCAAGAAGAGACAAACAAGCCAGCCGAATAACCCCCTCGCTGTTCATATTCAGTAGATCGAAACAGATCACGAGTGTGTTGTGGGGCGATTTTGTAAATCGTCTGAGCGATTTGCAAAATCGCTCTACAAGGATTTCGATCTACTGATATTGGCTAAAACACTTTCGGGTGATAGGCGAATAACATGCACACAATCATCATTGGTTTAGATGCCTTCGATCCAACCACCTTTGAACGTTTATACGAACACGGTCAGTTACCCCATTTAGGCAAATATGTACAAGCAGGTAAGTACAAGCAGTTAGCTGTTGCCAACCCACCGCAAAGTGAAGTTTCATGGACAAGTATTGCCACCGGCCTAGACCCTGGGGGGCATGGCCTTTTCGATTTTGTTCACCGAGACCCACGTTCCTATTCTCTTTATGTTTCCTTGCTCCCCACACAACAAGGACTTGGGGGCACAAAATTTGTACCCCCTTTTACGGCGCGTACCCTTTTTGATCATGCTGTGCAACAGGGCTATCCTGCCACTTCTTTATGGTGGCCCGCTACTTTTCCCACCCGACCAGAATCGCCGGTTCACACTTTGCCTGGCTTGGGGACACCGGACATTTTAGGGCGTTTAGGGGTTGGTACCCATTTTTCTACAAACACGGACTTGATTTCAGAGCAAACAGGCCGCAAGATTCCAGTTCAGCCTTTAATGAGCAAAGGCAAGAACGATTATCATGGCAACTTGAAAGGGCCAATACGTCCCCGAAAAAGAGGTGCTGAATCTATGACTTTGCCGTTCGCCTTAGAAGTGCGGGATGGACAATCAGCGCGGTTAAGCATTGGTTCACAAAAGATTGAGCTGCAAGTGGGGCAGTGGAGTCCTATCATTGAACTATCTTTTAAGGTCAACTGGCTCTTTTCAATCCATGCGCTTACGAGTTTCATCCTGACAGATTTACAGCCAGCCATCAATCTTTATGCTTTGCCCCTTCAAATTCACCCGCTTCATGCTTTGTGGCCTTATGCCACACCACCCCGATTTGTGAAGAAGGTTTGGCACGACAGTGGGCCGTTTTATACCTTAGGCTGGCCTCAAGATACCACGGCTTTGGAAGAGGGCTGTATTAATGATGAACAGTTTTTGAACCTGTGTGAACAGATTTTTGCGGGGCGGGAAAAGGTTTTGCTGCACCAAATTGATCAATTCAAAGAAGGTGTTCTGGCCTGCGTGTTTGATACGCTGGATCGGGTTCAGCATATGTTCTGGCGTGACCGCCCGGATGTAGTTGAAGCCTGGTATATGAAGTTGGATGCGCTTATTGGTCGAATCGAGCAGCGGCTTAAGGCACGGGGTTTACAAAATAAGACTCGGCTGGTTATTTTGTCTGATCACGGTTTTGCCCCGTTTGACTACAAGGTTCATTTGAATCGCTGGCTGTTGGATAATGGGTATCTTGTTTCTCAACTGCCGGGTGAGGCTTCGGGCAACTGGCAGCAGGTAGACTGGCGACAAACGCAGGCTTATGGTATTGGCCTTAATAGTGTCTATTTGAATTTGGCGGGGCGGGAAGGACAAGGTTGTGTTGAAGTCGGTCAGAAAGAGCACGTTTTACATGAGTTGTGTGATAAGCTGCGGCAGTGGGAAGGGGCAAACGGCCGTTCTGTCATCCAAAACGTGTATAAAACAACAGACATATTCAACGGTGCATTCACTCCTCAGGCCCCTGACATCATCGTTGGCTACGCACCAGGATACCGAGCCTCCCCACAAACAGGCTTAGGAGCCTGGCAAAGCCAAGCAATCGAACCCAACCGCGATCATTGGGGAGCCGATCATTGCCTTGATCATCAAGCAGTACCGGGGGTGATTTTTGCCAGCGATGGCTTACAGAATTTCCCTCACCCTTCCTACCGGGACATTCCTCCACTCACCATAGACGCTGTACCCGATCCTGGAGATTCATCCCCACCACCCCCAATGGGTGATGAGGATCAAGCTGTTATCGCCGAAAGACTAAAAGGTCTTGGTTATCTGTAAATAAACGATTAGAAAACCCCGCCGTCGTTACTGCCTCTTGCCGTAATGCTCCTGATACAGCTTCTGCGCGTGCAAAATCTGCTCCATCGCCACTGGCCGGCCCTCCCAGCCCAACGCCTCCACCCGCTTGCCTTCCAAATCCTTATAACGCGTGAAAAAATGCTCCACCTCGCGCAAATAATGGGCAGGCACATCCCGCAAACCATGAAAATCGGCATACAGCGGATCGTTATCCACCACACCCAAAATTTTGTCGTCGGCCTCACCCTGATCCAACATCTTGAAGATGCCAATCGGCCGTACCGTCAACACACAGCCAGGGAAAGTCGGCTCCTTAATCAGCACCAACACATCGAGCGGGTCGCCATCGTCATACAGCGTTTGCGGGATGAGGCCATAGTCGGCCGGATAGTGCAGCGGGGATGACAACACCCGATTCAGCCGCAAAATGCCTAACTCATGGTCAAATTCATACTTGTTGCGTGTGCCGCCCGGAATCTCCACAATCACATGAATACGATTGGGCACATCAGGGCCAGCGGGTAAATCATGCCAGGGGTTCATTTTTGCTCCGTGAACTGTAATCGGTAATCGGTGATCCGTAATCCGTAGTCCGATTGCCGTTCACCGATTACCGATTACCAAATCATTGCCTATACCAACTCGTTCCTTGTGGGCTGTCTTCTAAAACGATGCCCTGCTGCTGTAGTTGATCCCGGATTTTGTCGGCCAACGCCCACTGTTTGGCCTGGCGCAGCTCCGTGCGCAGGTCTACTAAAAGTTGGATAAAAGGGGTGGCATCTGCTCCCTCATCCTCATCTTTCCCCTCCAACGTTAACCCCAACACCCCTGCTAATTGGCGCAGTGTGGTTTGGGCTTGTTCAAAAATAGGGCCGCCCACGCCTGCATCACGGGCTGTGTTGATGGCTTTAACCAATGAGAATAAATGCCCCAACGCCCCCGCTGTGTTGAAATCATCATCCATCGCGGCGATGAAGTTGGCGTGGGTGGTTGCGGTGAGGGCTTGGAGGGAGGTGGCGGCTTCGCTGGTTGTGTCTGTGCCGGTAGACGGCCGTAATCCCCCCTTCAACCGCTTCAACGCCTGCTCCGCCTGCGTCACCACCTCATCATCATAACTCAGCGGCTTGCGGTAATGCCCATTCAAAATCGCCAGCCGCAGCACATCCGCTTCATGCTCCGCCAAAAAGTCACCAATCGTCACCAGATTGCCCAACGACTTAGACATCTTCTCCTGGCGCAGTTGCAACATGCCATTGTGCAGCCAGTAGCGGGCAAACGGTGCTTTGCCCGTGTACGCTTCCGACTGGGCAATCTCGTTTTCGTGATGGGGAAAAATCAGGTCGTTGCCCCCGCCATGAATGTCAATCTGCTCGCCCAAGTAGTGCAAAATCATGGCCGAGCATTCGATGTGCCAGCCGGGTCGGCCAGGCCCCCAGGGGCTGTCCCAGGCAATTTCACCTGGTTTGGCCGATTTCCACAGGGCAAAATCGGCGGTATCGTCCTTGCGCGAATCGGCCGTTACCCGCGTGCCACTGACGGCCGTTTCCAATTTGCGCCCCGACAGCTTCCCGTAATCCGCAAACGTATCCACATCATAAAACACATCCCCCTCCAACTCATAGGCCATCTCCTTGCCTTGCAGCCGCTCAATCATCTGCAAAATTTGGGGCATCGTCTGGCTCACACGCGGGTAATGATGGGCCGGCAGCAGATTCAGTTCACGCACATGCTCCAGCCAACCATCAATATACCGCTGCGCCAAAGCCAACGGGTCTTCGCCCGTCTCCTTGGCCCGATTGATGATTTTGTCATCCACATCCGTAAAATTCATCACATGCTGCACGCGATAACCGCGAAAGGCCAGATAGCGGCGCACCACATCAAAGACAATGGCCGACAGCGCATGACCAATGTGCGCATCGGCATACACCGTCGGCCCACAGACATACAATTTGACGACATTGGGTTCAATCGTCTCAAAAGGTTCAATCTGGTTGGTGAGTTGGTTGTAGACTTGTAAGGTCATGATGTCTCGATTTATAGGTAACTACTAACCCTCCGGGAGGTTTCAAACGAGATGTTACCTCTGGGACGAACCTCCCGGAGGATCGCTCCAGAGGGGCTAAGTAGTTACATTTATAGGTATAAACGAACTTCTGCCAGTGAAACGGCCGTTTTAGCGACGACTTCTCCTGGTTAGAAGAGCGATAGGTATCATTAACACGGTGAGGAAAACAAAAAGCGCCCCAATCGCCAAGACAATATAGCTGCCGCTCGACACACCTGCCTCTAACACGGAATTGTCTGGTTGGGTTGGCTCATAGAAAACGGTTATCTCTTTATTGACAGGGTAGTTGGCGGCTATTTCCTGAGCCCGATTACGGCTGTTGTAGCTGTTCTCGCCAAACTTAATTCGGTTGCCTACGTAAGATAGGCTGTTTACCTGGTAAGTGTAAGTCACCTCGGGGCTGTATGAGTCGCCGCCTTCTGCATCGGTGCTTTCGGTCACTTCTGAACGGGTGATAAGCCCGACGGCCGTTGGCCAGGAAGCACTGGCACGAGCATCTTGCAGGATGTTCCAGCCCCAAAAACATAACCCACCGCCCACTAACAAGAAGATAAAGGCTACGCCTATTGTTCCCAGACAACCGCCACTTTTTGATTGTGTACTCATCCTTATCGAAAGCTCCTTTAACGATTGAAAATAACGGATTCTATTTGCTGTCTTGGCAAGTATAATGACAGCCAGTTCTTAGTAAGCTTTTCACCAGCCAGATGACTAAAGTTGTGACGACAACCCTCTTTCTGGACAGCTTATAAATTCAACATGTTAATAACCGAATCTAAATCCTTATCCCCGCGCCCGCTAAGGTTAACGATGATGACCTGATCGGGTCGCATTTGGGGAGCGCGTTTGAGAAGTTCAGCGACGGCATGGCTGGATTCCAGGGCGGGGATGATGCCTTCGGTTTTGGAGAGTACCTGGAAGGCAGCCAGGGCTTCTTCGTCAGTGGCGTAGGTGTAGAAAGCGCGTTCCTGGTCACGCAGCCAGGCATGTTCGGGGCCAACGCTGGGGTAATCCAGCCCAGCGCTGATGCTGTGAGTTTCCATGATTTGCCCATCGGCCGTTTGCATCACATAACTCTTGGTTCCGTGCAAAACCCCCAGCCGGGAGATACTCAAATCAGCGAACCGCGCCGCATGTTTACCACTCTCAATGCTCTCACCGCCCGCCTCCACGCCAATCAGCTCCACATTCTCATCCTCGCGGAAGGCGTGGAAAATGCCCATAGCATTACTGCCGCCGCCCACACAAGCAATAACCGTATCGGGTAAACGGCCGATCCGCTCCAAAATCTGCGCCCGTGCCTCCGTGCCAATCACACTCTGAAAATCCCGCACCATCATGGGGTAAGGGTGCGGCCCCAAAACCGAACCCAACAGATAATGCGTGTCATGCACATTCGTCACCCAATCGCGGATAGCCTCGTTAATGGCATCCTTGAGGGTGCGGCTGCCACTGCTCACCGGGCGCACCTCTGCCCCCAACAGCTTCATGCGGTACACATTGGGCTGCTGCCGCGCAATGTCCACCTCACCCATGTACACAATACAGTCCAGCCCCAGCAGCGCACAGGCCGTCGCCGACCCCACGCCGTGCTGCCCCGCGCCCGTCTCGGCCACAATGCGCTGTTTGCCCATGCGCTGTGCCAGCAAAGCCTGCCCCAGCGCATTGTTAATTTTGTGTGCCCCAGTATGGTTCAAATCTTCACGCTTGAGATAGATTTGCGCTCCACCCAGTTGTTCAGTCAGACGTTGGGCGTAGGTGAGAGGAGACGGCCGTCCCACATAACTTTGCAGCAGGTGATGGAACTCGGCCATAAAGTCAGGGTCATTTTTGGCTTCTTCATAGGCCGCGATAAGTTCTTCCAGCGCAGGCATCAACGTCTCCGGCACAAATTGGCCGCCAAAGGGGCCATACTTGCCCCGTTCATCAGGTACAGTCATCATACTATCCTTCATCACAAATTTAGATGTGATTATAGCAGTTTCACCGCAACAATGCTTTGTCATCCCGCACAGCGTGCCTTTCTCACTGTTTGCTGAATGAGCTTCTCCCCGGAAACAAAACATGCTACCCTTGCCGCCATGAATCGGGAGCGATATTTGCACCACCATCATATGCCCCTATGACAAAGCCTGCGATCCCCATTGATCGGCTGTGGGTTCTCCGACCACCCTATTTTTTCCTTGCCATCCTGCTTGTGGGCCTGATGGCCTGTCAGACAGAGGAGGTGGCCGTCACTCCCGCACGTTCGGCTCAACTCACAGCCACACCATCAGCCAACCAGCTGTCCCCTGAAAACATCACCCATCTGCAACCGCTGGCTCGCTGGGGCGAGGGCAAGGCGGTGGCGGCACAAGTGGCCGAATCGCGCAATTGGCTGGCGGTGGCGACGACGATTGGGGTTTATGTGTATCAGGCGGACACGCTGCAGCCAATCTGGTTTGAGCCAACGGCCGTTACGGTGGAAGCAGTGGGTTTTGGGGCCAACGGCCGTTACCTCTACGCCCTCACCCATAACCGCCAAACCGTGCAAATCTGGCACAGCGACAGCCAAACCCTGGCCGCGACGATTGACAGTGATGTGGCTATCCAAGAGGTCATTTTTTTGCCCGATGAGCAGTCGGTGTTGGTGGGTACGGCAGCGGCCGTTAGCCGCTGGCAAATCAGCCCCACGCCCGCCCAACTTTTTACCATCACCGCCGCCAACGAGCAGTTTGGCGCACTGAGCCTGATGGGCGCAGACGAATTTCTCAGCCTCGCCACCCAGGCCGAGGGCAGCCATATCCAACGCCGCCAGCTTGCCGATGGGGCATTGGTCAGCCGCCTGGCCGCGCCGACGGCACTGACGCTCCAGGCGGTAAAAGTGTCGCCCGATGGCCGCACCATCGCCGCCACCGCCTCCCCGCTGGCCGATCCCTTCACCACCTACCTGGCTCTGTGGCAGGCAGAAACAGGCCAATTCAGCGGCCAACTGCCCGTTGACTTTAACGCCAGCAGTCCCAACTGGGACTTTACGGCCGATGGTCAGTCGCTCATTGTGGGCAACGGCCGTCAACAGATTGAAATCTGGCCGGTGACATTAGCCGCCAGGACAGCCGCCTTCACCTTGCCCACGTCATCACGCTTGACGGCCGTGCAAAGCCTGCCCCAGCCCAACCACTTTGCCGTCGTTTTGGAAAGCGAGGCCATCCAGATTTGGGACACAAACGGCGAACTTGTGGCCGCACTGCCGCAGTCCGCCGCCAACCTCATCCAGGCCGCCTTAACGGCCGAGGGGCAAAGCCTGGTAGCGGTGGGGTTTAGCGGCCTTGTCAGTTGGTGGCCGTTGGCCGCGCCGCAGCAGGTGGTGCAGCTTAGGCAACATGCTCAGGGCGAAGTGAACAGTGTGGCCTTTACGGCCGATGCAGCACGGCTGGCCCTGAGTACGTCCGAAGGGTTGGTGCAGGTGCGGGCAGTGCCGGATGGCGTGGTGCAGCAGTCCTTGAACCAAAAGCTGGGCAATGTGGATACCGTCGCCTTCTCGCCAGACGGCCGTTTGTTAGCCACCGGTGTGGGCGAACGTTTAGGCCCCCTTGCTTTTGACGACACGGTAACTTTGTGGCAGCTAGATGACGGCAGCGTCTGGCACGAATTTGTGGGGGAAAAAGAGGAGGTGGCGGGCTGTTCTTTCTTCCGCAACCAGGTGCGATTTGCGCCCGATGGCACACTGTTGGCGGCTAATTCGCACGATTTCACGGTTGAGCTGCGTGATGTGGCGACGGGGGCTTTGCGTCACACCTTTCCACCCCATCTCAGTTCGGTGTTGGACATTGCCTTTTCCCCCGACGGCACCCTCCTGGCTACGGCTTCGGATGATGCCACGATTCGGTTGTGGCGGCTGGCTGATTACACGCTGCTGCACGAGGTGCGGGGGGAGATTGGCGGCTTTTGGGCGATGCGGTTTGCGCCCGACGGCCGTTCGCTGGCGGTGAGCAATTTCAATGGCACCATCTCGCTGCTCGATGTGACGAGCGGCCAATTTAGCCGCACCTTTAGCGGCACCAAGAACCGGGTGAGCAATATAGATTTTTCGCCAGACGGCCGTTTGTTGGCGGCTGGGGGGCAGGATACTTTTGTTTCCATCTGGTCTGTCGCATCTGGCGAATTGATTCACCAGTTGGCGGGGCATACCGGCACAGTCCTCAGTGTGGCCTTCGCGCCTGACGGCACGCGGCTGGCCTCTGGCTCGCGGGATAATACGGTGCGGTTGTGGCAGCTAACTGATTAGCTTCTCGGCACAAATCAGCAGAGCCAAAGCCGAAGGTGCATCACGCATTTGCAGGGTGCGGGCCAGGTGCAGGGCCTGGGCCGGTGGGGTGGGGTGGATTTCCATGACTTCGGTGGCCTCATGTTCCGGTTCACCCAGCGTCACGCCCGTTGCCAGAAAGATGTGGCTGACTTCGCTGCTGATGCCATTGGCGGTGTAGAACTGGTTAATGTAGATCAACTCCTGGGCTGTGCCGCCAATTTCTTCGCGCAGTTCGGCGCGGGCGGCTTCGGCCAGACTTTGCCCTGGTTTCACACTACCCGCCGGAATCTCCCAGCACCAGTCGTCAACGGTGTAAAAAAGTTCGTTGTGAAGTACGAGCAAGATTGTTGATTGATCAGGGGTTGTCTAGTGATGCTTTGATGCTATCGTTTTTTGCCCATCTTCAAACCATTAAGGTTTGAGAGTTCTAATGGGAACTGTTGGCGGTCGTTATCATCTATTGATAACGACCGCCTTCATCATCTTAAAGCCTTTAATCTTTCGGCACATAACAAGATAGCCAGAGCGGAGGGGCCGTCACTAATTTCATTAGCTTGCGCCATACGGAGAACTTCATCAATTGGCTTGAGATGAATTTGTATCACTTCGGTTGGTTCGTGTTGAACTTTTCCTAATGTGACTCCTGTAGCTAAGAATATATGAGCTTCTTCATCACCTATACCATTCATTGTGTAAAAACGGGCAAAATATTCAATTGTTTTGGCTGCCCCGCCAACTTCTTCCAATAATTCGGCTTGTGCAGCCTCCTTTGGCGATTGACCCGGTTTTATGCCCCCTGCGGGAATCTCGTAACACCAAGTATCAACTGTATAACGATAAGAATATATTAAGGCAATTTCTTTGGTAGGTGTAACCGGAATAATCCAAACTGCTCCGGGCGTTTGAACGACATTATAAATGCCGGGTTGCCCATCGGGGGTAATGATTTCATCTTGTCGTATGTTATACCAGGGACAAGACCAGGCGATACGGCTGGATATGGTTCTAAAAGGTTTTGTCATAGTTGAAAAGGAAAATGTGCCATCTTAATAATGCTTGTGCTCAGAGCAACGAATCACAAGACTTGCTATCACTAATAAAAAATTTGCAAGACTCTCCCTTGAAAGGACACAAATTTCGTATTTATTGATTCATTGTAATGTATAGTGAGCTTGTAAACCAAACTATGTGCCAAAACGTAAACTTACATCAGAAGCACTTGGAATCTTGATATCCCTTGGGTGGAGGGAAGGGCTTTTGTCTAAACATACAATTCTTCTCAGGAAACTTATAGAGTAGCCAATTGCGGTGGAAGCTTATTCCAGAAAGATATTTTTAAGGATTTTCTAAGGACGCTTCCAGGCCGAGGACGGCCTTCCAGTCTACGATTTGCCGCAAGGCTCTAATGTGCCAGGTCGTTGGTGATTTCCTTTCGATTTACATGAGCGGCAAATACGATCAAGAAAATTGCCCCCAGAAGGGGGCGAATTTTCTTGTGTCGCTTGCGCTGCGACGGTCGCCAGAATATTCGTGCCGCTCACTAACAAAGCATTTTCGCCTTCACACCTAACTAAATAATGTACGCCGTTGGCTCAAGAGGATTTCAGCTTCCGCTGTGTCAAAAATCGTTTTTTCGCAGAAAAAACGATTTTTGACGCTGGTTATTTCATTCTGGCCTAAGAAGGCCAGCGGGATGCGAGAATGAACCAAGTTGATCAATGTGGGGCGTTCATTCTCGCATCCCGGATTGTCCCTGGCAGCCACGAGAGCCGGTGGCTGTTCTGGTAAATGCAAAAATCGGCCTGCTTTTCTGCCGCAGGCGCAACACAGAAAAGCAGACCGATTTTTGCATTGGCCGGGATACTCTCTCTCTCTCCATTCCAATTGTATCGTCCCTTACGGCCAGGAGGATCGGGCATATCCTTTGGTACAGTTTTTTGCCGCAGGCGCAACACAAAAAACTATACCAAACGACAGCCCTCACTATCCTTGCCTATTTTCGCCAAGGCCGCACTTGACCAGCGATCTACGTTTTCTGCGAGGCTATGGATGGGGGCGAAAATGGGGACGATGTTACCTTTTTAAGAGAGCAGAGAGGTTCTGCTTAACATAAATAATTCTTATAAAGGAGAGCGGCAATGTCTAAAAAATACTTTGAGGTTTGTGAAGAAGAAATCTATTTTACTGAGGAAAGAATTAACGAATACAGGAGAGAACAGATGTGTGTGAATATTAAAGATTTTAAGAGTGTAGATGGTTTGAATGCTAGTTTCAAGAGTTGGGTTTACATTGGAAGGGGTGATTCTCGATTGAATTTGAAAAGAAGCCCTTTGGCAAATCCGTACAGTCATCTGGCAAATGCGAATGCTATCAAATGCGCCACACGAGATGAAGCCATCAGTAAATACAGAGTTTGGTTATGGAACAAAATAAAAGCCGGTGATAAAGAGGTCATACTGGCTTTGCTAGATATTAAACCATCCACAGCGGTAGTTTGTCATTGTCATCCGAAGCCATGTCATGGAAGCGTTGTAAAAGCAGCAGCTAAATGGTTGCAATCTCAGGTAGTTGCAATATAAGTTTTTAATATGGAGGCTCTGGCAGATGTCAGGGCCTTCTTCTTTTTAGGAGAGTTTGTCATGTCTACAATTATTAATGCTCAGACCGATTTAGGTGATATGGTTTACCCATTTCTACTTGATTTCCCAGAATGGCAAATTGTTGCCAGTCGTTTCGACGACAAAACTACATCTGAATCAATCACGCTCCGCTACGTGAAAGACAATAGGGTGATTGATATTCTGACATCGGCCAGCACCGATGAATTTCTAAAGGCAACCGGCCTAACCCTACACCCAGAGTTGAAAGGCAACTTTGTTCTGGGCAAACGGCTGAGTCGCATTTTCCGACCCTACCGCTTTTGGGGATTCTTTGCGCCAAACGAGATCAGCATTGATTACAATCCTGACTTTGACGCAGCAACATGGGATGGCTGCGCCTTGATGAGCCGCCATATGGCCTTGTCCTTCATTGGCAATTTTATCGGTACACCTTACGAAGAATTGTATCGCCGGGAGTTAGAAACAACCGGCCGTTTCAACATCACCATCATGCACGATGGTGGGCAGGAAAAAGGCCATGCGTTGGTCATAGATGACCTGGCTTTTGACTTTGTGTTTCCTGCTGGCAGCACCAAACGCGAAATCACCTTGAGTAACCGCGTTTTTGTGGGCATCGAGCCAATCCACAGCCATGACGAGATGCGTCTCGATATTCAGTCATTAATCAACTTGTATCCATTCTTCCGTCCAGAGCATCTCTTGGCCTGGATGCAGCATGAGAGCTATCTCTTCCTGAACAGCATTGAATCTGGTCAATATGACCAGGTGTTGAGCAGGCTAAACCGGCACAACACCAATGAAGAGTTGCAGTCATTCCGCAATTGGAACATTGGCGATTACATCGCCAGTGGGGGAGAGCTAATGTGGTTTCCTGGCGCAATTCGTGGCATGGCAAGACAACATTTAACCAGACTGAACCACAAAAACAGAGACAAATATCGCTTCCCAATTCCTGGTGGGCGATATTACATCTTCCCAGCCGCAGTTGGGAACCGCCAGGTAGAACCAGGCCAAATTGAATTGGAGCCGCAGACGGCCACAGCATGGGTTTCCAGCGAGGACTGGAACAACTTCGTTGTGGAGATTCTGGGCGGCTGCGATGGAGATGACGCGGTCTGGACATTTCCCTTCACAGACTACGACAACAATCGCAAAATCATAATCTGGCGCAGCCCGAATCAGTTGGGTGAATACGTCATCCTCAACCCCACAGACAGCAGCCACACAATTGCTTGGCAAACAGTTGATGGAGCTATTACTTGGCCCAGATTGGACAGTCGCCAACTTCCCGGCCGCATTGATACAGCCAGTCATGCCTATGGCGATCTCCAACCCTTTTTAACCCCAAAACCTAGCCATTACAGCATTGAATCAATGAACCAAACCATATTGGAGGCTACCATGAACCAGAGTGTATTGGGCAGATATGTCAACATCCTGATGGTGACAAAGGCCGTTTATGGCAAACTGCCTCATAATTTGCCAGCCCGTTTAGAGGATGTGATTGATGGCACAGTGAAGGAACCCCGCGATATGTGGCCAGTGCTTGACTGGATTGATATGGCTCAAAAAGCCATTAAGAAACAGGGGAAACCTATCCCTGCCAGCATTGCGAATCGCCTCAATGGGCGACATGCACCCACTGAAAACCACTGGCTGGATGTCCTATCCAGACTAACCGAAATGCACATTGCTGAATACGAACTATCTACAGATGAATTGGCCCAAAGAGCCAATACCAGCGCACAGGCTGAATTAGTGGAAACCTGCTGGAAATCAATGCCAGAAGGCGACTGGCTAAGTACATATCAACGGGTGATTGCCCGGAATCCGCGACATGCGGAGGTGGTTTTGCAAAACTACCTGGACAAATGGCCCCAAGCAATGCACCCACAAATGGTAATGGGAGCTGCCGCCAAAATCTTCAGCAGCGGCTTGAGCGATGCTGTTTTGTGGACAAAAACACTTTCTCCGATTTTCCTTCAAGGCTTGCGGGAAATAGGACTCATTGGCCTTCCGACCTGGACAACCATCGGTGCAGTTCGTTATTTTGAAACCACAGAAACTACCAGCAAAACGGTTGTGCAGGTAAACGGAACATGGTTCAACTGGCTAAAGGCTACCCGAGAAGACCAGTGGCAAACCATGAAGGATGTGCCTGCACCGATCTGCCAGCAGGCAAAAAACGCAATGAAGCGTATCAACTGGCAGGGCAAGGTTTTACGACTGAACCAGGAAGGCCAACGGCTCACAATGTACACGCAAGAAAACAACCTTCTCGGCTTTATAGCTAAAGACGACAGCCAAAAGGTAGCTGATCATCTCACCTGGCGAATCCTAAATGCCACCAGTCACGACGGCAATCTCACCGTCATCCTGGAAGCAATATAACTATCTGGGCAACTATCAGTCTCTTGACTGATAGTTGCCTTTTTTTGCTCGAAAGCCGCTAACGCGGCGAGGTTGGTGAATTTAATCTTTGTTGGAGAACTTACGATGAACATACGAAACAATTACAAAACTTTAACCAACCGCGAACGAGTTGAACTGCAACGCCGCCAGGACAAAGAGCGGCTGTTAGCCCAGAAACTCAAACACAACTTAGTTTATCAACCAGCCAAACAATTGGCTGCACAGCCCAAAGTTCAACAGCTCGGCTTTGACTTTGGCTAGAAAGGGTTCATTTCCCTCTCGACACATCTTTTATAATTTTCACTCTTAGGAAGTCCGTGCAAAAAACGCACAGCTTCGCATGTTCACAAGGAGAACAAAATGTTTCAGAAAATGATTTTAGTAGGCAATTTAGGCAGTGACCCAGACATGCGTTATATGCCCGATGGTCGCGCAGTGACCAACTTCTCAGTTGCAGTCAACCGCAAGTGGACTGGCCGCGATGGCAGCCCCGGCGAACAAACCACCTGGTTCCGGGTGGCCGTTTGGGGAAACCAAGCCGAAGCTTGCAACCAATACCTCGCCAAAGGTCGCCGCGTCCTGGTCGAAGGTCGCCTCAACCCTGACCCGCAGACGGGTGGGCCGCGCACTTTTGTCCGGCAGGATGGCTCTGTGGGCGCATCGTTTGAGCTGACGGCTCAGTCAGTGCAGTTCATGGGTGGCAATGGCGACAATGCTGGCGGTGCGCCTGCCACTCAGGAAGAAGATGACATCCCCTTCTAACCCCCAGCCCCACTCTAGAGCAAAAAAGCCACTGCTGTCAGCAGTGGCTTTTTTGTTTTAAACACACCAGGAGGTGTTTTATGGCAAGCATCATTATAGGCGACACCGTGGTTGCCTACAAACGCGAACAACGCCACTGGACGGCCGTTAACGGCACGCTCAACGATTCTTTTCCAGCCGGTCCCGATGGCAAGCAGGAAGCCCTGCTCAAAGCCATCGCCCATGAGAATGCCGAACTTTATCAGTTTGTCGTGCGAGGTATTAGCAAAAACCCAGAGTGGTGGAAAAGCTGGACGAAGGCGGCAACGGCCGTTATCAACGACATGGTGCATCCACCGCGCAAGCCTGGTTTTGACCAGGTAGCCTGGATTCAGTCAGACAGCCGCGACGAGTGTGACTATGACCTGCACCTGTACAACCAGTTCATTCGCTGCGAGTGTGAAGGCTATCAATTCAAACGTGCGCCGCAGTCGGCCAAAGGTCAAATCTGCTGCTGGCATGTTCTGGCCGCGTTACTCGCCATGAAAACAGAAGCCATTCCCCAAGTAGCATTGTATTGAAAGGTACGACGTATCTGACTGGTCGTAGACCAGTCAGATACGCCACAGCCCAAACCGCTGCCCACTCCCCTACGGGCATTTTGTTCGCTGGACGCTTCACAAAAACCCGTGCCGTGTGGGTTGGCCTTCGGCCAATGGCGTAAGAAAGAGAGAAGACTATGACCGAAGAATTTGAAAATAACCGCATTGAAGAATACATGAACAAAACCACCTGGCTTCACTTCCAGGATGCCCTGAGCATTGGCAAGATTCAGCTTTTTGCTGGCAGCTACCGCAAAGGGCAGGGGAGTGACCTGTCACTTAGTCACTACATTGACACGCTGGATGTTCGCCCACTGCTGCATGACTTGTCCTGGGGCAAGCCTGTCAACTTCGTTGACTACAAGGGCACAGTGGGGGAGGGTGGCGCAGTCAGCCGGGTGCTGCGCGTCAACGCCAAAGATGACAAGGTTTATTGGAGCTTTGTGCATGGCCCCGGAACTCCCACCGATACCGGTGCTGTCATGCCCAAAGCAAATACGCCCGACGCTCAAAAACAAAAGCTCAACGTCGGCATGACAAAGGAGGAAGCCCGACAAATAGCATACAGTGTCCTTGAATACATGACCGCCTGGCGCACGGCCGGACTGTTGGCGCAGCCTAAAGCCGCCGCCCGTGTGCAGAATCAAGAAGACATTGCCATGGCTATCAACGAAATCGTAGACGATTTGTTTGGCGACGAGCCGCCGCCCACATCGGCCGCAGCCCCCGAGCTGCTACCGCCAGAAGTGGCGATAGCGGCCGGAAAGTTCCTGAATGGCTATCTCTGCCCACCTGAATTTAAGAATTGGTATGATGAATTCGTTGAAGCCAAGCACACAGCGCCACGCAACAACGAACATTTGGGAAGCTGGAGGTATCGAAACTAATGCCCAAACACGAAGAATGGACACCCATAACCCTCAACCATGTTAATCGGCTTGTCTGGTTTGAACTCAGAGCAAACAAAAAGCTGTTCATCCAGCTATTCGGCGAACAATTAGGAACACACCTGCACAACAAATTCACCACCACCTGCCATTGCAACCTGCTCCATCTCGTTTGCCAGATTCAATCACAACACGTTGAGACAATCCTCAATCACATCAATGAAAACTACAATTAACCATCCGTTACAGAATGACATTACCCACAGCCTGGTCAGTGACATGACCGGGCTGTTTTGTTTTAAGGAGAAATCATGCCCAAACTAAAACCCAAGCAAATCGAAGTGTTCGGCAGCGAAGTGAATCTACATCAGGTCTTTGACATTGACGTGATTGTGCAATACAGCCAACACAACCAATGTCTCATCATCAAAAAGCCATCGGGACAAGCGGTGATTGTCCTGCATCCGCAAGACTTCAAGCCAGCCCAACGCCCGTAGGCTAACTGAACCCGCCCCCCCAAGAGGAGAGCGAAGGGAGGCTTCTTGGCCTTCCTTCCTCTCTTTATTTTCAAGGAGAAACCTATGTCAACAACTTCCCATTACATTATTGAGCATGACCGCAACTGGACGTGGCTGCAATTTCCCAATTGGGATGTAAACAGCACTGACGATTTGTCGGTCAAAACCCAGGACGAAATCAAGGCCGCTATTAAGCGGGTGTTTCGCTTCCATTGGGCGCGAAGCAAACGAATGTGGTACGCCAAACGGCGCATTCCCGAGCAGCAGATTCGCCAGGTCATCGAGGAGGCCCGTCAGAATGTCATGGGCGACATTCAAACAGAAAGCAATGCCTATGATTACATTCCGGCCAGCCAGAATGTGCCGAAGCTTTATGAGCAAGATGGCGAGAAAGACCCCATCGTTCATGTGAAGCTGTTTGGCGGCAGCAGCTTCACCTGGCTCATTACTGAATACAGCCCAGACCAAGATTTAGCCTTCGGCTTTGCCTGTTTGGGCGACCTGGAAATGGCCGAGCTTGGCTATATCAGCATTGCGGAGCTGCGTGAATTGAAATTCCCGCCCTTCAGTACGCGGGTGGAGCGTGACATCTGGTGGCAGCCGATGAAGCTGAGTGAAGCTAAGAAGCGGGAATGGCCGAGCTTCTTTGGTGACGAAGAACCCATTCCCGTTAATGAGCCAGAAGAAGACCCAGAAGCCACTTACAAATTGGCCGCATCATCTTGTAAAAAAGCGTTCCTCGATGTTTTCAGCCGTTTAGACAATCAGTGGGGATATGCAGCAACCGTACCCGTAACACTCGTTTACAACCAACTGATGCAAGATAAGCCATTTCTTGAAGCAAACCGAGACGTAACCTTCTTCGACAAACGAACCCTGGCGCAAATCACCGAAAAGCATGTCGAAATGTATGGTTGGTATCTGGATACAAAAGGATCGAGCAAGCCACACGACTGGCTTTTCCGAAGATTGCAGCCTTCCGAATTGCAGAGCAGCCGCAGCGCAAAGATACCAAGCGGCTTTTCGGCCGACACCGCCAAAACCGGCGATGAGTGCCGGCAGGCATCGCCGAAAGAGGCGATGGGCGCGGCCACCGCCAAAAATGGCGGTGCTTCAGCAAAAGCTCCGGCCCTGTTCCAGACCGTGAGATGGGCTGACGGCCTCTCTGTTTACTGCCCGGTCATTGTGCCTGATGATGACAATGAAACCGTCGTCATGATGCAGATGATTGGCCCAGCCGAAAGCGTGAAGGCGAATTGGGCCGCGATCATGAACGGCGGCAATGTGCGCTACATCAACGGCTGCAAGGTTGACCTGACGGGCATGAAGGAGCATGTGCGCCTGGAGAAGAATCTGCCATGTGGCTACCGTGAGCTATGGCTGATTCACAAACAGGCCAGCTTCACGGAGATGACACCGGCTGCGCCGGTTTTCTTTGTGACGAACCTGTTGGCCGAGAATCAAACATCTCTGCCTTACAGTGATTTTTATCGAATGTTAGACAAAGCACTCTCAATCCCACTACTGGCAGAGTGGGCAGAATTCTTGTGGCAGGCTGGCTCAGTTGAAAGGCTGCTCTGGGAGATTCCCAAAAGCCACTGCTTTGGCACACGGGCCTGGAAGGTTCTGACTGATGCTGACAGATGGGGCGAGATTGTGAGTAACGGATTGGCTAACGGCCGTATCCGTTTCTAAGGGGCTACCAACCGTAACAGGTGAGACGTGAACGCACCCACCTGGCTTGGCATCGAAAAGAGACAGAACATCACCGCCCACACTGAAAGCGAAGCGCATCGTTCACCCGGAGAAGCCCTTTAGTGAGTTTTTGTCTCCGTTTTGGGCCGTTTACAGCTTCTCCGTTACCAGCAAAACGACTGAAAAACGAGAAACCCAACAATTGCAATTGTCGAGATATGGGGCTGACGGCCGTCAGCCCCCAACCCGACTGAACCCCAACCCCTCATCCATAAAAACAACTAAATAAAGGAGATTACCCATGTCACGCCTCCAGAACCAGCAAGAAGCTGGCTATTTCCCGATCCCCCCCGAAGTCACTGACTTAATTATTAACTACATCACGGCCCCCGAAGGTGGCCGCGTCCTCGATCCCTGTGCAGGGGAGGGCGAAGCCCTGTATCAGATTAGCCAGGCTCTTGGCCTGGTGGGTTACGGCGTAGAACTCGCCGCCCATCGCGCCGCCGCCGCCCAACAGCTTCTGGGTGAGAATGTGCTGCACGATGATTACCGCAACCTGAAGACAACGCAGGGTGCTTACAACCTGGTTTACAACAACCCGCCCTATATGTTCGCCGCCGATGGCAACATCGAGGAAGGTCGCGCTGAGTACCAGTGGTTGAAAAACACACGCCCCTACTTGCAACCTGGCGGCTTGCTGGTTTATGTGGTGCCGCAGCACATGCTGCGCCACCGGCAGACAGCCCGTTATCTCACCAGTTGGTTTTCGGATTTGAATGTGTACCGCTTCCCTGACGAAAGCTATCCGCAGTTTAAGCAGGTTATTGTCTTCGGCCGTTGTCGGCCGAAGTCGGCCATTCCCGATTCTGCTACCGCGACCTGGTTGAAAGGACTGGCCGAAATGGGGGAGCGGCTGCAACCCATTACCGAACCGCCTGGACGCTACTTCCTGCCCAAGCCCATCGTCCCCGATGAGCAGTTTACTTTTCGGGGCATGTTCATCAAGCCAGATACGGCCGTTCTCGAAGCCCGGTCGCACGGCCTGAAAAACAGCCTTGAGCTGCACCAGCACCTTGTACCAGGTGCAGGCTTGCGTAAGCTGGAACCGCTCACGCCGATGAAGATCGGCCACCTTACCAGCATCATCGCGGCTGGTCACATCAACAACCAGGTCCTTGAAGTCAACGGCCGTAAGCTCCTCATCAAAGGTTCTAACTACAAAATTAAGAAGATGAGCGAGGAGCGTGAACAACGTGAAGATGGCTACGTCCTCATCGAAAAGTTGACAGAGAACGTCGTCACCAAGATCGTAACGCTCACTCCGGGAGGTGACGCGCACGAAGTTGAAGGCGAGGAACTGGCCGACTTCCTGGAAGATTGGATTGACCCACTGACCCAGGTTGTAGCCACAAGCTACCCGCCCAAATACACTTTTGACCTTAACGGCTTTGGGCCAGCCCTGCACCAGCTCAATCTGGGCCGGATGATTCCCCTCATCGGTAAGCCTGGTTTACTGCCCACGCAGAAACATGCGGCCGCAGCCGCCGCCACGCGGCTGCTGACCCACGACGAGGCCATCATCGTGGGCAAGATGGGAACCGGCAAAACCCTGATGGGGCCTGCCACAGTCGCGGCCTTGCGCTCCAAAGGCATGAAGATGAATCACATCATTGTGATTTGCCCCCCGCACCTGGTAAAGAAGTGGATTCGGGAGATCAAAGTCGTGTGGCCGGAAGCCAAAGCCACACACCTGCAAACCATTGATGAGGTTGACCGTTTCTTTCGGGCCAAAGGCCCCATCTTCGGCATCATGAAGGAAACCACTGCCCGGAGCGGCAGTGGGTGGGAACACGCCGTTGATTACGTCGGCCCCCGCCGCTTGAAGACACGCGGCCCCAAAGATGAGGTCACTTATCTGGGTAATGACAAATTCCCCTACAAGAAAAGCAACGCCGCCGCACTGACGTATCAGCTTAGTCATGGCATGTGCTGCCCTGTTTGTGGCAAACCGGCCACCACAGGCGACTTGATGTTAGGCCCCGAACACTTCAAGTCGGCCAAAGTCTTTTGTGACCACTGCCACAGCCCCATGTGGCAGGACACCCGCTTCGGCGAGGCTGGCAAGGCCAAGTATCCATTGGCTACCTACATCAAGAAACGATACAAGAAGCAGTTGGACATGCTGATTGCCGATGAGTGCCATCAATTCAAGGGCCAAGACAGTGACCGAGGCTACGCCTTCTCTCGCCTTTGCACCGCCGCCCGTAAGGTGCTGCTGCTGACAGGCACAATCTACGGCGGCAAAGCCTCCACCTTGTTCTATCTCTTGTATCGGGCATCGGCCGAGTTTCGTCATGCCTACACCAACAAAGAGAAAAACGGCAAAAGCCGTTTGATGCTGCGCGAATGGGTGGCCCGCTATGGCATTCTGCAAGAGGTGGAAAGCACCCGCTTTGACGAGAATGGCAAAACGAGCGGCAACAGCAAAAGCCGCACCATCGTCAAGGAACTACCTGGCGGCTCCCCGGCCATGCTGCCCTGGCTGCTGAACAACAGCGTCTTTGTGTCACTGGAAGATATGGGCTACGCGCTGCCTGGTTACAAAGAGATTCCTGTGTCAGTGAAGATGACACCGGCCATGCACTCCAGATATTCGTATCTGGAAAAACAACTGAGTGAGGAGCTGCGTAAGCGGTTGCTTGTCGGTGACAAGTCTCTGTTGGGCGCTTACTTGCAATCGCTGCTGAGTTGGCCTGATTCGCCCTGGCGTAACAAAGGTGTATCTGACCCCAAAGGAAAGATCATCGCCTTTGTGGATGCTTTGCCTAATCCCGCAGGCAGTTACCCCAAAGAGGTTGCCATCATCGAACGCATCAAACAGAGCAAGGCTGACGGCCGCAAGGTTCTGTTGGCCTGCCAACAGACCAACACGCTGGACATTACGCCGCAGTGGGTGGCGATGCTGGCCGAAAATGGCATCAAAGCGGCTGTGCTGAAGGTGGAAGCCAGCAAGCGGGAAGCCTGGTACGAGCAGCAGATGAAGGCTGGCGTAGATGTCATCATCACGCATCCCAAACGGGTGGAGACGGGCCTGGACTTGATGGAGTGTGTTGACCTCATCTGGATGGGGACTGAATACAGTATCTATACGATCCAGCAGTTCAACAAACGCTCTTACCGTATCGGCCAGACCAAAGATGTGAATGTCTACTTCTTTGTCTATGAGGACACCTTGCAGGAGAAAGCCCTGCACCTGATTGCGGCCAAGATTGCGGCCGCTGGCCGTGTGGATGGCGACATTGTGCAGGATGACACGCTGGCCGAGTTGGATGACCTGGCAGGCAATGACATGGTAACGGCCCTGGGCAAGCTGGTGATGGGTGAGATGGACTTCGAGGAGCAGATGAAGGAAATCAATGAAGCCTATGAGCAGGCCCAGAAGGGCAATCTGACCCACAGCAGTAAATACAGCTTTGCCGACTGCACCGATGCCAAGAGCATCACCAAACGCTATCGGCAGTTGGCCCGGAAGTATCACCCCGACGTGGCCGACGCAGCGCAGGTGAAGGTGAAGAGCCTGAATGATGTCTTTGCGGAGGCCAATGCTAAGTTTCAGCAGGAGGATGGCTTTATTGGCGGCTTTGAGGTTGATAACTCGATGCCTGATGTTGAAAACTTCACCTTTTCCCAAGAAAAGGGTGAAGCCCAGCGCACAAAGGGTGAAGCCCAGCGCACAAAGGGTGAAGCCCAGCGCACAAAGGGTGAAGCCCAGCGCACACTCTTTAATGAATTCGGCGACAAGATATATCAGGATGAAAACGGCCGTTGGGTTGAGGAACGGGAAATCGCTGGCTTTGTCTTCAAGAAGGCCACGCTTGCGCCTCAAGACTTTGCTACCAACCTGTTCAATGCCCCTCGTCACGATGAACCAACTTCCGTGCCGGGCACAGTTACACGTCACGATGACCCGCCTTTTGAGCCTGGCCGCGTGACAGTCGCAGCTGCCACCGTCGAAAACGGCGGTGCTTCAGGTGATGTCACGCTGGAAACCATCGGAGCCGACGGTGAGTTACATGCCTACAACCCCGATGACGACAAATGGGAGTGTGTGACCTGTGATGATGAAGTCGTTGATGATGGTGTGTATGAAGTTGAATACACTTACGATCCCGATGATGTTCAGGAAGTCCTTGATGAGTATGAGACGGTTGGCAACCGCGACATTGGCTATGAGCCGCCAACGCTGGACGAGATTGACTATGGTTGGGATGATGATGGCTTCTGTACCTGGTGTGAGATGCCAGAGGATGCCTGTGAGTGTGAACATCCGACATATGAAGATGCAGTTACGGTCATGAAAACAAACAAATACGACCGGCTTATTCATATCTTCACCAGTCCCCAGGAGGCAAAACCCAAGTCGGAGCGGCCAGCCATCTACCGTAATGGCACAAGCTGCACGGCGATGAAGGAAGTGGAAACGGGTGTTTGGATGCAATGCTCTAAGCTAGAACTGCACAAAGGCTTTTGCAATTTCTCTCTTGGCCCAGACTGGAAAGAGAAAGAAGCAGCCAAATCTGCAAAGAAGGCGAAGGCCCAAGCCGCCAAAAACGGCGATGGTGCAGCAGCACCGCCGGAGACATCGCCGAAAGTGGCGACAGCGGCCGCTGCGCCAACCAAACCGCCGAAGCGGTTGGTCTTTGGGGTGCATGATGCTTATGGCAAGATGCTGCCAAAGGAGCGGTTGGATAAGGTTGGGGCGCAGCAGATGAGTTTGTTTGGTTGAGGAAGAGGTTGACTTTGGGGGTCAACCCCTTCCTCGGGGGGGGGGACAGACATTCTAACATAAATTATTATGTTGACGAATTAATTGAAGAATTGTGTAGCGATTGGGTACGAAACAATGGCAGTTTTATGGGGAGATGGCCGTTTGGCGGAAACGGCCGTCTCCCCTTTCGTATAACTAAACATCAATGCTTGATTTATCTGGTCAGAGACTTAACGATTTTCGGACGGGATTTAGACTATAATTTGATGTTTTGATTAGATTCAGTGATCTATGGCAAAGATTCACAGACAGTGCCATCTTTATTACTATCCAGGTAATGAATGTCTCCAGCCTCAGCAAGGCAGAAATCGTAACAAGCTTGAGCTTCTAACTGGGTGCTAAAATCTCTACAGGTATAGATATTGCTGGTAGAGATATACTGGGTGTCTATGGGCTTGTAGCTAGTGGACATGATTGCGAGCTATTGGGTGGTTTAACGGCCGTTTCCCTATTCATCCCTCATATCAATCTACATGCCAGTCTTCTTCCAAATAATGTCACGTACAACCTGACTTTCAAAACCAAACATTTCATAGGTTTCAGTGAGGTGGACAATAACAACAATGTTTTAGCCTATGATAGCAGAATGCCCTGTTTCTTAGAGAAAATGTGGTGGACAAACATCATGTTTTTGGAACGACAAAATCTTGCCATATAAAGCCCCTTGCTGTGAGTTGGTTAAGGGCATAGTGCCATCCCCATCCCCCAAAATGCTTCTTTCGCAAAATTGGTTGATTTCCATCTTCGTTTACTCCATGAAAACTATAAACACTCCCATGCGTTTGTTGGTGGTCGAATGAAAGTCTGAAGGTTATGATGGCAACAGCGAAATCGCTAACCGTGTTAATGTTATTTAGCTGCAATTCTCGACTATAACGACCAGCCCATTGAGGGCCACAACCTGATTTTTGGAAAATATCAAGCCAGGTTGTTGTATCTTTGAGCACTGGATGATCACCATAGTCTTGAGTTAATTGTTCATGAAAATGATGTGGATTAGATGTCGTTTCGTTGATCAAGTTTTTTTTAGGAAAGTTATGATCAGACGGTTTGTGAGGGACATTTTCCCTAATTCGGGCAGCTATTTGACCAGCCCGCCATTGGAGAAAGTTATAATAATTCTCGATTTTCCACATACTCTCATCCGCGGGTATCATGTGCCGTTTCAAATAACTATCCCGATTTGTCACACCACTCATTATCCATTGGGAAAAATCTTTGGCTCGTTTTTCGTGGCGATTGGTATCAGACTCCAATAGTTGGAAGTTTGCAGTAGTGTGGATAAAGCCGGGAGCTACATTTGCGGCTTCTAATTTTGAACTTGGGTGAATATGATCGATGTCTCTATTGCTTATCACCTGATAATCATAAATGAGATAAAAGATAAAATCTCGATCCCAGTTTTCGACTTGTTTCGCGGAAAGCTCTTCTGAAAAACGAAGTGGATGGTTTTGGTAAACTTGAAAAAGCTCATTTACTGGGAAAAGCTCTCCTTTAAATCCCTTTAGAAGATTGAGAATTTTACGAATACCAGTTCGATAAGGAATCCAACCACAACCACGACTGAAAACACCATTTAGTAACGATAAATATATCCAGCGTTTGACTCGCTGAAAATCTGGATTATTTGTATCAAAGTTTTCATACACTTGATCGAGAGATTCTGTTTCGTTCAATTTATGAAAGATATGATAAGCGATGAAATAGACAGGAATATCAGATCGTCCCCCTGTATGAAAATAGTCATACAGACGTGAATGTAAAAGAAATCTTCTTACCCCTTTCATGGTTTTGATAATACGCTTTTGATTTTCAAGGGCAAATTCTGTATCCTCTTTTGTGACCTGTATAACTTCCTTGTTGGGATTATCTTGAAGTAAGAAGAGAAGCTTGATAATTTCGTCTTGCTCAATGCCAATGTCTTCAAATTGAACCATTTCACGAAAAAATTGCTCCATGCGATGGTCAAAACCTTTGAACATTGAGGCTACGAGGTCAAGTGATGAAAGACGTGTTCCACCATCATTCAAACGACGAAACAACTCTACAATACGTTGTTTTTCTTGATCCAAATAAACTTGGTCACGTCGGACGGAAACGGAAGACATGCCGACAGATGGATCGGCAAAAACTGCCATGTAGAATTTAAGTACATTTTGTTGGACCTTGCCTGGTAGCTTGATATCTGTTAATTCATGTCGTCTAATCAATTCTTCTGCCACATGATAAGCGTCGCCCACCGTTCGCAACCGTTCAAATAGTTGGCTAACTGGATGCCATAACTTAATCACAGAGTTGCCTGTGTCGTCTGTTTCCATATCGGGTAGAGTAGAAGCATCGGCAGCAAAGCGAAAATCGTATTCTAGTTGGTTACTAAGCAAATCGAAATAGAGCTTCTTGCCATTGATACCCCCTTTCAAGCCCATAAAAAAGCTTTGTAGTCTTTGTTGACCATCAATGACCAAATATGTGGTTTGATCATTAACGTTTGACAGTGAAGATTCATGGATTTCGCCAAAGCGAGAAAAACGACGATAGGCGAACAGAGGTACATCCCCTCGTTCTTCCTGAAGGATCATGATGCCGCCAAAAGAATTACCTTTAAGCAATGAGTCAAAAAGTAATTCCATTTTTTTCTCATTCCAAACTAGCCAACGTTGTATAACTGGCAGTACATAGACGGCATCATCTATTTCTTGTACTACATCACGAACAGTTCTTGGTTTCCAGGTAGCCATTTCTTTTTCCTCCTATATAGATTATTGTCTCTGCCCCTGTAAGTAATCCCTCCCCTTTTCACTAATCTCCCAAGTGCCGCGAGGGGAGTTGTCGCGCAGTAGCCCTTCATTGACCATTGAGTTTCGTGCCCATTGGGCTGTATTGTACCAGCGGGGCGTGTTGGGTGTGGAAGGCAGTGTCTCGTAGTCTGCATCAGATAGTTCCTGGCGTAGCATCTTTTCTACTTGAGTCAGCACTTCACGGACAATGCCGGAGCCGCCCATTTCGACCAGAGTTTGCAATATGGGCAGGCGAAAGGCTTCTTCTGGGGTACGAATGCCACGTTGAAGACGGCCTAAATCTCGCCGACTACTCTTGTCTTCTGGCCCTATTGCAGCAAAAGTAGCTGAGATGGATTCCCACTCCTTGCGTAAGTCAGCTATTTTGCGACGGTAATCAGTGAGACGGACGGCTTGCTGACGGGCAGTATCTACTTGTTCGTAATCACCTTCGCCAAAGGCTTTGGCTCCGGCCTGATTAACTAGCTCAATTTCGTCTTCAACTTCTTCTAGCAATAATTCAAAGGCAGCTAAAACACTGTTTTGATTTTCCCTCTTCACGATCAATTATCCTCCTGGTTGATATTGTCATCTTTACAAAGTAATCACGAAAAGCAGAATGTTAATGTCTGCCTGGGTGCTGTGTCGCACCAAACAATAAGATGTGGCAGTTATTCAATCGATATTTGTGGCCTAAGTTCTTGAATTAAATCGACCAAATCTTGTATTTGATTGCTACGCTCAAGGTATCCAATCAGTTCTCTAGCCTTTTTCTTCCGATTGTCACCTGACAAGTCATCATAAGTCACGTTAAGGTAAAAACTTAATTCCTCCAATTCTTCTTGACTAAAGTGTGACATAAGTAATTTAAAGAGGCTAACTCGGGATATTTGCTGAGCCGCTTGGTCGGGTTGAAGTACTAGTTTCTCTTGCGTTGGTAAGATCGCCGCTTCTTTACTATTTAACTGCTCATCAAGCACCGTAAAATTACAGTGGCCGATAAGAATCAAAAAATGGTTGTGGCATTTTTCTATCAGACCAAAGGCTTTACTTGTATTTTCCAGAGAACCATAACGGGTGGCCTTAACCTCCTGAATAAAAAAAATAGCCTCGTCAAAAGAGGCCACTAGTTTCAGATAATCGTTTGCAGTTACCACATCGCGTTCAATGGTAAAAATATTATTGAACGTGGAAGTTAGGCTGTTTTGGGTATGGATTAGGCTTGATAAAAGGTCATTGATAACTTCTGGCTGACTACCAAGTTCAAGGTGAGGGTTTTCTGTCAGTAATAGCCCCACGCTTTCTAGTTCATCGTTAACCTGTTGCAAAATAATCTGCACTTGGCTGGGCATAATGCACTCCAATGCAGATTACTATATCAGTTAGATGAGGGAAGTTCAATGTCTGAGAGAAAATACGTCTGGCTGAATAATTTGGCTGACTTCACGAATGCCTTGAATACACAAATTTAGCTGTTCAACACATCGTCGTGTGTTTTGTAGAGTTCCATATGCCTGTTGTCGGATGTTTTTAACAAGTGATATGGTGTTTTCAAGCTGGCTAGCAGTCGTGAAGTAGACATTAGCTTTGTGAACAGGAGTCTTGGCAATATCGAATTGATTGTCGAAGGCTAAAATACGTCGGGTTAGCTGTTCTAGATCATGCTCTATTTCCGCCATAAGTTGTGGATCACTACCTAATTCTAAGAAGGCATTGCTGGATAGATGATCTGCCCAATTGCTTAAAGCATAGTCTGTTTCAACTACAGTTTGTAAGAGATGATATTGATTGACTGTCTCACTCATTTGAATACCTGTTCATAACAGAAATGAAGATATAGCACAAACGTTCGTGCCTGTCAACGTGATTAACAATAGAATTTCAGGTTATCCAACTCTGCTAATAAGTCATCAATTGCTAAGATAGAGTCAACCTGACTATAGCTTTGAGGGCGTTTACCATAACGTTCAAATAGTTTGGCTACTTTCTTGGATGAATCAATGATGCTTTTAGCCGCAGTTTTTGGGCCATCACCATTATTTATAACCAGATAGTATGGGTGCTTTTTTCGCTTAGTGTAGGTGATGAAATCGGAACCAACTTTAGTGAAGTAACTAGCGTTACTTTTGAAAATGCGACCTGATGTACCAAAGGATTCAGGCTCCGGTAAATTTCTTTTAATCTCTATGATTTTTGCGACCCGGTCTTCAATTTCACGACGTAGTTCTGTCTTGTCAGGCTCTTTGTTGCTGCCCGGGCTAGGAAATGTTGACCGCATCTTGTTTTAACCCTACAAGTAACTTGAGGTGGTCACAAACAGTTGGATTTTTATTTCAAATAAATCTTTCTAGGTCGTAGCGCAAACTCAATTCGATAATTCGGCAGGGCAATTTTGTGGCGGTGAATATCGGGCAGCAATGATTCTAACGTCTCTGATTTGGGTGTAAAAAGATCGCCTTCACTGGGTAAATTCATTGAAATGTTCCTTCTGTATTTGTCATATTTCCGAACTAAATCTAGGTTCAGCTACCTATTTGCAGATATTTGGACAAAGGTGAGCTATAGCTGTTGGATTTAGCTGCGTAGTCCTAATCTTCGACGTAGTGTATGCCATAACCTCCGTTTCCGTTCGATTGTCGGCATCTGGTTGACATCATCCAGATGCCACCAGTCGCCATCTTTGTCTTCAAATAAAGGCACGCTGTAATCCTGCCGCACGCGCAAGCGATAGCCTAAATGACGCGCCATTCCCTTCTTTTCGGCTAATGAGTAGGTGCGTTTTTCATGGATATGAAATTGTTCAAGAAGAGATTTTGCTTCTGCACAAGCAAACAATACTGTCCGATTGGCCGTCTCCGTTGCCAAAAATAAATCTACATAGGAGAAAAGTTGCCGTAACAACCTCAGAGACAAAAAGAGGGCTATGATGGCACCTGCTAAGTTAAGAACAATCTCTATCCATGTTGGCATCGTTAGTAAGGTTGGAGAAACTTGCATATTAATAGGTGTTTCCCCTGCTTTCTGTAATAAATCGCGCAACCTGTTTAAAGCTTGTGGCGGTTCCAATATCGTTGCCACTACACCCAACAAAACACCAACAATGATGAGATTGAAGAAATTACCACGCCAATCGGCCGATCCTTGTTCTAGTTCGGCTATTTGTTGCATACGGGACAAATCATCGTAACTTAAACCACGCTGACGACGATACGGCCGTTCTACAGCCACCAACAGCCGAGCAGCCAGCTTTGACACATCATTTGCCGGGTTACGACTGCCAGCCCAGGCCAGATAAAAAAGCCAGTAAACAAGACCAACAAATAACCAGAAAAATGTCAGTGCTATGCCCAACTGTAAAATCAAAATAAAGCGCGGCTGTCCACGCAGCAAAATAACAACCAGAAACGCCACCAACCAGCTTAGGCCAATAAATCCTGCCAGGAATTTGCTCACGGAATCCCAAATATGCTGATGTTTGAGTTCAGCAATAAGTGTGAAGTAAAGGTGAGTATACCCGTCTTTCATGACCAGTGTTTTATATATCCCGCACTAATTGAGCCCTTGCAACTCTTTGCTTGTAATCGTTCAGTTCCTCGAGCGAAAAATCCTCCCGGAGGCTCCTTTTACGGAGGCTCTTTCTAGGGAAAACCTCCGGGAGGGTGAACGGTTACCTTTGCTTTGCGCACAGAAACGGCCGTTTCGTTCACCACCACCAAACCATCATACAGGACGTAGCAAATCACGTTGAAACATAAGCACGTCATGGCAACACCCAGACCCTTACACAATAAATTTGAGAGCAGCAACTCAAAGATTTCTGATTTAGAGATAAAGCGATTTCCGTTGCTGATTAAATTCCAGGTCGAGATATGGCTCATCATGAGATACTCCTATTGGTTCAACAAATCATAACCTTGCTGTTTATGATAATCAATTAGCAACTCTTCCAGAACCAGACGACGGGCTTGTGAACGTATGTGATAGGGCATCTGGATGTCAGCATCAGCTTGCACATGACACTTACCCAAAATTTCCAGATAAATCATATACCCTTCACGGCCGTATTCATGAAACAAACCCGCCAATCGCTGATTGGTATTGCCTGTAGGCTGTAAATAACCTTCCAACCTGTCTGGGCAAAGTCTCTTGGTTGTGCCAATGTACATAAGAGCTGGCTTATCACTATCCTCTTCACAAACCAGCCAACGATAAACCACAGCTCGGTGGTAACGATGGCGCATATAAGGCGTGATTGATTGCGGAAAACAGTAGGGCTGGGTGACATTCCGGAACACAGTATGCCACTGAAACACAAATTGTAGCCTAAACGACTCGCCCGTTATTTGCTGATGTTCCTCTAATGGCGGTTCTGGTTGAGGCATGTTGCTGACAGGTGAGGGGACAGGGGGGCGGCTATCCAAATGACGTTTTCTCATCCGGCTTCGGATAGCTCCAGGTTGGCGTTGCAAAGCAGCAGACATCTCTGCCATAGAAAGGTCTGCCAGAAACATCTCGGCCAGTAATGCCTCATCATCCTCAGACCACTGCTCATAGGCTCGTGGATAACGGGCTTTGATTTTTGCCATGCGTTGATGATATGCCTCAGACATACCTAAACCCTCTCTTTTTGGTTGACCATACCTTACCCCCAATGACTGCCCACATACCCCACCAAATCCCCACCCTGCAACTCCTTGCTTTGCGCACCGGCGCGGACGTAGAGTTTGTTATTGACGTAGGCGGGGGCGGGCGTGGGTTGGACTTGGATTTGGGCGATGTCGTGATTGTGCAGGGTGTGGCGCGTAATGGTGAAATAGTGGAACGCCGTGGCCACGCTGAGGCTTTTGTTGAGCAGGTCGGCCAGGAACAATTCGTAGCCGTCCCAGTTGGCTTTGCTGGGGTTGGCGAGGGCGTATTCGTCCTCGATGCCGGTGATGATGCCATCGTCGGCGATGCCGATGAGGAGGGTGCCGCCGCTGCTGTTCATGAAGGCGGCCACGGCTTTGCTGATGTTGTCGCGCATACTGTTGTCTTGTTTGCCGGTGTAGGGATTGCGGCAGGCGGCTTGCTTGAATTCGATGCTTTCGCTTTCGCCGCCCCCGATGAGGGTGAGGAGTTCGGGGTTGGGGGCGAGTTGGCGATATTCGTGGAGGGCGGCTTCTTTGACTTCATCGGCGACGAGGGGGAAGGTGCTGAGGATGTGGCTGAACTCGGCTTCGGTGAGGCCGTAGACGTGGGCGATGAGGCCGTCGAGTTCGGCGCGGAGTTGGGCGCGTTGGGTGGGGTCGGTGACACCGTGGGCGTGGCTGCCGAGGCCGACAGCGGCGGCCAGGTCATCGAATTCGGGGGTAGTGCAAATGAGCTGGGCGACGCGACTAACGATGGCTTGGAAAGTAGGGTCTTGTTCTGTAAAGCGTGGCATGGCAAGCTGATTAAGATAAAAGTAATTGAGGTGGTATGTTACTTTCTGACGAGCCTGCCAATCCATTGCAAAACTATTCCAGATACCACAAACGAAAAGTTGCTTTGCATTGTCTATCAGCCGATTATCATCAGCATCAAATATCTTTACCGTTGGCACTGTATTACCATGAAAGGCAGTCGGTATAACAGTACAGATGACAGTACGCATGTCTGTATTACGTGCAACATCTCTGAACGCCAAGCGATACGTTTGGTAGTCTAAGGGTTGTTCTACATCTTCTCTACGACCCAAAACGGCCGCTCGCCCTTCCCTTTCTTCCACCCAATAGCGAGGTTCAGAAAAATTGTGGTCAAACTGGTGAATCATTTTGCCTTCATACAAAGGCAAACAAGTATCACATGGTTCGGTGCGGAACACATAGCTGTGATTAGTCATGTCAAACTCACGGGTAAACGACAATTGCCAAGCCCCTTCTACCTCTTCGCCCAAAAGGGGGAAAGCCAACATCTTTTTAGCGATCTGCACGTCTAGTGGGTGAGTAAATTCCATCAAGCTTAATGGTTCTGGTGACAAACGACGCACCAACGACAAAGACATCTCAAGGGTATTGCCAGGGAAGTTGTCTAATTCGGCTACATCATGTTGCATGAAAGTGGCTGGGAATGTTTCAGTTTTGCCACCCTTACGGAAAGTCAAAACTACGAACTTAAAGCGACTATCAACCCCTTCAAAAATCGCACGACGGTTTTCAAAGCCAAATATCCCCATCAATTCTGTCTGCTCAAACAACATATAGCGCAAACCAGTCGCGCCTAAATCAGTGTAAATTCCGCTGGGAATCACTGTGCCGCACAAACCACCATTGCGGAGCAAGTTGTTGCACTGTTCAGTAAACAGTTTGTACAAGTTGAGATCACTGCCCGTTTTGCGTCCGCCGACAACGGCCGTTTGGTTTTTGTATTGACCAGCAGTACGGAAATAAGCACTTTGGTGCGGAAAACGACTCAAATAATCTAGCCATGCGGCACGGATTTCCTGATTTTGTAGCAACCCTTGCTGTTCCTTTTGGAATTCCTCAATCCGCATCTTATTCTTGGTAACAACTTCGGCATAATCAGCGAAAAACTCTTTGGCTTGTGGCTTCCAGATTTCCCAGGGCGGGTTGGTAATAATGGCATCAAAACCGCCGCGTGTGTTCATCACCTCGTCAAATTCATAGCCCCAATGGAAGGGCTGTAAGGCAGCAATATCGGCCAACTTGAGGGCGCGTTTTTTCGCTTTGCCCTCTTTGTTCTTTTGGCTGTCCCAGGTGGCCTGCTCATACTTGATGCCCAATTCGCCAAACTCATCCAGCAAAATCTGGTTCAGCGTGCTTTGGGCACGGCGGCGGTGCTCTTCAATGTCAGCCCGCAGCTTTTCCACATCATCGGTCAGGGTGCTGGCCAGCCGGTAACTTTGCACCAGCCGCTCCTTCTCCTCCACCATCTGCCGATAGGAGTGCTGTCCCATCAAGCCCAACAAGCTGCCCTGCTTCATGGCCGGAAACATCCCTTTTTGTTCCAACGCGCCACCCGCTTCGGCGGGCGTCATCTGGTTAAAAGTCTCCTCATCCACCCTCAGCAGACCAATGAGGGAGTTACCAGGCAAAATGTTGAAATCTATATTGGGCAGCGGCTCTAAATCTTGGGGGCGGCGAATGGTGGCCACCAGGGCTAAGAAGAGGCGCAGACGGGCAATCTCCACGGCCTCGTCCATAATATCCACACCAAAGAGGTTGTGGCTGATAATCTTCTTGCGGATGTAATAGTTTCTGTTCGGATGGCCGTGCAGCTCCTTGTCCAAGTATTGGCGCAGCGCGGCAAAATCCAGATAGTCGGCTCGTCCCAAGGCACTCTGGTAAATGGCGGTGAGGGTCTTCAAAGCGGCTACCAAAAAAGCACCAGAACCACAAGCGGGGTCGAGCAGGCTCAATTTGGGTAGTATGTCTTGGAGGAGAATGAGGGCGCGACGGCCGTCCATCTTACGCAGCAGTTCATGCACATCTTCATAATCGAGCGGCGGCAGGATGCCCAAATCATGTTCATCCACCTCGCGCATCTTCTCCAGCACCAGCCGCTCAATCGTCTGTTCACACAGATATTCGGTAATTTCTGGCCGCGTGTAATAGGCTCCAAAGGCTTTTTGGTTGATGTATTTCTCGAAGATGTAGCCCAAGACATCGGGGTTAATCTCCCGATTGTCCTTGCCGGGACGGTCATCTAGATGCCAGGTGTAACCATCGAGCAGGCTAAACAACTCCGTAAAAGCCTGGTCAGGAATCTGTATCTGCCCCTTATATTTCAGTTCGATGGGGTGGTGCAAAAAGAGGCCGCCATTGAGATAGGGGATTGTGCCTAAAACGGCTTTGGCCTGTGCCGAGCGTTTGCTTTCGGGCAGGGCAAAGCCTTCAAAAAAGAGGGGGTGCAAGAAGGCGCGGTAATAGCCATCTTGCCAGTCACGCTCCTGCAATTTGTCATGCAAATAGCCGGTAGCACCCTTGTCAATGAGCCGCTGCCGCTGCAAGAAGTAGATAAACATGAGCCGATTGAGCAGGGCCGAGGTGTACCAACGGCGATCTTTTTCGTCGGGGATGCTAGGTTCCAAGTAGGCCATGAAGGTGTCATGCACCTGCTGGAATTCACCATAAAAGCGTTTGGTGACGCGCTCGATATCCAGCGCCCCCTGCACCCGCTGCACCACCTTGGTGATTTCGATGCGCCCCGTCGGGTCTAGCTCGCTCATGGCCACAAAGAGGCCACTTATCTTGCCCAAATGGAAGTCGGGGTCTTGCCAACGGTCGTAATGGTGGGTGCGGGGATAGCTCTTGCCGCCGTCACGCTTGACCCAATACCAGATACTATGGGCGCGGGATTCGTCTATGAAGATGAGCAGGTTTTCGTGATAGTTTTGGGCGATGGCTTGATAGACGGCTTTGCGCTTTTGGCTGTAAGGGATTTGGCCGTCGGCGGCAGTGACTTCAAAGACGACCATGCCGGAGAGTTCGGCGATAGGCTGGCAGGTGTAAGCCATGTCGTTGACGGTGAGGTTGAGGGGCTGGTGGAAGGAAGGGTTATTCCAGCCGAGTTCGTCACGAAATAGATCAGCAAACTTAAACTCTTGTAACCATTGGCGGGAACGGGTGATGTTGAATTGGCTCATAGACCGTAATCTATCCACATGTCATTCCGAGGTCTGCCGAGGAATCCCGACGGATCAGCAAATTTAGAGAGATTCCTCCTCGAAGACTCGTCGGAATGACAATTTGTAAATGCGGCGTGTTGTGTAACGTCCAGACCCAAAGGGTTTTAGGTCAAGGATATGGCAATGACCAGGGTATAAAACCCTTCGGGTCTCGCTTAAATTAGACCTAACGAACAGATGATTTCCGGCTCATCATCGGCCGTTTCTTCCTCCTGCACCAGACAGAGCCGCCCTTCTTCATACAACGTCACCACCAGCGCAGCTAGACCTTCATCGGAGATATTGCTGCGTAATTGGCGATTGAGGGTGTTTTTGGCGGCTTCTTGCAGGGGGAAGCGGAAAATCTCATCCAACGCTTTGAGCAGGTTTTCGGCCTCGTGGGCAAAAAGCGTCTGTTGAATCCGCTCGGCGTAGGCTTTGAGCCGTTCGTATGTTTTGAATCGCGCCCCAGACGGCCGTCCCAACTGCCCCCCTACCACCGTGCGCTCCGTCATCACATGGCGCACCGCCTGCTCCACCAACTCATGATGGTTCTCCTGGCGGGGTAGGGCCGGTTCATCAAGGCTGCAAGCGGCCGCTTTAAGAATGGCAAATTGGGATTCGGTCACACTTTGCCCCTGCTGGTCTAACCAGGCTAAAGCTTTGTTGCCCTGCGCCGTGTTCAAATAAACCAGGACACCAGGCGGACTGTCAGGCGCGGGGTGCTCCAGGGTTTTGGTGGCATAGACAACAGAAGGCAGGCGCGGGATGATGGTACGCAGGGCGGGGTTGGCATCGGTGGCGTTCTTCCAAATTTGGTAGGCGTAGGAGGTGAGGTCAATCTCCGTCTCACTGTCGGCCTCATCATCCAAAACACCCGCTTTTTCATGGTACAGGTCGAGCAAAGGCTGGTCGCTGCCTTCATCCTCAAAAAAGGCTTCATCCGTGCCCACCACTTCGGCATTCTGGCGCAACCGCTGCCGCAGCCGTTCGCGCAGCCGAATGAGCCGCTCCACCCCATCGGCCGGCCAGAAGGTGTAACAGAGAATATCGGCCGCTTGCTGCCCAATGCGGTCTACACGTCCCGCCCGCTGGATGAGGCGAATAATGGCCCAGGGTAGATCGTAGTTGACGACGATGTGGCTGTCCTGCAAATTCTGCCCTTCGCTGAGGACATCGGTAGCCAGCAGCACCCGCAATTCTTCATCAGGGCTGATGGCCTCGCGCTTGCCATTGCTGTACGGACTAAAGCGCCAGGCCAGGGTGGTAGGGTCGGCCGAATCGCCCGTAGCTTGGGCAATACGACGCACACCGCGCTGGCGCAACTGCGTCTCTAAATAGGTGACGGTATCGGCAAACTGGCTAAAGACCAGCACCTTCTCCTGGGGATGCGTCTGGGTGATCAGTTCGTGCAGCGTATTGAGTTTGGCATCCTCGTTGACCGACCAATCGCTAAATTGCTGCAAGATGTGCAGCAGAGCCTGGGCATCGGCCAACAGGTGTTGGCGCAGCCGTTTGTCGAAGAGGTTGGCCCGAATCCATTTGAAGCGGCGGCGGTAACGGCCGTTATACTCAGCATACACAGCCGCCGCCCGTTCTAAAAAGGCCGCTTCGGAACGGGCCGGAGCCATGTCAATGACGACGGTGGCTGTTTCCATTTCTTCGCCTGTGTCATCGTCAAAGAGAGCGGCCGTGTCGTAGTCGAGGGCTTCGGCATCGTCATCCTCAAAGCGGGTGTCGAGCATTTCCGCGCCCTGTGTGCCGATGGGCAAATCGAGGCCATTGTTCAGGGCGTGGAGGAAGATGTAGTTGCGTAAAATGTGGCGTTCGACGGAGAGCAGGAAGGCGTAGCCGCTGCTTTCCAGCCGCTTAAAGAGGTTGGTGCGGCTAAAGCCCATCAAACGGCGACCGCCACGGGAGAGGTCGTCTATGAGGCGTTGTTCGCGGGGCGTGGGTGGTGGCGACGGCCGTTTGCTGACGTAGTTGCCCAGGCCATAACGGGGCAGGTTGAGAGCATTGATGGCATCCACCACCGCCTCATCGTACATGCGGGCATATTGGTCACTGGGGTCGCTGTCGTCTACGGGGAAGTTGATTTTGAGAGGCATCCGCGTGGGGAAGTAGGCGCGGCCACCGTCAGCGAATTGGAGGTATTTACGGCCGTTGCTGGGATCATCATGAGCGTAATTGTCGCGGATGAAGCTGCGGGTACGGCGTACCATGAAGAGGCTCATCAGTTCGCGCCAGTCATCGGCATGTTCGCTTTTCTCGAAGGCTTGCAGGGAGCGCAGGTTGGCCTGATGTTGGCGCACGAATTCGACTTCGCTCATTTCGCGCAGTAACCGTTCGGGGCGGATACCGAGATCGGCCGTTTCCGGCACAAAGAGGCGCAACTGGCTGGACAAATCGAGGTAGGTCTTGTTGTAGGGCGTGGCCGACAGGAGGATGCAGCGGCTGTCATTCTTTTGGATGTACTCCTGAATGGCGCGATACCGTTTACCTTCACGGTTACGCAAGTTATGGCTTTCATCAATCAGCACCAGCCGATAGCGGCGCAGTTCGGGCAGTTCCCCCTGCACTCGGCTCACAGACAGCACTTTGGCGTGCAGGCGATATTCAGCCGCGTACCACTCCCACATCTTGACCAGGTTCTTGGGGCAGATGATGAGGGTGTCCATGAGGTAATCTTCTTCAAAGATTTTGGCAACGGCTGTGGCCATGATGGTCTTGCCTAAGCCCACGACATCACCAATCAGGACACCGCCGCGCTGGTTAAGATGGCGTGCCGCGATTTTGACGGCGGCAATCTGGAAGTCGAACAGCTTCTCGCCAAATTCGCGGGGAATGGCGAATTCGCTCAAACCTGCCCGTGCCTCGCGTGAGAGGTGGTAGGCCATCTTGAGGTATATGTGATAGGGGGAGCGCAGTTGTTCCCCTGCCCAACTTTCCTCGATGATTTGGATGAGTTCTTCGGAAATATCAATGCACCAACGATCTTGCCAGCGATCTTCAAACCATTGGGCTAATTTCTTAGCCGCATCCTGCTCTAATACATCCAAATTCAATTCACCCTGACCTGACAAACCAGAGAAGGTGAGGTTGCTGCTGCCGGTGTAGCCGATGATGGGCGTGTGATAGCTATCACCAAAAAGCAAATAGAGCTTGGCATGAAGGGGATGGCGCAAGAAGAGTTTGACGACGAGTTTGCCTTCACGAATGTGTTGGGCTAATCGTTGCAGCCCGGCTTCGTCGGCATTGGTGGGCGCACCGATGGTTAACTGGTTGCGAAATTCGAGGGCGAGTTCTTGGCGTAGACGAACGGCCGTTTTGTTGTCCATGCGTTCGCCATTTTCGCTAAAAGAGAAGGCGGCTTTGAGTTCGTCTTGGGGACGGCGCTGCATACCCACCAGGAGCCGCACTTGTGAGCCTTCGCCGCCTGTCCAGGCTTGTACTTTGTCATCAATCTCACGCCAGCCGCGCAAGTTGAAGTAGCCTACGCAGAAGTCGGCCCGGTAGGAGACGTCCAGGGTGTTACGGAGGGTGGGGAGTAACGGCCGTTCGATGTTATCAAATATTGTCGGCATAGGCTTGGCTCATATTATTGGCTATCCAGTACCCAAACACTCCTTCACTTGTTCTGTGACACCACAAAACAATCCATTCAGCCACATTGAGCCAACATTGTAATCAGCAATAGTACGAAAGGCAAAAAAGGCAACCCTCTCCCAACTAAGGCAATTCCTCCTCCGGCACCGAAGGGTGCGGCGGCAAATTGGGGCAAGTTTGCCGATACGGTATAGTCGGCAAATAAAGTTGCCATTCTGCCCAAGTAAGGTTCCGAATAGCGCGTTCACAGGCAACAGCCATCAACTGATCTAATCGTGTGTAATATACCTGAATAAATCCATCAATTGTTATCAGGAGAATTCGATCTTCGCTTTCATTCCAGCGCACATCGGTAATAAATTCCCCATCACCTAGTAATTGTAATAGCAATTCCCCTGTAGCAGCATTCCAAACCTTAGCTGTGCCATCACGACTACGAGTCAAGATTTTGCTTTCGTCTTCATTCCATTGGGCTTCTAGCACTTCATCATCATGATGAAAACCATTTATTAGAATTCCACTTGAAGCATCCCAAAGTTTAGCTGTCCCATCAGTACCGTGTGTCAAAATGAAACTTTCATTTTTATTCCATTGTGCTGAAGCAAGTCCATTTGCATTGTGGATTAGCATATGTACTAAACTGCCATTCGTTGCATTCCAAAGCTTTGCAGTTCCATCCCAACTGCTTGTAAGGATAAGGCTTTCATCGCTGTTCCATATTGCTCCTTTAACCCATCCATTATGAGCAAAAGAATGGATCACATTTCCATTGAAGGCATCCCATTCCTTTATCATTCCGTCTGAACCACTTGTTAAGATCCGACTCCCGTCCTCATTCCATCGTGCTTCCAAAATATGCTCTTCATGAGTCAAGGTATATAGTAAAGTACCATCAGTTGCATCCCAAACCTTTGCTATTCCTTGTTCTGTTACATATTCTGGATCAGGGGTATAGGTTAATATTAAACCTTCATGCTCATTCCAAAGTCCAATTGCAGGACCATCGTCATGCTCAAGTGTGTATAATAAACTTCCTGTGTGAGCATCCCAAACTGTGATTAAGCCAGTATTTGGTAAAACCACTCCACTGCCAGCAGGTTCTTCAAAACCACCATTTCTTATTAAGATTTTGCTTTCATCCTCGTTCCATAAGGCACCATAGACAGTAGCCTCATGAAGAAATTCCTGTAGCAAAGCCCCCGTCATAGCATCCCATAATTTCACATACTTGCCGCCATAAGTTAGGATTCGGCTTTCATCTTTGTTCCATTTAGGATTCCAACCACCTCCCGCCTCATTTAGGGTTTGCAATAATTCTCCAGTCCTTGTATCCCAAATCTGAACCGAATGGTGACCAATGGTCATTATTAAACTTTTATCGTGATTCCATTGAGCGTGTCTGACAACATCCCCTTGAGCGAGGGTGTAAAGTAATGACTCATTTGTTGCATCCCATATTTGGGCAATCCAATTACCTGTAGTCAGGATGCGGCTCCCATCTGAGTTCCAACTAGCTTCCAGTATACCGCCATCATTATGCAAACCATTCCATAACGCACCATCAGCCACATCCCAGACTTTGACACCACTTCCATCATTGATAAGAACTTGATCTCCTGCTTCATTCCACTGGGGTGTGCTTGAATTATTATGAGTAAGAATCTGTAATAAGGCACCGTTGCTTGTGTCCCAAATCTTTGTCTTCCTGTCATCAAAAGTTAGAATTCGGCTCTCGTTCCTATTCCATGAGGCTCCTCTAATAGAAAGGCCATCATCGTGTATTAAAGTATGCAACAGTGTGCCAGTCGTTGCATCCCATACTTTAGCTGTTCCATCTTGGCTTACAGTTAAAATGAGGCTCTGATTCGCATTCCATTGTCCTTCATTAATCCTGCTTCCATGATTAAGAGTGTGCAATAGTTCACCATTGTTCATATCCCATATTGTAGAATCCTGATTACCACTAATTAGAAGCAAGTTCTCATCATTGAATTCCATGTGATCAATAAAAGGCGGATGTTCGAGTGTATATAACAGATTCCCGTTGTCAGTATCCCATATCTTGACAATCTGTCCACCTACGGACACGATTAGACTTTCATCTTTGTTCCAATGTGCTTCCTCAACATTGCTCCACGGTGCTTCTTGTGTATCATCATGAACGAATGAGTTTTGCAGTGTACCACTATTTGCATCCCATACATTTGTCAAATTCGCACTGACCGTGAGGATTAAAGTTCCGGCTCGGTTCCATTTCGCGTCTCTAATTTCTTCTTGATGCGCAAAGTTGTGCAATAAACTTCCATCAGCCACGCTCCATACTTTAACCATCTGTGTGCCAAGAGATAACACCATTGTATTATCTCTATTCCATTCAGCTTTCCAGACTCTTTCTTCATGATTAAACGTGTGTTGTAGTGAACCATTGTCTGTCTGCCATAGCTTGATGGATTCATCCCCCGCGGTTAGGAGCAGTCGCTCATCACTGCTCCATTGTGCTATTCTGACGGATTCTTCATGGTTAAGTGTGTGTAAAAGTGAACCATTGTCTGTCTGCCATAGTTTGATCAACCCACCGCCTACAGTTAAGAGTAAGCTTTCATCACTATTCCATTGCGCTGGCCCAACAGACTCGCCATGAAAAAATGTTTGCTCAAGAGACCAATTACTCGTGTTCCACACCTTTGCTGTGCCATCAAAACTGTAAGTCAAAAGAAGTGCTTTATTGTTGTTCCATTGAGTTCCCCTGATTGAACTTTCATGAGCGAGATTAGTTTCTGGCTTGGCCATAAGCGGCAGTTGGTTGTGGAGGACGGTAAACGCTTGTGTGGTTGTTGCCATGCGACCAGCTTCAATCGCTAATAATAAAGCTCGCATATCATCTTGGCCGCGAACCTCTTCTGAATTTACGGCTAGGGCTTGAGATATGGAAATAGCAGCTTGCATTTCAGCATCATCACGAGCTTCATTTGCTTGCACTACAGATGTAGCTCGTGCATCAGACTCTATCACCACTAAGTTAAGTGCTGCTATAGCTGTAGCTGCTATATTTTCATTTTCTTCCGCTAATTGGGCATTTTGGTTGGCTGTCTCTTCATTATCTTCAGCCAATTGGAAGTTTTGGGTTGCTTGAGCAACAGCAGTACCAGCTATATTTTCATTTTCCTGGGCTAATAGTGAATTCTCAAGTGACTGACCTTGAAATATGGAAGTCGCTATGATCAAGCTAATAATAATGAAAATGACAACGACACCTACAGTGATATTGCGTAGGCGTTTGATGGTGGCTTCGCGTTTTTGTTGTGCTTGACTCTTCTCGATAAAAGCGTGTTCAGCTTGGCTTAATTGATCATGATGTGTTTCAAACCAATCAGCGGCAGCGGCTAAGAGACTACCTTGCAGTAGGTCGTTATCATCTTGGGTCATTTGCCATTGGCGTAAGATAACCCGCAGTTGTTCTTGCCAAATACGGAAAGCACGGTCTTGGTTCAACCAACTTTGTAGCTGCCCCCAACGTTGGATCAGAGCTTCATGGGTCACTTCGGCTGTTTCCTGCTCCGTCTCGTCCCGTCCCGTCACAATCAGGCGGTGCGTCGCTAATTGTTGAATCAATGCCCAGTCCGCCTTGCTCAACTCGGTCCGCAGTGCCACCCGCCGTGTGTCCTCCATGCCTTGCCCCGGCTGCACAAGCTGCCCAAATATGTATTGGGCGCGGTCTTGTTCTTCTGGTGATAGTGCATTGTAAACCTGGTCAGCATAAGTAGCCAAAGCCCCTGAAATATTACCAATTTCTTCATAGGCCATATGGGTCAATTGCCTATTGCTGGGACGTTCCCAAAGCAGGTCAAGCGCAAATTGCAGCAAAGGTAATGAACCAGGTTGCGCTATTACATCCTCCAGAATGCGTTCCACCAGCCCTGCCTCAAATGTCACATTGAGGTCAGTCGCCGGTTGGACAATGGCTTGGCGCAGCTCCTCTGGGGTCATAGGCCCTAGTTTCAGGTCATTTCCTTGCAAGGCATCAGCCAACGGCCGGTAGGCCAGGGCTTGCCCCAGAAAGTCCGCTCGCAAAGTCAGCAGCAAGTGGCAGTTAGGGCTAGTCGTTGCCGCCAGTAGCAGGTCAAGAAAGCGGTGTGGTGGGCTGGTCTCTGATGTGAGGGTATATAGTTCCTCAAACTGGTCAACAATGAGCAGGAAGTGGGTTTGGGAATGTTTTTCCAGAATCCGTTGCAATATGTCAGCCAGAGTCAGTTCAGCTTCCTGCCAATCAGCCGCCAGATGTCGCTGTTCCTTGAGCCGTTCCCGTTCGCTCATACCTGCTTCTAGCAGGGGCAGTAATGCCGCCGCCAGGGTTTGGTAAGGCTGCCCTCCAGGACGAAGGGTAGCAGTTAGCCAGTCACCTTGCTTTTGTAGTTGTGCCAGCAAACCAGCCTGCACTAACGAAGATTTGCCGCTACCGGAGGGGCCGAGGAGAGCGACGAAAGGCTTGCTTTGCACAGCTTCCAGCAGTTGTTGGGTATACCGTTCGCGGCCGAAGAAGCGATCCACATCGGTAATGGTGAAGGCATGGAGTCCTTTGTAGGGGGAAGGAGGATGGGGATGCAGGGGAGCAGAGGGGATGAGGAGCGGGGGGGAGAGTTGGTCGGCGGTAGTGTGGATATTGTACTGAATGCCGATGACGGTGGCACCGGATTGGGCTTCGCCGACATGTTGTTTTATATCTGTATGGGATTTGGGAGAGGGGTCTTTGGGTGCAGGGAGCAAGTGATCAATGGGCAATGGGCGATTGTCAATTGTCAATTGAAGTTGGTCAGTGAGGATGTGGAGGTCTTGGTGGCAGGCGGTGGCAGGGTCTTGGCGGTCGGCCAGAACGTGGAGGAGGTTGATGAGGGCGTTGTGGCCGTCAGCGGTTTGTTGTTGGGAAAGGAGGCTGATGAGGCTTTCGGCACGTTGTCTGGGGCTACCAGCGTCAGGAATTTCGTCAGCCCAAGGGCTAATGCGCTCATCGGTGAAGATGACTTGCAGCTCTGCCTGATTGGCAAAGGGGCCGCAGCGCAGCAGGGTGCTGACGAGTTGGTTGCGAAGGTCGGATGGAAGGCCGTAACTCACTACTCTCTCCTGTTTGTTACTCGGCTATATGCTCTCATGTGGCATTTTTGACCTTGTGCCGGACTCAATAAGGGAATGATACTTTTGCAGGGCAGGGTTGTCAAAGATGAGCAGGGGAGCAGGGGAGCAGGGGGATAGGGCAGGGGAGCAGAGGGGATTTGAAACAGATGTGCTACGTGGTATCATTGTCGTACGTTATGAGAACGCTGATAACTATGTGGGAGAGTAATTTGTGTAACGGCCGTTGATACTTTGGTGTTAACGGCCGTTTTTATTTGAGGAATCCAATTATGGCTGAAAAAGAAGACGATGAAGTATCAAGAATGAGAGAGGTTGGAATCTTACCCGAAAGCGGCAGAATAGAATTAGATAATTTGCCAGAATGGCAATCTCAATCAGCAGCCGAAGAATTTGAAATATTGTCTAGATATGACGGTTGGAAAAAGGCTTCTGAAGCTTTGCCCACTAAAGAGGGTGCAGAATTCAGTCATTTATTGCCTTCGATTAATGCTCAAGGGGCTGAGTTTCCATTAGCTGTAGACATCTTGAAAGCAAAAGATGATGACCCGCCACCACCTTCTCATCTTATGGATATACCAACGCCTTTACCGTCCGGTGGGACAGAGGTCTTGTTAATTCAAGTTAAAGGTGGGTCAGTTAGTCAAGTTGAGGATGTACTAGATGAGTTTAGTATGATGAATAGACCTCATTACCACTTGATTAGGCATGGCGACCCTGGTTACTGGTATATTCGTATTTTTGCAGATAATGATGAGAATAAAAAAGCAGAGGCTTTGCTCGAAACAATCAAGCGTGGCGTTTTGCGAGAAGCTAGTACAGCACGAGCCCAATTTGAGAGAAGGTCTGTCAAGGTTGGCTATGTAGTGATAGGAGATCGGCCTGTAATACCACTTCGTTTTTTTGCACTGGATGAACAATATAAGGATAGAATTAGGTTTTTAGCTCAAGAGGTAGGAAATGAACTGGTAAAATGGGGATTTACTCTGGTTGACGGTAGTAAGGTTGCGAATAGAAAAGGTGAGCAGACGAGCGTAGCTGCCGCTGAAGACGAAGCCACACCACATAAAGGTAAAAAACGGAAACGCGGCCCAAATATAGCTACAGTAGTAAGGCTGGAAGAGTTAAGAAAAAAACGCGAGGAATATAGAGCAAAGGATGGCAAAATAAATATCTCAAGAACACAAGCTTGTCAGCTTGTAGGCATTGACCCTGGGACTGTAAGGGTAAACGATCCTGAATTATGGGGAAAATGGGACATTAAGGAATTTTATAGTGACAAGCATACAGATACATCTGCATAGAAAGAAGCTAAAACGAAAACTTTTGTGCGAAAAACGCTATAAATATTTCTTTTACAGCGTTTCTTGTTTTCTGACCGTATTTTGCATTAAGAACGGCGGGATTTAAGGAATTTAAGGAATTTCCGTACAACAAAATCTGACATTATTTATACTGCCCCACAATTGGTAATTGCTCCGATTGTGGGGCATTTTAATTTACGAGGTTGTAATGACACGATTAGGTACGTTCACGTTTCGAGTAGATGATGATGAAAAGCAATTGATAGCAGCTTTGGCAGCCAGGTTGCAACGTAATCAGTCGGACACTATGCGCTTGTTGCTGAGAGAATCAGCTCAAGCTTTAGGAGTGATTGGACAAGATAAAAAATCAATTCTCTTGCAGGAGGTGCAACATGCAGAAACCCCAAGTTGATCAGGAAGCACTGGCGTTGGCACGTTGTTATGCCTTGCTAATTCGCAAAGCACAGGAACATCAGACAGAACTGGCGGCACAGGCAGCCACGGAAAACGCCGAATCTGATGCCATCAATAGTATAGATGATGAGCATGTAGAGCTTGACAGTGCAGTTGATACATTACAAGAGGCTGGGGCTGTCGAAAGCCCTCGAGAAATAGTGGAGGTACAAAGATGAGTATCAAAGCTATGAATGCTGTCTGGCAGAACTCCCAACAGAAAGGTTCCCGTCGTTTGATATTGATTGCGCTGGCCCACTTTGCTGATGCAAACGGCCGTAACTGCTATCCAAGCCTAAAGACGATAGCCCAAATGGTGAATTTATCGGTGCGCCAAGTGCAAAGCAACATCTTGGCTCTTGAGCAATCTGGGGAAATTAAGATCGAGCGGGGAAACGGCCGTAGCCGTTCCAATCAATACGACTTATCCCTTTTAATAAAAGGTGAAGGAGGGTTCACTGTTTCTGAACCAGAAAGGGCGAAGTCTAACGCAAAAAGGGTGAAGTCTAGCGCAAAAAGGGTGAAGTCTAGCACCCAAAAAGGTGAAGGTAACTTCACCCGATCTGAGAATGATCTTTTAAAAGACTCAAAAGATAAGAGTGGAGCAGCAAGTGAATCACGGCAAATAGATTTTCCCTCTCACTTGGATACCCAAGAGTTTAGAGATATATGGCTGCGCTGGGAACAACACCGAAAAGAAGCCGGAGCACCAGTGAGTGCCACGATGCGAAACGAGTTGTTACGTGAAGCAGCGAAGCATACGGCTGAAGATGTATGCTGGTTGATTAGTTTGTCCATCCAGAATGGCTGGAAAGGCCTCTTCTGGGAAAGATTAGATAAGCGCAGGAATTCTGCTAGTGTATCCAAACAGGGTACGACCACCGATATTGTTGCGCACAAATTTGGAGTTTGACATGAAACATATTCGTAACATTCTCGATGATTCAAATCCTATTCACACACATGAGGAAACTCCTCAAGTTAGGGAACAACCAATTCGTGGTTTTCAAGCAATCTCACTTGATCAGTTTCGTTTCGATCACTTAACAACAGAAGAACAAGTTGATCGGCTTAGGAACGCTCTGGAAAAAGCTCGTGATTGGAACACAGCATGTCGCCAGCAGCCTGGTCTTAGCTTTTGTATCACTGGAGGTGTGGGGACAGGAAAAACAACCATTGCTTATAACCTGATGCAACCCTTTACCGAACAGGTTTTTCCAGAAGGTTTGCCAGATGTCCAGTCGGAATATTTGAAAGGTCGGCTTTTTGAGGCCACAGAACTTATGAAAATATTAGATGACGATCTGCCTATAAGTCATCACTTTAAGCACTATGAAATCATTGTTGTTGATGATGTTGGCACCGAAGAAATCCCTTTTGCTACTGAGAGAAATGAGACCACCAAGAGACAAAATCGTTACGGCCGTTTCTTCGACTATTGTTACAAGACGAAAAAGCATCTTGTAGTGACATCAAATGTACCACTTATCACTCAAACTTCTAATGGGTATGAAATAGATTCTGCGTTCATGGAGATTCTGGGTGAGAAGGCACTTGATCGTCTTTACCAGATGGGCAAGGGGTATATGTGCGATCTAACAGGCTTGCCCAGCTACCGTCGGTACATCGTCAAAGACACATGAGGTATGAGAAAAGAATCATGAACAAACCACTAGACTATGGACAAGTTGCCTTCCCTCCACAAATGAATGATTTGGAGATCGAGCAAACATCTCAATGGATTTATTGTTCACACTGTGAAGAGATGTCACCAGATTTAGAGGATTGTCCTATTTGCGAAGATATGCGGAATATTCAAGCTGAACCAGATTATGAGCCATATGTGCCAAGACAATGCCCCAGTTAGGCCAATAACAATGATTTCCGTATTTAGTTTTCTGGCGAAATAGTTTGTATGCAAATAAGCGGCTTCTGATTTAGAAGACCTTTAGAACTTTGATAATTGTATAGTTGTAGGGCTGGATTGCGTCCGAAGAGTAAGAGGATAGAATTTCTTCATGGTTGAAGATTGGATCACGACAGCTGAAGCGGCCGCAATAAGCGGTTATCATCCTGTTTATCTACGTGAGTTGATACGGGATGGCAAAATCCGCGGACGGAAATGGGGAGCTGCGTGGCAGGTAAGCCGAGAATCATTATTGGCTTATTTGCACGAGGCCACAAGTGCCGAAGATAAACGACGGGGACCAAAATAGGTATTGGGGGTAGCATCTTCCTCAAAAATCTGTATAATACCTTTCGGTATTGAAAGGTATTTAGTCCAAAAAACGGGTCACGAGAGTGCTGGTAACACTGATCGTGACCCTGACCTAACCGCCAAAAGAGGCTTGGCGCTAGGCTGAACCCATTTTACTCGATGGGGCAACCCTACGCACATAAGGCGGGGTTGCCCTTTTTGGTTTCATGGGATGAAACAGCTCTGCCGCTTGCTTGGTGGTAGGGCTGTTTTGTTTATGGAGGTGGCTATGAGGTAAGTGAAAAGGAGTTAAAAGATGGGGTAGGGAAACGGCCGTTTCCCTTGCCCCGTTACGAAACAAAGGAAACGGCTCGAAGGGTAAGCAATCCCAAAGTGTGGAAGCGAGGGGATTGCTTACTAGAGGATTATACAACATGGAAAACATAACCAAATGGTTATTGGTGCTTTTCGGGGCATTGGTCGTTTTGCTCAATGCCGCCGAGACTGCCTTGTTTGGGGCTACTTATCTACCAGCTGCTTTTGGCAATCCGAATAATGGTCTGAGTGCTTTACTAGCAGCGGGCTATGTGCTGCTGATGTTGGATGTAGCTTATGTGATCTGGTTCAAGGTGTGGCTGTCGGGGGAGCAAGCCACAGCCCAGCGGGACACCGCGTTGGCATTGGCCGTCTTGTCGCTCATCGGCTCCATCATGGCGACGGTGACACAGTTGGCAACCAACACGACATTGGCCCCTTATCTCATTCCTTATCGCGCCACTATTGGCACGATTGCCTTCTTCATCATTTTGGCGGTGACAGTGGCTCACATTGTGGGGCTGGCGGTCTACAAGTATTCCGAGCCAGACCAGCAGATAGCGACCAAGACGGCCAAGATTCAAGGTACGGTTATCAAACAAGCCTTGAAGGAACTGGAAACCAGAGCCAATGAGGATAAGGATGTGCTGGTAGACATTTTAGCCAAGGAATTCCGTGTAGATATGCTCAATGCGTTGGGCTTTAGCCAGAAACTCACGCGAATTGGCAAGCAACAAGCTCTACTCGCCGAACCTAATGAAGATGAGGATGAAGACGGCGAAGGCTACGACTTGGACACATTAATTGATTATCTGGTTGAGGAGCGGTTGCGGGAACGGACAAGCCCTTCAACTAATGGTGCGCCGACGAGGTAAATATGATTCATGAGATGGGGTTCTTAATTTTGATGTTATGGACTATACGATATTTATCTCTCTGTACCGCTTTGGTCGGGGTGATGGTGCTGGTGAAAAGTGAAGCACCATGATTGAGGCTGAGTTGGAAAGAATGAGTGACCTGATTGATGCGGTTTTGGAGCGTTATGGGCTGAACGGCCGTGTGTGCGGTGGCTATGTGGCTGGCAATGGCATTCTGTTTTCATTGCATGATGGGACGTTTGTAAGGGAAACGGCCGTTTTGGATGAGATTCAGAAAACACTGGGGGCTAGGCAGATTGTTACAGCCCCAGGCGCGGTAATGGTACAAGCTTAGTAAATCAAGTCGGATAAGCGTGTGATGCTCTTATCCGGCTTGTATCGAAAAAGGATTAAACAATGACTGAAAAAGCAGTTTTATACGCAAGGGTGAGTGGTGATGATAGCAAGTATGCAACATCCGGCATTGATAGCCAGTTAGAGGACTGCCAAAAGTACGCTAAGGAAAAGGGCTACATAATTGTAGGCAAGTTTTTTGAAGAAAAAGACCGGCAGACATCTGGTGCAGTCTGGTTGCCTGAATTGGAAAAGGTCTTGAAGTTGGCGGAACAAGAGGCATTTGATGTGTTGGTTGTACGCGAGGTAGATAGATTAGCACGTAATCGGTTTAAACAATTGTCCGTAGAAAACAGTTTGGAATCATGTGGAATCAAAGTCGAATACGTCATCGGCCAATTCGAGGATTCAGCATCGGGACGGTTATTGAAAGGAATGATGGGGGAGTTTGCAGAATTTGAGCGGGAACTCATTAGAGAGCGAACAATTCGCGGCATTGAAAACTCGGTAAGGGCGGGTAATGTCAGAATTGGGGGAAGTAATGCGCCATATGGTTATGATATTGTCAAGATAAACGGCCGTCGTACATTGAAGGTTAATGAACAGGAAGCAGCAGTGATTCGCTTAATGTTCGATCTATATGTAAATCATCACTACAGTCTAAACAGCATTGTCAATTATTTGAATAAGCATAATGTGCCAAAACCATCAAAAGGCAACAACCATAAAGCGGCTCAACACAAGACCAGGAAACTAGGGTGGGGAATTGGAACACTGTATGCAATGTTCTGTAATGAAGTTTATGTGGGTCGCTGGTATTATCGTAAGACTAAGCAAATCAAAGATCCTAAGACTGGCAAAAAAATGCGTGTCAAACGTCCCAAAAGTGAATGGATACTAGTAGAAGTGCCCGGAATTTTGAGCGAGGAAATTTTTGACAAAGCAACTGACCGTTTAGAAGAAAATAGGCAAAAAATGGGTAAGCATCGCAAATACTTTTATGCGTTGGGTGGTATGCTCAAATGTGGTCATTGTCAGAAAAGCATGACAGGTCTCACTTTTGTTAAAGGCAGATTACGGGGTCAACATTACTTGTGTAATGCAACCCATAATCACAAACGTTATGGATATAAATGTGATAATGCTACTTATTGTGCAGAAGACGTTGAGAATAGTGTATGGTTTTGGATTAAGTCAATCCTACTTTCCCCTAAACAACTTAGCGATGCCTTGGCTCAATATCAAGAAAAACAGTTGGCAGTTCAGGAACCTGTTCAGCGGATGATTGCAGCTAATCGGGAAAAGCTGAATGATTTTATAGGTGAGAAAAAGCGTTTAGTTAAGGCATATAAGGCTGGTATACTTGAACTGGATGACATTGCTTCGGAAAAAACTGAACTAGACAAAAATATTCATGAGTTACAGGAAGCGATAGGGGCCACTAACTTTGCAGATTTCACTCAGAGGCTTGCTCCGGTAAGTTCGAGATATAAATCGGCAGGCTGATAGCCAAGTCTGAATTTCTGATGAAGCCAATCAATAAAATGACACCAATGAATCGCCTGTACTTGACGCCAAGCATCACCAATAGTGGTGTGTCGGCCAGTCTGCTGCTGCTGTCGATACCGCTCTTGGTCAAGAAAGTAGTAAGCAGCCATAACCAAAGTCCAGAAGCGACAAATGGCATTGGCGGTCATCAGCTGGTATTGGTCCAAGCCCAGAATCTCTTTGGTATCAGCAAAAAGTACCTCAATATCCCATCGAGTAGCAATATGCTGCAACAACAGGTCACGATTGGCCGTCAAATCAGACGAGGCCCAGAAACGAATCTTGTCTTTTTTGTCTTCCTCTTCAATCTGACCTCGAATGATGACCAGTTGAGCCTTGTACAACTTCTTGATGCGGGTTGTTATCACATGAATATAGACCCATCGCTCTTGGTTACTGGGCCAGCGGACATAGTGCCAATCGGCCTCAGACAAACTGTGAGCATATTCATCCACTCGTTGCCAATACCAACCCTTTCTCCGCCTGGGAGTCTTCTATACGGAGGTAACGATTGCATTTGAGACCGCTGGTGATAAGAAACCCCGTTGCCGAGCCGTGCGCCAAATCCGTTTGCACGTGTACCAGGTATCCAACAAGACATGGTTACCGTATCGGGTACTGGCTCAAAGGTGGCGATGTTTTCTACCATGAGGTCAATCTTGCTGGCAAAAGGAATGCCTTCATCTGCACAGACAGCTTTTTGCCGATACATCTGCGGCGGCAAAGGACAACGCTGTCCCAACAAGAGGTACAAATCCCTGTACCAAACTATGTCCTGTAACCCGTTTGCCCTCTGTGCTAGAGTGATGTCGTCCCAAGCCTTCCATCTTTTGCCTCGTTCTTGCTTATGGTCGAGTCATCCCCTATCAAGTAACCTGTCACGACGGTTTTCTTAGGTCTGCCCCTTCCTTACCACGACGCTTTCGCTTCAATCGGACTTGTTCTGCTTGGACTTGTCTTCTCATCTCTTGCTGGAATTGGTCTTGCCAGCCCTGGCTAACATCTTCAGCCGACCATGGGTGCTTGGCTCATAAAACGGCTCACTCCCGACAAACTAATCGAAGCTGTCACCTGGCGCAACAAGCCCGTCATTGTCCCACTTCCTTGGTTCAACATCAGCCCCAGCAGTATGATCACGAAATACTTGAACTGGGGCTGACTAAAACAACCACGAAATTGGCTCAAATAATGGCGCAACCGTTCATCCAGACATATGATTGGCATTCGCATAGCTCACCTCGAGTAGTTGATTGTTTTTTGCTAACCATCTTCTACCTCAAGGTGAGTTATGTGGCTACTATTTCATTGGTTATGTGTTATTTTTATCAATTCCTTGTTATGTCAATGAAATCTGCAATCTTAGTGAGGGGCGCTAGAAAGTGAACTTAATTACCTAAATTTGGCGCAAATTAGCGACAGTTCCATCACGAGCCAAGAAAGAAGCAAAGGCAGTGATGAAAGCAGCAGCTAAATCATACGCTTGATTGAGTGAAATTTGAACAAGATGACCATGAGCATCAAAAGAAATACGCCCAGGGATATGAAAAGCATCCCGCACCATACGCAACATACCAAACTGTTGGAGTTTGGCTCGGCAAGAGGCCAAGCCATTCCGCACCCAACTGATCACATTGTAAGCCAGTTGCCCCAACAAGAGGAGCATTTCTTGGGCGTGAAAAGATTTTTTGTTGCGTTTGGTGATGCCCAAACCTTGTTTAGAACCTTTGATAGCTATCTCCACAGCGCCGCCGCGCAGGTCATAAGCGTAAACAGCCAACCAGATGGGGTCAGCGGGAGAGGCCAACGGCCGTTTACCTTGTTGGTTGAGCCAGCCAAGTTGGTCATCATCAAGATTGAAGACCAGAATAGCTGTGCGCCATTTACCTTTCTTGGTTTGACAACGGACAGCCAGTTGGCGGGTTGGCTGGTCATAAGCAAAGGGTGTTTCCACCCAGCCTGCTTGGCGACGAGGGTCTTTGGGATCTGTGTGCCAAGTCTCAACAGTGGTCACCAATTTCTCGACACGCTTCCAGTGAGTGACTTTGACCAGCAACTGATAACGCTGTTGCAGCAGCCAGTTGATGTCGCTGTCATTGCCACCGCCGCCATCAATGCGCAGGATGGTTCGTTTACGAAAACCAGGATTGAGATTCAGGACAGTTTCAGCATCAGCCACCAGTGCCAGCAAGCTGCGATTGAGTTGCGTCTTGCCGCAATAGAGCCGTTCAGTGACGATTTCATCATACAAGGTGGCATAGACCCGTCCCAATTGTCTACCTCGTTTGTTCTTTTGCTTGGCAAAATACCCTTTCTCAACCCCATCCCCCTGGCGACCAGCAGGCATCCCACTCATATCAATATCCAACAATTGCCAACTGCGACCATAATCATGGCGATAGCCTGCGCCATATCGTTGATAGATGATCGCCATCGCCTGCCGCATCTGCTCTATATTGTCTGCCTGACAAGCATTCAAAGTGGTGCTGACACCCGACTGGTCAGCACACCTCTGCCGTCCGAAGGCTGCCGACAACCCAGCATCTGTTTTGACCCGTTGATTCACTTCCACGATGCCCTCTCCACCAGCCATGATATTGATAAAGGCATCCTGCAATTTTTGCAGCGGCGTGTGAATCACTGTTTTCTGTTGGATTTTGACCTGTTGCCCGATCATCTGCCAGATCCCCATTTGTTGCATGTTCATGCCCACGATAGCCAAACTAGCCCGTGGCGAATAGCTGATACAATTGTTCATGATGACAGTTCTCCTTCTGCAAGTGTTTGGTTGCTACTTACATTCTTGCTGAGAAAACTGTCATCGTCATCTTTTTATGACTTGTACCCTTATTGGTACAAAATTTAGGTAATTACAAGTTGTTAACCCAGGAAGAAATCAGAACAGTTGAATCGTATGCGGCTGAAATACGCAAAGGGGCAGATTTAACAGACAATGATCCGAAGGCACAGCGAGAGATTTTTGAATTGTTGAATGTACAGGTGACTCTTACTTGTATTGATAGAGAAAAATGGGCTGATATTGTTTGTATTTTAGGCGAAAAGCACTTACCAACAAATTCTAATACAGCACGGTGTAACGATAGTTGTAAATGAGAACCACATCGCCGTTAGCAAGAACAGGCACAATCCAAACGGCCGCTTCCTTTTCCACCACGTTATACACCCCCGGCTGGCCGTTGGGGGTAATGATTTCATCCTGGCGAATGCGATACCAGGGGGATGACCAGGCGATGCGGGAGGATAGGGTTTGGTAGGGTTTTTTCATGGGCGAAAGTTCCTCCGAGTTCCCCGCAGTTCCTCTTTGGGGGAACTCAGAGGAGAGGGGACGAACTTAGGGGGCTGCCATTCCTTTGGCTTTTTGGATAAACGCCCGCACCAACGCCGGGTCTTTCTTGCCCGGTCTGGCTTCCACGCCGCTGGCGACGTCTACGGCGTAGGGCTGCACCTGTTGGCTGGCGGTGGCGACGTTAACGGCCGTTAATCCCCCCGCCAGCATAAAGCGCGGCACCGTCTGTGCCAACTGCGCCCCGATGTACCAGTCGCCCGTTTCGCCCGTGCCGCCGGGCAGGCTGGGGTGATAGGTGTCCATGAGCAGGGCAGGCTGGCCTTCGTGCAGCAGGGGGGGCGTGTACCACTCGGCTTCGGCCTCGGCTTCGGCCAGGGTGGTGGGGCGCAGGGCTTTGTAGGCACGGCCATAGATGGGCGACCGCTCATCCCCCACCAGATAAGGCACTTCGCTGCCGCTCAGTTGCGCCAGATCGAGTTGGCAGGTGTCGAGGATGTGGGCCATGTGATCGGCCGTTTCATCCACAAACACACCCACCAGCAAGGGGCAGGTGGGCAGGCGGCGCAAGTGGCTCACAATCTCTTGCGCCGCTTCGGGGGTGATGCTGCGTTTACTGGGTGGATAGAAGATAAAGCCCAGATAATCAGCCCCAGCCTCGGCCGCTACCAGCGCATCTTCTAAATTGGTGATGCCACAGATTTTTACTTTCATGTATGAGGGTTTTATCCTTGAAGTGCTGTAGTCGAGCCACCAGTCTGGCTCGGTGTGACACCGGCCAGAACAAGCCGTAGAGCATTATCTTTCTTGCTGAATCTCCACACCCGCCAGATGCTCCAACGCTTTCACCAGGGCATGGTTGCCTTCAGCCCCCAGCCCCTGGGCCTGCAAGGCGCGATACAGGTTAAACACCAGGCTCGTGCCAATGGCTGGCAACCCCATCTGATCGGCCGCTTGCAGCACCAGCCGCAAATCTTTTTGCTGCAAATCAATGGTGAAACCGGGTCGCCAATCCCGCTGAATAACCTGCGGCCCGCGATTGCTCAACATCCAACTGCCTGCCGCGCCTGCGGTAACGGCCGATAACGTCTTCTCTAAATCCAGCCCGCCTGCCTGAGCAAAGAGCAGGGCTTCGCCTACGGCCAACATATTGATGACGACCAAAATCTGGTTGACCAGTTTCACCGTCTGGCCCGCGCCCGTGCCGCCGACATGGGTGATGGCTTTGCCCATCGCCTGGAAAGCGGGCATGGCTCGCTCCACCTGGGCCGCGTCGCCGCCCACCATGATGCTGAGTGTGCCTTTTTCGGCGCCTTCGCTGCCGCCGCTGATGGGGGCATCGAGCATGTGTACGCCTTTTTCGGCCAGCTTGGCGGCCATGTCGCGGGTGGCCTGGGGGCTGATGGTGCTCATGTCAATGACCAGTGAGCCAGCTTTGGCCCCGTGAATGACCCCGTTGGGGCCTAAAATGACGGCTTCGACATCGGGGGTGTCGCTGACACAGGTGATGATGATGTCGCTGTGGGCGGCGACATCGGCGGGGTTGGCCCCGGCGATGGCCCCGTGAGCGATGAGGGGGTCAAGGCGGCTGGCGGTGCGGTTCCACACGCTGACGACGAAGCCTGCTTTGAGCAGGTTGGCGGCCATGCCGCGCCCCATGATGCCCAGTCCGATAAATCCTATTTTTTCGTTCATTGTGTCTCCTAGTTGGTGGGGTTGAGGGGCAGGTAGAGGGTGAAGGTTGTGCCGTAGCCCGGTTGGCTGTTGACTTCGATACGGCCGTTATGGGCTTCCACCAGTACCTTAACGATGTATAAACCAAGACCTGTCCCCGATATGGAACTTTCTACCGCTTCTTGGGTGCGGTAAAAAGGTTGAAAAAGTCGCTCCACTTGATCGGCCGTCATGCCCTTGCCATTATCACTGATATACAAAACAACCTCTTGCTCAACCTGCTGGCCCACAATGGCAATCTCCCCTTGCTCCCCCGTGTATTTGATGGCATTGCTAATGAGGTTGTAGAGGATTTGCCACAGCCGCATCGTATCCGCCCGCATGGTAATAGGGGTGGGCATCCCCACGCGGACTTTTTGCCTGGCCCGCTGCACCAGGGCCTGCATAGATTTGACGACTTCATTGACCAGATCATTCAGCACAAATGGTTCGAGATTGAGAACAAGCTGCCCCTGCTCCAGGCGCTCTAAATCCAGTAGATCGTTGATGAGCCGCTCCAGCTTGTCGGCCTGGGCACGGATGACATCCAGGCCAGAGGTGGAGGAGCCAGCCAGGTGGGGGGATATTTGCCGCAGCAATGTTTCCACTTGCAGTTTGATGACGGTTAACGGTGTGCGTAAGTCGTGGGCGGCCATGGACAAGAACAGGGATTTGATTTGATTGAGCTGTTGCAGCTCTTTGTTGGCTTTGGCGAGCTTGTCTTGCAGCAGTTGTAGTTCGTTGCGGTCTTGGATGAGCCGCTGTTGCAGCCGCCCCGATTCGGTGGTGTCTTCTACCAGCAGGAGCAGCCCGCGCTGGGGTTTGGTTTCGTCCATGGGGGTGATGTGGAAGGTGAGGTAGACGATGGAGCCATCGGGCTGGGGGCGGTTGATGTATTCCAGGCGAAAGTGGGGGATGTCGCCTTGTAAAACGGCGGCCATCATTTCTTTGGTGCCGAACATTTCATCGAGCAGGTTTTCGACGAACATGCCCATTGGCTGGGCAACGGGGGGATCGATGAGGTCGAGGAATTTGGGTGATGCCTGGAGGATGCGGAAGTCGGGCGAGATTTGGGCGTAGGCGAAGCGTTGGGCGACACGTACTGTTTGGGCTACATGGGCTGCCAACAGGATGGGGTCTAGATTGAGGGGACGTGTGGTCAAATCAATTTTCCAATTGAGCCGCCAGCAAATGAAAAGCATCTTCTACCCGTTCGCCGGTTTTGGCACTGGTGGAAAGGTAGGGGCATTTTAGATTTTTGCTATGAGCGGACAACATAAGGTCGCTGATGATGCGCTCGTTAGATAAATCTGCTTTGTTGCCAACGATGACGAATACGGCCGTTGGGTTTACCTGTAACATCATTTGGGCGTAAGTAGCCAGGGTTTCCAGGGTGTTTTCGCGGGTCAGGTCACAAACAAGAATGGCTCCCGCAGCCCCGCGTAGATAGTTTATGGTGGAGGATGCGGTGAAGTCTTCGCCACCGGCTAAATCCCAAACCAGTAGTTTGAGCTGATGATTTGCTTGGGTGATCACCTTGCGTGAGACGTGTACACCCATGGTGCTAAGATATTTGTCGTCGAAGATACCTTCTACAAAACGTCTCACGAGGCTGCTTTTCCCCACAGCAATATCGCCCAACAAACAGACTTTCTTTTGTATTTCTTTCATGATGTTCTAGATTGGTTCGATGAATTCATGTCAGGTTGTGACGATAGGTGCCACAAGACGAGCTAATTATACCGCGATCTGAAAATTTGTCTGTGTTGGTCAAGGGTTTGGGACGCACGAACAACTTGTTCGTAGGCCGCAGGGGTTTTGTCCCCGAAAGTCATGTTGAGGTGTGTCTTTCAAATTAGTAGAATGGTCTCATTCCAAGAAGGAGTTACCACCATGAGAAGGTTTGTATTATTCTTGATTTTGCTCCTGACGGCATGTTCACAAACGGCCGATATTCCCGCCGCCGACAGTGTGACCCCCCAGGTAACGGCCGTTACCCAAACCCCGCGCATCATCACCGTCGCCGGCCGAGCCGGCTCCATCGCCGACGGCCTGCGTTCCGTCATCCCCGAATGGGAAAAGGCCAGCGGCTATCAGGTGCAGCTCCTGGAACTCCCCTACGCCTACCTGCAAGAAAAAGTATTCACCGACGTTCTGACCGGCTTGGGCCATTACGATGTGGTTTTCATTGATGATCCCTGGCTGCCCGCTTTGGCTGGCGGCGGCCATCTGGTGCCGCTGGCCGAATTTGGCTACCAGCCCGACCCCGATTTTGTGGGGCGTTCGCTGGATGTGTCTCGGTGGCCGCCGCCCTTTGGCCCGCAGCCCCCCGGCCAGGCCGCCGATGCCCAGCCGGAACTGTATGCGCTGCCCCTCATCGGCAATGTGCAGATGTTTTGGTATCGCCAGGACTTGATTACGGAGGAGCCGCGTAACCTGAATGAATTGATGCGCGTGGTGGAGCAAACGGCCGATCCCGACAACGGCCTCTACGGCTACGCCTACCTCGACGGCTGGGGCAACCCCATCGTCACCGAATTTAACGCCTGGAACTGGTCCTACGGCGGCGACATCTTCGACGACGAATGGAACGTCGTCATCAACCGCGAAAAATCCGTCCGCGCCCTCACCGACTTCATCAACTACACGCACACAGTAGCCCCCCAACAAGGGTACGATTCCGGCAACAGCGTGTTAGATGCCATGCTTAACGGAGCTTCCCTGACGGCCATCGTTTGGCCCAACCAAAACATGCTGATTGATGATCCGGCGCAGTCCAGCGTCTCGGGCAAAATCGCCGTCATCCCCTTCCCTGGCGGCGAGCGCCAGACCAGCCAGCTTGGCAACTGGCTGCTGGGCATTCCGGTTACATCCGCCCACAAACAAACGGCCTTCGATTTCATCGTCTGGGCCACCAGCCGTGAGACGATGTACCAATTGGCAGAAACGGGTCTGCCGCCGACGCGGGAAAGCATCTTTGAGGATGAAGCCCTGGCGGAAGATTTTTGGTGGCTGCCCGAAACCCATCATGCCCTAAAGAATGCCACCTGGCGGCCCCGCACCCCGGAATGGAACAAGGTGGAGAGTATTTTGGGCAACTATCTGGTGCAGGCTGTGAATGGGCAGATGGAGCCTAAACGGGCGCTAGATCAGGCGGCGGCAGAGATAACGGCCGTTATGCAGCAAGCGGGTTATTTTGACTAAAACGTAAAACGTAAAACGGAAGCCAATAAACTTCTACGTTTTACGTTTTACTCCTTCCTCTCCCTTGCCCACCCACCCCCACAATGTTATATTAACTTCATGTCTCAAGCCCTCTACCGCAAATGGCGACCGGCTCGATTTAACGATGTTATCGGTCAGGAACATGTGACGCGCACCCTGCAAAACAGTGTGGCAGCGGGACGTGTGGGTCATGCTTATCTCTTTTGCGGGCCACGCGGTACGGGTAAAACAACTTCGGCGCGATTGGTGGCCAAAGCGGTCAACTGTTTGCATGAGGATGTGGCGCAACGGCCGTGTAACACCTGCGAAATTTGTAAGTCAATTGGAGACGGCCGTTTCCTCGACCTCATCGAAATAGATGCCGCTTCTAACACAGGCGTAGACGACATCCGCGACCTGCGCGACAAAATCAACTTCGCCCCCAGCCAGGGCCGCTTCAAGGTCTACATCATAGACGAAGTACATATGCTCTCCACCGCTGCCTTCAACGCCTTGCTCAAAACATTGGAAGAGCCACCGGCACACGCCATGTTTGTGCTGGCTACCACCGAAGAGCATAAAGTGCCCATGACGATTAAGTCGCGCTGCCAGCAGTTCAACTTCCGCCTGCTCACCGTCACCGAAATTAAAGAGCGGCTGCAATGGCTGGCCGATCAGGAAGGGCTGACGATTGAGCCGGATGCACTGACGTTGATTGCGCGGCAGGGGGCTGGCAGCATCCGCGATGCGGAAAGTTTGCTGGATCAACTGGTGACGGTTCCGGGTGACACGATTACGCTGGAACGGGCGCAGATGGTGTTGGGAACGGCGACGGATACGGCCGTTACCGAACTCACCGCCGCCTGGCTTAAAGCCGATGGCGCGGCTGGGCTGAATATCATTCACGATGCCCTCACTTCGGGCACGGATGCCCGCCAATTTTGCCGCCAAATGGTGGCCTACCTGCGCCAACTGCTGCTGCTGCAAGCCGCTGGTGATCAGCTGGATTTTGAAGGGACGAGTGAACAAAAGGCTGATATGGTGCAGCAGGCCCAACGGGCCTCGCGCCAGATGTTGATTGATGCTGTAAAAATGTTTAACGAAGCGGCCCTCACACCAGCCAATAGCTGGCAGCCGCAGCTTCCCCTGGAACTGGCCTTTGTGCAACTGCTGCCCGATGCGCCCATGCCGATGGTGACTGTGCCGGTGAAAACGGCTCCCACTCCAGTGAAAACGGCCGAATCACCCCCCCCAGACCCCCAGACTACCACCCCCCCCGACCCCCCGACGCATTCTCCCCCGCCGCCGGTGGCAAAGGTGCGGGAAACGGCCGTTATTCCCCTCTCCATTGACCAGGTAACAGGCCACTGGCAAGCCATGTTGGATAATGTATCCCAAGCCAACAAAAACCTGCCGCCTTTGCTGGCAATGAGCAAGCCCCTCGCCATCGAAAACGAGACGATTGTGTTGGGCTTCGATTACCCCATTTTTCGAGATAAATTCAACAATACAGCCGATGCCGCCGCTGTCATTGGCGATGCTTACACCCATTTGCTGGGCAGAAAATGCACTGTGCGCAGTGTTGTTACCAGTGAATACAATGTAGCCATTTCCAAAGATGAATTCCAGGCTTTAGCCGATGAATTGGGCGGCGTGGTGAGAGATTAGGGTGGCAGGTGGCAAGTGGCAGCTGGCAACTAAGCCCTACCTGCCGCTTGCCACCTACCACTTGCTACATTTTAACAAGGAGTAACTATGTCTAGACGAACAAATCGCGGTAAACCAAAAGCAAAAGGAATGAAAACACCGCCCAAAAGCAAAACCAATCCCAACGCCCTCATGGCCCAAATGCAAAAGATGCAAGAGGATATGGCTAAGGCGCAGGACGAACTAAAAGATGAAAGCATCACTGTCACCTCTGGCGGCGGGGCGGTTTCCATCGTCATCAGCGGCCATCAGCGCGTGGAATCTATTACCATTAATCCCGAACTGCTCGATCCGGAAGAGGTGGAACTGCTGCAAGATATGTTGGTAGCGGCCGTTAACCAGGCCATCGAACAATCCCAGGCGATGTCGGCACAGCGTATGGAAGGCATTACGGGCGGCATGGGCGACCTGGACAGCTTGCTGGGCGGACTGCCGGGTATGTAGGGTTAATTACGCAATTACGCCATGGCGTAATTGCTCAATGACCCCCTTATCTTTCACCAATGGCTATAAATGTACTCCCTATCCCCGTTCAACGTCTGATTGATGAGTTTGCCCGCCTGCCAGGGATTGGGCCAAAGTCGGCTTCGCGGCTGACGTTTTATCTGCTGCGTGGGGCGACGGATCAGGCGTTAGACCTGGCGGACGCGCTGCGAGAGTTGAAGGAGCGCACGCAGTTTTGTTCGGTCTGCTTTAATATTACGGAAGCGGACCCTTGCCTCATCTGCCAATCGGCCGATCGTGACGCAACGCTTCTCTGTGTGGTGGAGGAGCCGCTGGATGTGTTGGCGATTGAGCGGGCACGGGTGTATAACGGCCGTTACCACGTCCTGCACGGTGCCATCTCTCCCGTCGAAGGCATCGGCCCCGAAGACCTCAAAATCGAAGAGCTTGTCAACCGCGTGGCTCGCGGCGACTTCCACGAAGTCATCCTGGCCACCAACCCCACCCTCGAAGGTGAATCCACCGCCCTCTATTTGCAGCGGCGGCTGACAAACGAAGGCATCAAACTCACCCGCCTGGCTCGCGGTCTCCCCGTCGGTGGCGATTTAGAATACACCGACGAAATTACCTTAGGCCGCGCTCTAGAAGGCAGGCAGGAATTACAGTAAGTCGGCAATCGGTAATCAGATCACGGATTACCGATTACCGTTCACCGTTCACCGATCACAGGAAGTATGAATCGAGAATATCATCGTTGGTACAGCCCCTCTTTACAGCGGGATATGGAGATGCTCATTTTTGGGCATAGTGGCGCACGGGTGCTGGTTTTCCCCACCTCCAAAGGTAAGTTTTATGAATGGGAAGATCGCGGCATGATTGCTGCCTTGGGCGAGCATTTGGAGCGGGGCTGGCTGCAGCTTTACTGCGTAGACAGTGTGGACGCTGAAAGCTGGTATGCGCGTTGGGCGCATCCCGGTGGCCGGGCCTATCGCCATGTTCAGTATGAAAACTATCTGTTGTATGAAGTGCTGCCCCTAAGCTGGCAGAAAAATCGCACCCCATACCTCATCACTGCTGGGGCTAGTTTTGGTGCGTACCATGCCATGAACTTTGGTCTGCGCCACCCCGACATTACCAACCGCATTCTGGCGATGAGCGGTATTTACAGCATTGATATGTGGGCGGATGGGTATTCGGATGAAAACATCTACTTTAATAACCCCACCGCCTATGTGCCTAATGAACATGATGGGCATCGTCTGCACCAACTGCAGCAGTTGGACATCATCATGGTCGCAGGCCGCGATGATCCCAATATTGACCATAACCGCTATTTTTCGGGGCTGTTATGGTCGAAGCATATTGGGCACGCTTTCCGCGAGTGGGATGGCTGGGCGCATGATTGGCCCTGGTGGATGAAGATGTTGACCTTGTATATTGGGGGGCACGACTAGGGAATTATGAATTATGAATTATGAAGGGCGTTTCATAATTCATGATTTTTGTGATTATGACAGAACAAACTTTTCAGGCGTTGGTTGTGCGGGAAACGGCCGATAATCATTTCACCCGCACCATCGAAACCCGCAGCATAGATACTCTGCCCCCCGGTGATGTCCTCATCCGGGTACATTACTCCTCCTTAAACTACAAAGATGGCCTGTCCGCTTCGGGTAACAAGGGGGTGACGCGCACTTATCCCCACACGCCGGGGGTGGATGCGGCCGGTGTGGTGGCGGCCAGTGACAGCCCTGATTTTGCGGTGGGGGATGAGGTGATTGTTATCGGTTATGATTTGGGCATGAACACGAGCGGTGGTTTTGGGCAATATATTCGTGTGCCAGCGGGGTGGGTGGTGAAACGGCCGTCTACCCTCACCCTCCGCGAAAGTATGATCCTGGGCACGGCCGGTTTTACGGCCGCCATGTGTGTGGAGCGGCTGGTGGGGCATGGCCTTACACCCGATAACGGCGAGATATTGGTCACCGGCGCGACGGGCGGCGTGGGCAGTGTGGCGGTGGCCCTGCTGGCGCACCTGGGCTACACCGTTGTGGCCGTCACGGGCAAGGCCGATAAACATGCCTTTTTGCGGGAGTTGGGAGCCAATGAAGTGGTGGGGCGAGAGGCGGTGCAGGATGATGGCAAACGGCCGTTGCTCCGCACCCGCTGGGCTGGTGTGGTAGATTGTGTCGGTGGTGAGATGTTGGCCCATACCCTCAAAACCACCAACTATGGCGGTGCTGTTGCCTGCTGCGGCCTCGTAGCCTCCCCCAATTTAGCAACCACCGTCTTCCCCTTCATTTTGCGTGGCCTCACCCTCTATGGCATAGATTCCGTCCAATGCGACATCAGCCTTCGTCCCCCCCTCTGGGCCAAGTTGGGCGGCGCATGGCATCTGAATAATCTCGAAGCCCTGGCCACGGAGCGCACGCTCGGCCAGTTGGACGCGGAGATTGAGCTTATTTTGCAAGGCCAGCAGACAGGCCGTGTTTTGGTAAAGTTATAAAACCAGCAATTATTCAGCCCCTCGAGCGAAAAATCCTCCCGGAGGCTTCTTTTACGGAGGTTCTCTCGAGGGAAAACCTCCGGGAGGGTGAACAGTTACTAAAACCAGAGCCATAGTCCACAACCGCGAACCGGTTATTTTCGGTGGCAATTGACAATTGACAATTACCCGTTGACCCTCTTTAATCACGGTCATGTTTGATCTATCTATTTCTTTGTTGGGACCTTTTGTAGCGGCGTTGGGTGAACGGCCGTTATACAAATTCCGCACCAACAAAGTCCAGGCACTCCTCATCTACCTGGTCATGGAAGCCGAACAGGTTCATCGGCGCGAGACCCTCATGAACCTCCTTTGGCCTGATTTGCCCCAGCCCTCGGCCCAAGTCAACTTGCGCCAAACCATCTACCGCCTGCGCCAGGCCATCCCCGAAGTGTCGCCCAAAAAGGGTAAAAAAGCCGTTCCCTTCCTCATTGCCGAGCGCCAGACCGTGCAGATCAACCCCGAGGCCGCTTACTTTCTGGATGTTACCGCCTTTACGGAGCAGATTGACACCAATCCGGCCGATGCTGTCGCCCTCTACCGAGATGACTTTTTGAGTGATTTCTATCTATCAGACAGCAATGAGTTTGAGGAGTGGGCGCAGACGCAGCGCGAAGCCCTGCGCCGCCAGGTTTTAGATGCGCTGGAAGCATTAACGGCCGATTGCCTGCAAACGGCCGATTACGACAACGCCCAAACCTACGCCTGGAAACAGCTAGAAATTGACAACCTGCGCGAAATTGCCTACCGGCAGTTGATGATCGCCCTCATGCAGAGCGGCCAGCGCAGCGCGGCCCTGGCCCAATACCACATCTGCCGCGACCGCCTGCGCGACGAGTTGGGCGTGGAGCCAACCAACGTGACCCAGACACTTTATCAACAAATCCAGGCCAACACCCTGCCCCAAGAGGCACAGCCCGTGACCAAGGAGACGAAAGCCAAAAACGGCCGTCTCGCCAGTCTCGGCGCAGGCTTCCACACCTACCTCCTCACCGACATCGAAAGCGTTGTGCAGCTATGGGATCGCTATCAACAAGACATGATCCCCGCCCTGCACCGGCACAACACCATTTTAGAAGAGCAGATTAGCCAGCACGGCGGGCGCATTTTAGAGCTGCATGGCGATAAAGTGCGGGCTGTTTTTGCCAACGGCCGTCCCCTCACCTGCGCCCTCGCCATTCAAGAAGCCTTTGGCCGGGAGAAATGGGGGCGCATTGGCGAACTGCGCATCAGAATTGGTTTACATGGCAGCGCGGATATTCCCGATGAAACGGGGATTATTCAGACAACACCCATCACCGCTGCCGCCTGGGGCGGGCAAATTCTGGCTTCCGCCGCCGTGCATCAGGGCCTCAAACTGCCCGCCGGTGCTTTTTGGCAGATATTGGGCGAGCACCAACTGCAAGATGGGGATGCACCCATCGCACTCTATGGCCTGCTGCACCCCGACCTGCCCCACCAGAACTTCCCGCCGCTGCGCACCCTTTCCCATCAAGAAACGGCCGTTCCCCTCACCCCCCTCGCCCCCGCCATCCCCCATAATTTGCCCCAGCAGCCAACCCCCTTCATTGGCCGCGAAGAAGAGTTGGCCGCCCTGGATGAACTGCTTATTGATCCCGAAACCCGGCTCATGACCATTGTTGGCCCTGGGGGGATGGGCAAAACCCGGTTGGCTTTGGCTTCGGCGGAACGGCAGTTGGCGCAAACGGCCGTCTTCCCCCACGGTGTTTTCTTCGTCCATCTGGCCCACATCCAAAGCACCGAGCAGATGATACCCACCATTGCCCATGCGCTGGGCTTTGCCCTCGAAGGCAGTTGGCAAGAAAATCGCCCCGATCAAATGCCGGGCGATACTCGCACCGCCAGAGCACAGATTATTGATTATTTGCGGCACAAGCAGCTTTTGCTCATCCTCGACAACATGGAGCATTTACTCGCTGGTGCGCCGCTCATTGCCGAAATCCTGCAAACTGCCCCCCTCGTGCAAATAATGGTCACATCCCGCGAGCGGCTGCAACTGCGCGAGGAGCAGGTGTATCCGATTCAGGGGTTGGACTTTCCGGCCTGGGAAACACCCGAAGATGCGCTGCAATATACGGCCGTTCGCCTCTTCGTTCAGGCCGCCCACCGCGTCCAGCCCAATTTTGAAATAACGGCCGATGATCTCACCTACCTCACCCGCATCTGCCGCGCCGTCGGCGGGATGCCCTTAGGGCTGGAACTGGCCGCCTCCTGGGTAGATATGCTCTCCCTGCCCGACATCGCCGCCGAAATCCAAAACAGCCTCGATTTGCTGGAGACCGATGTGCGCAATGTGCCCCAACGCCACCGCAGCATTCGCGCTGTATTCGACTATTCCTGGCAGCAGCTTACCGCCGACGAACAGACGATTTTCGCCCAATTTGCTGTATTTCAGGGCGGCTTTTCGCGGGCGGCGGGCCAGAAAATCACGGGCGCGTCCATCCGCCTTCTGGCTAACCTGGTCAGCAAATCCTTTCTGCAATACAACCAGCAGCGCGACCGCTATGAACTGCATGAGTTGATGCGCCAATATGCGGCGGAGAAGCTGGCTGAGGATGAGGTTCAGGCAACGGCCGTTCGCAATCACCACAGCCATTACTACTGCCACGCCCTGCAACACCGCGAAAACAAAATCCGTGCTGGCTATCCCCAAGAAGCCCTGCTTCAAATCGAAGCCGACCAGGATAATGCGCGGGCAGCCTGGCATTGGGCGGTGGATCAGGGCGATTTAGAAGGTATTGACCGCGCCATTAATGGCCTGTGCTTCTTTTGCGAATGGCGCGACCGGCTGTTCGATGGTCTGGCGATTTGTGAAGCAGCCAGCAAAAACCTGCGCCAGATGCCGCCAACGGCCGGGCGGCAGCGTGTTTTAGCCAAGACGCTCATCTGGCACGGCCGTTTCATGAGCTACCTGGGGCAGATTGAAACGATTCAGGACATGATTCAGGAGGCCATCAACCTGCTGGACCGTGCCGAAGAAGCAGGTGAAGATGCCCGCGCCGAGCGGGCCTTTGCCCTCCTCACCATGAGCCATCTGCTGTCGCTGGAAGAGGGAGACCGCGATTTGGCCTGGCAGCAGTTGGAGCAATGTCTGGAGTTGTTCCGGCAGCTTGGCGATCAGTGGGGTGAATTTTCGACCCATAATGCCCTGGGCAATGTGGCCCGGCGCATGGGCAATTACCACGAAGCCCGCCACCGCTTTGAGAAGAACCTAAACCTGGCCCGCTCCCAGCGCAACCAGTGGGAGATCATTCGGGCGCTGGTACAGTTGGGCTGGGTGGCACGCGATCTGGTGGCTTACGATGAAGCGCGGCAACTATTTGAGGAGTGTCTGGCGTTGTCGCGCACGCAAAATAATTTGTGGGGCGAGGTGCGGGCGTTGGAGGCATTGGCCTATCTCACGCTGTTCCAGGGTGTGTTCGCGGCCAGCGGCCGTTATTTAGAGCAGGCTTTTATCGTTTCCCGCAACAATGGTTTTCGCAGCGACATGATGACGCAGCGGGTGAATATCGCTGTTGTCCACTGGTTCTCCGGCCATTTTGAGCAGGCCCATGATTCGCTGATAGAGGCCAGGGCTTTGGGCCGCGAATTGAACTATCCCTGGACGATTGCCTTCCCCACGACCTTGTATAGCGAACTGCTGGCCCTAACTTGCCAGTATGAGGCAGCGCGTGAACATGTGCAGCAGGGTCTCTCCATTTTGCGGCGGGGCATCTCTAATCCTTTTGTGGTGGGGCGGGCGTACCGCACGTTGGGCTGGCTGGCATTGGCGGCGGGGCAATATGGGGCAGCTCAGGATTGGTTCAGGCAAAGTATCGAAACGTATCGTTCTGACGGCGATGATGAGGCCATTGCTTGGTCAACGGCGGGGACGGGCCACGCGCTGTTGGGTTTGGGCAATGTGGCTCAGGCGCGGCGGGTGGTGGCCGATGCGTTGTGGACGGCCGTTGAACTGCAAGCCTTTATCCCGCTCCTCTTCCTCCTGCCCATCACCATCCTGCTTTTAACCAAACAAGGGCAGGACAAATGGGCCGAGCGGCTGCGCCTGTTAGCCATGCGCACCCCCTTCCTGGCTAAAGCCCCACTGTTTGCTGAATTGGTTTGGTCGCAACTGCCCCGCCTCAAAAAAGCACCGCCCATTGAGGAGACGGCAATGGCCGAACTACGGCGGGAACTGTGGACGGCCGTTGCCCAACTCCTGGCCGAAGATGTTCTGGTTTAATCAGGCATCACCGCACTCTTAATGCCCTGCCGCGAACGCAGCGCCGCCAGTGCCTCGCCATAACCCGACAACGGAAAAACCTGCGTCACCACCTCATCCACCTTCACCTGCCCACTTTCCAGATAAGACAAAGCCCGATCCAGGCAGTGCGTCTGCGCAAACGACCCCTTGATTGTCAACTCGCGCCGAAAAATCTCTGTCGGACTCCAGCTAATCCGCGCCGATTCGGGATAAACGCCGTAAACAATCACCTGCCCGCCCATGCGGGCATATTGCAGCGACTCCTCACACAACTGGGCGGCGCCGGTGGCCTCAATCACCGTGTCAAAACCATGTGGATGTTTGTCCAGCAGATAAGCGCGATGCTGCGCATAATCATTGCGGTCAATGGCGACCACCGCGTCGGCGGCTAACTTGGCGGCTAAATCCAGCTTGGGGCCGGCCGGAGCCGCCACCGTCAGGTGAGCCGCGCCATTGAGCTTGAGCAGTTGGGCCAGCACAATGCCCGTCGGCCCTGCGCCGAACAGCAGCACATCGTTGCCTGGCTTCAGGGCGATCACATCCATGCCATGCACGGCGCAGGCCAATGGTTCAGCCATAATGGCCTCACGCCAGGAGAGGTTGTGCAGGCGGAACAGCTTCTCGGCAGGAATGGCGACGTATTCGGCCAGGCCGCCAGCCATGTTGCAGCCGTGTGAGCCGAAGTTTTCGCAGTAAAGGGGCTGGTTGCGGCGGCAGTAGAAGCAGTGGCCGCACAGTTCGGTGTTGTCTACGGCTACTTTATCACCCACGCGCCAGCCGAAAACGGCCGATCCCACTTCCGCCACCTCACCGGCTACCTCATGGCCGGGAATCAGCGGGAACTCCGCCAAAAACTCGCCTTCGTGGATGTGCAAATCTGTGCCACAAATGCCACATGCCCGCACCCGAATCAACACTTCATGCGGCCTGATTTGGGGATCGGGGACATCGGTATAACTAAATTTCTCTGGTGCTTCATAAACAATTGCTTTCATTTTGTTCCTCTTTGGTAACTATACTCAACGCGGTCACAAATTGACATTCTGAAAAAGGAGATTGGAGACTAAAGACTAGAGATTGACCAGTCTCCAGTCTCTAGTCTCTAATCTCCAAGAAAATGTCAGTTTATGGCCTTAAACAGTATACTGGACACTGGCGTTTTTTGAGTTTTCCAGAGTAGGGCGATTTTCAAAATCGCCCCACATACCAGAGAGAACTATAAAATTCGCCAGACTCTACCAGTATAGATGCGTTTGTCTAAAGACCCGAAGGTTTTTATTTATCGGTAATTGCACTGCAATGGCCTCAAACCCTTTGGGTCTGCCGCGTCAGGCGGGTGGGGCGGGGGCACGGGTGCCGGTGGTGCGGGCCAGGGCGGCGGAAATGGCGGGCAGGCTGGTGGGGCCGGGGATGATGAGGTAGCGGGGCTGCCAGGTTGGTGCTAGTTTGGTTTTTAGGGCATGGAGATCGTCGTGGTCGTGACGGCCGTTTCCCCGCCGCATCATGTGCAAAAGGTGCTCCATCGTGGAGCGTGTGGTCTCCTGTTCAGGCTTGGTTTGGCTAAAACCCAAATTGAGGTGGGCAAACCCCTGCTCCCTGGCCCATTGGGCCAGAGCCGACAGTAAGGCCAACAAAGCGCCCTCATGGGCATCGCGCCCGTAGCGCAGCAAACCCAGCATCACCTCCTCGCCATTGGGCGAAATCACCACCGAAGCAAAAGCCACACCTTTGCCCGTCTCCTGGGATACCACCAACAAGGGGCTTACCTGTAAATAAGTCTGGTCGAACCAGTCGGGGACGAAGGGCTGTTCGCGCCGCCCGGTGGCGGCCAGCCATTCATCGCTGATGAGCCGTAGCTGTTCGAGGAGGGCTTCGCTGTGGGGGGGATTGTAGACGGCCGTTTGCCAGCCACCTTCTCCCGCACCGTGCATCGGCGTAAACTCGTCGAGATTCAAGACCGCCTCCTGCCCAATCCGCACCGACGATAAGCCTGCCTCTTTATAAGCGGTTAATGTCTCGGGCGGTGTACGGTAAAAAACTGCCTGCCAATCATAATGCTGGCAGTGGGCGCGAAAGCTCATAATGGCTCCCGCCAAATCCTCAGCCGGCCCAATGGGGTCGCCCAGGGCGATGGCTGTGCGCCGCGAGTGGGTGTAGGCAATGACGGAGCCGCCAGGAGTGAAGTAGTAGGATTTGCCTGGTAATGTTCCCACGGTGGCCAGGGCGGAACGGCCGTACTGCTTCACAATGGCCTGGGCCTGGCGGCGTTCGCGCTCGGTGGCTGGGGCCGAGGTTAACACAGGCCGCAGCAGCATGAATAGGGCATAGGTGAGTGTGGATAAGCCCACGATGTAGATGGAGGCGGCAAAAAAATCGGTGGCCGTTGCCAGGCGAAAATCGGGTGTGGTGATGGTGGTGAATAGGAGAAGTGTTTGCTGCCAGGAGGTGAGCAGGCTAAACGGCCGTCCCTCAAACGAAGCCAGCACATAAAAGCCAATTACCCCATAGGCCAGCGTAAAACCCAGGGCCGCCAGCAGCACCCGCACCCCCACCCACACCGAGGGCGGGTCAGACAAGGCCAGAAAGTGGGTGCGCTGGCTGACCAGATAAGCCCCCAGCAGCAGCCCCAATGTGGCGGCGGCATAATCCCCTTGCAGCAAATGGCTGACGATGGAGGGCAGCAGCATAATCAGCGTTAGCCACCAGGCCACGCGCTTGTGCCGCCACAAGCCATGTGCCAAAATGAGCAGCACAAAGCCGGTGACAGCGGCCGTAACGCGGCTGCTTTGCTGGATGATCACCGGGGAGTAATTGGTTAAGGTCGTTATAGGGTCTAACAAAGCGGGGCGCAGCGCGGCCAGAACGTTTAACAGGCCCATGAGGGCCGTGAGGAAGGCCAATAGTCGTACTTGCCCCGCCGTTGCCAGCGAACGCCCCGATCCGCGAAACATCTGCAACTGGCGCAGCACCACAAAACCGATCATCATGGGCAGCCAAAAGGTGAGGCCGCGAAAGGCGAAGGTGATGAGAACGCCCATATCGCTGCGGATGCCGAAGGAGGTGTAGACGAGGGGTACGACGGTCTCTACCACGCCGATGCCGTTGGGCGTGGGGGAGATGATCATGAAGAGGATGGTCATGGTGTAGCCGACGAGCAAGGTGCTGGGGGTGATGGGCTGCTCGAAGGCGAGGAAGAGGGCCAGCAGCAGGCCGATATGGATGAGGTGGATGAGAAGGGCCAGCAGTACCAGGCGTACCAGGCGTAGGGGATGGGCGGCAATGGCATCGGCGGCGGCGATGAAGTCGGTGGCGTTTTTCTCGGCCCAGTTGTTGGGGAGCAGAGACGGCCGTTTCACCAGCCGTCCCACGCGATTGGCAGTACCCTGCACGAACGCCAACAATCGTGCCAACGCCTGCGGCCAGCGCATGGCTAAGACCAATACCAACACCATGCCCAAAACCAGCAAAAACAGTAAAGATGCACTGACAATCTCCAGGCTGGTGAGGTTGTGTTGCAGGAAGAGGGAGTAGATGCCGATGCTTAACAGCAAGGCAAATATGGCGTAATTGGTGGTATGGGCCAGCAGTGTGCCTGCTGCCGCCCGGGCGACGGATTCACCCCGCCGCCGAATATCGTCTATGAAGAGGGCCAGCCCGGCTGTGCCGCCAGAGGCGGCGGTGGTGTTGACGAAGAGGAAGGCGAAGGCGATGGGGATGAGGTGGCGCAGATGGGTGCGGATGTCTAGTAGGGTGAAGGCACTTTGGAACAGGGTGGCGAGGACGATGTAGTAGAGGATTTCCAGGCTAACGGCCGTTGCAATCCACAACGGCTTGCCTTGAATGAGAATACCGGCCAACTGTTGAATATCGGCAAAGCGCTGTGCCAGCACCCACAAAAAGGCAACAGCCAATCCCGCAAAAAGCCAACGCTGCCAGTTTGAAAAAAATCCCGATCCCATAATATAAAAGAGATTGGCATTTAGAACTTAACCAATCTCTTTATCGCATTTATTCCCCCATAATCTCGATTTCTTCACTATCCCTCTAATTCTACAAGAACGCCTTCAAACGGCCGTAAGGCCAGCCCCCCACTCACCGCTTCGGCCCGATCCAGATGCGTGGAGAGAACGAGACGGCCGTTGCCGACCCCGCTGATGTCCAACTCGATGGCCTCATCTACAAAATTCAGGGCGATTAGGCAGCGAGCAGCGGCCGTTTCGCGCACATAGACAAAACAATTCTCATGCAAATTCACCGCCTGGTAACTGCCACCTGGCAAAACGGCCGATTGCCGACGATACCACAGCAGGTGGCGGTAAAGATTGAGGATGGAGTGGGGATCGGCCGTTTGCACTGCCACGTTGCGCGTTTCGTAGTCATCGGAAAGGGGCAGCCAGGGTTCACCCGTCGTAAAGCCAGCCCCGTCACTGGCATCCCACTGCATAGGTGTGCGGCACACATCTCTTGTATGGGCTACGCCCAAATTAATGCCCTGCGGGTCTTGCATCTGTTCCGGCTTGATGTCGCCATTTTCCAGGCCAATTTCATCGCCGTAGTAGAGGGTGGGTGTGCCGCGCAGGGTGAGCAGCATGAAAGCGGCCGTTCGCGCCTGCGCCTGCCCCCCAAAACGAGAGGCCAGCCGAATGCGGTCATGATTGCCCAGCACATAATTGGGCCAGGCAAAGTCCGGCAGCACCCCTTCCATCGCATCCACCAATCCTTGCAGCCGTTTGGCGTTCCATTCGCCTTCATCCATCAAGCGAAAGTTAAAGGGCAAATGCAACTCTTCGCCCTGTTCGCCATAATATTTCACCCAACGATCCAACGGCCCCCACAATTCGCCAATCGCCACCCGCTCATCATACTCATCAAACAACTGCCGAATCTCTTTGAGGATGTCATGTACCTCATCCTGATCCATGTTATAGACCTGTAACAGCCGGTGAAAAATGGCATTTGCGGGCAAATCGGCTGGGGCGTGGGGATTGGGTGGATTGTCCCGCAACTGCTCATCTTTAATGATGAGTCCGATCACATCCATGCGGAAGCCATCCACACCCCGATCCAGCCAAAAGCGCAATGTATCATACATTGCCCCCTTCAACTCAGGGTTGCGCCAATTGAGTTCGGGCTGTTCCGGCACAAACTGGTGCATGTAATATTGCCCCGTGGCCTCATCCCACGTCCAGGCTGGCCCGCCAAAAAAGCTGCCCCAATTATTGGGCGGCGAGCCATCCGACTTCGCATCGCGCCAGATGTACCAATCCCGCTTGGGGTTGTCGCGGCTGCTGCGCGATTCCTTAAACCAGGCATGTTGATCAGAGGAATGGTTGGGAACCCAATCTATGATGATCTTGATCCCGCGTTCGTGTGCCGCTGCCACCAGGCGGTCGAAGGTTGCCAAATCGCCAAACATGGGGTCCACATCACAGTAATCGGCCACGTCGTAACCAAAGTCCTTCATCGGCGAAGGGTAAAAGGGACTGATCCAGATAGCATCTATGCCCAATGAGTTGGGTGTGCCATCGTTTAGATAGTCCAGCCGCTCGATAATGCCTTGCAAATCGCCAATGCCGTCGCCGTTGGTATCTTGAAAACTACGTGGGTAAATCTGGTATACCACGCCAGATTGCCACCAAAGAAGATGTGAATTCAGTTTGCTCATCAATAATCCTTTCTTATTTTCTGTACCCAACCCATCATAAGCTAAATGTTCTTTTTTGCCCAAAATTGTTAGACCCGTTCCCCCCCTTATTTTGTTCGCATTCCAGAGAACAAGTAAACTCATTCTATGTTCAAACGAAGTACACACCCTGAGATAGTTGTGGCCGCGGCATCGGCCGTTTGGGGATTATTTTGGCTGCCACTACGAGCTTTTGAGCGCGGGGGGCTAGAACCCGGTTGGATCATCATCTGCCAATTCACCGTGCCTTGCCTTGTCCTGTCGTTTCCAGCCCTAAGGCGTTGGCGAAGAGGCCAAGCCACTGGCATCGCCCAGATGGCAACCGGGCTGCTTGTGGGTGGTGGCGTGGTGTTGTATTCCGAGAGCTTGCTGCAAACAAATGTGGCCCGGTCGCTCATCCTTTTCTACGTCATGCCAGCCTGGGGGACATTGGTGGAGGTTGGGCTGATGGGACGACGCTTTACCCTGTGGCGCTGCTTGGCCTTGTTCTTGAGCCTGGCTGGCTTGTTTGCTCTGTTGGGTCTGAACGATTCCTTTGCTTTTGCCCTAAATCTCGGCGATTGGATGGCACTGTTGGCTGGCCTTGTCTTCACCTTTGGTGCGATGCGGATACGGGAAATGCCGCAAGTGTCAGTTTTTGAGCAGGTGTTTGCCTTCTTCCTGTTTGGCTCGCTGGTGGCGGTGGGGCTATCCTTGCTGCCCATTGCTGCGTTGGGGCAGCCGCCCACTTTTCCATCATTACTTGCGCTTACTCCCTGGCTGGTGTTGATGACGGCCGTTCTCATTCCCGTTATGTGGGGAATCTATTGGGGTTCTCGCTTTGTGGATCCCGGTCGTTTGGGCATTGTTTTGCAATTAGAAGCAGTGGTGGGTATTGGCAGTGCGGCTCTTTTGGCTGGAGAGCCATTTGGTTGGGCTGAGACCATTGGCGCACTTTTTGTTATTGGCGCTGGTTTGGTTGAGGTTTGGGGGAATAGGGAAGCTAGCAGTTTGTCGGAGAACCCCAATTTGTAGCCGCGAAATCCCTTTTGCGCTCGGGGAACGCGGTAGGGATACCGCGCCTACGGCCACTTTTCCGACAGCCTGCTAGTGGTACGCTTAAACAGTGACAACCAAGCCATCATCGGCCAAATCCACCTTATCGCCTAAGATGGCTTTGGCTTTGGCTCGTTCGCCTTCGTAATCGGCTAATACAGTTAAGCCGTGATGGATGAAGAGGAGACGGCCGTATTGCCACCCGTTCTCCTTCACAAAGGTACACACCTTCGCTACATCATGGTGTCCCGTCTCCATCAACAGCAGATCGCAGCCATCTCCCACCAGGCCAGCCAGTTCGCTGATATGCTTCACATCACCGGAATGGACGAGGGAACGGCCGTTCACCCCCTCCACCCGATACGAAAACGAGCGCCACGCCTCTCCCGGCTCCGGTACACCCATATGCTCATTATGCTGCGCCACCACCCGCAGCCCATCCTGCTCATACACCAGCCCATCGGCTACCAGATGCGGCACAAACTCAAAATCCAGCTCAAAGTTGCCCTGCGTCCGCCGCAGCATCTGCATCATCCCCGCCCAAACCTCCATATCTGGCACATGCACCTCAATGCGCTGGCCCGACAAACGGGGTGCCACAAACAGATTCAACTTGCGGCACGTCCACAACAGGTTGGGCAGCCCGCCAATATGATCCATGTGTGGGTGCGTGATAAAAATCGCCCGCGTCGCCAGCACGTCCACACCGGTGGTGTGCGCCGTATACGAACAGCTCTCCCCCGCATCGAACCAATAAACGCCGCCATTCATCTCCAAAACAAAGGAACTGTGATGATAACCAGGCATTGGCTCCGTGCCGCTGCCTGTGCCGAGAAACGTAATTTTCATGTTGTGTTGTATGGTAGGGGCGGGACAGGCGGGAGAGATGCTTGTTCTTAACCAACACTGTTTCTCCCGCCTGTCTCGCCCCCCTCTGTCTACAAAATCGTCGTAAATTCCACCAAATTGCCAAACGGATCGCGGCAGAAAAAGCGGGGTCTGCCCGGAATAGGTGTCGTATCCCGTGTCGTGTGACCATCCGCTTCCAAACGCGCTCGCATGGCCTCCACATCTGCCACCGCAACGCAAAAATGATGCTCCTGCCCGCCGCCGGCAAACGTCTCAATAAAAATATGCAATTCTGTGTTGCCCAACTGATACCAGATGAGGCCGCGCCCTTGCAGCGTCTCCGGCACAGCAATCTCCGGCAGCCCGACTGAGCCGCCATAAAATGCTCGTGCCGCTTGCGTGGCTTCTTCACCAAACGGCCGATGAATGCTCACATGTTGAATGCGGGGAAGGGTGGTCATAAAAGCTCCAAGGAAATTAGAGACTGGAGACTGTATGAGCCTTAGTCTCTAGTCTCTAGTCTCTAGTCATCCAGTCTGCCAGCCATTAGCCCCAACGGCAGGGCCGCGGGCCGTTCGCAGCGGCTCTCAATCGTTACATGCTGCCCACTGTTAGAGGATTCCTCGAAGGACTGCATTAAATCCAGCACATGGAAGGCCATATCACCGTTGGCACGATGGGAACGGCCGTTCACAATCCCATACGCCAAATCCGCCACCCCAATACCACGCCCCACCTTGTCACTGTGCGTCAACGGCACTTCAGACCATTCACTCGCGCCAGCGCGGCGCACCTTCACCGGCCCGCCAAAGATATTGGGGTCCGGCACACTCAGCGAGCCTTCCGTGCCATAAATCTCAATGCGCGGCATACTGTGCGCCCAAATATCAAAGCTCATAATCAGCGTGGCAATGGCCCCATTGGCAAAGTCTATCAATCCAGCCACATGGGTTGGTGTGTTCACCGGAATGCGTTCGCCATAACGAGGCTGGCTGGTGACAATGCGTTCGGGGAACGAGGCTTTTACCGCGCCCGTGGTGCGCACGGCAGGCCCCATCAGATGCACCATTGCCGTCAGGTAATATGGCCCCATGTCGAACATCGGCCCCGCGCCGGGTTGGTAGAAGAAGTAGGGGTTGGGATGCCACATTTCCATACCATGCCCCATCATAAAGGCAGTGGCGGCAATCGGTTCGCCAATCCAGCCATCATCAATCAACTTGCGGCAGGTTTGCAAGCCGCCACCCATGAAGGTGTCGGGCGCACAACCCACGCGCACGCCTTTGGCTTTTGCGGCATCTAGAACTTTACGGCCGTCTGCCCGCACCGTCGCCAATGGTTTTTCACTATGCACATGTTTGCCCGCCTCAATAATGGAGAGACTGACGGCGGCGTGAACGGCCGGAATCGTCAAATTGATGACAATCTGAATCTCATCATCAGCCAACAACTCCTCTACCGACATAGGCCGCAGATCATATTCCTGGGCCAGCTTTTCCGCCGCCACTGGCTCAATATCCGCACAGGCCACCAAATCCAAAATCTCAAACGCCCGACATCCTTTCACGTAGGCCGGGGCAATATTGCCACAGCCCAAAATGCCAACTTTTACTTTATCCATCCTGTTCTCCTTGTTCGTGATAACTACAGCGGATAAAGAAATCAACGGATTTCTGACTCGTTTTCATCCGTTTATTTCTTTATCTGTTGTAGTCACCATACTGCCAATTATAAATTTACCCCGTTGGGGATTTCGATTTCATACTTTGCCCGAAATTCATTGTCAGCCGTCACAGTGCGCAGCCATTCGTAGTAGAGGCTCTTGACGGTGACGAGTAGGACACCCGCCCGGCGCATACGCTCCAGACCAATAGCATGACCTTCATCAGGTGAAGCAGTAGCATTGGTGACGGCGACGACGTTGTAACCTTTTTGCAAGAGGCCCAGGGCGGAGTGGACGATGCAGACATCGGTTTCTAGGCCCACGAGTACGGCCGTTTTCCTTCCCATCCTCGCCACTGCCGCCAAAATATCTGGCTGATCAGCTAACCCGAAGACCATTTTGTTGTAAACGGTCAGTCTCTCCGCAATGGGCGCAACCAAACCGCCATGCTTACTCATCTCCTCGGCCGTACCGAGCATCGGCACACTCAACATCTCCGCCACCTGCACCAGCCAGCCAATACGATTAACCAGCAGTTCGCTTTCTGCTTCTGGCAATTTCCGCAAAAACGACTCCTGCACATCAATCACGATGAGCAGGCAGTCGTCAACGTTAATCAGGTGGGTGAGGGGAGAATGGATCATGGAATATGTAGGGGAACTGAGGGGAACTTGGAGGAACTTAAGCTCCCCTCAGTTCCCCCAAGTTCCTACGAGTTCCTAGACCTTTCCCCGTCCCCAGCCGTTGTTGGTCAAATAGGCGTAGCTTTCCTGAACGGCCGTCAGCATATCCGTCGCGCACCTGTCCAACTCCACCACCAGCCATTCGGGGTGATGGGCGGCTTCAAAGAGGGCAGAGAAGTTCATCTCACCCTGACCGAGTGCCACCATATCCCCTTCCGGCGTGGCTGGGCCATCTTTAATATGCAAAAACGGCACACGTGAGCCTAATTCGCGCAAAACGGCCGCTGGATCCAGCCCACCCGTCAGTGCCCAATAGGTGTCTATTTCAAAAAAGATACTCTCATCCATCTCCGCCGCCAAAATGCGGTAAGGGTACGTGCTGCCCACCGGTTCAAACTCCCACCAGTGGTTGTGAATGCCAAAGCGGAAGCCATTGGCCTGGGCAATGCGGTTGGCCTCATTATACTTGGCCGCCAACCGCTTCACGCCATCCACCGTGTCGTGGTCATCGTGGCGCGGCCAGCCGTGCCAAATCATCACATCCGTGCCGGCATCGGCCATAATTTCCAGCATTTTCTGTTGGTCATCGCCCAGCGGCAGTTCCACATGGGCCGAGGCCACCGTCAGGCCATTGGCCTGAATGATTTTGGTGGCTTCGGCTGGCGACATCGTTTCGGTGAAGAAGGCGCGTTCCACGCCCACATAGCCCATCTCCGCCACTTTTTCAATGACACCAGTAAAATCCTCAAGTAGCGCGTCGCGCAAAGTGTACAGTTGTAAGGCAATTGGTGTTGTCATGATTACCCCCTGTAGAGACGTAGCATTTGGTCTTTAAGAAAATAATCCGGCAATAAAACTGGGCGAATGAATTCGCAGCAACGACTACGAAGCCCGCCTACGCGGGCTGAGTCTCAGTCGGCGTAGGCCGACTTGGTAGTCGTTGCTGCGGTTTCAACCGCCGGAATTGTAACCGTTCACCCTCCCGGAGGTTTACCCTCGAGAGAGCCTCCGTAAAAGAAGCCTCCGGGAGGATTTTTCGCTCGAGGAACTGAACGATTACCCGGAATTTATTACCGATGTAATTTTTTAATCTCCAATTGCAACGTCTCTACGAAAATTGGATTAACGCCCTTGCGCCAACCCGTTGCTGGTCATATAGGCATAACTCTCACGAACGGCCGTCATCATATCCGTCGCGCATCTATCCAGCTCCACAAACACCCACTGCGTATGCGCACCGCCAGCCGTAATGAGTGCCGGAATGTCCATTGCGCCTGTGCCCAAAGCCGTCATATCATCTTGGCGGTTGTGGGCCGGGCCATCCTTAATGTGCAGCAGCGGCGAACGGCCACCCATCTCCGCCACAACTTTGGCCGGATCAACACCCGCTACTTTTATCCAGTAGGTGTCCAGTTCAAACTTCACGGCAGGGTCTACTTTTTCCATGAGTGAATAGATGGCGGGACGGCCGTTCAAATCACCATACTCAAAATCATGGTTGTGATAATGGATCGTCAGCCCATTGGCCTGCCCCACCTCATTGGCCTCATTCAAAATATCAGCCACCGTCTTAAGGCCATCCTCACTGGTAAAAAGTTCAGGATTAATAAAAGGCAAAATCACATGCTGGCAGCCCAACTGCGCCACATCATCCAAAACCTTGTTCTTATGCTCACCCACCGGCAGTTGGTAATGCACACTGGGCACAGTCAGGCCCAAATCATCATACACCTTCTTCTTGGCAGCGATGTCCGTCATCAGCCCGCCCCAGGGTTCAATCCCCACATAACCGATCTCCGCCACCTGGCGGATCGTCCCATCAAAATCCTCTGCAAACGCCTCGCGTAATGAATATAGTTGTAAACCAATTGGTGCTGTCATCTTAAACTCCTTATAAATTGGTATATTAGTGTATTGGATATTGGTATATTTGATTGACTCAATACACCAATATACCAATACACCATTACACCCCTATTCCATCGGATATTTCATCCCCCACTGCGCCCGAATCGCATCCATCGTTCCCATAATTTGCAGCGATTCGTCGAGGGGCATAATCTCACTCTCTAATTTGCCTGCTCGCAAGCAAGCCATTAATTCTTCCGCTTCATAATTCCAGCCATTGCCCACAAAGGCTGGCTGAATCTCTTCATCGGGCTGGCCGTTGACGGAGACCGTCAGGCTTTTGCCCACCCACCAGGGCGAGGGGATTTTGATACGGCCGTTTGTGCCTAAAATAAAGGCTTCGTGCGGCGTATTGGTGCGAACGGCCGTCGTGCAAACCGCCATCGCCCCACCCTCATAGCCCAACACAAAAGCCGCCTGCTCATCCACCCCCGTCTCGCCCAACTCCGCCATACTGCTAATGCGACTCGGCTGCCCCAAAACCATATAAGCCAGCGAAAGCGGGTAAATGCCCACATCCAGCAGCCCTCCGCCGCCCAGATGGGGGTCGAAAGCACGGCTCTGGGGATTAAAACTAGCGCGGTAGCCAAAATCGGCCGTTATCATCCGCATCTCGCCAATCACCTTTGCCGCCAGCAGTTCCCGCAGCTTCACCATAATGGGCAGATAGCGCGTCCACATCGCCTCCATCAAAAACAGACCCTTCTCACGGGCCTTGTCCACCATCTTTTGCGCCTGCGCCGCGTTAATGGCAAACGGCTTCTCGCAGATCACTGCCTTACCCGCTTCCAGAGCCAGCAGCGTGTTGTCCATGTGCAAATGGTGCGGTGTCGCCACATACACAGCCTGCACATCCGCATCATTCACCAACGCCTCATAGCTGTCATAGCGGCGCGGCACATCGAATTGGTCGCCAAAAGCATCGGCCGTTGCCTGCGACCGTGACCCCACCGCCAACAACCTGGCTTCCGGCAACACCTGCAGCCCCGTCGCAAACTTCTTGGCAATATTGCCTGGGCCGATAATGCCCCAGTTAATAGTCTCACTCATATCGTCTCCTGCTTTCTGGAGACTAGAGACCGGAGATTAGAGACTACCCCAGTCTCCAGTCTCTAGTCTCTAGTCTCCAATCTCCCAATCTCTAATTTCCAATCTCCACTCCCGCCGCCCACAACAACCCCCGCCGCTGAATCTCCTTCGCTTCGGGGACGTTAAAGTCGGCAGCAACATGGCCGAGAGAGGAGTAGAAGATACGGCCGTTACCATACATCCGCTTCCAAACCACTGGCATCACCACGCCGTCAATCCAAAAGGCATGTTCGCCGCTAAACGTCGTCGTCGCCAGCACCTCATTCGCGGGGTCCACGTGCATATAATATTGCTCCGAGTGCATATCAAAATCAGGAATACCTTGTGTGATGGGATCATCCTGATTGGTCACATTCACCCGATAATCAATAATATTGCCGGGGTGCGCCACCCACTGCCCGCCCACCATAAACTGGTAATCCACATTGTTGCGGAAGGCATCGGCCGTGCCGCCATGCCAGCCACCGAGGTTTACGCCATTGCGAACGGCCGTTAACAGCCCCAACTCCTGCTCTCTCGTAATCGTCCCCATCGTCCAAATCGGCACAATCAAATCCAGCGCCGCCATCTTCTCTGCATCCAGATAGACATCCAGCGTATCACGAATCTCCACAGCCATACCCGCCGCCTCTAACAGCGGCGCAAAAATCTCCACACACGTCTTCGGTTCATGTCCAGGCCAACCGCCCCAGACCATTAATGCTTTTTTCATAATTCAAAGGGGAGACTGGAGATTAGAGATTGGAGATTGTTAGTCTCCAGTCTCTAGTCTCCAATCTCTAATACGCAATCATCACTTCCCGCCCCGTCTCCTGACTCTTATAAACCGCATCCAAAATCAAGGCCACTTGCAGCGATTGCTCGGCGGGAACCAGCGACTCGCCACCTGTAGCCACCAAATCGGCAAACTCAATAATTTCCTGATGATGGGGACGGTTGGGTTCGGGCTGCAGCAGCAATTGACGATTATAATGCTGCTTGGTCACATTGTTCGATTGATAAATCTCATTCTTCGGCCAATGTGCCCCGCCCTTTGTGCCATAAAGCCACATCTGCATATCCTCATACGTTTCCACAGGATGGTGCAGCATCCAGCTCACTTCCAACATCAGCGTCGCGCCATTGTCAAAGCGCACAAACGCTGCGGCAAAATCTTCCACATCATATTCAGGCGGAATATCGGCCGTGCCCCAAATGCTAAACGCGCCCGGTTGATGCACCAACTCGGCCCGCGCCACACCCGTCACCGACACGGCCTTGGGGCTGCCCATAAACCACATCGTCAAGTCCAAAATGTGAACACCGATGTCCACCGTTGGCCCCCCGCCGCTGTGTTCTTTGAGGATGAAACCAGGGCGCACCGGCACGGCCGCTCTTCTAAGCATCCAACTCCGCGCATGGTACACATCCCCCAACGCCCCCGCATCAATCTCCGCCTTCAACGCTTTGGACACGCCGCTAAAGCGATGGTGCTGCGCCGTCATCAACGTCATGCCCGTGCGATCCCGCACCTCAATCATCTGCCGAATTTCAGCGGGAGTCGAGGCCAGCGGCTTCTCGCACAACACATGTTTGCCTGCTTCCATCGCCCGCATCGCCAGCGGCGCATGGTAATTGTTGGGCGCACAGATGTCTATGATGTCAATATCGGGGTCGTTGAAGATTTCATCGGGATCGGCCGTTGCATATTTGAGGCCATATTTCTCTTGCCAGCGGGGGAAAACGGCCGTGTTCACATCACTACCCGCCACCAACTCCGCATTCGGCGCAATCCCCCAACCCTCAGCGTGCAAATTCGCAATCCCCCCCATACCAACCAAACCAACTTTTAATTTGTCTGCCATGATTCTTGTAAGCGTAATTACGTCATTGGTCTTTAACTAATTGATCGGGCAATTAATGTAGAGCGATTTTGTAAATCGCTCGGACGATTTACAAAATCGTCCCACACCCATTACCCGATTTATTTCTTAAACTGCAATGACGTAATTACGCAATTATTTTTAATTAAAACTCTCGTCAGGATGCTCAATCTCAATGCCACCATCCCCTTCACCCTTCACTGGGCTAAGCGGATGCGGATGATGCCCATACACCATCTTCGGCCCCCCGCTGGGGGCTGCCCAATGCACACCATTGTGAATCACCTTCAACACATCAGCGTGATGATAAATGGGGTAGGTTTCGTGGCCCGGACGGAAATAAAAAATCTTCCCATGCCCCCGGAAGAAACAGCAGCCACTGCGGAACACCTCACCACCTTCAAACCAACTCACAAAAACAAGCTGGTCAGGTGCCGGAATATCAAAATGCTCCCCATACATTTCCGCATGAGGAATCTCAATATACTCACCCAAGCCTTTGGCAATGGGGTGCCCAGGTGACACCACCCACAAACGCTCCTTGTCCCCTGCTTCACGCCACTTCAAGTCACACGATGTCCCCATCAACTTCTTGAAAATCTTAGAAAAGTGACCTGAATGCAGCACAACCAACCCCATGCCATCGTCAATAATGCGCTTATGCACCTTCTCCACCACCTCATCACTTACCTGCCCGTGCGCCATATGCCCCCACCAAATGAGAACATCGGTATTCGCCAATACCTCATCTGTCAGACCATGTTCGGGCATATCCAAGGTGGCGGTTTGCACAGTTAACCCTTGTTGGCGCAAGTGGTTGGCAATGGCCCCGTGCATCCCTTCTGGATACATCTTGCCAATGGCCTCCACGCGCCGCTCGTGAACGAATTCATTCCATACAGTTACTCTTGGTAAATTTGTCATGTTACTTCCTTCTTGTTGATACTGTTGTAGGGGCGTACCCTTGTGGTCGCCCCCAATGGGCGGGCACAAGGCCACGCCCCTACAATGCCAGCATAAATTTTGTTAATCCTACTGAATGCTGCTTACCGAAACAGGCTGCCCCTTCTGTGCCGCTGAGGCCCGAATGGCATCCCACAACAACGACATACGCAGCCCTACTTCGGGTGGAGAGGGGTTCTCAATGCTGCCAGTACGCACAGCCTGAAACTGCTCCCAAACGCCCAACGAAGGCGGCACAGGCACTTTCTGCCAGCCATCTTTTTCATGGTACTGGATTTCCAGAAAATTGCCCCATACCCCCGTGCGCAGCATGGCTTTGGTGCAGATGACGCGCACGTCGGAGGCGCAAGAGGGGATGGTATCGCCGCAGGCGTTGAGGGTGACGAGGGTGCCAGAAGCCAAACGGCCGATCACCACCCCCAAAATATCCACTGGCCGATTGCGGTTATCCAACCAGGCCGCCACCTCCACAAACGGCTCGCCCGCCAGGTCGGCAACCGTATTCAGCATATGCGCCCCCGTGTCGAACATAAAGCCACCGCCAGCCAGATGGGGCTGCTGCCGCCAGGTATTGGCCGTATTCGTGGCCCAATTTTGCCAGACCAGACCATTAATGTTGAGGATGGGGCCAAGCGTGCCGGAGTGCAGCATGGAAGCCGCCATGCGCACCTCTGGCGATAGGCTGCCCTGGAAAGCCACCACCAAATGCTTGCCCGTCCGGTCACGCACGGCCATCAGGCTCCTGGCTTCGGCCGCGCTCATCACCATTGGCTTCTCCAGCAGCACATCCAACCCTGCTTCCAGGCAGGCTTGGGCCTGATCATGGTGCAGAGCATGGGGCGTGATGATGAAGGCCGCATCAAGCTGATCGCCATAGTCGGCCAGGAGCTTTTCTAAATCTGGTTCGTTGTGGGGAATGGGGCGGTTGAGACTGGTAAACAGTTCCGCTGATGCCGCAGCTTGCGCCGCAGACGGTTCACAGATGACCGGAACGGCCGTATCCTTAAAATGCGTCAACATCTGGCGCAAATGGTGACGAGCCATGCCGCCACAGCCAATCATTACGACGTTTGTGGACATAATGGGAATCCTTCCTTTGTTGAGAATCAGATGTGGGGGTTTGTTGGTTCGTAACTTGCGGAGACTAGAGACTGGAGACTGGGGCTTCCTTGTTAGTCGCCAGTCTCCCCAACTTATTTGCGGGCAAACCCTCAATTTAGAGATGAATTTTAACGAACATTTGGGAAGTTACAACCTTATTGAGGCGATTTCGTGACCGGTAACGGAACCATTGCCAAGTGACGGCAGAAGTTCAACTTCTTCTGAGAAGTTGAACTTCTAAACGGGCAAAGTCACCACGGCCACATCCCTGCTGGCCCGCGCCCAGGCCAGCAGAGCCACCGCCAACGCCAGCCCATAACAGGCCATCCCCACCAGCGATACCATCCGAAAGCCAACTGCGAGCCCCACAATGGTGGCCATCGCCGAACCAATGACAGAGGTAGCCCCATTGACTGCCCACAGCCAGGGCACAATGGCTGGCGTGTGGCTGCTGACCCACTTCATGCCCAGCGGGAAGGGCTGCCCCATCAGGAAGCCTGCCGGGAAAATGAGCAGAATCACCAGGGCGATGCGCCAGCCAAACAGCCAGGATTGGGTGGCTTGCACCAGCGGCGGAATGATAAGTAGATGCAGGGCGATGACAATGATGAGCGCGATGATGACGAGCCGCAGCCGCCGCTGCACATCTGCCGGTTCCAGACTGTGGGTGGTGCGGCTGCCGATGCCGCTGCTGAGGAGAATGGTGAACAGCCCAACGGCCAGGGCATAGGTGGGCGATCCCAAATAGACGGTGAGACGCTGGATAGAAGGAACCATCACCAGCATGAAGCCGATGCCGAGGGCGGCGAAGTAGAGCAGGGTGGGCCACTGCCCTGCCATGATGGCTGTGCGCTGCCGTCTGGCGGCCAGAGGGAGCAGAATGAAGAGAACGGCCGTTACCGCCGAAATCGCCAACACGGCCAACAAGGCATAATTGGCCTCCGCACTGGAGGTATAAGCCGGGTTGTCCTGGAAAGCAGCGTTGCCTAAGGTGCTGTAACTGGCAAAGTCGAAGAAAAACGGCCGATTATCCGTCGGCACCGAAATATCCAGCGGGTATTGGGCGATGGCCTCGTCCAGATTCGGCGTTACCATCAGGTCATGCACCGGGTTGGCGATGGCCTCATAACCCGGCGCGTGTAACACCGTAAACTCCAACTCCTGGCTCAATTCGGCTAAAGTGGCTACTTCTTCTGGCGTAAACGGGGTTCGTTTCAGCAGCATCGTCGCCAGCCCCTTATCCGCCGAGCGGTTCTGGGTAAAATTGGCAATCACCACCATATGATCGCCTACGTTGGTGACACCGGCGGCTTCCCAACTGGCCCGGCCCAAAGCCACCATGCGTAAGCTTTCGGTGGGGTCGGCAATGAAGTACCAGCGCGAATAACTGACCATGCCGCGGTCGGTAAGACGGCCGTAAAAAGTCAAAAACGCCTCCTGTGTGTACAGCCCATTTTCCGAGAGGGAATACGCGCCCGAAGAAGAGGCCGCCCAGGTATCAATCAACGAAGCCTGAATCAGGTCAAACTGCTGCCCGGTGCGGCTGAGATAGGTGCGGGCATCTTCGATTTCCACATGCACATTGGGGTAGTCATACACACGGCCGGCATAGTCGCCAAAGGTGTCACGCGCCGCCGTGACAATGGCCGGGTTCAATTCCGCGCCAGTGATGCTGTTGGCCCCAAACAGCAGTCCGGTGAGAATGTCGCGCCCGCCGCCTGTGCCGATGACAAAGGTGTTGGCCTGGGGCAGGATGTGATAGGCCAATGAGGTCAGGTCGTAACGGAGAAAATCTACCATTGCCCACGAGCCATCCCACTTTTGGATGGGTGTGCCTGCGTTGGCATCAATCAGCAGCATCAAATGGCCGGGATCGGGGCCAACGTAAGTGGGGCTGAGTCCCCAGCCAAAGGGCTGTAACCAGTAGGGGTCTTCGTAGACGGTTACGCGGGCCAGGGCATTCCATTTTTCGTAGACCATCACGTTTTTGGCATCATAGCCGCCGCGGGTGCGCACTTGCAGCCACTGCCCAGACAGGTTGCTCAGCAGCACGCCCAGCAGGAGGAGCACGGTGAGGCCGCTGAGCCAGCGCCAGCCGCGCTGCGGTGTGGCCCAGGCGAAGAGCAGGGCAGCTACGCCGCCCATCACGCTCACCAGCAGCACGGCACTGCCCGCGCCCATCACTGTCAGGGCCAGCACGCTGAGTAAGCAGCCCAAACTGGCCCCAATGAGATCGTAGAAGTAGACCTGCCCCACGTCGCGGCTGAAGCGGCTGATGGCCAGGGCGATGGTGGCGCCGCCCAGCAGGAAGGGGATGGACAGTACCAGGTAGATGAGGGCCAGCCAGCCGACGGTTTGCCAGTGCAGTCCTTCTTTGCTGATGGTTTTGAATTCAAAGGGGATTTGCAGGTAGAGGAGGAAGGCGGCGATGGTGCCGAAGGCGAAGAGGAGGGCGAGGAGGGTGAGTCGTTCGTTGATTTTGGCAGGGGGGAAACGGCCGTCTGCCAAATATAACCAGACCCCCGCCGCCCCGCTGCCCAACAAGGCCAGCGAGATGACCATAAAGGCAAAGTGATACCACATCAACACGGAAAAGACGCGGGTGAAAACAATCTCCAACGTCAATATGGCTAAACTGGTTAACAAAACTCCCATAAGTGTTGCCCGCTGCGGTTGGTTCATTGGCCCCTCTGTCAGATGGATTAGATTAGCTGCTGCTGCCACCTGATCCAAGCAACCTTTAGGATAACATCTGCGGTAGTAAGTACCAAATAGCTAAGGGGTGATTTCAACCGTGCTTAGGGGGCAAACTCATTAAAACGCTTGCCCTGGACGTATTACCCACTAAATCACTTTGAGGAGATGAATGATGAAGCGTTACTGGCACTTTACTGTTTTACTGGGTTTCCTGCTGACGGCCGCTTGCAGCACACCGGCCAATGAGGTGGCCCCGGCCACACCCCAACCTGCTGCCACCGAACTGCCGCCCACCCACACGCCCGAACCTACGGCCACACCGCGGCCAGAGCCAACGGCCGTTCCCCAACCCATCCTCTTCACCCCCGTCAACCCGCCCACACAGCCCATGCTGCCCAAGCCCGAAGCGGACAGCCCCTTCGATGCCATCTACACCGATACGGGCGCAGTTGTGTACCACGATGGCCTTTTCCACCTGTTTTATAACGCCATTCATGGCTGGCCGCCTAGTGAAATCCTCGTCGGTTATGCCACATCGCCCGATGGCCTGAACTGGACGCGCCAGGGCGATGAGCCGGTGATTCGGGCTGAAGATGTTGGCTATGCGGGACATACGCTGCTCGTCTCTAATGTGTTTGTGGAAGATGATGGCACGTGGGTGATGTATTTCTATACCTGGCCGACGATGAGTGGTGTGGTGCCCAGTGCTATTGGTCGGGCAACGGCCGTTTCGCCCACCGGCCCCTGGACACCTGATGCAAGCCCCGCTTTAGAAGCTGATGCCGATAGTTGGGACAGTTTTTCCATAGCCAATCCGTATGTGGTGCGGCACGATGATGGCACATATTACCTCTATTACACAGGCAACACCAATGCCAATCTCGATGCCGCCATTGGTCTGGCCACCTCAACCGATGGCATGACGTGGACAAAGCAGGACGGCCCCGTGCTGGAAGCGGGTGATGCGCTCTGGAGTGAACGCAAGATTTTTGGCCCTAAAGTGTGGCGCACGGAGGATGGCTGGCGCATGATCTTCCGCAACGATCCGCTTTCGGGTGCGCCAACGACGCTTGCTTATGCTACTAGCGAAGATGGCCTGAGTTGGACAGTGATGCCCCAGGCAACACCCATTTTCAAGGCGACCGACGTGACTCCCTGGCGGGCGGTTTATGCCACAGATATGGCCTACTTAGACGGCACTTATTTCTTGTATGCCGAAATTGCCGATGGTACAGGCACGAATATTCATGTGTTGACGTATGAAGGGGAGTTTGGGGAGTAGGGGGAATGGGGTGATGGCCCAATCACCCCATTCCTTAATTACCCTTTGCGGCGCACCAGCCGCCAGAGGGTGAATGATTCGTTGTCGAAGCCTTTGAGTTCTTCCATGAAGGAGTGGGTGTGCAGCCGTTGGGTTTGGTGGGTGAGGTATTCTTGCACTTCGGGGTCATGGTAGATGGTTTCGGTCATGATGACATCGCCGCCTTGTGAGAATTTCTCCAGGCGGGCGGCCATGTTGACGGTGCTGCCGAAGTAGTCGAGGCGCTCGTTGAGATTGACGGCGATGCTGGGGCCGTAGTGGAGGGCGGCTTTGAGGAGCAACGGCCGTTCTCCCGGCGGTGGCGTACTCAAAGCATCTTGTGCGGCCAGAATTGCCCGCAAGGCGGCCACGGGATGGCGGAAGACGGCCATGACAGCATCGCCAATGGTTTTGACGATGGCCCCATTTTCGGCCGTAATCGTCTCGCGCAGCACATCAAAATGGTTCATCACCAGGCCAAAGGCGGGGGCGTCGCCAATTTCGCGGTACATGCGCGTGGAATCGCGCAAGTCGGTGAAGAGGATGGTGAGGCTGCCGACGGAGATTTGTTCACCGGGGCGCAGGGCCTCATCGGCGAACAAGTCGCGGAACTGCTGTAAGGTGGTGACTTCAGCAGCGGTGGCGGCATCGTCGCTCCAGGCCATGCGCTCTAAAATGAGGAGCTGTTCTTCATCGGTGCGGTTTTCTAGGGCCAGGGTGGGTTGGGCGGCAAGCTGCAGCTCTTCGGCCAGCCAGCCTTGTTCATCGGCGAAAATTTCGACTTGGGCCAGGCCATTGTTGCTGACTTGCAGGTATTGGCTGCCCGGTAGGGAGAGGGTGCGGCAGCGGTAACGGCCGTTTTCCAACTCGGGCATCACGGTGCGGCGGGAGCGTGGCGGCAGCAGCTGCTGGCTGATGATGTGGGGGGTTACGTTGGGGCCAGCAATGCAAAATTCCAGCCGTTCTATGGGGCGGATGTTCTCGTTGGGGGCGAAGGTCAACTCGACAGATTGGTTGAAGTTGACGTTGAAGTCTATCTGGCAACTGCTGCAATGGACGTTGGTTTCAATATCTGACAGATGATCGTGGGTTTGTTGGGCACCGCGGCAGAAGGGGCAGAGGACATCCCACTGCAAGGTGAGCAGCCCTTCACGGGTGGCAAACAGGAAAAGCTGTAAGGCTTCGTGGCGGGTGATGCCCCATTCACGGGCGAAGACGTAGGGGCGCAGGCGGGCGAGGGTCATGTCATCGGCGGTGGTGATTAATTCGGTAAGTTTTTGGACGAAACGGCCGTCTTGCTGCTGAGTCAGCAGTCGTTGGGTGATTTGTGCCAACCGGGCCTGCCCGCCAGAGGCAAATTTGCCAGAAGCCCGGCTCATCGGCATCTGATTTGCCAGAGCCATTTCATCATATTGGGCATAAACCCGGCCAAATTGCTGTTTGGAGTAGGTGGCGACGAACGGCCAGCCAAAACGGCCCAACACATTGCGCGGCTGAATCCATACCTCATAGGTCAATTGCGTGCCGCCTTGGGGTAAGGGTTCTAGTTGGGTGAGGGTACGCATTTGCCGCAGCGGGCCAGTGAGATAGTTGCGAATGACTCCGAATTGGGTGGGGTAGCTCCACTCGAATGGTTCTTCTTCCCAGATGATGTTGACGAGAGGCAGACGAAACTTGAGGCGGCGACGGGCATTGTTCAAGGTTTGGGAGCCGTCGTCGCTTAGGATTGGGGACACGGGTGGCAGCAGTGTGTCTCGGTTGAAGCGGTCTGTGTCGGCCACATAGGGCCATAGGGCCTGGGGGGATGCTTGTAATTGCCACTGCCAGCGATTGTGTTGTTCGTTGCTCACTTGTTTTGTTTGTCCTGATGATTGGTTTGTAAAAGGGGTTGCGATGTTGGTGTTCATTATAGCCTATCTGTTTGGCTCCTCCATAAAGAGTTTGTGAATTGGTGTATGAACGGGGACTGCGTGTTCAACTTTTCTATGGACGCTGTGTGAGGTGGGTTTTATGTGTTTGTTCTCAGGCGCTTCTTATTTTAGGTGGGTGTATGGGGTGCATTGCGTGTGGCCCAATTGTGGAAAAAAAATTGGATGGCGTGGCTGAACGGCCGTATAATTTACACAAATCGTTTTCAGACTATTAAAAGAGGTGCCTAAATGAAGAAGTTGTTTTTGTTGTTGTTCCTTTTGTTGGTGGCTTGTGCTAATCCAGAGGCGATTGAGACGGCCGTTCAGCAAACCCTGGCGGCCCAAACCCCCGTTGTCGAACAGGTGGAAGCCACTGTCATCATGGAAGTCCCCGTGACGGTAGAAGTGGTTGTAACCGAGGCAGTTATTCAAGAAGTAGAAGTGACTCGTGAGGTGGTGGTTGAAGTAGAAGTGGCAGTGGAGGTAACGCGCATTGTGGAGCAGGTGGTAACAGCTACGCCCGAGCCAACCGAACCCCCCACGGCCGTACCAACGGCCGTGCCCACCAATACCCCCGCACCCCAAACAGCCAATCCCCAGCCGACCACGCCACCGGTATCTTCTATCGAGGAGCAGGTCGTGACGGCCATGCGCCTGACCCATGACCGGATGCTGTCTTTTGGCGGTATGATTGACACGGCTTTAGGCATGGGTTTCATTGACTGCAATGAAGTGGTGAACACTTATGATGCTATCGTCCTGGCTCCCACATTTGATGTGTCGGGGACGAGTCAATTGATTCAGTATGGCTATGGGGCTTACCGGGAGGCGATCCAGGTGTTCTCTGTGGGAGCCTGGGATATGACCCAAAATTGCCGCGATTTTCTGGCGAATCCTGGCGGTGGGGGTATTCCCTCTCAGCAGTGGGGTGCAGCCCGCCAAAATGTGAACAATGCCACCGATATTCTCTCGCCCGCACTCGATGCTGTGGAGTCTGGCGGCTAGATGAATTCAGGCGGATGATGGCCCGTTAAAGAGCCATCATCCGCCTGGTCTATTCATCATCTAAAGAGGCGATGCCCTGGCGCAGGGCGTAGAGGGCCACCTGGGTGCGGTTGGCCAGGTGGAGTTTGCTGAGGATGTTGCTGAGGTGGGTGCGCACGGTGCGTTCGCTGACGATGAGTTTGTCGGCGATGGCCTGGTTGGAAAGACCCTGCGCGACGAGTTTGAGGACTTCTACTTCGCGCTCGGTGAGGGGTTCTTCGGTGAGGGGCAGGTGGGCGGGGGGTTTGTTGAGTTCGCGGATGACTTTGAGGGCGATGTCGGGATGGAGGGAGGAACGGCCGTTATGCACGTTCCTTATGGCCTGAATCAATTCCTGTGGCGATGAATCTTTTAACAGATAGCCCAAGGCCCCTGCTTTAATGGCGGCAAAGACGGTATCGTCTTCGCTAAAGCTGGTGAGGATGAGGATGCGGGCCTGGGGATCGGCCGTTTTGATTTCCTGAATGGCCTCCAAACCTGTCTTGCGCGGCATTTGCAGGTCGAGCAAGATGACATCGGGGTTGAGGGTGGCTGCTTGTTGGATGGCATCTTCACCATCAACGGCCGTTCCCACCACCGTCATATCA
>JACKBT010000002.1 GCA_020634415.1 Ardenticatenaceae bacterium
CTCTTCGAGTAGGGCTTTGTTGGATTCGTACCACTGCGGCCGTTCCCAGCCACCGGTCTCGAAGAAGACTGCGCCTAATTCCTTCTCGCGGATGAACATGGGGCTGACGCGCTGGTAGCGGTTGGAGTTCCACTGCTCGCGGGGGTGGACGATGCCGTAGGTTTTGTTGAAGCCTTCGCTGGTGCGGGCGTTGATGTGGGTCTTGGAGCGGGCATAGTCGTAGAAACGGGAGATGTCGGAGTGGTGCGGGTCAATTTCAGAAACGCCATGCGTCATCCACTCGGCAATCATGCGGCCTACGCCTGGGCCTTCTTTAATCCAAACGGCCGCTGCCGACCACAAATTCTGCACTTCCACCGTCTCGCCCAAGAGTGGGTAGCCATCCGGCGTCAGCGAGAGCAGGCCATTGATGGCATGGCGCACGCCCGCTCGTTCATCGCCCAAAATTTCGGGCATCAATTCCAAAGCCTGTTCCAACTGCGGGTCAAAATCTTCCTGTGTGAAGGGCAGTTCGGTGGGGGATAGGGCCGACTCTTCAATCGAGGGAATGTCGTCTGGCTCGTGCAGGATGGGGCGATGGGCGTAGGAACCGACTTCCATGTCGCTGCCGTGCTGCCGCTCGTAGCAGAAGGTGTCCATATCGCGCACGATGGGGTATTCAATTTCGCCAACGGTGTGTTCTAACTGCTCCAATGGCCCCACAGTGATCATCTGATGCACGGCGGGGGTGAGGGGGATGGTGGCCCCGGCCATCTTGGCGATGCGCGGACTCCACACGCCGCAGGCGACGACGATGTACTCTGTTTCGATGGTGCCGCGGTCGGTGACGATGGCTTTGACGTGGGAACGGCCGTTTGCCCCCTCTTCCACCACCACATCCAACACCTCTGTATTAGCCGAAATCGTCAGCACACCCTTATCGGTAGCATATTCGCGCATCAAAGTGCCTGCCCGCAGCGAATCCACCACGCCGACGGAAGGGGTGTAGAAACCACCGAGGATGATGTCCTCGTTGATGAAGGGTACTTTTTCCTTCACTTCGGCCGTTGTCAGCAGATGGCCTTCGATGCCCCAGCTTTTGGCCGAGGCCATGCGGCGGCGGAACTCTTCCATGCGGGCTTCCGTGCGGGCTACTTCGATACCACCACTTTCGGTGAAGACGCCCAATTCTTTGTACTGCTTCATGCTGTCCGAGGTCAAAAAGGCCATCTCCTTGCCATGATCCACAGGGAAAATGAAGTTCGAGGCGTGGCCTGTCGAGCCACCCGGATTGGGCAGCGGCCCCTTATCCAGCAGCACGATGTCTGTCCAGCCCAAACGTGCCAGATGGTAGGTCACACAGTTCCCCACAATCCCTGCACCGACGATTACTACTTTTGCTTTTGTTGGTAAATTGCTCATGTGTTACTCCAATAAATGGAGATTGGAGACTAGAGATTGGAGACTGAAATACCTACAGAGTCTCTAGTCTCTAGTCTCCAGTCTCTTTAATATTCTGGTTTAATCTCCCCTTTCCGTTTGGTCATAAACTCCTGCAAGGCTTCGTCAAGGGCGGGGTCGAGGGCGGGGGCTTCGTAGTCGCGCAGGATTTGTTTGTATTTTTTGTTGGCTTTTTGTTCGGCCGTTAAGGCCCCTTCCTCATACCACTGCTCGAACGAGTTGTAATCGAACAGGTCGGAGCGGTAGAAGGCGGTGCGGAAGTTGGCCATAGTATGGGGCGTGCCTAAGTGATGGTCGTTGACGCTCACGTTGCGCAATGACTCCATCGCCAGGCCATTTTCCGACAAATCCAAACCTTTGATGAAGGTGTGGAACATGCCCAACAGTTGGCAGTCCATCACAAATTTCTCATAGCCAGCAGCTAGGCCGCCTTCCAGCCAGCCTGCCGAATGGAGCGTGAAGTTGACTCGCGCCAAAATGCCCGCCTTCATCGTCATCACCGATTCGTAAGCGGCCTGGGCATCGCCAATTTTAGAGCTGGTGAACATGCCGCTGCTGCGATAGGGCAGGCCGTGCCGCCGCGCCAACTGTCCGGCGGCGTACAGGGCTATTTGGCTTTCCGGCGAGCCAAAAACAGGTGCGCCGCTTTGTAAATCAATATTGGTTTGGAACGCGCCGAAAATGACGGGGTTGCCGGGGTTGAACATTTGGACCATCAGGATGCCGGCCAGGGCTTCGGCGTTGAGTTGGATGAGCGTGCCGGCAATGCCGACGGGAGCCATCGCCCCCGAAAAGAGGAAGGGGGTAATGATGAGGGGTTGATTGGCGGCGACGTAGGCTTTCATGGCCCCCAACATGCGGTCGTCGAGGCGGCGGGGGCTGCTGATGTTGATGAGGCCAAGCACGGCGGGTGTTTGGCGGATGGCCTCAGCGCCGAAGAGGATTTCGGCCATTTTTACGCTGTCGGCGGCGTTGGCGTTGGAGGTGACGCTGCCCATGAAGGCTTTGTCGCTGTATTTGATGTGACTGTATACCATGTCCAGGTGGCGGGTGTGGGTGGGTTCGTCGGTGGGTTCGACGATGGTGCCGCCGGAGTGGTGAATGTAGGGCGAGGAGTAGGCCATTTTGACGAAGTTGATGAAGTCAGCGAGGGTGGCTTCGCGGCGGCCACGATCCTGGTTGTAGACGAAGGGGGGGCCGTAGACGGGGGCGAAGCAGATGTGCTTGCCGCCGATGGTGACGTTGTTGTCGGGGTTGCGGGCTTGTTGGGTGAATTGGCTGGGTGCTTTGGCAATGTATTCGGCGACCATTTCGCGGTCGAAGTAGGCGGTGTCGCCGATCATTTTGACGCCATGTGCTTTGAGGGTGGCCTGTGCTTCGTCGTCGTAAAAGTCTATGCCCACGTCGGAGAGGACTTCGAGTGATTTTTCGTGAATCAGTTCGATGCCTTCTGCGCTGATCATGTCGTAGGTGGGCAGGTTGTTGATGGGCTGGGCGATTTTGGCAACGGCCGTTACCGCTGCATTATCTCGCTGCCCACCCCTTCGTCTTTCGCGTATACGTCCCATTTTTACTCCTTAATTGGGAGACTGGAGACTGGGGACTATGCCGCTTTGCTTACCTAGTCTCTAGTCTCAAGTCTCTTATTTCCCAAGCATTGCTGCTTGAATCTCTTCTTGAAAGGTTTGGATGTGCCGTTCCAGCCGTTGGGCGGCGAGGTCGGGGTTTTGTTGTTGTAGGGCTTCGAGGATGAGACGGTGTTCGAGAACGGCCGTTTCCATATTACCAACCCGGGCCAGGGCATAATACCAGAGGCGCAGGCTGAGGGCATAAAGCATGTTCAGGGTGTCGTGCAGGAAAATATTGTCGGTGGCTTCGTAGAGAATGCGGTGGCAGGCTTCGTCTATGGCGATGAGTTCTTGGTTGGTAAACGGCCGTTCCTCATCCGGCAGCTTATTCAATACAGCCTCCATCTCTTGCCAATGGTGCCTGGAGCCGCGAACGGCCGCTAACCGCGCTGCCTGAGACTCTAGAACCAGCCGCACCTCAAACAGCCGCTGTAAATCGGTAATGCCAATCTCGGTGACGAACATGCCGCGCCGGGGAGCAATCGTCACCAGTTTTTCCAGCGCCAGCCGCTTAAGGGCTTCTCGAATAGGGGTACGACCTAATTGTAACTCCTCAATCAGCACGCCTTCATCAATGACATGGCCGGGACGCAGCTGTAGGGAGACAATTTTGTGTTTGATCTGCTCGTAGGCTTGCTGGCTAAGAGAGGGGAAGCGGCTGCTGCCGTTTGTTATCTCTACACCATTAGCTACCAGGGGAGTTGTCATTGTTGTTTCCTAATGTTTACATGCAACTGATATATCAGTTATATATTCTGCGTATTGGGTGATGTTATCATGCTGGCAAGGTTCTGGCAATGAATAGGGGAGGGTGGTGATACGGCCGTTTTGAGTGCCTCTGTTTGCTTCATTTTCGCAGGAAAACAAGTGTGACATCTATTGACGAATTAGAACAAGTGTGCTAAATTTTAGAACATAACACGCCTCACAAAAACCATGATGAGATTGGTGCAGATAAGCCCTAATAGGGCAGGAAGCAGAACAATGTTAAGCAGTTTGACATTGGCAAGGAGAGAGGATCATGCAGAACGAGCATCTGATCAGACAGGAAAGGGGATATGGGCGGGGTAACGGCCGTTCTGATTGGCAAATATTAGGCACTTATGTTTCTCGCAAAACAATGATTGGCCTGATTATGGCGACCGCCCTGATTGCTTTTGAAGCTTTTAATTACGATACCACGCGCTATGCTTTGCAGGATTTTTTGGGCAGCGTGAGCTTTATGGGTGTGACTTGGGCTAGCATTTTGGCGATTGCTTTTTGTGCCATTGACTTTGCTGGCTTAGCCCGCCTGTTTACCCCCGAGCAGGGGGAAGCGGAACAAAAGGCGATCTGGTATTTGATGGGAGCCTGGCTTTTGGGCGCCACGCTGAATGCGGCGATGACCTGGTGGGCGGTGTCTCTGACGCTGCTGAATCACAGCTTTGGCAATGAGGTTTTGAGCCGTGAGCAGTTGTTGCAGATTGTGCCTATTTTTGTGGCGGCATTGGTTTGGCTGACGCGCATTTTGTTTATTGGCGCGTTTTCGGTGGCCGGTGAGCATCTGTTTGAGCCTGTGCAGCCAGCACAACGGCCGTCTATGCAGCCGACAGCTTCTGTGGGGCAACGGCCGTTGCGCCAACCAACCCCACCGCCCACACCCGAACCAACCGCACTACCGCCAACACCCGTGCGCCGCTCCCCTGTCCCCAATCGCCCGCAATATAACCCGGCGGCGATGTATGCAAAGGGCAAGGAGTAAACGGACTTTTTGTAGCAAGATAACATGGGGAGGAAACGGCCGTTTCCTCCCCATTGCCCATTTATAACCCCTCGTGCAATTATCCAGTTGTGCCCTCAAGCAGCATAATGGGGCATAAATATGCTTTGCCCCCCAAAACAGTATAAACTCTGGCTCAGGTGAAATTATGTCTGATCTATTGGTGAAACTATATGACCTGCCAGATGCAACTGCGGCCGAAACTGCCTTAAGGGCAGCCTCCATTTGCATTCGGCGCTCCCTACCCACCGAGAGTTCCCTGATCTCTGCGTGGGTGCGAACCCATTTTAGCGATATCTGGGCCGAAGAAGTGTATATCTCTGCCCTACGTGAGCCATCGGCCTGTTATATCGCCGTTTTGGGCGATCCCCATCACGTGCCGCAGCATTCTTACGACCGTCCCAGTGAACTGCTGATTGGGTTTGCTTGTTATGATAACAATACCAAAGGTATGTTTGGCCCAATGGGCGTACTGCCCACATATCGTCAGCAAGGTGTTGGCGCGGTGCTGCTCATCCGCACCCTGGCCGCCATGCGCGATGAGCGGTATGCCTATGCGGCCATCGGTTGGGCTGGCCCTGTGGCCTGGTATGAGCGCACGGTGGGGGCTGCCGTCATTCCCAATTCGGAACCAGGCATTTATGGGCCTCTGTTGCGTGCCTCTGCCCGAGGCGACATGTGACGATGAACAAGAAAAACAAAAATCTGCTCTGTTTATTGACGATCCTCCTCCTGGTTTTGGCAAGCTGTAACAGCCAGCAGATGTTGGAAACAACGCCAGCCGTTGACGAATCGGCTGCCCTAGCCCCTGACAGCGATGAAGTACCCCTAACCATAGAAACCGATTTACTTGGCGAAGCGAGTGGAGAGAAATACCGTTTTAATGTTCCTGCTTCCTGGGAAGTGGCCCAAAACGAGATGGGCGGAACACTTTTTGCGGAACGGCCGAATGCCCAAATTGGCATCATCCTGCAAGAGGAATTCAGGATTAAATATGCCACTTCACCAGATGAAGCCTTTTTGCCCATGGCTGAAAGCGATTATGGCGTGGGTCTTGGTCGGGCCATTCTGGAAAATGGGGATGATGAAATTGATGGGATTCCGACCAAATATTATGTTTTGGAACGGTACAACGGCAAAAATGCGTATGCTCTGAGATACGTGTTTGTCAAAGATTACACGATTTACAGCATGACCTTCATCTGCACCGATTGTGCGTTGGCGGAATTCAATACTTACCGTGAGGAGCTATTCGTCAATATCAAGAACAGCTTTACATTCCTCAGCAGCTAAGGCCATTTTTCCCCTCGCATCCCATCACCCACCCCACAACGGCAACGCCTTGCCGTTTCCTCCCCTTTTGTTCATGTATCAAGTTGTTGTGGGAGTAGACGGCCGTTTCCTTCACGAAACAAAACCTGCGTTGAACATGCCGACTGTAGGCCAGGTACATGACTGATGCTCCCGCTTAACATGTTACGTGCACAGTAGGAGCATGATAAAACGCAATTGGCAAAGACGGCCGTTTCCTCCCCACCAACACCTCAAACAACTTCCCCATCCGTTCCATTCTCCAATCTGGAGTGCACCATTCGGCCGTTTACACCACCGACAACGCGCTATCAAGCTGATAAATTACTGGACGAAACTGAGGCACAGGAATCTCTTTACCACCTTGTGCTGACTTGGCCGAAGTATCCATTGCAGCACTCTTCAATTCGTTTATTTCTCCAATTCGTTGTCGTCATCCCCTCACACTCCATCACCCACACCACAACTGCAACGCCTCGTTTTGATATTGAATTTTGTTGGTTGTTTATAACAAATAATCATATACTCTCCGGGAGTAGCTCTCACACTTTCTACATGTTATTTGTGGTTTTAATCCGGAATTTCAAGTTGAAGCCTGACGTGCAATCAATTCTTAACATTGTAAGGAGAAAAATCTTATGACCACACCCCAAACCCTCACCCGTCCCGCTTCACTGAGCGAATATACAGAGCGCCTGCAGCAAACGCGGGCTCCTATTGTGACAGAAAGTATACAGCACGGTCTGGCCTACCAACCCCAGCCCAGCGCCCTTTTCATTACACCCGCCGACAAATTCAGTGCTACCTGGCTGCAACAAATTGTCCATAGCCTACGCACCCAGGGCGATATGGATTTCGATGACATCTCACAGGTCATCCCCTGGCTAGAGATGGCCCATCGCTTAGGAATGAATATCCATGCCCCTCAGCGCGGTGGTTTCCAGGCATTCAAAAGCCATCTCAGTTGGCAGAACATCCCCAAAGGAGGGCGTTACATCGTTGCCTTCCGCGATCCTAAAGATGTCTTGGTCTCTATGTATCACTTCCTCAATGGTTGGCATTGGCAAGCTGGCGTGGTCTCAATGACCGAATTTGCCAGCCACTCCTTGCGCCTGGATGGGTGGAGCTATTGGGATCATCTCGTTTCGTGGTGGGAGCAGCGTCATAATCGCCAGGTGTTACCACTCACTTTTGAAGGGATGAAGGCTGATTTACCAGCAACAGTCCAGACCATCGCTCACTTTCTGGGTATTGAGCTGGATCAAGATTTGCTGAATCTGGTATGTGAACGGGCTTCGCTTGAGTTTATGCTGGCCCACAAATCGAAATTTTCCGAGCGCTTGCAGCAGGCCGCGGCAGCCAAAGATAATCTCTGGCCGCCCAGTGAGACCACCAGCAATATTGGAAATGGCCTGATGGTCGGTCACGGGGCCGAACTCCCTTCCGAGATTGGGGCGGAGATAGACACCATCTGGCGTAAGACAGTCGAGCCGAGGACGGGCCTGTCTTCTTACCAGGCCTTGCGGTCAGCGTTAGCGTAAGTCAAAGGTCGAGGAGACTTGATGAACTTTCCATACCAACTAGAACAATTAACGGCCGTATGGTTAACCAATACACTGTGTCAAGCGCCTGCTTAACTGAGGCCGAACTGGCGCTGTATGGGCAGACCACAGCCAACGTCTTGACCTATCCCCCTTACTTCCAAAACATCGAAACAGCATACTGCCCAAACTGGCTGTCATTGCTAACCAACAACAACTGATCCACTTGCGCTTGAGCAATAAGTAAGCGGTCAAAAGGATCACGATGGTTGTTTAGCGGCAAATTATCCAGAGCATACACAACTGGCAAAGTAATGGGCAGAACTTGCAGTTGATTTTGCTCTTGTTGGTGCCGAATAATTTCTGGCAAAGGTCTAGCCAGGCGCAGCTTGCCCAATTGCACCTTGATCTGCATCTCCCAAGCACTAACTACACTCAACAGCAAGCTGTTTTCTACATTCTGACAAGCCGCCAACACCTTGGCTGGCAACCGCTGTGGCTCGTTATACCACCAGATAAAGGCATGAGTATCAAGCAGCAGCTTCATCATTCACATCATCCCCAAACCAAAAAGAATCTGGCAAAGGTTCATCAAAATCGTCGCTTATCCAGGTTGTGCCTGCGTCCAAGCCAGGAATGCGTTGGCGCATCTTCTGGCTTGCTGGATTTTGCTGTGCCATATATTGCAAAAATTGAACAAAGTCCCACAAGGTTTTCAATTGGGCTTCTGGCAAAGAATCAATCTCTTGCCACAATGTCTCTTTCAGCATCATGTTCACCTCATACGGTTGCTATCAATAGCTGCGAGTATACCACAAAAGTACAAGTCAATTCGGCCGTTTCCCCTCACACCCCATCCCCCACATCATAACTGCAACGCCTTGCGTTTCCTCTCCTTTCGTTCATGTCTCAAGTTGTTTTGGGGGTAGACGGCCGTTTCCACATACTTCTCCCTCGACATTTCCACTTACAGCTTCTCTAATAACTATGAAGAAACGGCATAAATAGACAAAAGAAATGGCTGACAAACAAAAACATTGTATACTGTCAAATGTTGCAAGGTTTTTGCAAGAAAAATCGATAAGCCAATCTTAAAAAATTAATGTCTGAAACACCAGTTTTTAAGCAACCACAAGCACTTGAAGCAATTGCACATGATACAGTGTCATTTATGTCTTTGCTTTTAGGCATGAAAGATCACTCTCAATCAGGGTTATTAGCCCATGGATTATTGCCACCTGCTTCAATGTATATTGTCGAAAGCTATAATACGCTCAAAAAGCTAGCTCCTGATGTTGCTGACACATTATTGGAAGAGTTAGCAACTCAGGTACAGCCCACACGTCACCGAGCAAAATTGCTGGATAATCCTGAAAAATCTGTTGAGCAAGTTGCAAACGAATTGGCCGAGGTTTCACAACGTCAGACACAGTTCTTCATGAAACCTCATACCGGCTTTTGGGGCATACTAAAAAGGGCCATTCAGCCCGATCTTGGTCTTTCGATTTACGATGAACACGTTTTCTCTACAACTCATGCAACTGCATTTAGTTTTGGTGATGATCGTAATATCTCTACAAAAGCCTTTGCAATTGGAAAAGCGATTGGTGCATATACTACAACATTAGTCAATTTGTTCGGGCTTCCAATGCCAACCCCAACCCCTTTAACGGTATTGTCAGGAACTATCAAAATGAGAGACATTAAGTCATCAGCATTTTATAAACGCGGATTGTTGGGGAATGCACCGATAGAATTAGCCACTGGTATGACCTTGTTGCTTGTCAACTTAAACTACATGCGCTACATCATGCAACCATTACTACCCGTTGCTGGTCATACTCAGTTTAGACTGAAATTCATTGTTGCCTATCATGCAGATTCCAATATAGGAACCATACAAAATCAACTGAGATCTAGTTCATCAATTCCTAAAGATACCGTTAATCTTCTTGGGGATGCTCTAGGAAATCCCGATAGTCGGTGGTTACGAAAAAAATCTATCTTAAGAAATCTACTTGTCCATTACGCAATTGAGGAGAAACTTACGACTTCACTAAAGCCAGAAGCAAATAGATTACAAACCATCGAACATTTTGGCGGAAAATCATTTTCAGAGATAGATGCTCTCTTAGACAGACACATTGAGCGGATGTCACTTATCTTCGAGGAAGGGTTTTCACTTGCTGGAGATCCTTTTTGGTATGGACATGTTACGTGATCTTCACCCCATGATGCGCTTGCAAACTCCGCACCTGCAACTTCTTCTGTCGTAACGCCTGAATCCCATTAACGGCCGCTTGCGCCGCCGACAACGACCTAATCAACAACACATCATACTGAATCGCCGCTACCAATTACGAATGGAAGATAATTTCACGTTGATTAATTTCAATGAAATCAAATGTCTCAAACCCCTCCGCTAGTTGTACCAGGTTCAATTCAAACAGAGCCACCAACTCATCATTACGAATATTGCCTGTGGAGACAAGCAACAATTTCCAGGGCTTTTGGCTAACCAAATAAGAATCCACAAAATCAACATCTTTCGTCACAACGACGCGCTGCTCTTGAAGAGAAAATTCATTAATGATTTTATCTGGTGTGTGATTACCGAGGGGCAAATCCAATGTATGAAGCACGTCATGGCCTGCTTGTTGCCAAAGCGTTGCCAATCGGCGGGGTAACTGGGCATCAACCAGAAACTTCATACTAAAACAGGTTCAATGCGTTTAATGCGGCTCAGGCGTGTGGCATAATCCAAAACAGCCAACAAATCTTCTCGTTCCAGGTCTTCGTAATCTTCCAAGATTTCTTCGATAGACATACCCGCGCTAAGGAGTTCAAGCATCGTTTCGACTGGATAGCGCAAGCCGCGAATGGTTGGCTTGCCATGACAAATGTTGGGGTTTATGGTGATGCGATTCATTCGATTCATCATTTTTCTCCGTCAACTATTAATCAACTGCTGCCAGTGTACCATGAATCAGGAGTAGCGAGAAATACCAACCCAATTGACGATTTCCTTCTTCATCTGTTCCTACTCAAATCTGTTGTAGCCTACCCCCAATTTGTTCATTTCTTCAATTCGTTGTTGTCCACCCCATGATGCGTCTGCAAACTCCGCACCTGCAACTCCTTCTGCCGTAACGCCCGAATCCCATTCACGGCCGCTTGCGCCGCCGACAACGTACTAATCAACAACACATCATGCTGAATCGCCGCCGAACGCATCGCCGCCTGGTCGGCATACGCCTGCTGCCCCAGCGGCGTATTGATGATGAGATTGACCGTACCCGAGCTAATCAAATCCACCGTCGTCTGCCCGGGTTGGAAGGCTTTGGCTACGGTGGTCACTGGTAGCCCGATACGTTGTAGGGCAACGGCCGTTCCCTCCGTCCCATACAACTCAAACCCCATCTTGTGCAAATCCCGCCCCAACTTCATCGCCGCCGACTTATCAAAATCATTCACCGTAATCAGCACCGCCCCACTCGTCGGCAGCGGCGTCCCCACCGCCATCTGCGACTTGGCAAAGGCATGACCAAAATGGGCCGCATGACCCATCACCTCACCCGTACTCCGCATCTCCGGGCTGAGGCGCGTATCCGCCCCCGGCAGCTTATCAAAAGGCAGCGCCACCTCCTTGACAAAAAAGCCATCCACCGCTGGCGTTTGCGTAAAGCCCAGCTCGGCCAACGAGCAGCCCGCCTGCACCTTCGCCGCCAACTTAGCCACCTGCACCCCCGTCGCCTTGCTCACAAAGGGCACGGTACGGCTGGCGCGTGGATTGACCTCAATCACATAAACCACATCATCCTTAATGGCAAACTGCACATTCATCAGCCCCCGCACCGCCAGCGCCCTGCCCAACCGCTCCGTATAATCCCGAATAATGCTCAAATGGTACAGGCTAATCTTATACGGCGGCAGCACACAGGCACTGTCGCCTGAATGAACCCCCGCCTCCTCAATATGCTGCATCACCCCCGCCATCACCACCAGCTCACCATCGCCCACCGCATCCACATCCACCTCATAGGCATCCTCAATAAACTGGTCAATCAGCACCGGATTGCCCGGCGATACCCGCGCTGCCTCGCCCAAGAAGCGCAGCAGTGACTCATCATCATAAGCGATGGCCATGGCCCGACCACCCAGCACGAAAGACGGCCGTACCAACACCGGATAACCAATCTCATGCACAATTGCCAACGCCTCCGCCTCCGAATGCGCCATCCCCCACGCCGGATGGTCAATCTCCAACTCCCGCAGCAACGCCCCAAACCGCCCCCGATCCTCCGCCAAATCAATCGAATCAGGCGGTGTCCCCCAAATGGGCACACCGGCAGCGGCTAATTCGGCCGTTAAATTAATCGGCGTCTGCCCGCCAAACTGCACAATCACCCCTTCCGGCTTCTCCAGTTCCACAATGTTCATCACATCTTCAAAGGTCAATGGTTCAAAGTAAAGGCGATCGGCCGTATCATAATCCGTACTCACCGTCTCGGGATTACAATTCACCATAATCGTCTCATAGTCCAACTCCCGCAGCGCCCAACACGCCTGCACACAGCAATAGTCAAACTCCAAACCCTGCCCAATCCTGTTTGGCCCCCCGCCCAAAATCATCACCTTGCGCCTGTCCGATGGCTCAGCCTCACAATCTGTCTCATACGTCGAGTACAAATAAGGCGTAAACGCCTCAAACTCCGCCGCACACGTATCCACCCGATAATAAACCGGCACAATCCCCAACTCCTTGCGCCACCCCCGCACCACCAACTCACTTACCCCCATCGCCTCCGCAATCACCTTGTCGGAGAAGCCCATGCGCTTCGCTTTAAGAAGGAGACTAGAGACTGGAGACTGGAGATTATTAGTCTTTAGTCCCCAGTCTCCAGTCTCTAATCTCCCAATCTCCTCTTCCACCCGCACCATCTCCGCCAACTGCGTCACAAACCAGGGGTCAATCGCCGTCTCGCCCACCACATCGGCCACCGACATGCCCTTGTTAAAAGCAGTCGCAATTTGGAACAGCCGCTGCGCCGTGGGGAAGCGCATGGTGTGATTAGCCCCCGGCTGCTGTGCCAACAGACGGCTAAACCCTGGCGCACCAATCTCCAGGCCACGAATGGCCTTGTTCAACGCCTCAGGGAAGGTGCGCCCAATCGCCATCACCTCACCCACACTCTTCATCTGCGGCCCCAAGCGCTGGTCAACACCAGGGAACTTCTCAAAATTCCAGCGCGGAATTTTGACTACACAATAATCAATACTCGGCTCAAAGCTGGCTGGTGTGACCCGCGTAATATCGTTGGGAATCTCATCCAGCGTATAACCCACCGCCAGCAGCGCCGCAATCTTGGCGATGGGAAAACCCGTCGCCTTGCTCGCCAACGCCGACGAGCGCGACACACGCGGGTTCATCTCAATCACAATCGTCTCACCATTGGCCGGATTCACGGCAAACTGCACATTGCTGCCCCCCGTCTCCACGCCCACCGCCTGCATCACCGTCTTCGCCAAATCGCGCAAATGCTGATACTCGCGGTCGGTCAGCGTTTGCGCGGGGGCAACCGTGATGCTGTCGCCTGTATGCACACCCATCGGGTCTACATTCTCAATCGAGCAAACCACAACAAAGTTGTCGGCACGGTCGCGCATCACCTCCAACTCAAACTCCTTCCAACCCATCAGCGATCGCTCAATGAGCACCTCACCCACTGGACTTTCGCGCAAGCCATGCGACACCACCCGCGCAAAATCCTCTGGCCCCTGCGCCACGCCGCCGCCCGCGCCGCCCATCGTAAACGAAGCCCGAATCAGCGTCGGATAACCAATCTCAGCGACCGCTTCCCAGGCTTCTTCTAACGAGTAGACAAAGGCACTCACCGGCACAGGCACACCCGCCGCAATCATGGCCTGCTTAAACTTGGAGCGATCTTCGGCGATGCGAATGGCGCGTAAATCAGCGCCAATCAGTTCCACATGGTGCCGCTCTAAAATGCCCGATTCGGCCAATTCAACAGCCAAATTGAGCGCAGTTTGGCCGCCAACAGTGGGCAGGATGGCCTCTGGTTTTTCGATGGCGATGATCTTTTCCACGAGATCGGCCGTTAACGGTTCCACATAGGTCGCATCAGCCAATTCGGGGTCGGTCATAATCGTGGCCGGGTTAGAATTCACCAGCACCGTGCGATACCCCTCGCGGCGCAGCACCTTGCAGGCTTGCACCCCCGAGTAATCAAATTCACACGCCTGCCCAATCACAATCGGCCCCGAGCCGAGGATCATTATCGTTTTAATATCTGTTCGTTTCGGCACAGTTTTCCTCTTTTCGTCTATTACGCATGTGTCATTCCAGCAATTCCAATTATAAAATCATTGGGGTAAGGGCGGGACAGGCGGGCAGACTGTTAGCCGATAACCAGCACCTTTTCTCCCGCCTATCTCGCCCCCGCTGGGCAACCAAAGGGTGAGACGGCGCGGAGAAAAGAACGAGAGCTGCGGCCAACGCCTATCCGCGCCGTCCCACCCCTACCATAATTGGAACTGCATGTGTCATTCCGAACGAAGCCTTGCTCTGGCCGGCCTCTGGCCGAGCCAGCTTGGGCAGTGCAGCAATTTCCAACTGTCATTCCGAGGTCCGCCGAGGAATCTCGACGGACTTGCTGATCCGTCGGAATGACAATTGAGAGCATTTGCATCACTCCCACAAACTTCCCTTTCGTGCTTTCAATATCAATTTACCAATTTTGAAGCGCAGACTTTCGCCGCGATCCAGCCGTGATTGTAAGGCCAACAATTTATCCTGGTGTGTTTCAACGGAGAAGCCTTCTACTGACCAGGGTACGGCTTTCAAATAATAAACAATCGCCCCCACATCATAAAAGGTCAAATAGCCCATCCAGCTTTCGGCCAGTTGCAGTTGCAAATTGGTCTCGCGCAGGAGTTTGCCCAGAGTGTAGTTGAGGGTGAAGTAGCTAAACTGCGGTTCGTCGCCCATGAATGTGACGAGTTCTTGCAGCCAACGGCCGTCTACTTGCTGCGTCAAAAACACCCCACCGGGCTGCAACACCCGCTCCACTTCTGACAGGTTGTAAGCCGTATGACGATCAATCACCAGGCCAAAACTCTCGTCAGGAAACGGCAGCGGGCTAACTTCATCGCCATTAGCTCGCACCACTTTCGCTCCCAACGGTGTTAGCCGTTCCGTCGCCAGCAAAAAGTTCGGCTCCCACTCCTCCGTTGCCACCGTCTTGCTCGGCCACAAATCCTGAAGTTTCAGCAGCCGCTCGCCGCCACCCGTACCCAAATCCAGCAGCGAATCTACCTGAGGCAGCACCTCACGCACCATTTCGGTATATGACCAGGGTGGCGTTTCTTCGTGCCAACGGCCGTCTAAATAGGAGAAATCCCAGCCGACGAACGGCCGTTCCTCTTCCCGCTTCCACTCGGCAATCAACTCAGCCTGATTTAGCATCACTTTTTTCTCTTCGGCTTTCTCACAGGCAGCTTCGCCTGCTCCCAGGCAATCATCCCCCCCTTCACATCCCGCACCTCATAACCAGCCTTCACCAACTTACGAGCCGCCACCGGGCTGCGGTGGCTGCTGCGACAAATAGTGAGAATCGGCCGTTCCCGCGGCAGCTCCTCCATACGCTTACCAAACTCCGTCAGCGGAATCAGCACCGCCCCCCGCACCACCCCCGCTTCCGTCTCCGCAGGCTGACGCACATCCACAATCAGCGGCGGGTTTTTCCCTTTTAACAAGTTATGTGCCTCTTGCACCGAAATTTGCGTCACTTTCTTGCCAAATAACCAATCAAATAATCCCATTTTGCTCCTTATTCTTCTGCACTACTCCGCCCCACCCAACTTCCTCCGAAGGGGAAGGAGTCTGATCCCCCTCCCAGAGGGAGGGGCTAGGGGAGGGCAAAGAAGTGCCTTCACGGTTACTCAAGCTGGCGCGGGGGGACACCGACCAGAACATTAAGACATCACCCAATCTCCAATCTCTAATCCCCAATCTCTGCCTCCATCAACCCCACAAACTTATCAAACAACTCATCCGAATCATGCGGCCCCGGCGAGCTTTCAGGGTGATACTGCACCGAGAAAGCGCGATAATTGGGTGCGTCCAGTCCTTCACAGCAATTGTCATTCAAATTCACATGTGAATTGGTCACCCCTTCCGGCAGCGTCTCTGCATTCACAGCAAAGCCATGATTATGGCTAGAAATCTGCACCGCCCCGCTCGCCGCCACCTGCACCGGCTGATTGCCGCCGCGATGCCCAAACTTCAACTTGTATGTCTCCGCGCCCAAAGCCAATCCCAAAATCTGATGCCCCAAACAGATGCCAAAAATCGGCTTCTGCCCCAACAATTCGCGCACAGCCTCAATGGCATAAGTGCAAGCTGCCGGATCACCCGGCCCGTTGGACAAAAAGACACCATCCGGCTCCATCGCCAAAACCTCACTGGCGGGCATGGTCGCCGGAACCACCGTTACCTGGCACCCCCGCGAGGCCAACAGCCGCAAAATATTCCGCTTAATGCCAAAATCGTAAGCAACGACGTGAAATTTACGATTGACGATTGGCGACTGACGATTAGGAGTCCACCAATCGGCGGCTTCTGTCCAGTGGTAAGGTTCAGAGCAGGTGACTTCGATGGCGAGGTCGAGGTCGTTCATGTCGCGGGCGGTGCGGGCGAGGTAGAGTAGGCGTTCGGGGTCAAGGTTAACGGCCGTTGACAAAGCCGCCCGCATCGCCCCATGTGTACGGATATGGCGCACCAAGGCACGAGTGTTGACATCCGTAATCGCCACCACGCCCCGCTCCGCCAGATAATCGGGTAAACTTTGCCGCGCCCGCCAATTGCTGACAATAGGACTGAGGCTGCGCACGACGAAGCCTGCCGCCCACACGCGGTCGCTCTCGTCATCTTCGGGAGCGACGCCATAGTTGCCAATATGGGGCATGGTCATGGTGATGATTTGGCCGTGATAGGACGGGTCGGTGAGGATTTCTTGGTAGCCAGTGATGCTGGTGTTGAAAACAATTTCGCCAGTGGTATCGCCCATTTTGCCAAAGCCCAAGCCAGGCCATTGGCTGCCATCTTCAAGGACGAGTAAGGCAGGGGGTTGTGAATTCATAAGTGGTATATAGGTGTATGGGTGTATGGGTGTAGTTAAAAAAGCCACTATACTAATACACCAATAGTTTTCCAAAACGGCCGTATTCTACCACCCCCGCTCCCAAAAAGGCATAACAGTTTTGCCAAAATATCAGCCTCCCCTTTTGGGCAATCGTAGGCAAAACGGTGAGTGGTCAGGGAACGGCCGTCTAAATCCCCCGCCTTCTCTCACCTACAATACACCCACTCAACCGCAGGAGGTCATATGTTGTCTAAAGTCATCACCCTTTTTACCATCCTATTACTGCTGATAGCTTGCACCCCAGTTCAGGCCGCGCCCACAGCCCAGCCTGTGCAACTGGTGATACCCACACGCCCGTTAACGGCCGTTACCGACAACCCCCTGCTGCCCATCCTCCTGCCCAACGAAGCCAACCAATGGATCACCTACCGCGACAGCTTAACCAACTTTGGCTTGGCCCTGCCCCAACAATGGCGCATCACCCCCACCTCGCCCGCCGCTGCCTCGCCCCACCTCACCCTGGCCAACTTCGACACCAGCTTAATAGACACAAACTGTGCCTGGCCGGAAGGGCTGGTGCAAGTTGCCTTCAGTGGTTGGCAAACTGCCGCCGAGCAGCCCACCTTGGATTGGATTGGCACACAATTCACCACCGTACAATCCCTTGCCGCCGCCGCGAACGGCCGTTACGCTGGCTACCTCCTCACCACCGACCAACAACAAACCCTCATCCTCCGCCTCACCCCCAGCCTCATCGTGCAAATCCAAGTCACCCCCCAACCCGCCTGGCAGCTTGCCGACGTACAAGGCATCCTCAACTCCCTGGCCGCCCCCAACGAAGCCATAGACACACCCGCCGTCTCCCCCACCGATCCCCAGGCCATCCCCACCTTTTGCCGCGAAGCCGCCACCCTCTACGCCGGGGCTGGCGAACATTTTGCCCCAGTCGGCCTGCTGCTTGCCCATGATTCGCTGCCCATTATCGGCCATTCCCACGACGGCCGTTGGCTCAAACTCCTCTACCCCAACACCCCAGACCACACCGCCTGGGCCTCCCTCCAAGACACCATCGCCACCAGCGGCAAACCACCCATCGAAGCCATACAGGTACGCCCTGGTAATGGCTAAGTATAGTGGGCAAGGGCATAATCTGGCATTTTCTTGGAGACTAGCAGTTTGTGGGAGAACCCCAATTTGTAGCCGCGAAATCCCTTTCGCGCTCGGGGAACGCGGTAAGGATACCGCGCCTACGACCACTTTTCCGACAGCCTGCTAGAGACTAGAGATTGGAGACTGCTCAGTCTCTAGTCTCCAATCTCCTTTAGCGTAATGTAACTTTCAACTCCATCTCAATCTCCCCCCTGGCAGCCAAGTTATCGCCTGGATCGAATAAAGCGTAAACCGTAAAACGTCATTCTGTTAATGACATTTTACGCATGACGTTTTACCTCCTCCCCAATCTCCCGATGCAGTGGCACACCCTCCCAGAAAAAGCGGCGGCGTTCCTCATCCACAATCGAAGCCGCCTGCTGCTGCCAAAGCTCATGCGCCCGCTGCAGCACCACCAGCGCCCGCTCATCCCCATTCGCCACCAGCACCCGATAACAAGTCATCAAAATCCGCAGCGGTTGGAAACTGCCCCGCAAATAGGGCGACCCCGCCCGCAAAATCTCATCCACATACTGCTGCGCCTTCCGCAGCGACTTCTGCCGCCACAGCGCATACGCCAATCCCCCCCAAGAATCCAACAACAGATGCGCCTCACCCGTCTTTTGCCGCAGTTGAACCGCCTGCTGCAACACCGTTATCGCCTCATTCATCCGCCCCAACCCCACCAGCGCATACCCCAAATTCGTCAGGGCAAAACCCTGCGATGACGGATGCTGCAACGCCTGCGTCAGCGACAAAGCCTGCTGACTGTAATCATAGGCCATCACCTCATCCCCCATCATATGATGCAGTAAGCCCAAACCCGCCAGCAGCAAAGCCTCCCCCTTACGATAACCAATCTGCCGCGCCAGCCGCAGCCCAGCCAGCAAATGCCCCTTCGCCGCGTCAAAATCGGCCGTTGCCAGACACACATGCCCCAGCAAATTCAACGTAATCGCCTGCCCCTTGCGGAAATGCAGTTCACGATGAATCTTGAGCGCCTCCATCACATAATCCAGCGCCCGCCCAAACTGCCCATACACCGCCGCCAAATTCCCCAGGCTGTGATACACCCATGCCTCCCCCATCCGATTCCCAATCTCCTGCTGAATCGGCAGCACCTCGGCAAAATACTGTTCCGCCTCCTCAAAACGCCCTTGCCCCAGTGCCAGCAGTCCCAAACTATTCAACACCTGCCCCAACCCCCGCAAATCCCCAATCTCCCGCTTAATCCGCAGCGCATCTTCATGATAAGCCAGCGCTAAAGCCAATTCGCCCTGGTTGCCAGCAATATTGCCTAACGTGTTGAGCGTATCCCCCTCGCCATTGCGGTCACTAATCTCCCGCTTAATCCGCAGCGACTGCTCGGCAAACTGCCGCGCTGTCTCATAATTGCCCTGATTAGCCCAGGCTCCTGCCAAATCATCCAGCGTCGTTCCTTCACCATGCCGGTCGCCAATTTCGCGCAAGATTTGCAACGCCTCTTCGTGATACGTAACGGCTTTGGTGAACTCACCTTGCAGCCGCGAGGCACTGCCCAGGCTGTTCAAGCTCTGCCCCTCACCGCGCCGGTCGCCAATCTCGCGCCGTATGGAGAGGGCTTGCCGATGATATTCACGCGCTTTGGCCGAATCACCCTGGCCCCGGGCTACCAGACCCAAATCACGCAAACTATCGGCTTTCAACTGGTGTGCGCCAATTTTCTGGGCCAGTTCTAAGGCTTTTTCCAGGTGGGGCTGGGCATGAATGTATGTGCCCTGATTGGTCAAGGCGCGGCCCCATTGCAAATAACCGGCCGCTTCAATTTCTCGGTCGCCACACTGCTCGGCCAACTGAATAGCTTCTTGCGCGGCCACAATGGCGGTGGGATAGTTGCTGGTGGCAGCGGCAAAATTAGCCCAACGCACATAAACGGCCGCTTGCTGTCGCTCCTCACCCAATTCATACGCCACCGCTTCCAAAGCCGTCAAATCCTGCTCCTGCGCCTCGCGCAGCCCCTGCAAATTATAGACACTCTCCCGCGCCAGCAGCAGCTCATATCGGGCCTGATAATCATCCACCTTCGTCAACTCCAACGCCCGGCTCAGATAATGCACCGCCTCCGCATTGGCAAATTGCAGCACTGCCTGATGCCCCGCCAGCGTCGCATAATGCCGCTCCCGCGCCACATTGCCCGCATGGTGATGATGATGGACAAGCAGAGACAAAACCAGCGACGAGGGCTGGGGGGCTTCATCTTGTTCACGGCCGTTTGTCTGCAACCCATACGTCTTCTCATACCACACCGCCACCGCATCATGAAGCTGCCGCCGTTGTTCGTACAGCAGCAAATTGTAAGCCACCTCCTGCGTAATGATGTGATTAAAGGTGTAAGACAGCTCCGGCTCCGGCGAATCCATCGTCGTCAACGCCCGCTGCTCCAACTGCTGCAAATATTGCGGCAGGCGCGGCTTATCCTCGCCAATCGGGTACACATCGCGCAGGGTGTTATAGGCAAAAAAACGGCCGATCACACTCGCCACCTTCAACGTCAACTGTTCACCCGGCAGCAGCCTGTCAATCCGGCTCATCACAATCCCCTGCACCGTATCTGGCAAACTCAACGCCTCAAAATCCACCTGCGGCGACACCTGGCACGCCCCATTAATAATCGTCACATACCCCGTATCCCGCAGCGTAAAGGCCAACTCCTCACTAAAAAACGGGTTGCCCCCCCCCTTCTCCAAAATCAAATCCGCCACCGGCCCTGGCAAAGCAGCCACCCCCAAGCGATTCTGAATCAGCAGCAGCGTCTCCTCTGCCGACAACGTGTCTAGCGTGAGGTGGTGGGCGTTATCGGCCGTTACCAACTGCTCATACACCTCTGGGCGCGGCTCAGGAATAGGGCGCAGCGCCAACACCAACAAGCAAGGCCGCACCCGTCGGCTCACCGCCAACACCAAATCCCACGACACCGAATCCAGCAGATGAGCATCCTCCAAAATAATCAGCTTGGGCGAACGATTGACCGAATCTTGCAGCAGCCGAATCAGCAAATCGCGGGTGTTATCCGCCCGTGTCTGCCCCGTCATCTGCGCCGTCAACTCATTATCAGGCAAATTAAAGGGCAAGATTGGGTTCAGCAGCGAAATTCGCTCCAAAATCTCCGGCTCATCCTCCAGCAAATTGTGCAAATGGCGCTGCTGCGCTTGCGGATCAACCAATATGCCAATATCAAACATCTGGCTGAACACATTGCGCCAGGCATGGTAAGAGGCCGCCCGCTCAATCGTCGTGCCACTGCCCACAAAAGCACCCACGCGCATGGCCTCTGCCTGTCGCTGCAAATTATTCACCAACTGCGACTTGCCAATACCAGCCTCGCCCTCAATTACAATCGTCTGGCTCTTGCCTTGCATCAACTGCTGCAAGGCTTCATTCAAAACCATGCGCTCTTTTTCGCGCCCTACAATGGTGGTAGCCTCCTCGCTGTGGATGGCCGGCCGCTTCTCTCCCAGAGGGCGATACACCGGCACAAGGCCCTGCTTGCCCTTAATGGGAATCGGCTCCAGCGTGGCAAAGTGGAGGCGGCTCTTGGCTTCCTCAAATGTAACCTCATCACACAAAATAGGAACATCGCCCGGTGGCGTGTGGGCGACGGCATTTTGCATCAGCCGGGCGGCCATATTAACCACATCACCAATCATGGTGTATTCGCGGCGCGTGCTGTTGCCAATCGTGCCACAGAAGGCCCGCCCGGTGGTTACGCCCGCGGCACAAGGGAACCCTAATTCGGTTAAGGCTGTGTACAAGGCCCGTGCCGCCTGTACGGCCAAAACGGCATCATCCTCATGGGCTAAGGGCGGCAGCCCCAGCGCGGCCAGCAGTGTCAGCCCCTTGTCATCTACGCTAATTTTGTTGACGCTGCCTTCAAAACGGTAAAGGGTGGCCTGCAAGGTTTCCATGATGGCCTGGGCGCGATCCAGGGTGGTGTCGGGGTTCAGGCCGGGCAGGGTCATGAAGATGACACTGACGCGGCGCAAGTCGGCCAGCCAATCTGTTTGCCGCGCATTGAGCCGTGCTTTAATTGCGCCGGGGAGGTAGGCATAGAGGGCATCTTTGGCGCTTTCGGGCAGCATGGGTGTTTGGCGTGGCTGCAAGGTGACGGGGCTGTGGATGGTTTGTAACTGCACGTAGCCGGATTCATATTTGTAGCCCAGGCAGCGGTCCATAATCTGCTGCCAGGCGGAAGGGGCGACGACGACCTGGCCGGGTTGGGCGAATTTTTCGGCGATGCTGACTTCGGATAGGGGGATGCCGTTGATGATGAATTCCCAACGGCCGTTACGCCCCCCCAAATGCCCGCTGTTCACCTCGCCAGCACTAATGCTAATTTTGAGCAAAAGCCGCTGCCGCTTTTCGCCAGCCCGAAAGCCCATCATCTGCACTTGCAAGGCCAAAGCCGCCTGCGCCGCCTGCATCGTCGCCTGGCCCAAATCCGTTGACGGCCATAAGGCCAACAAACTGTCCCCCGCAAATTTGACAATATCCCCGCCGTAGGCGGTGACGGTATCCACCAACTGCCCAAAGTAGTCGTTCAAAATGCGCGACAGATTTTCCACGCCAGCCGGGCCGCTGTTCACCAAGTCTTCGGTGAGCGGGGTGAAGCCGGAGATGTCGGCAAAGAGAACGGCCGTATCAAAACGATCCTCTTTGGCTTGTGCCAGCGGCGTGGGGTCAGCGGCAACTTGCCGCGCCACTAGAGAGGGAACGTAACCAGCCAGGGCATCAATAAAAGTGGACATGTTGTGTGCAATCTTCCCGTTCAGGCAACGGCCGTTTCTTATCAATCAGCCTTGCCAGGATGGGCCAAGTTTACTTGAACCCTCCAGCAAAGTCTATGCTATTGCTTTAGCCAACGGCCGTTGCCCCTGCTTTGCGCAAAAACATGAGCTTTTGCCACGTTAAATGATGATGTTACTCACTTGCTTCCCGCCTAACGACACCATACTTTTAGCATAAGCATGTCCCCAAAGGAGGAGGAACACCATGAACAGTACCAGAACCATTCTTATCCCCTACCGTAACAATGCCCAATTGCAGTCGGGCATGATGGCCGCCAGCCGCACCTTAATCCGGGAACGCCCGGCGGAGTTAACCCTGTTTCATTTGCCCGGCGAAACGTTTGATGAGCCGTTTGTGTTGGCGATTCGCGGGATATACGGCCGTTCGGCCTGCCACCCCCTGCACCTACATCTGGCAACGGCCGTTGCCGATTCCGAAGATGCCATCAAAGCCTACAACCAAAAACACGATATAGATTTTGTCGTCATCCCCTGGTGCACTCACCTCACCCCCGAATTGCTGGGCGAACCCTACGAGATCACCCCCTACGCCACCATCGTCCGCTGCCTCAAACAAACCCAACTCATGCAGCTCCTAACCGACACCGGTCAGGAGCATTGTTTGTTGCACTAAATTTAACTGCTATTCCGCCACACTCACATCAAATGTGCCATCAGTGACTTGAATGGATAGTTTATCGCCGGCATTAACCTGTGGCACGGTGCGGATGAGACGGCCGTTTTCATCGCGCACAATGGCATAACCACGAGAAAGCGTTGCCAGGGGGCTAACGGCCGTTAACTTCGCCGCCGCCAAATCCAACCGCCCCTGCCACCGGTCCAGCCGCTTGTGCATCGCCCTGTCCAATCGCGCCCCCAGCATATCCACCCGCTGCCGGTTATTATCCAGGCGCAAGCGCGGGCTGAGATGGGTTAAAGCCCGGCTCAGTGTGTCCACTTCCCGTTTATGAGCCGTCAGGCGTGCCTGCATCTCCATTGTTAGCCGTGTTTGCCAGGCTTGCAATAACGGCCGTATCTCCCCCAAATCCGGCACCGCCACCTCCGCCGCTGCCGACGGCGTAGGCGCACGCAAATCCGCCACAAAGTCAGTCATCGTAAAATCTATCTCATGGCCCACACCACTGATGATGGGGTGCTGCGCCGCAAACACCGCCCGCACCACCTGCTCGTCATTAAAAGCCCACAAATCTTCCATACTGCCCCCGCCTCGGGCGATGATAATGGTGTCTATATCGGAACGGCCGTCCAGCCACTGCAACGCCCGCACAATCTGCGGTGGGGCCAAATCCCCCTGCACCAACGTCGGCGCAATCAACACCGACACCAGCGGCCAACGCCGCTGCAACACATGCAAAATATCCCGCAAAGCCGCGGCATCCGCCGAAGTCACAATGCCAATCTTGCGCGGAAACGGCGGAATCGGCTGTTTGTGCTCCACCGCAAACAGCCCCTCCTGCTCCAAACGCTGCTTCAAACGCTCAAAAGCCACCGCCAAATCACCCCGTCCCGCCTGCACCAACTGCTCCGCATAAAGCTGATAAACCCCACTGGCTTCATAGACCGAAATGCGCCCCCGTGCCATCACCGCGTCACCATTCTCGGGGAAAAAGAGCAGTTGCTCCGCCGCCGAACGCCACATAACGCACTTCAACTGCGCCTCATTGTCCTTCAGCGTAAAATAAAGATGCCCCGAACGCGCCCGCGTGAAGTTAGAGATTTCGCCCGTCACCTCCACCTCCTGCAAGCGCATATCCACCTCAAACAGCTCACGGATGTAGGTGGTAAGCTGGCTCACCGTCCATGATTCCCGACTTAACCTGCTGCGACCTCTTAAAAAACCTGCCATGATTTTGTAAAACGTAAAGCGTCAAACGTAAGGCAATTACGTTTTATGCTTTACGCTTCTCCCTACTTTTCTTGCTGTGCCCGCCACTCATGATACTCTGGCACATCTTCGCCCACCGACCAAAAGAAGAAATAGGCCCCCATATCGCCCATAAATTTGAACCGCTTGCTGAATTTCTTAGCGCGGGCGTAGTAATCCAGGCCATCCATCGAGCGCAAGTAACCGTGCAGACTGCCATGCTCGGCGATCAATTCCTGGCAGATGCGGGCATTATGGACGGTGGCTTCAATTTTACGGCCGTTCCGCACAATCCCCTTATCCTCCACCAATCGTTCCACATCCTCCGCCGTAAACGCCGCCACCCTGTCCACCTCAAACTCAGCAAACGCCTTTTGAAAATTAGGCCACTTCGTGCGAATCACCTGCCAGCTAAAACCAGCCTGAAACACAGCCTGCGTAATCTTCTCCAAATAACCAGCATCATTCTCCGGCACGGCACGCGGAGGAACTTCATAATTGGGCATAATCATCTCCTTTCATCAGTATCAGTAGATCGAAACAGATCACGAGTGTGTTGTGGGGCGATTTTGTAAATCGCCTGAGCGATTTGCAAAATCGCTCTACAAGGATTTCGATCTACTGATACCGGCCAAATACCTCACCCCATCTGCGGAGCGCAGCCCTTTGGAAACAGATTTGGAAACAGTTTTCATTAACCTACGAGCATAACGTATTTATACAGATGCAACTCGGCTGTCATACCCGCGTAGGAATGACCTGTGCAGGTACAAAGGAGCAATTATGAAGAAAAAAACAATCCTCATCACCCTCATCGTCTTACTGAGCCTGGCCGTTTATGCGGTTAACAGTTTCGCCTCAGCAACGGCCGTTTCCCCCACCGCCAGACCAAACCTGATCGCCATAACCCAAGCAGCCCAAGCCTCCCTCCTCCGCGTATCGGTATCCGCCAACGGCACCGAGGCCAATGGCAACTCATCGTTACCGACCTTATCTGCCGACGGAACCATTGTCACCTTTGTCTCCGACGCGACCAATTTGACGGCGACAGCGACGGGCGGAATGCGGCAGGTGTTTATCAAGGACATCACGTCGGGGGCAGTGACCATGGCTTCTGTGGCGGCGGCTGGCGTGGCCGCCAACAACCACGCCAGCGACCCGGCACTAGATGCCTCAGGACGGTACGTGGCCTTTGAATCGCAGGCCACCAATTTGGTCACGGGCACGGTGAATGTGTGGCTTGATATCTTCGTGCGCGATACGGTTCTGCTAACCACCACCCTCATTTCGGCAGCAGCCGATGGCACACCAGGCAATGCCGCTTCCGAGAATCCCGCTTTTTCGGCAGACGGCCGTTTCATCGTCTTCCAATCCAGCGCCAACAACCTCATCGCCGATGATTTTTCGCCCTACGTAGACATTTTCGTCCGTGACCGGGACACAGACGAAGACGGCATCTTCGATGAACCGGGCGCGGTCCACAATGTGCGTGTGTCACAAAACGCCAGCGGCACGGCGGCCAATGGTGTTTCCACCGACCCAGACATCTCCGCCAATGGGCGATGGGTCGTCTTCAGCTCCTCAGCCGATAATCTGGTAGCGGGCGACACCAACAACGCCAATGACATTTTTCTATATGACCGCGACGCCGATGGCAATGGCCTGTATGACGAACCTGGCACAATCACTGTAACCTTAATTTCGGCAGGCATGGGTGGCGTACCCGCCGCTGGTTTTTCCATGCTCCCGGCCATTTCTCCCGATGGCACGCAGGTGGCGTTTGAGTCGTTCGCCACCAATTTGGTGGCTGGCGGCACGGCCGAATTCCGCCAGCACATTTTTGTGCGCGATTGGCAGGCGGGTGTGACGACCTTAGTCAGCCAATCCAGCACGGGCGAGGAAGCCAACGATTGGTCTAGCACCCCGGCACTCTCGGAAAACGGCCGTTGGCTCGTCTTTGCCTCTGCCGCCGATAATCTGGTGCCAGCCGACACCAACTTCGGAGGAGACATTTTCGTGCGGGATAGAGACGTGGATGGCAACGGCGTGTTTGACGAGGCCGGACAGATGGCAACCACACGGATCAGTGTAGACTCTGCTGGCGGCCAAATGGATGGGGGGCAGGCATTCAATGGCGTCATCTCTGGCGATGGTCAACGGATTGCCTTTGATGCCGATGCCAACGATCTGATCGCTAATGATTTCAATGGCAAATCGGATGTGTTTATGCACCAGGCAGCAGGCAGCGGCATGGGCGCGGATGTAGCCGTATCGTATTTAGGGCCTGGAACTGTTTTGGGCACAAGCAGCCCTATCCGGCTGGCCCTGCAAAATTTGGGGCCAGAGTTGGCTTCGGATGTAAAGGTAAATACTGACGTTTTTGGCGATTACCTATTCTTCTTCTTTTGGCTGTCACCATCGCAGGGAACGTGCATTGGCAGTAGATGCGAGTTGGGGGATGTACCCCCTGGGGAAACGGTGAACTTCTCGCTGGCGGCGAATGTGAATGAAAATCCAACCCGGGTGTATCAAGGCTCGGTATCGGTTGAACTGAGCGCGAGCTTGGCAAACGAGGATCCCAATCTGGCCAACAACAGTAACACGTTTACGACCAGCTATTATTTATGCAGTGCTGACAATGCCTGCCTTTTGGATGAAATTGTGTGCTTTCTTTTCCAGCACCCCCCCGTATCGAGGCTTGCCAATTGGGGGACGTTCATCCCCAATCTGGGCCTGTATTACCATGTGCGGGATGAGATTTTGACGACCCCCGCCGGCCATGCCTATACCGATTTATATTACAGGCACAGTGATGAGATTACCGATCTCGTGTTTGCCGATACCAACCTGTGGAACCTGGCGCTAGATGGGCTTTTCCAGTGGGAGGCTAACTTTACGGCTCTGGTGGCAGGGGAGGGGGATACGGCCGTTATCACCGCCCCCCAAATACAAGCCGTAGAAGATTTTCTGGATGCCCTGTCGGCCGCAGGCAGCCCCACGCTGCAACAGGCCATCGCCGAAGAACGGGCCAAACTGCCGCCCTTTGGCACTTTTGTGGGCCTGACAATGGCCGAGGCGCGGGGTGAAGTAGTGGGCTATGGGGCTTATCTGCCTACAGTTATAAGCCAATAGGCCATCTTGGGAACCGTTTGTTTTTAACTTAGCGGTTTTGGAGATTGGAGGCTGGTTAATCTCCAATCTCCAGATGAACTGTGAAGTTATTTATGAACGTTTACGAAGGGTGCGCGGAAACCCTGCGGATAGCGGTTAATGACTTGCCGCATACTGGGCCAACGGCCGATCCACATGGATCGGCCGTTTTGTTTTGCCCCGGCCCCAACTCGTGATACAAATCTGGTCAATATATGGATACTGCCCACTCTCATCACGCCCAATCTACGCCTATGCCGATTCCTCGGCACATGCTTCAGGCAGTTCTCTTTGATCTCGATGGGACGTTGGTGGATACGGATGATATGGCTGTGGATAAGTTGGCGCAGCAGTTACGGCCGTTTTTCCCCCAAAGTGCCGCTCGTTTAGCCCGCTGGCTGTGGATGCAGGCCGAAACACCAGGGAACGCCATCATCACCCTGCTGGATATTTTGCACCTGGACAAGTTTTTCTTTGGGCTGCGTGAGCGGCTGCGGCGGCAGCCGGCCCAGCACCATTTTCAACTGATTCCAGGCGTGGCGGAAATGTTAACGGCCGTTGCCGCCCACTATCCCCTGGCCCTCGTCACCACGCGCCCGCGTGTCCATATTGAGGCTTTTTTGAGTGAGTTGGGGCAGGAAACGGCCGTCTTCACCACCACCATCGGTGCCCAAGACACCCGCCGCCTCAAACCCCACCCCGCCCCCATCCACCTCGCCGCCCAACGCCTGGGCCTGCCACCTGCCCACTGCCTCATGGTGGGCGACACCCGCATGGATGTTTTGGCCGCCCGCCGCGCCGGAGCCTGGGCCATCGGCGTTCTGTGCGGCTTCGGCCAGCAGCACGAACTAGAGCGGGCCGGGGCGCACCACATTTTGGCGCAAACGGCCGAACTCACCGACTTTCTGAGGTTGGTTCACCCCTCCTAAAATGCTACACTTGCCCCGCCTATGAAACTCCTCAGCCGCCTCCTCAAAATCCGCCGTGATGAATGGCCCCGACTGCTCATTCTGTACCTCATGATCTTCCTCACCAACGTAGGCACTATTTGGGGAGCCATTGTGGCCGAGTCGGTCATCTGGAAGGAGGTGGGGCTGTCGCTGCTGCCTGTGATTTTTGTGGTCAATGGGCTGCTGGCGATTCCGGGCATTGCCATCTACACCGCCTTTGCCGACCGCATTGACAACACCAAACTCTACGTCGCCATTTTGGGCCTGAGTGTGGTGGGCATTGGGTTGGGGCTGGTGCTTATTTTTGTGTTGGGGCAGGACACGGTTGGCTATGGCTTGCTTTATGTCATCGCTTTTGTGCTGATGACGGATATTTTTGGGCTGCACTGGTTTACATATGTCAACAGTTTTTATGACACACGCTCGGCCAAGCGTATTTTGCCCGTTTTGGGGACGGCTTCGCGGTTCGGGGGGATTTTTGCGGGGCAGGCGATTGGGTGGCTGAATATCTGGTTCCCCACCAAGAATGGGCACATCATTTTGTGGGGATTGGCTCTGATAGGGGCGGCTTCGTTGGCCTGGTTGATGCCTTATTTGCTGCGGGAGCGTCAGCTTACTTCGTTGCAGGCTTTGCGAGAGGAGAGGGCGGTGCCGGAGAAACGGCCGTCTCACACCGAATCCATCCGCGAAGGCTACCACTACATCCGCGAATCCACCTTCCTGCGTTGGATGGCCGCCGCCACCATCATGCTCACCGTGCTCATGCCCCTCATCAACTACCAGACCGCCTTCGTCCTGCGCGAAAACTTAGGCGATGCCAGCGCCATCTCCGAATACATCGGCAACATCACCTCCATCGCCAACCTGATTATGCTGCCCGTGCAGTTGGTGCTGCTCAGTCGGCTCATCAGCAAGATTGGGCTGGCCAACGCCAATCTCATCTTCCCCAGCGGCACCCTGCTGCTCTCCTCCTTCCTGGTCATTGGCCGCAGCCAGCTTGCCGCCGGGCTTTCCTACTTTAATCGCACCTCCTTCAACTTCTCCTTTCGCGGGCCGATAGACAGCCTGCTGTACAATGCCGTGCCGGTGCGGATTAAGGGACGGGCGCGGGCCTTCATTGGTGGGTTCATCATCCCTATTGGCTCCATTGTGGGTGGCATTTTGCTCATCATTGGCGGCGGTTTGGGCGAGGTGACGGCCGATTCCTTCTTCATCGTCACCTACATGCCCATCATTATCATCACCCTGGCCCTGGCCTATTTTTATGTGGCCTATCGGCTGAGACGGCCGTATACCACCGCCCTCATCGCCCTGTTGGAGCAGGAAGATTACGCCTTCCTCTTTGCCCAGGCCGCCTCCGATTTAACGGTGGCCGACCCGACCGCCATGCGCACGTTGGCCCAAAAGCTGGAAGAAAGCAACAGCCCCGAACTGACACTTTTTATCGCCCGTCTGCTGGCCGATTTGGGTGGCGATGCGGCTGTGCCCATTTTGGGGCGGGCCATGCAACAGGGCGAGCCGCGTGTGCGGGCCATTTTGCTGGATGTGCTGGCGGCGGCCGATTTGCGCGGCGATCTGGTGCAGCAGTTGTTTATTGAGGGGGTGAGTGACAGGGATATGGCCGTGCGGCAGTCGGCGGTGGTGGGGCTGGCGCAGCTGGTAGGCACGGACAGTGCCATCTACCTGACCCACGCCCAACGCCTGATTACGGACCCCAACATTGCCGTGCGGGTGCAGGTGCTGCCCTCGTTGCTGCGCTCGACGGACAGGCGGGCGAAGGCGGTGTCGGAGCGGGTGGTCAGTGATATGTTGGCGCATGATGACGCGGCGCAGCGGGCGTTGGCGGTGCGGGTGTTGGGGCAAACGGCAGAGCTCACCACGCTTACCCCAATTGGCCGGCACACGGATGATGCCGCCGATGAGGTGCGGCTGGAAGTGGCTCTGGCGCTGGAGGCGTTGACCCGCAGCGGTGTGCCGGAAAAGGATGTGCCGATGGTGCTGGCGCAGGTGCGGCGGCTGGTGACTGATGCCATTGAGCGGGTGCGGCAGGCGGCACTGGTGGTGTGCAGCCGCCTGGATGTGCCGGAAGCGGGCGGGCTGTTGGTAAAGGCTTTGTCGGATGGGAGCCAGAATGTGCGGGCAACGGCCGTTGATGTGATGGTGCAGGCCGGTGACACGTTCACGAGCCTTGTGCGCAGCCATTTGCAGAGTGAGCACGCGGAACAGCGCAAAATGGCGGCGTTGGTTTTGACGCGCATCAACCCAACCCGCTTTTTTGAGCTGCTGCTGCCGCCGATTACGGACAACTTGCGCACCATTTATGAGCAAATTGGGCAGCGGCAGGCCCTGCTGGCTTATCCCCAATTCCCCACGCTGCAACTGTTGCAAGCGGTGCTGCAAGAGCGCAATGAGGCCCTGCTGGCGGAGATTTTTTATCTGCTGACGGCCGTTCACGCGGCTGGCGATATTGAGGTGATAGAGCAGTCGCTGCGCAGTGAGGAGGCGCGGGTGCGGGCTAATGCTATCGAGGCCCTGGAGTCTATTACCACGCCGCAAACGGCCGCTTTGATTGGCCCGCTGTTTGAGCCGGAGCAGACGTTGGCGCGGTTGGCGAAGCTGGGGCGGCAGAGTTGGGAAGATTTGCCGAAATGGGAAACGGCCGCTTTGCTGCGCCAATGGCAAAGCCAGGGGGCGGATGGCTGGCTGCAAGCATTGGCCACGTTTGCGCTGGGGGAGATTGGGGCAGGGGAGCAGGGGAGCAGAGGAGAGGGGGAGCAGAGGAGAGGAGGGAGAGGAGAGGGGAGAGGGGAGAGGCGGGAGGGGGATTTGTTGGATAGGTTGACGGGGGAGAAGTCTGAGGAGACGGAGGAGGGGGAGAAGCCGCGCCGGAGTTTGCTGCTGCGGCGGCCGCAACTGCTGGATGCGCTGTTGAGTGAGGGGGCGGAGGAGAAACCCGCGGCGAGCGGGGAGGTGCTGTTTGCGCGGGCGGAGATTGAGGGGATGTTAACGGCCGTTGCCACCAGTGACAATGCCGAACTGCAAGCGGCGGCGCAAGCGGCGCGGCGAATGCTGGCGGGCCAGACCATTACTGAAGCTTTTGTGGCCGACCAGAAGCCCATTTCCATTATTGAAAAGATTGCCCTGCTGAAAAATGTGCCTTTTTTCCAGGGCATTACGGTGGGCCAACTGCAAGCTCTGGCGCGGGTGTGTGAGGCGCACTTTTTTACCAAAGACAGCACCATTTACCAGCAGGGGGATGCGGGGGGCGAGTTGTATGTGGTGATTAGCGGCCGGGTGGGTATTGAGCAGGAGGGGGAGCGCAAAGGTTCGTTTAAGCGGCTGCAAACGCTGGAAGCGAATGGCTATTTTGGCGAGATGAATCTGTTTGATGGTGTGCCGCATGAAGCCTCGGCGGTGGCGGCGCGGGATACGCTGGCGCTGCGGCTGCGGCGAGAGCCGCTGCTGGATTTGGCGCGGCAGTCGCCAGCCCTGTCTATTGCCCTCATCCAGGCCCTGAGCCAACGGCTGCGGGAGGCGACGCAGCAGGCGGCGGGTTTGTCGGGGGCGAATGTGAGTCAGTTGGAGAAGTTGTTGGGGTAATGACGTAATGACGTAATGACGTAAAGTGGCAAAGCCACAACCAAATACTCATGAATGGAAAGGAACACGAACTTATTTTTAGTTCGTGTTCCTTTCCATTCATGAGAAGAAGCGACTTTTTACGCTTTTGGCGCACATTTTGCACTTGTACGGAGTAATTAGCAAGCCCATGTTCAGTTGTTATCTCATCGGTGAAACGTCCTTATTGATACAGTGTGGCGAGATTTTGCGGGAGCAGGGGCAGGCTGTTTGGGGCGTGATTTCGCCGGATACGGCCGTTGCGGAGTGGGCGGCTGAACGAGATATTCGCCATTGGCTGCCGGGTGAGGATTGGGGGGCGGTGTTGGGGGAACGGCCGTTTGACTATCTATTTAGCGTTGTCAATGGCACGATTATTCCCGAAAGCGTGCTGAATTTGCCCCAGAAATTGGCGATTAACTATCATGATGCGCCGCTGCCGAGGTATGCGGGGGTGTATGCCACGTCGTGGGCGATTCTAAACGGGGAGCGGGAGCATGGGGTGAGTTGGCATGTGATGACGGCTGTGGTGGATGCGGGGGATATTTTGCAGCAGGTGGCTGTGCCCATTGCGCCGGATGAGACGGCGTTGACGCTGAATGCTAAATGTTATGAGGCGGCGTTAGGCAGTTTTGCGCTGCTGGTGCGGCAGTTGACTGAGGGGACGGCGGTGCGCCAGCCACAGGATTTGAGTGAACGGACCTATTTTGGTTTGTGGCAACGGCCGTCTACCGTCATCAATTGGCAGGAGAGTGCGGCAAAAATTAGTGCGCTGGTGCGGGGCCTGGATTTTGGGCCGTATGGCAATGCGTTGGGGTTGGCGAAGGTGGCGGTGGGGACTGGGGACTGGGGACTGGAGACTGCCGCTTCGCTTACTCAGTCTCCAGTCTCTAGTCCCCAGTCTCTTTTTGTGGTGCGGCAGGTGGTGGTGTTAGATGTGCGTTCGGGGGAGGGGCCGGGGGTGGTAACGGCCGTTGCCCCCTACCGGGTGCAGGTGGCGACAGCGACGTATGATGTGGTGCTGACGCAGTTGGTGGGGTTGGATGGGCAGCCTGTTTATGAATTGCCGGTGCAGGTGGGGGATAAGTTGCCGATTTTAGAGATTGGGTGGGTGGAGTCATTGCGTGAACAGCATGAGAAGTTGGCACGACATGAGAATTATTGGCGTAAGAAGTTAGTGCAGAGTCAACCAGTCTCACTACCACCATCAGCAACGAGTATGGGAGATAGGTTGCGTTTGTCGGTTGTGGAGCCATGGTTTGGATACAACGTTGTAAGATTTAGTGAGGGTGATGAATGGGCCATAGCCACTTTTTTAGCCTTTATTGCCCGGCTAAGTGGGTTGAGAAATTTTACTATTGGTTGGGAAGTAGAGAATGTGGACGGCCGTTTCTTGGCGACAACTGTTCCTTTTCATGTTGAAGTTGATGATGATTGGGAAATCCCAATGATTTATTTATCAATAATAGGACAGCGATTACAGTTAGTAGAGCGTAAAACTTATATGCGAGATTTGGTATTGCGTTATGGGGAGCTGGAGCCAATAGATTTTCCTTTACGGTTGCGGCGGGAAGGTGACGATTTAATTTTGCTTGGTGAGGGAATTGGGGGATGGGCAACCGCCTTATCTACTCTGGTGCAAGCGATTATAGAAAATCCCAGTTTGCCGCTGCGGGAGATGCCTTTGCTGACGGAGGCCGAGAAGGAAGGGGTACTTCGTCAGTATCGAGCTGAATTTCCGTATTCATATAAGGAATCGGTAGTGGAGATGTTTGCGGCGCGGGTGGCGGAACGGCCGTCTGCCCTGGCCGCTATTTGTGGAGATGAGCAGCTAACCTATGGCGAACTTGACATCAAGGCAAATGAGTTGGCGCAGCAGTTGCAGGCAGTGGGGGTGAAAGCGGGTGTGCCGGTGGGTGTGTATGTGCGACGGGGGCTGGATGTGCTGGTGGCGGTGTGGGGCATTTGGCGGGCGGGCGGGGTGTATGTGCCGCTGGACCCAGAGTATCCAGCGGAGCGGCTGCGGTTTATGATGGGGGATGTGGGAACGGCCGTTGTGATTACGCAAAGTGGGTTGTTGGCTTCTTTGCCGGGGACGACAGCAGAAATTGTGGTGCTTGACCCCCACCCCAGCCCTCCCCCTGTGAGGGGGAGGGGGAAAGACTCCCTCTCCTTTGAGGGAGAGGCACGGGGTGAGGGTGAAGGCGTGGCCTATGTGATTTACACGTCGGGTTCGACGGGCCGGCCGAAGGGGGTGATGGTAGGGCATGAGGCGATTGCGGCGCATTGTGCCAGTGTGCAGACGGTGTACCAGATTCAGCCAGAGGATCGGGTGCTGCAATTTTCGTCGTACAGCTTTGATACGTCTATTGAGCAGATGTTGGTGGCGCTGCTGAATGGGGCGACGCTGGTGATGCGGGGTGAGGAGGTGTGGGGGGCGCAGGAGGCGGCGGCGTGGTTGGCGCGGCAGGGGGTGACGGTGGCGAATTTGCCGACGGCGTATTGGCATTCGCTGGTGGTGGGCTGGGGGGAGACGGCCGTTTTGCCGCCTAATAATTTGCGATTGATGATTGTGGGGGGTGAGGCGATGCAGCCAGAAATGGTGCGTTTGTGGAGACAATCGGCACTAGCTCAGGTACGGCTGCTAAATGCTTATGGGCCAACAGAGACAACAGTAACCGCACTGGTATGGGAGATTGGCGAGAGGGAGAAAATGGCGGAATTTGAAGCAAGTTTAGGGATTAAAAGGGCATACTCTTCGTCCTTCCTCCACCATTCTGACGCTGTGCCGATTGGACGGCCGTTACCGGGGCGAACGGCCGTCGTTTTAGATAGATTTGGTCAACTTGTACCCATTGGCGTGCCTGGAGAACTTTGTTTGGGCGGTATTGGGCTGGCGCGGGGGTATGTGAAGAATTATGAATTAGGAATTATGAATTATGAAAGGGGAGCCTCCTTCATAATTCATAATTCATCCTTCCTAATTTACAAGACGGGTGATTTGGTGCGGATGCGGCCGGATGGGGTGATGGTGTTTGTGGGGCGGGTGGATGAGCAGGTGAAGGTGCGGGGGTATCGGATTGAGTTGGGGGAGATTGAGCGGGTGCTGCGGCAGGTGGCGGGGGTGGCGGAAACGGCCGTTCTTGTGCGTGAAGATGCACCGGGCGACAAACAGATTGTGGCTTATGTAACCGGCATGGCGACAACGGAGCAATGCCACAATTACCTGATTACCCAATTACCTCATTATATGATTCCCTCGGCCATTGTGCGGCTGGAGGTTTTGCCGTTGTCGCCCAATGGCAAGATTGACCGGAAGGCGCTGCCCGCGCCGGAGGTGGCGCGGCGGCTGTTTGTGCCGCTGCGGGGGGCGGTGGAGCAGGAGGTGGCGGGGTTGTGGACGGCCGTTTTGGGCGCAGAGGCGTTGGGACGTGAGGATAACTTTTTTGAGTTGGGCGGCGATTCGCTGCGGGCGACACGGTTGGTGGCGCAGGTGAGCCGAGTGTTTCGGGTGGAGATGGCCTTGCAGAGTTTGTTTGCCCAGCCTACGGTGGGGGCGTTTGCGGCGGAGTTGGTGCGGTGTGAGCCAAAGCCGGGGCAGGTGGCGACGATTGCGCGGCTGCGGCAGGAGATTGGGGGGATGGATGGGGCGGAGGTGCGGCGGCAGATTGAGGCGAGGCGGGTGGGGTAGTTGCTCAAGAATATAAAGGAACACGAAGGGGAGGGAAGATGGGGTTTATGAGTTGGACGGCCGATAAAGAAGAGTTGTTGCAGTTGATGTTGGCGGAGGCGGGCTATTATTTTGAGGATGCGCCAGTGATTGAGCCGCGCCAGCAGCGGGTGCTGCCGCAGTTGTCGTTTGCGCAGCAGCGGTTGTGGTTTTTGGATCAGCTTGTGCCGCAGAATCCGGCTTATATTGTGCCGGTGGTGGTGCGGCTGCGGGGGTGGGTGGATACGGCCGTTTTCCGCGAATCGTTCCAAGTAGTTGTGCAGCGGCATGAGGTTTTGCGGATGACATTTGCGCGGCAGAACGGCCGTCCCGTGCCGGTGGTGGTGGCGGAGGCGGCCATTGACCTGCCGGTTGAGGATATGCGGGGGTGGGGGGAGGCTGTGGTGTGGGAGCGGGTGGAGGCGTTGGTGAGACGGCCGTTTAACCTGGCCCAATTCCCGCTGATTCGGCCGACTTTGCTGCGCTGTGATGAGGCAGAATATATTTTGGTGCTGCCCATGCACCACATTATTAGTGATGGCTGGTCGGTGGATAATTTGCTGGCGGAGTGGGGGCTGGTGTATACGTTTAAGACCTCCGAGGTTTTGAAAACCTCGGAGGTCTCATTACCGCCCTTGCCCATTCAGTATGGCGATTATGCGGTGTGGGAGCGGGGGGAGGTGCAGAAGGCGGCGCGGCAGGCGCAGTTGGCCTATTGGCGGCGGCAGTTGGCGGGGGAGCTGCCGGTGCTGCAACTGCCGCTGGATTATCCGCGCCCATCGGTGCAGACGTTTGAGGGGAGTGTGTTTCGGATGGAGATTGGGAGATTGGGAGATTGGGAGACTGGAGACGGGGGACTAGGGGCTGACCCATTACCCCATTACCCCATTACCCAATTGCTGGCGCAGTTGGTGCGGGGGGAGGGGGCGACGCTGTTTATGGGGCTGTTGGCGGCGTTTAAGGTGTTGTTGTGGCGGTATACGGGGCAGGGGGATGTGTTGGTGGGGTCGCCGGTGGCGAATCGGCCGTTGGCGGAATTGCAGGGGTTGATTGGGCTGTTTGTGAATACGGTGGTGCTGCGGACGGAGATGGCGGGTGAGTTGACGTTTCGGCAGTTGCTGCGGCGGGTGCGGGAGGTGGCTCAGGCGGCGTTTGCTCATCAGGCGGTGCCGTTTGAGATGGTGGTGGAGGCGGTGCAGCCGGAGCGGGATTTGAGTTATCAGCCGTTGTTTCAGGTGATGTTTGCGCTGAATGAGGCGGGAGAAGAGGTGAAGTGGGGAGGGGTGAGAGGGGAGAGGGTGGTGGTGGAAACGGGGACGGCGAAGTTTGATTTGACGCTGACGGTGGAAACGGCCGATTCCGACCTCATCACCTATTGGCAGTATAACTGTGATTTGTTTGCGCCAGCGACTATTGAGCGGATGGCGGGGCATTATGGGCGGCTGCTGGCGGCGGTGGTGGCGGAGCCGGATAAGCCGATTAGCCAGTTGCCGCTGTTGAGCGAGGCGGAGCGGCGGCAGATTTTGGTGGCGTGGAATGAGCCGATGGCGGCGGGGCCTGGGGGCTGTTGGCATGAACTGTTTGAGGCGCAGGTGGCACGGAGGTGGGGGGAGACGGCCGTTCGCTTTGAAGATCAATCGCTGACCTACGGCGAATTGAATGCGCAGGCCAATCAGTTGGCGCACTATTTGCAGAAGTGCGGTGTGGGGCCAGATGTGCCAGTGGGCATTTATATGCGGCGGTCGCTGGCGTGGCCGGTGGCGATGCTGGCGGTGATGAAGGCGGGCGGGGCGTATGTGCCGCTTGATCCCCGTTTTCCGCCGGAGCGAATTGGTTTTATGCTGGCCGATGCCCAGGCACCGGTGGTGCTGCTGCAAAGGTCGCTGCCGCTGCCGGATGTGCCGGAGGGGGTAACGGCCGTTTTTATGGAGGGGACGGCGTGGGCGGATGAGCCGACGACGAAGCCGGCCAGCGGGGTGCGGGCGGAGAATCTGGTGTATGTGCTGTTTACGTCGGGTTCGACGGGGCGGTCGAAGGGGGTGGCGGTGGAGCATCGGCAGTTGGTGCATTATGCGACGGCCGTAACGGAGCGGCTGGAACTGCCGCCGAACGCTCATTATGCCACTGTGTCTACTTTTGCGGCGGATTTGGGGCATACGGTGATTTTTCCGGCGTTGATGCTGGGTGGCTGTTTGCACATTATTGGTGAGGAGCGGGTGTCTGACCCGAATGCGTTGGCGGATTATTTCGGCCGTTTTGCCATTGATTGTTTGAAGATTGTGCCCTCGCATCTGGCGGCGCTGCTGACGGTGCCGCAGCCGGAGCGGCTGCTGCCGCGGCATCGGCTGATTTTGGGTGGGGAGGTGTCGTCGTGGCAGTTGATGGCGCGGCTGCATCAGTTGGCCGCGCCGACGTGCCGCATTTTTAACCATTATGGGCCGACGGAGACGACGGTGGGGGTGTGTACGTTTGAGGTGGGGCGGGTGGGGGAGTGGGAGATTGGGGGAGAAGGAGAGGGGCGAGGGGGGAGGGGTGAGGGGCGAGAGGATAATCGCCCTTCGCTTTTCGCCCTTCGCTCTACACCTCACACTCTTCACTCTGCGACGGTGCCGATTGGACGGCCGTTGCCGCGCACGCAGCTTTATATTTTGGATGGGCAGATGCAGCCGGTGCCGATTGGGGTGACGGGTGAGCTTTATATTGGCGGCGCGGGGGTGGCGCGGGGGTATTTGGGCAGGCCGGAGCTGACCGATTTACGATTTACGATTGACGATTTACGATCCAGTCGTCAATCGTCAATCGTCAATCGTAAATATAAAACGGGTGATTTGTGCCGCTGGCTGCCGGATGGGAATGTGGAGTTTTTGGGGCGGGTGGATCATCAGGTGAAGATTCGGGGGTTTCGGGTGGAGTTGGGGGAAATTGAGGCGGTGTTGCGGCAGGTAACGGCCGTTCACGAAGCTCTTGTTTTGGCCCATGAGGAACGGCTGGTTGCCTACATTGTGGGCGACACAACCGAAACCGAATTACACAATTACCTAATTACCCAATTACCTAATTACATGCACCCCTCGGCCTATGTTTTCCTGGCGCAACTGCCGCTGACGGATAATGGCAAGATTGACCGGCGGGCGCTGCCGCTGCCGGATGCGCCGGTGCGGGGCGAGGGGTTTGTGCCGCCGCGCACGGCGACGGAGGAGGCGTTGGCGGCGATTTGGGCTGATCTGTTGGGCCTGGATGGGGTGAGTGTGGTGGATGATTTTTTTGCTCTGGGCGGCCATTCGCTGCTGGCAACGCGGCTGATTTCGCGGATGCGGCGCGGGCTGGGGGTGGAGGTTCCGATTCGTAAGCTGTTTGAGGAGCCGACGGTAGCGGGGCTGGCGCGGCTGATTGAGGGGGGGGAAACGGCCGTTTTACCCGACACTCCTCTGGATTTAGAGGCGGAAATTGAACTGGATGAGGCCATCCAACCGGCCACGGCGTATGAGTTTGTGGCGGAGCCGCAGGCCATCTTTTTGACGGGGGCGACGGGCTTTTTGGGGGCGTTTTTGTTGGCCGATTTGTTGGCGGGGACAACGGCCGTTGTTTACTGCCTGGTGCGGGGTGGGGGTGAACGGCTTGAGGGGAATTTGCGGGCGTATGGGCTGTGGCGGGAGGAATGGCGGGGGCGGATGGTGGCGGTGCAGGGGGATTTGGAACGGCCGTTGCTGGGGCTGACGACTGAGACATTTGACGAGTTAGCCGAGAAAGTTGACATAATCGTGCATAATGGGGCCTGGGTCAACTTTGTTTATCCTTATGAAGTGCTGAAGGCGGCTAATGTGGGCGGGACGCAGGCAATTTTGCGGCTGGCGGGGCAGCGGCGGACGAAGGCCGTGCATTATGTGTCTACGCTTTCCGTTTTTCCGGCGCAGGCGGGGGTTTGTTGGGAGGCGGATGGGCTGGCGGAGTGGCGCGGGCTGGCAGGGAGTTATGCGGAGAGCAAGTGGGTGGCGGAGCGGGTGCTGATGTTGGCCCAGGAACGGGGTTTCCCGGTGGCGGTTTACCGTCCAGGTCGGATTACGGGGCATGGGGAGACGGCCGTTTTCAACCCCGATGACTTCCTGTTCAAGCTGCTAAAGGGCTGTATTCAGTTGGGTTTTGCGCCGCTGCTGGAGATGCAGGTGGATATGACGCCGGTGGATTATGTGAGTGGGGCGATTGTGCATCTGGTGGGGCAGCCAGAGGCGGTGGGGCAAGCTTTCCATTTGCTGAATGAGCGGCCCATTGGCTGGCAGGATTTGGTGGCGTGGCTGCAAGGGTTTGGTTATGACTTGACGCTGCTGCCCTATGAGGCGTGGCGGCAGATGGTGCTGCAAGCGCCAGCGGATAATGCTTTGCAGCCGTTCCGCTCTATTTTTGCGGAGGATCGGCTGGCGTTGGCGGATGTGAATGTGTTTGATGGGAAGGGAACGGCCGTTGCCCTAAGCCCAACAACCATTGCCTGTCCTGCGGTGGACGAGCGGCTGCTCTCCCTCTATTTTTCACACTTTGTTGACACAGGATTTTTGAATAGACCCTTCACAGATGGTAAAGTACAATCTGACACGTAAGAAAGACAAGTTTCCCAAGCGAGAGACAATATGAGAAGGAAAACGGCCGTACTCCCCATACTTTTATTCATCACAGGCATTTATCTGCTCGTGGCCTGCACCACTCCCCCCACAGAACCCATTACCGTTATCGAGCCGACGGAGGATGTGATGGTGGAGGAGGTGGCGGCGCGGGAGGAGATGGCTCTGCATACGCTGAACATTATCTTTACGCAAACGCCTGATATTTTGAACCCCCATCTTTCGACGGGTTCGCGCAACACGGAGGCCAGCCGCATTGCTTATGAGCCGCTGGCGACGTATGACAAGGATGGTGTGTTGATTCCTTTTTTGGCGGCGGAGATTCCGACTTTGGAGAATGGGGGGGTGGATGTGAACGGCCGTTACGTCATCTGGAAACTTAAAGAAGGCGTGCAGTGGGCCGATGGCGAACCCTTCACCGCCGCCGATGTCATCTTCACTTACCAATACGCCAGCAACCCCGACGTGCGGGCTGGCTCACGCAGCCTCTACAACACCATCGAAAGCGTTGTCGCCCTTGATGATTACACCGTTCAGGTCAACTTTAGTGATGTCACGCCCAACTGGGCCGGGCCATTTGTGGGCAAATGGGGCATGATTTTGCCCCAGCACATCTTTGAGCCGTTTAACGGCAGCAACGCCCGCAGCACGGACGCAGATTATGTCAACCAGCATCCCATCGGCACTGGCCCCTACTATGTGGTGGAAAACGAGGCGCAAGAAGTTGTGTTTTTGGGTGATAGTCTGGTGCAGCGGCGGCGTATTGAGTTTGCCCGCAACCCCTACTTCCGCGAGGGTGAACCCTATTTCGAGCGGGTGGTTTTAGAGCAGCGCGGTGGTGATTCAGCCACAGCCGCCAGACTGGTCATTGGTTCTGAACCGGAGGCAGATTATGGCTGGAACCTGGCTTTAACGGGTGAAGAGCTGACACAGTTGCAGCAGTCGGAGAATGGCACGTTTGTGATTACCTTTGGTTCGCGGGTGGAACGTATTGTTATCAACCACACGGACCCCAATGCCCAAACGGCCGATGGCGAACGCTCGAACCTGGCCTTCCCCCACCCCTTTTTCAGCGACAGGCGTGTGCGGCAGGCGTTTAATCTGGCGATTGACCGAGAGCGGATCGCGGCTTTGTATGGCGAAGCAGGCAACCCGACCAACAACAATTTGATGTTCCAACCGTTTTACATGTTAGACGACACCTCCACCTATGATCCAGCGGCGGCAGCGGCTTTGTTGGATGAGGCGGGCTGGACGATTCCCGAAGGCGGCACTTTCCGCCAAAATGAAGCGGGTGAGCCGATGAAGGTGGTTTATCTGGCTTACTTTGCGCCGCTGATCCAGGCGACGCAGGATGTGGTGAAGGAGAATCTGGAGGCGATTGGCGTGGAGGTAGAGGTGCAGTTGGTCAGTTCGAGTGTCTTTTTCAGCCGTCCGGCCGAACCCGCTTCCAGCAATGGCGTCACTTTCATCGCCGACATACAAGAGTATGATGTCCGCAGCGTCAGCCCTGATCCAGACTCGTATATGGGTTTTTGGACGTGCGGGGCGATTCCGCAAAAGGCCAATGGCTGGGCGGGTTTGAATTTGGAACGCTGGTGTCATGTCCCCGCCGAGGGTGAATTGAGTTATGATGAGTTGTATGCGCAGTCCAAAACGGAGTTGGACTCGGAGGCGCGGCGCGACCTGTTTATGCAGATGAACCAGATTTTGGTGGATGAGGTGGTGATGATGCCGTTGGTGCATTGGGGGGAGGTATCGGCCGTTAATAACACCCTGGCAGGCGTAGACCCGACCCCCTGGGACAGCAGTTTGTGGAACATTAAGGATTGGAGACGAAGCACACCATGACAACAAACATCCCCTCGAACCAAGAAAATGCGTCGTATTCGCGCCGTACCTTAACCCGCATTCCGGGTTTTGGCTGGCTGAAAAAGCTCAACATTGGCCCCAAATTAAGCATTGGCTTCGCCATTTTAGTTATTCTCACGCTGTTGGTGATTGCCTTGAGTACCCTTGCCAGCCGAGGGGCGGCCCGCAAAATTGGCGACACCAACGATTTTAGTTCGCCCACCGCTTTGGCCGCTTTCCAGGCAGAGGCTGAACTGCTGCGGATGCAGGCAGGTATACGTGGATATCTGGCTTTGGGGGATGTGCGCTTCCGTGATAGTTATGATGAGGCGCGGGCTGGCTTTGAGACAGAGTTGGCCAAGCTGCAACTGCTTGAACCGCGTATGGGGGTAGCCAATCAGCAGCGGCTGGGTGAGTTGGTAGATGTGTTTAATTTGTGGTCGCAGTGGCCGGAGCGGTTGTTTGTGCTGCGTGGGGATCGTTTGGAGCGGGAACCGGCGTATAAGGTGCTGGCGATTGATGGTGTGGCCTCTGGCGGTCAAGTGCTGTTGGGCTTCCGCCAGTTGATTGAGCAGCAGGTTTTGCGGGAGCCGAATGCGGATAATCTGGAACTGATGGCTGATATGGCTGACTTTCAGGTATCGTTTGCGGCGATGTTGTCTGGGTTGCGCAATTATGTAGCCACGCAGAATGAGATTTTCCGGCAGGAGTATGAATCGAATCTGGTGCTGAATGAGATTGCCTGGCAAACGCTGGTGGATAAGGGGGAGCGGGATTTGCTGACGGAGAATCAGTTGGGGCTGCTGGCGACGATTGAGACGAATCGGGCGGCGTTTCTGGCTTTGCCGGAGAGTGATATTTTCCCCATTTTGGAGAGTGATGAGGTGCGGGAGGATTTGTATTTATTTGCGACGGAGGCGGAGCCGCGAGCGCAGTTGATGGCGGATTTGTTAGAGGATATTGCGGAGGATGCGCAGACGCGGCTGCAAGATGATTTGCGGACGAGTAATAGTGAGTTGGCGCAGGCGCGGGAGCAGACGGTGGTGGGTGGTGTGGTGGCGGTGGTGCTGGGGGCGGTTTTGGCGGTGGTGCTGCAAGCGAATATTGTGGGGCCGGTGCGGCGGCTGACGCGGGTGTCGGAGCGGATTCGGGAGGGGAATTTGGAGGCGCAGGCGGCGGTGGAGTCGGGGGATGAGATTGGGACGCTGGCACGGACGTTTAATAATATGACGACGCGGCTGCGGGAGACGCTGTTCCAGGTGCGGAAGGAGCGGAAGCGGGCGAATGATTTGCTGAATGTGGTGATTCCGATTGGGGTGCAGTTGTCGTCGGAGAAGGATTTTAATCGGCTGTTGGAGAAGATGTTGATTGAGGCGAAGGTGTTTTGTCGGGCGGATGCGGGTAGTTTGTATCTGCTGCAAGAGAATGAGCTTCGTTTTGCGATTGTGCATAATGATACGCTGGGGATGATGGCGGGGGGTACGTCGGGGAATGAGGTGTCTTTGCAGCCGATTCCGCTGTATGATGCGGCGGGGGAACCTGATTTGCGGACGGTGGCGGCAACGGCCGTTATCCGCAAACAGACAGTTAACATTGACAATGTGTACCACTCGGACTTTGATTTTCCGGGCACGTATGAGTTTGACGCGCAAACCAGTTACCGCACCCAATCTATGTTGACTATGCCGCTGCTGGATAGTGATGAGCAGGTGTTGGGTGTGCTGCAATTGCTGAATGCGGCCGACGCGGAGAGTGGTGAAGTTGTTCCGTTTGATGCCAATTTGCAGCAGATGATGGAGTCGTTCTCCTCGCTGGCGGTGGCCGCTTTGGCCGCCTATATGCGGGAGCAGGTGCTGCGGCAGCGCATTCGCCAGTTGGAGATTCAGATTAATGAGGCGGAAGTGCAGCAGCAGGTGCAGCAGACGGTGGAGTCTGATTTCTTTAAGGATTTGCAGGGGAAGGCGCGGGAGATTCGTAAGCGCAGACAACGGGCACGGGAGCAGACGGAGGAGTAATTTGGTAATCGGTTAACGGTTAACGGTAATCGGTAATTGGTTAACAGATTACGGTTTACGGTTAAAGAGGAAAACTATGTCACGAATTATTTCTATTCATTCTTTTCGGGGAGGGACGGGGAAGTCGAACACGACGGCGAATGTGGCGACGTTGTTGGCAGCGAAGGGGCTGCGTGTGTGTGTGGTGGATACGGATTTGAATTCGCCGGGGATTCATGTGCCGTTTGGCCTGGATTTGGATGGGCCGGAGTTGAAGCATACGCTGAATGATTATTTGTGGGGGAAGTGTGAGATTGGGGGAACGGTGCATGATGTGACGGCTAACGTGGGTGTGCCGCTGGAGGGGAAGATTTTTCTGGTGCCGGCGAGTATTAGGCCGGAGGAGATTACGCGGCTGCTGCGTGATGGCTATGATGTGAATTTGTTGAGTGATGGCTTTGATGATCTGTTGGATGAGTTTGAGTTGGATGTGCTGTTGGTGGATACGCATCCGGGGTTGAGTAATGAGACGATTCTTTCGATGGCGATCACGGATGTGTTGGTGATTATTTTGCGGCCGGATCATCAGGATTATCAGGGAACGGCCGTTGCCGTGGAGGTGGCCCGCCGTTTGGATGTGCAGCAGATGATGCTGCTGATTAACAAGATGCCGAAGGTGTATGATTTTGATCAGGTGCGCGGTATGGTGGAGGGGTTGTACAGCACGGAGGTGGTAGCGATTGTGCCCCATTCGGATGAGATGATGATGCTGCAAAGCCAGGGGGTGTTTGCTTTGCACTACCCCGACCATGAGGTAACGGCGGCTTGGCAGCAGGTGGCAGATAGGCTGGCAGGATAAAAGAGAGACTGGAGATTTGAGACTGGGGACTTTTTAGTTGCTGGTCTCTGGTCTCTAGTCCCTAGTCCCCAATAATGGGCCAGGTTGAGGATTTGCTGAACTTGCTGGCACAGTATGATGCCAGCAGTGGGGGGGTGGATGTGACGGATGTGATGTCGCTGCCGGAGCCGTTTGCCCAGGTGTTTTCCCATTTGCTGCGGCAGAGGAAGATGGATGTGGTGATGTTGGCGCGGGAGTTTCGGTTAACGGCCGTTGAAACGGAAAAGCTCTGTGCCGCCCTGGTGCAAAAGGGGTTTCTGCGCGAAACGCCAGCCAAACAGGGGGCCGTCTTTTACCGTTTGCGCATTGCTTCTAGATCGCAATCTTACATGTCGGATAATCTTTGGCGGAAGTTGAGTGATTAGTAAGCGTTCGTTTTTAACGGAGTGGTTTTGGAGACTAGGGACTAGAGACTGAGCAATCTCCAGTCTCCAGTCTTTTGTTTCTCTCTGACATTTTGTTGTAACTTTTCTTTTCATGACACAAATTGCATCAGTGCATTCTTTTCGGCGGGGTGTGGGCAAGACAACGGTGGCGGCAAATATGGCGGCCATTGGGGTGCAGCACGGGCTGCGGGTGGGGGTGATGGATTTGAACCTGGCCGCGCCTAGTTTGCACATTTTGTTTGGCCTAAATGAAGCACAAATGGGGTTTACGCTGAATGATTTTGTGTGGGGCAACTGCTCAATTGCTGAAGCGGTGTATGAGGTGGAGGGATTGGGGGGAAACGGCCGTCTATTTCTCATCCCCGCCAGCACCGAAGCCCGCGCCATTGGCCGCATTTTGCGCGGCGGCTATTATGTCAACTTTTTGGCCGATGCCTGCCATTCCCTCACCGAGCAGTTGGCTTTGGATGTGCTGCTGCTGGATACCTATGCGGGGCTGGGGGAGGAGGTGCAGTTGGCGATGGCTTTGGCCGATGTGGTGGTGACGGTGATGCGGCCCGATGTGCGGGATTATGTGGGGACGCGCACCATTTTGGAGTTGGGGCAGCGTTTGGGGGTGTCTACGCTGGCTTTGGTGGTGAATGAGGTGCCGAAGTTGTATGAGATGACGGCCGTTCAGACTGAAGTTGAGCGGGGGTTTGGCTGTGCGGTAACGGCCGTTCTGCCCCACCTCGACGAAATTATGATGTTAGGCAGTGCTGGTTTGTTTGTAAACGAGTATGAAGCGCATGAGAAAACGGCCGAATTCGAGAAGCTCTTCCAACAGCTATCCGTCTACAACAAACCGTAAACAGTTGTAACGAGTTGGGTGCTTGAGTTACTATTAGGCACACAATCAACAACCTTGATGGAGCTACTATGTCCAAAATTATTTCTATCCACTCCTACCGAGGCGGAACTGGCAAATCCAATACAACGGCCAATGTTGCGGCCACATTGGCGGCCCAGGGTCTGCGCGTAGGCGTGGTAGATACAGATATTCAGTCACCCGGCATCTATGTCATTTTGGGTCTGGCTGATGTGCCTATGGAATATACCTTAAACGACTATCTCAACGGTGAATGTGATATTGAGGAGACGGCCATTGACGTAACCTCTGGTTTGGGTGCCGATATCAGCGGCAAAGTCTTTCTCATTCCCTCCAGCCCCAAAGCCAGCGACATTGCCCAGATTATCAAGGGGTATGATGTGGGGGTGTTGGTGGATGGTTATGAGCGCTTGATTGCCGAGTTAGAGCTGGATGCCCTTATTATTGACACCCATCCTGGGCTGAATAACGAGACGCTGATGTCGGTGAGTGTCTCGGATGCGTTGGCAATTATTTTGCGGCCCGATAATCAGGATTATCAGGGAACGGCCGTTGTCGTCAACATCTCGCGCCGCCTGGGTGTAGAGCATCTGGTTCTCGTCGTCAACAAAATCCCCCAATCTCTCGATTTAGACGAATTAAAAACCCGTATTGAAAACCAATATGGACATCAAGTGGCAGCCATGCTGCCCCATTCCGATGAGATGATGGCCCTAGGCAGCCAGGGCGTTTTCGTTCTACGCTACCCCGACCATCCCATCGCCGCCAGCATTAAGGAGTTGGCGAACAATTTAGTATTGAATCCATAAAAGCAGCAGGTGGCAGGTGGCAGGTGGCAAGTACCTGTCACCTGCCACCTGCCACTTGCCACATTTTAGGAGTTAAATAATGAGTGAGACAAACGGAGAATTACCCATCAGCCGTGATTTATTAGAGATTTTGCGCGACCCGTTGGCCGTGCAGGAGCCAGAAAAATATGGCAGTGATCCGGGCCGCCTGGAGTTGGTGCGCGGCTCTTGGCTGGTATCCAAAGACACGGGCCTGAAGTACCCCATTCGGGATGGCATTCCGGTGATGCTGATTGATGAGGGGCTGAAGTGGAAGGATACGGCCGTTGACGACCTGCCCGTACCCCCACCCGACGACAAACCCGCCCCAGCCCCAGCCCCAGAAGATGGGCCGCCGCCAGCAACCAGCAGCCCGGCCTCTTCCAAGATTCCCATCATTGGGGCGGCCGTAGCGGGAGCCATTGGCCTGGTTGTACTGCTCAGCCGTCTATTTTCTCGCAAGAAAGAGGAAACTACTGAAGAAGAATAAACAGAATGCCAGTCACGCCGACTGGCATTTTCAATTTAGGAGACAGACATGCAATACGATCTCGTTTTTGAAGGTGGTGGAGCTAAAGGCATTGTTTTTGGGGGCGCATTACAAGCATTTGAAGACCAAAAGCATACCTTTCGCCGTATCATTGGCACATCTGCTGGTGCGATTACAGCCACATTGTTAGCCGCAGGTTACGATGCAGCCGATTTCCAGCGGGTAATGAGCCAAAAGTTACCAAATGGGCAGGCACGCTTTACTAGTTTCATGGATGTCCCCAAATCATTTGATGAAGATGCTGTCGAAAACAGCCTCTCCTACCAAATTTTAGCGAACATAGATTTCCCTTATATACCTGATTCAATTGAAAAGCATGTAGACCGACTGGTTATCTCCGCCCTGATGCAAGTGCCTGTTTATCGCAACATTTTCTCCATGATTGAGCGCGGCGGCTGGTTTGCAGGTGAGGAATTTATGGTCTGGTTCCGTGAATGTTTGGATGCAGACGGCCGTAATCTGGCCCATACCACCCTGGCCCAATTCCACGAAAAGAACCCGAATTCCGAACTCACCGTCATCGCCGCCGACACCAGCGGCAACGAGCGGCTCATCCTCAACCACCGTACTGCGCCTGACTGTCCTGTCGCCTATGCCGTGCGCATGTCCATGAGCATTCCCTTTGTTTGGCAAGAAGTGACCTGGAAACGGGAATGGGGCAATTATCGTGACCGCGACATCACCGGACACACCATCGTGGATGGTGGCCTTCTCTCCAACTTTGCCATTGACCTACTTGTTTCCAAAGACCCTGAAATCCAGGAAATCATGAACACGACCACTGGGGATGTAAATCCTTTAGGTTTTCTCATTGACGAAAACCTGGCTGTTCCCGATGCCGATCCACCCCCCTCAAGTGAACCAAGTGCTATTGAAAGTGCTTTAGCCAAAGTGGATGTACAACAGTTAAAAACAGTACGGCGCATTACACGGCTGGTAGATACACTCACAATGGCTAGCACCAGCCATGTGATAGAAAGCCATCGCCATTGTGTGTGCCGCTTGCCCGCTGGTGGCTACGGCACAACCGAGTTTGGCATGAGCGATCAGCGATTGGGGGCATTGGTGGGTATCGGCTTAAAGACGATGGGGGAATTTTTATTGGCAATAACGGCCGATTCGGATGAAGCCGATCATTCATAACAGCTACAACCGACACATCTACGGGAGATTTTTATGGAACGAATAACAGGTATTGGTGGTCTATTTTTTCGTGCCCAAAACCCAGAGGAGTTAACAGCCTGGTATGAGCAGCATTTTGGCATCTTGCCTGTGCCCGAGCGTTACGAGGATGGCTCCTGGTGGCAGGATGAAGGACCAACGGTTTTTGCCCCATTCCCGGCTGACACCAGCTACTTTGGCAAACTGGAGCAAGCCTGGATGATCAACTTCCGCGTGCGCGATCTGGCGGCAATGGTGGCCCAGTTACAAGAGGCGGGCATTGCGGTGGAGGTTGATCCAGAGCAGTATCCCAACGGCCGTTTCGCCCGCCTGCAAGACCCCGAAGGCAACCCCATCCAGTTATGGCAGCCTGAAGGGACAGATGCAACAAGGCCAGACGGCCGTTGACCGGACAGAGACATATTGAAAAGATTCATTCTACTTCTAACAATGTTTTGGCTTGCAGGCTGCGGACAACTAGGTCGTGAAACGCCTGACCCAGCAGCAGTGGCAACGACCGTTTCCATTCAAGACCTGGACATCACCACCGGTCAAACCATTTATGTCCCTGCCTACTCCGAAATCTACTACGACGATGACCGCACACTGGAACTGGCCGTCACCCTCACCATCCACAACACTGATTTTGAACATGCCATCGTTCTCTCCTCTGTGCGCTACTATGACACACAAGGGCATCTCATCCACGAATATCTATCCCAGCCACAACAGTTAGCTCCATTGGCAACGGCCGATTTCCTGGTATCCCCAGACGAGCAAAGCGGCGGCATCGGCACCAACTTTATCGTCGAATGGGTAGCCGAAGAAGCCGTCTACGAGCCAATCGTCGAGGCCATCATGATCAGCACCACCGGCGCACAAGGCATCTCCTTCACCAGTTCAGGGCGAGTCATCAGACAAATAAAGTAACAATCCAGGCATGGTAAAGATCAGGCACACTCAAACAACAAAGTTAACAGCCGAGGCAGCCTATCCGCCTCGGCCTGCCATTCCCCCAGATGGCGCAGCGTAAAACCTGCCGCCAGGGCCGCATTAACGTATTCGGAGACGGGGTGATAGAAGGCAGGGACAAGAATATCTTCGCCGGTTTGCCCATCCTGATAGCGGGCTTGTGTGCCTTGTAACTGTTTGTAGGGATGGAGTTCGCTGAGGTAGAAACGGCCGTTCTCACCCAAAACTTCCCTCGCCTGCCCAAACACATGCCCCAAATCCTGCACGTGCTCCAACACCAAAGTGGTCACAATCCAATCAAATTGCTGTGTTACCGGCCAGGACTTGGTAATGTCTGTTTGCACAAAATGGGCCGGAAGCCCTGTTAATCGCTGCTGCGCTTGGTGCAACATTCCCTCTGTAATATCCACGCCCACCACCAGCCGTGCCTGCTGTGCCAGCCAAACCGTGTTCAGTCCCGTGCCGCAGCCAATCTCCAAAACAGCCTTGTTGGCAAAAGCAAAATCCTGCTGGCGCAGCACCTGCATATTCAGATCGCGTGTCGCGTTCACGTTCGTATCATACTGCCCCACCCATACATTATAGGCTTGCCGCACTTCATGAGATTTTTCAGACATGTGTGCTCCATTTAGCAAAACGCAAGGTCGTTACGTTTTCCGTTTTTGATTTACCCATTCCCGCCTATAATCCCCCACGTGACGAAAAAATCAAGCTCAAACCAATTACCAATTACCCCTTACCAATTACTGCTTACAGGAACGGCCGTTGCCGTCCTCCTCGCCCTTCTCCTCTACTGGCCCACCCTAAAACTGCCCATCATCTACGACGACCTACTGCACATCCGCATCACCAAAAATTTGACCCTGGCCAACGTGTGGCTGCCAACAGAGGCCTTTGGTTTTTATCGGCCGTTCACCTTCGTCCCCCTCCTCATCATCCGCGCCCTCTTCGGCTACTACCCCAACTGGCTCTTTCATGGCCTCAATCTTGTGCAGCACACCCTCAACGTCGTTTTGCTCATCGCCCTCTCCTGGCGGCTGTGGCACAACACCCCCCGCGCCATCGCCAGCGGCCTGCTCTTCGCCCTCTTCCCCTTCTCCTACCAGGCCATCGCCGTCTACGGCCACAACGTCCACCCCACCATTGCCAATTTGATGCTGATTGGCCTGCACCTGTATTTGAGCAGCGGTGCAGAGGAGCAGGAGAGCAGAAGAGAGATGAAACGCTTGCCCCTTGCCACCCGCCACCTGCCACTTGCCACCTGGTTCGTTTTCATCATCGCCCTGCTAACCCACGAATCGGCCGTTCTCTTTGGCTTTTTGGCGGGCATGGTGCAGTGGTGCAGAGACGGCCGTTTCCCCCCCATCCGTCATCTCTTCAACCCGCGCCGCTCCCCCTGGCTCTGGTACATCATCGCCGGAGTCGGCTATCTGGTGTTGTACCAATTCCTGCCCATCAGCCGCGCCCCCCAAGTAGAGGCGGGCGGGGCAGCACTGGGCAAAGTGCTGTATTTGTTGCAAACGGCCGCTTACCCCTTCGCCTGGTTCGCCCACTGGCTGCCCCGCACCAGCGCCACCACCATCGTCCTCATCAGCAGCGGCCTCAGCCTCAGCCTTGTGGGCTGGGCCATGCGGCGGCGAGCCAACAGGCTGCCCCTGCTGCTCGGTTGGGGCTGGTGGGGACTTGCCTCCATCCTCATCGCCCTACCCCTCTCCACCAACTACCTGCTGCACGGCCCGCGCCTACTCTACTTAGGCTCCGTAGGCTTGACACTGGCGTGGCCGATTTTGTTAGGAGCAGGGGAGCGGGGGAGTAGGGGAGATTTTCTCGCCCCTCGCCTCTCACCCCTCGCCTCTCTCCTCTTCCTACTCTTCATCCTCGCTGCCAACTGGCAATTTGTGCGCGGGCGGTTGGCCGATTACGGCCGTTTAACCAGCCCCGTAGATGTCATCACCCACACCGACATAGCCCCCGGGGCCGGTGTGGTCATTGCCAACCTGCCCCAATGGCTCGCGCCGCCGCGCAACACCTACCCCATCGGTGCCGAACTAACCGCCATGCTCGGCGATTATCTCTTTGCCCAGGAATTAATCAGCGAAAATCGGGCCGAGGCAACGGCCGTTTACCCCCTCATCATCCCCGAATTACTGGCCCAAACCGACTACCCCTACGGCCTGCACGATGAAAGCCAAATCCGGCAAGACGGCATCGGGCAAATTCCCGTGGCGGCTGATTGGTGGCCACAAGGCAGCGAGGTATTTGTCGTCTCTTATTTGCCCCAAGGGCCAACGGCCGTTCACACCGGCAGCCTCCACCCCGCCACAAACAACCAGCCCCTCGCCCACTTCACCCCCTATCACCTGTTCGCCGCCGAAGCTGCCTTTTGTGAAGGCACTGTTACCGCCCAACTGGTTTGGGGGCAGGCAGGAGAAATTCCCGCAACGATTTCCATGTTTGTGCAGGTGTTAAGCACAGACGGCCGTCTCCTCGTCCAGGCCGACGGCCCCCCCCTCAACCTGCCCCCTGCCTACCTGCACCTCCCCCCCACCTGGCACATCACCGACCAACGCCAACTGCCCATCCCCCTCGCAGAGCAGCCCGCGCAACTGCTCGTCGGCGTTTACGACTACACCACCGGCCAGCGTTACCCCGCGACCACCGCCGACCAAACCCCCCTGCCAGATGATGCCTTGGCCCTGCCTCTCACCACCTGCGAGTAATCATTTTTGGGGTGACGCCTTGGTGATTAATGGTAAAATGACGCGCTTTCCGGCGCAACGGCCGTTTGGACATTCCCACACACAACCGCATACTCCTCGAACTGTGAAGGTCGAGAGAATTCTTCGCCCATTTATTGAAGAATTTCCAACGAGTTACAGTATAATGAGGCAGTATCGGTAGATTGGAGAGAGACTCTTATGCTAAACATTCAAGGATTGGTCATTCAACATTTTGTGAAAGAGCTGCGTGCCGCCTATGAGCAAACGTACAACACCATGGAGCCACAATTCGCCAACATCTTGGAATGGACCGGGCGATTGGCCCTGGAAAGCATTGCCAACTCCGACATCCTCTACCACAACGTCGAGCATACCATCATGGTCTCCCTCGTCGGCCAATCCATCCTCAAAGGCAAACATCTGCGCGATGGCGGCGTTACCCCCAAAGATTGGCTGCATGTAATGATGGCACTGCTGTGCCACGATATTGGTTACGTCAAAAACGCCTGCAAAAATGATGATGCCCCCAACAACCGTTTCGCCACCGGCATCAGCGATGGCATGTTTGAAGTGCCCGAAGGCGGCACCGATGCCGCCCTCACCCCCCACCATGTGAACCGCAGCAAGCTGTTCATCCGCGAGCGGTTTGGCGGTTCCATGCTGGTAGATGCCGTCAACGCCGAACTCATTTGCGAATACATTGAAATTACCCGCTACCCCGTTCCCCCCGACGATCCCAAATACAAGGATACCAGCAGCTATGGCGGCCTGGTACGGGCCTCCGATTTCATCGGCCAGCTTGGCGACCCCAGCTATTTGCGCAAAGTGCCAGCCCTGTATTACGAGTTTGAGGAGATTGGGGCCAACAAACGCATTGGCTATAAAAGCCCCGGCCATATGCGGCACAGTTTTACCCATTTTTATTGGCAAGAAGTACGGCCGTATATCCAGGATGCCCTCAAATATCTGGAAGTCACCCAAGAGGGCAAACTGTGGATCGCCAACTTGCATTCCCATGTCTTTGACATGGAACATGCGGCCAAAAAGTAGACAGGCCGCAGTTTCCCCACAAGTTACAGGCGCAGAGCGAGCAGCTTTGCGCCTTTTTCTTTGCCTGAATGGGGATGAGTTTGTATTATCCACCCTTCAAACTTTGCTGGTGAATCAACTATGGAAGAACTTCTTGGTTTAACAACTTCGGCTCCGCTGTCCCTGCCCACGCTGGCGATTAATTTGCTGTTGAGCATTGTTTTGTCGTCGGTGGTGGCCTGGTTTTACACGCATTACGGCCGTTCCCTCTCCAACCGCGCCCGCTTTGCCCAAACCCTGCCCGTCCTGGCCCTCATCACCGTCCTCATCATCTCCATCGTCAAATCCTCACTGGCCTTGTCATTGGGTCTAGTGGGTGCGTTGTCCATTGTCCGCTTCCGCACCGCCATCAAAGAGCCAGAAGAGCTGGTTTACCTCTTCATGGCCTTAGCCATCGGCCTCGGTTTAGGCGCAGACCAACGCTGGCCGACGATTTTAGCCATAACCATCATCCTGGCCTTTTTATTGGCCCGCACATTTTTGCTGCCGCGTCCGCTCAAAAGCAATTTGTATTTGAATGTCACAACGGCCGATCACGACACCGCCTTCACCGACATCAACACCATCCTCAGCCAACACGCCCAAAACATCAACCTGCGCCGCTTAGACCGCACCCCCGCTGGCCTGCAAGCCACCTATCTCATCTACTGCCCCGACGACACCACCCTCACCGCCCTCATGGACGGCCTTCGCGCCAAACTACCCGCGTGCGAATTGAGTTTTGTGGAGCAGGACAATACGTTAGGGGGATAATTGGAGATTGGAGACTGGAGACTATTCAATCTCCAGTCTCCAGTTTCCAATCTCCGCCCTGGAGTTTATTATGAGCATCTCTTCACTTGTAAACACCGTCACCCAACTCGCCGCCGCCACCCACACCTTTACCGAAACCGACCTCAACAACGAAGCCTGGGCCTGGGAAGCCTATGAAGGCCACCGCTACGCCCTGCTGCAAACCTATTTAGAACTACGCGAATTGGCGGTAAATCTGTCTCAGGAACGGGCGCAGAGTGAACGGCCGATTACCGCCGCCCAACGCATCCTCGCCCAACACCGCGCCGCCTACCGCGACTTCCAATCCCTCTTCATCGGCCTCACCGATGCCGACCTGGACACCGTGCCAAAGCCCCACGAATGGCCCATTCGCACCATCCTCATCCACGTCTACTACGTGGAGCGCAACTTCTTGGCCACCATCCTCAACGGCCAGTGGAACCGCCAGGGAACCAAAGCCCCTCCGCCCCTGCCCACCCGTGAAGCGGCCAAAGACCTGCTGCACGACGAAGCCGATTTGCCACTGCCAACCCACACCCTGGCCGAAATCTGGGCCAGTTACCACAAACTGCACCAGCGCGTCATGCACGAATTGGGGCCATTGAGCGACGAGGAGCTGACCTACACCTCCTACATGTGGGAGCCGAAAGCCTACACCAACAGCTTTCGGATGCACCGCTTTCACACACACCTGCGTGAACACACCAACCAGTTAGCCAAAACGCTGGTCTGGCTGGATAAGGCTCCCAACGAGGCCAAACTGCTGCTGCGCCAAATTTTTGAGGCGCTGGCCCAGGTGGAAGGGGCGTTAATCGGCGCGGAGGCGTGGGGCACAGCCGAATGCAGTGCGCTGGCCGAACAGATTGCGGAGAGAACGGCCGAAATCACAACGGCCGTTACCCAATCCCGCCAGATGATGCAAGCGGTGAAAAGTGGGGACGAAACGGCCGTTAAACAGCTTCTCGCGGCCAACCCGGCCCTGGTCAACACCACTGGCGAGGATGGCCTGTTTGCCGTCGTCACCGCCGCCTATCATCAGCAGCAGGGCATTGTGCAGGCCTTGGTGGAGGCGGGGGCGGTGCTGGAAACATTTGAAACGGCCGTTATTGGCGACCTGGACAAGCTCAAAGCCAATCTGGCCGATTACCCCGAAGAGCTAAACGCCTATTCGCGGGATGGCTACACCCCGCTGCAACTGGCCTGCTTCTTCGGCCACGAAGAGATGGTCAACTATCTGCTGGCGGCCGGCGGCGACATTCACGCCGTATCGCAAAACGCCATGCGCATCCAGCCCCTTCATGCCGCCGCCGCCAATGGCAATCTCGCCATCCTCCGCGCCTTGCTGGAAAAAGGCGCAGATGTCCACGCCCCACAAGCCGAAGGCTACACAGCCCTGGCCCAAGCCCAACAATCACAAAACAAAGCCATGATCGCCCTTCTGCAACAATTCGGCGCAAACTGACAAAACCCCATTACTTCCTACAGGCGCAAAATGTGCACCATCAGCGTAAAAAGCCGCTTCCGCTCACGAATGGATCCTTTCCATTCGTGAGCATTTGCTTGCGGCTTCGCCACATTGCGTTTTACGCCTATATCTCGTAGCTGTGAATGCCCGTCGCCCCATTCGGCCGATTCTTGCGCGTCTCTTCAATTTGGGGAGTACCATCACCTTCAGCACAGCGCACTTCAAAGGTATGTTCGCCTTCCACAAAAGGCCACTCATAGCGCCAGATAACCCAGGTCGTTTCCGAAAGCGGGCTGCGCAGTCTGGCTTCTTGCCACGCACCGCCATCTACACGCACCTCCACTTGGGAGATTTGCCGATCCCCAGCAAAGGCAATGCCGCCCACAGGCACAAGCATCTGCCCATTTTCTTCACGAATGCTGTCTAGGGCGACCGTATCAATGACGGATGTGGTTTGCACCTGAGCGACTTCGCTCCAACTGCGCTCTACCCAATAGCCCTCCTTGTACTCAGCGGTCACTTCGATGCTGGTGATCCATTTAGGCTGCTTCATGCCATAGCGGTCGGGAATCCAGATGCGTAGGGGGAAGCCGTGATCTTTGGGCAGCGGCTGCCCATCCCAGGAGTGGCAAAACATGATGCGGCGGTCGTTGTTAATCAATTCCAAATCTACGGTTTCATAGAAGCCATCGCCCGACATGATGTGCAGGTATTTGGCGTTGGGGCCAACACCGGCATCAGCCAGCACATCTTGCACACTTACGCCCGTCCACAGGGTGGTGCTGATGAGGGTTGTGCCGACGCGGCCAGAGATGCAGTTGAGGGTAACATACTGGTCGAAGCTCTCGTAGTTGTTCACGATGTCGTCGCGGGTGAGCATGAGGGGTGTGGCCACGAGGCCGGTGATGGGCAGCACCCAATCGGCTTCTTCGATGAGGGTGGGTTCGGTTTCCAGGAAGACTTTGTAATGGTCTTTGAGGGGGGTGTATTCGGGGCGTGTGCCTGGGGCCGGGGTGACGGGGTCGTTGGCGTTGGGGAAGGCGGCGCGGGCGCTGCCTTCAGCGTTGTGGGCGTTGGTGGCAGCCAGGGCGGCCTGGGCTTCGCGCTGGCGGCGGCGATTGAGGAGGATGCCGGAACCTGCGCCGAGGATGGTGATGGTGGCGGTGCTGGCTCCGAGTTTGATGAGGAATTGGCGACGGTCGAGAACTTCAACGGCCGTTTCCCCCTCTCCTTTTTTCATTACGGGTGACGGCGTGGGGTGTAAACGGCCGTAGACCATGTTCACCGCCAGCCCCCAGGCCAAAAACAGAAACAGCAGCCACAAAATGCTGATAAACGGCAGCATCTCCGCCTGCGAAATAGCAATGGTAATGCCAATCATGGGCAACCCCCATAAAGCACCCAACACCAGGCCCGCGGCCACGTCGCTGGTTTGCTGGCGCAGACGGCGCAGGGCAAAGAAGATGGCCGTAATGACGATGCCGATTGCCAGGAATTGGATGATCGCCATGCTGCGTTCGGCCGTTTTGGCCGAATCGGCCACATCCAGCCCCAAGAGGAGCATCGTGTCAATCATCGTATCAATGCCCAAAGTGATGAGCGGCCCAGGCAGCACGCGGGCCATCCAGTTGAAGAAATCGAAGGGCGGGAAGGGCGCATCAACCAGTTGGCTGGCGGCATACATAAGGCCGATAAAGGGAGCCGTAAGTAAGCCGCCCACGAGTGCGCCTAACCCTAAACTTAATTTACGCATATAGGTTTCCTCCTATACTCAGTAGATCGAAACAGATCACGAGTGTGTTGTGGGGCGATTTTGTAAATCGTCTGAGCGATTTTGTAAATCGCTCTACAAGGATTTCGATCTACTGATACTCTATGAGGTTCTAGCAGGCTGTCGGAAAAGTGGTCGTAGGCGCGGTATCCTTACCGCGTTCCCCGAGCGCGAAAGGGATTTCGCGGCTACAAATTGGGGTTCTCCGACAAACTGCTAGATGGGGTACATCTTGCCAGGGAGATGCTGAACCAATCTTACAGAAATATTGTGTTTTTCTTACAGGTGATTATGGGGCGTGGCCTGTGGCGGCGCAAGCCACTGCCCCAGGGACAGGAGGGAGAGCTATTTGTGCAGTATTTCGATGCCTTGGGCAGAGGCAATAATGGCATCGGTGGCCAGGCTGAGGAAGAGGCCGTGTTCAACGACACCGGGCTGTTGGCGAATGTCTGCGGCCAGTTGGCTGGGGTTGGCGATGGGGCCAAAGTAGCAGTCAAGGATGATATTGTTTTCGTCGGTGATGAAGGGTTCGTCGTTTTGTTGGCGCAGCACCACACGAGCGCCGAGGGATTGCAGGTAACGATGCACGGGCTGCTGGGCAAAGCGAATGACTTCGACAGGGACGGGGGCGCGGCTGCCCAATTGGCTGACGTGCTTGCGATCATCGGCGACGATGATGACGCGCTGGGAGGCGATGGCGACGATTTTCTCGCGCAGGAGCGCACCGCCCAGCCCTTTGATGAGGTTGAGGTGGGGGTCTATTTCGTCGGCCCCATCTATGGTTATGTCAATATGGGGGTTTTGGTTGAGGGTGGTGAGGGGGATGCCAACGGCTTGTGCTTGCCGGGCGGTGGTTTGGGAGGTGGGGATGGCGACGATGTTGTGGAGACGGCCGTTTGCCAACATCTCACCCATAGCGCGGGTGGCGTGAACGGCCGTACTTCCCGTCCCCAAACCCACCACCATACCCGAATGGACAAATTCAACAGCCTTAACGGCCGCTTCCCGTTTTAGTTCTTCTAAACTCATTCGCCAAAGGACATGATGACTTCAAACTGACTGCGCTGCAAAGTCACAATCGTCGTCAGGCCATCATTGTCTTCTAAATCCACTTCGTACACATCGCCGCCTTTATCGGCCAAAATAATACCCTGCGAACCTGCGGAAAGGTTATGATCAGGCATATCTTCATTTAGTTCAACTAAATCTCCAGACCTCAACATAACAAAAATCTCCTACAAACGTCAAAGAATGCCCGTATTTTAGCGTGAGAGGCGCAATTGCAAAGAGATTTTTACACCCCACTTGTAGGGCAGTAAATATCAATCCGCACACCAAAAAGATCGTCCACGTAAGCATAGCGCATGGGTTCATACATAACGGTATCTGTGGGCGGCTGGCTGGCTTTAACGCCTGCTGCCACGAAAGTCTGGTAGAGACGATCTACCTCGTCGGGGGTGGCGACTTGAATGGCAAACTCCACGTTTTGGGGATTGCCGTTGGGGTTTGTGCCAAATTTGCCAGGGAAAACGGTGAGCCAGGTGGAACCCATCTGCCAGCCCCACGCGCCGTCTTCAGGATCATCTAAATCTAGTGGGCCAAATATCTTGGCGTAATAGGCTAAAGCGGCCGCATGGTCGGCAGGGTAAAGGCTGACATAGTTGAGGCTAACAATGTTGAATTTGGACATCATTTTCTCCTTAAGTGGGCGGCGGCTGTGGTGTTGGGGATAACGTACTGCGTCATTAAAATGGGTATGTCGGGCCATTTTATGCTAAAGTTTGGTATGTTTCCAAATTACTAAGTATAGAAGTTAGCGGTTATTAGATTGGGCCAATCTTGAAGATTGGCCCAATCTCCGCTAAGTTGATTTTGAACATTCACGAATGGGAGTCATAGTTTATAGCGTATGGCATTGGCAATTGTTTTATTAGCGGCGGGGCATGGAACTCGCATGAAATCAAAGAAGCAGAAGATTTTGCATGAAGTGGGCGGGAAGCCAATGGTGCTGCATGTATTTGAAGCGGCCGAGCAGGTGGCTGATGTGCCGCCGGTGTTGGTGGTGGGGCCAGGGGCGCGGGGGGTGCAGGCACTGATTGGCCCGCGAGCGTTGTATGTGGAGCAGTTAGAGCAGTTGGGCACCGGCCATGCGGCACGGATGGCGCGGTCGGTGCTGCTGGGCGGGGCGGAGCAGGTGCTGGTAACGTATGGTGATATGCCGCTGCTGCGGGCGGAGACGATGCGGCGTATGGCGCAGGCGCAGGCGGAGACGGGGGCGGCTATGTCTTTGTTGGCGGTGATGGGGCAGAGGGATTCGACTTACGGCCGTTTAGTGCGCGACGACAACGGTCGAGTGCTGGAAGTAGTAGAAGTAGCCGAGGCTAAAAAACGGCCGAATCCCGACCATTACCTAAACATTTTAGAACTCAACGCTGGCGTTTACTGCTTCGATGCCGCCTGGCTGTGGCAAAACATTGGCGATTTGCCCCTGCGCCAGGCCCGCAACAGCGAAGAATATTACCTCACCGACATGGTAGAAATCGCGGTGAAACAAGGTCTACGTGTGGAGCCTGTTAGCACCGAGGATGCAGACGAATGGCTGGGGGCCGGTACACGGGCCGAGATGGTGGCCGTAGAGAGAGCCTTTCGCCGCCGAGCCAACTACTATTGGCTGGAGCGGGGTGTGACGCTGGTTGACCCGGACAGTGTATATATTGATCCTGACGTAAAGATTGGGCAAGATACTGTGATTTGGCCGAACACCTTTGTGCAAGGGCACACGGTGGTGGGTGAGGATTGTGTGTTGGGACCGAATGTGATTGTGCGCGATGCCGTGCTGGGGGATGGCTGTTGGCTGGAACGGGTGACTGTGGAGCGGCAGCGATTGGGGGCTGGGGTTATCAGGCGAGGGATATAGGACGTAAAACGTAATGAGTGGAAGCTGATGAGTATAAGTGAATTAGAGAAAGAGAGATTGATAACGGCCGCTTGCGCGGCCAGACAGCAGGCCTACGCCCCCTACTCCCACTATGCGGTAGGGGCAGCGGTGTTGACGGCCAACGGCCGTTTATACACCGGTGTCAACGTCGAGAATTCATCCTATGGCTTAACGATTTGTGCCGAGCGAACGGCCGTTGGCAAGATGGTCAGCGAAGGCGAGCGCCGCATTGTGGCCGTCGCCGTCTGCACCGAAAACGGCGGCTCCCCCTGCGGTGCCTGCCGCCAGGTACTCAGCGAATTCGCTGGCGATGTCCCCGTTTGGCTCAGTGACAGCAGCGGCAACGTGCGCCAAACCACCCTCTACACCCTGCTGCCCGATCACTTTGGGCCAGAGCATTTGACATAATAAAGGGATTGGAGATGGGAGATTTTGGCAATCTCCAATCTCCAACCCCCACTCTCCAACTATGGCACGAGAACGAACTTTTCGCAGTGAAGCCATTGTGCTGCGGCGGCGCGATTTCAACGAATCGGACCGGCTGCTGACGCTGTTTAGCCGCGATTTTGGCAAAATTGAGGCCATTGCCAAAGGCGCCCGCAAGCCGCAAAGCCGCAAAACAGGGCATGTAGAGCTGTTTATGCGCACCAATTTTCTCTTTGCCAAAGGGCGCGAGATAAACATCATCACCCAGGCCGAGATGGTGGAAGGTTATACCGGGCTGCGTGAGGATTTGGTGCGCATGACCTATGCCTCGTATTTTGTGGAACTGCTGGATCGCTTTACGGCCGATGAAGATAAGCATTTGGGTGAGTACAATTTACTGGCGAATGGGCTGCGCTGGTTGGAGCAAACGGCCGATTTCCTCCTGGCAGCCCGTTATTACGAACTGTGCCTGCTGGAACTGGCCGGTTACAAACCGCGCCTGTTTCACTGCGTGGCCTGCGCTGAACCCATTGAGGAGCAGGACCAATTTTTTAGTGCGGAATTAGGCGGCGTGTTATGCCCCAACTGCCAGACGGCCGATCGCCGGGCCAAACCCATCTCCTCCGTAGCTGTCAAAGTCTTGCGCTATTTGCAAACACGCAGTTGGGAGACGGTGCAGGTGTTGCAGTTAAAACGGCCGTTACACCACGAACTGGAAACCATCCTCCACCACTACCTCACCTACATCCTCGAACGCAATCTAAAATCAGTAGATTTTCTGCACCATTTACGGCGCGAAGCAAATCTACTCAGCGACGATTGAGACGGCCGTTGGCCGCCAAACGCAACTCAAACAAAGCCGCTCGATAATCACCACGGCGGCTTTCGCCCAAAAAAGCAAACCCATAATCAGCGTAATATTGTCGTAAACGGCCGTTCTCCGCCAAACAATCCAGCCGCATCTGCCTATAGCCCTTCTCCCCCACATACCCCTGCGCCCAATCCAACAACGCCGCCCCCAACCCCTGCCCCCGCACCTCATTGGCAATCACCAGCCCGCGCACATAAGCCGTGTGCGCCGGATTATCGCGCCACACCTTGTTGGGTTGGTAATCAAAACGAATATGGCCCAGCAAACGGCCGTCTGCCCCCCGCACCACAAATACCTCTCCCTCCCTCACCTTCCCCCGCAAAAAATGCCAAAACCGCGCCGACACCCGCGTCGGCCACTGATCCAACCCGCGCCCCACCATCCACACGGCCGCTGCCTCAAACAGCCCCACAATCTCCGCCACATCCGCCATTTGCGCCCGTTCCACAACCCATTCGCTCATGTCAAGCTATCTCTATAAGGGTGTATTCGTGTATCGGTGTATTGGTATAAACGTGATCAATACACCAATATACCCATACACCCCTATACCCCTCCCTTCTCACCATGCCACCGCATACGCCGTCGAGCGCGGGTCCGCCCCCGCCGTGCGCACCCCCGTCACCCCATCCACCACAATCGTACACACCCGCGCCACCTTGCCGCTCCACGCACCATCATCAATAAGAATATGCCCACGCTGGCGCAAGTCGTCCAGAACGGCTGCAACCTCCCATCTATCCTCCACCGTCACCTCCCCTGGCCGCACCTGATGCGGCCAAAACGAGTTGGGGAAACTATGTGAAATCACCCGTGGCGCTTCAATCGCCGCCTGCGGTTCCATGCCAAACTCCACCACATTCAAAAACACCTGCAGCATCGCCTGCACCTGCGCATCCCCGCCGGGGCAGCCAATGGGCATAAAGGGCTTGCCATCCTTCAACACCAACGAGGGATTCGGTGTCAGACGCGGCCGTTTCCCCGGCTGCAAACTGCTCGGATGCGCCTCATCCAGCCAACTCTGATACCCCCGCCCCGAAATAGCAAAGCCCAACCCCGGCACAAGCGGCGTACTCGTCAGCCCATCCGACGGCGTCGCCGAAAAGGCATTACCCCACTCATCCACCACACAGACATAACTCGTGTCCGTCTCCCAAACAGGCGGCTTCCCTGGCAAATCCCCCGCCTGCGCCGTCACCGCCGCCCGCGCCCCATCAATCATCTCCCGCCGCTGCGCCGCATACGCCGCCGACAGCAGCCTGTCTAACGGCACATCCACAAAATCAGGATCACCAAAATAGGCTTCCCGGTCGGCAAAAACAAGTTTAATGGCTTCGAGAATAGTGTGCAGATAATCGGCCGTTCCCCAACCCATGCCGCGCAAATCCACCCCTTCCAACAGCTTCAACACCATCAGCAGCGTCGGCCCCTGGCACCACGCCCCACAGCTATACACCTCATACCCCTTGTAATTGATTTGCTCCGGTGCTTCCACCCGCACCGCAAACCCCGCCAAATCCTCATACGTCAGCCAACTGCCCTGCGCCTGATGAAAGGCCGCAATCTCCCGCGCCATCTCCCCTTTATAGATGAGGTCACGGGCAGCGCGGATGCCCTCTTCGCGGCTGCCACCCGCCTGCCGTTCAGCCGCAATCAGCCGCTCAAACGTCCGCGCCAAATCCGGCTGCCGGAAAACTTCGCCCACTGCCAGCACTCGCCCACCAGGGCGGAAAACCGCCTCCGTACTCGGCCACATCGTCATTTCGGGATGGGCCAGGACGGCCTGGAAGCGGGGGTCAACGGGACGGCCGTTTCCCGCCAACTCCAACGCCGGCTGCACCACCTGCTCCCAACGCATCGTCCCCCACCGCGCCAACGCCGACAGCCACGCATCCGGGGCCGCCGGTGTCACCGTCCGCAAAATCGTCTCCGGCATATCCCCGCCATAATGCTCTTTGAAGTGCGCTATTGAGGCTGCTTTGGGCCATCGCCCCACCCCACTAATCGTCTCCACCGGCCCACCCGCGCCCGGACAATAGATAATCGGCGCCACCCCGCCAAAATGGGCCAACTCCGGCTCCAGCACATTCACACATAGCCCCGCCGCCACCCCTGCATCGGCCGCATTGCCCCCCTGCTCCAAAATCCGCGCCCCGGCCATCGTCGCCAAATAATGCAGCGACGACACCGCATACCGCCTGCCCCGCACCGAGGGGCGATGACTATTTATCATGAGTGACCTCCACATTCATCATTTTCAAAACATATACCTACCCTATTGCCTGTGTTATAATCAATCATCATGGGAACGACAACAAACATCACCCCACAGGCATTAGCCGCTTACCGTACAACTATGCAACAACGCGGTGAGCAAGATAAAAAGGCACGTCAGGAACGCCAAAAACTTGCCCATCAAATTGCTCATCAAGCGTCTAAACTACTCAAAGAAGAATTTGATGTTACCAAAGTTGTGTTGTTTGGATCGTTAGCACATCAACATTGGTTTTCCCATTCTTCAGACATAGATTTAGCTGTGTGGGGGTTGACAAAAAGCGACTATTTTCTGGCCGTAGCTCGCTTACAGGAACTTTCGACTGAATTCAAAATTGATTTAGTTGACATCAACAATTGCTCTGTGTCACTTTACCAGGTAATCCAGCGAGAGGGTCAAATACTATGAAAGAAGCTTATCTCGCCATCGCTGGTCGTATCCGCCAGGAACTACAGGAGTTAGAACAAGTAGCAGGACGCACAGCCCAGATATGGCAAAAGGTTGTTGAAACTGATGATGATTACTACGTGGATGCAGCCGCTTTGAATTTGCATGGTTATTATGCTGGCTTGGAGCGTGTTTTTGAACTAATTGCAGAAGGGATCGACCAGAGTAAACCATCTGGAGCGAATTGGCATCAGGAACTGCTGCGACAAATGACGGCCGAAATTTCACACACTCGACCGTCGGTCCTCACCACAGCCACACGCACCAAATTAGACACCTATCGCGGCTTCCGACATGTCGTTAGAAATGTCTAAACCTATCATCTTGATCCACAGCAAATAGAAGTTTTGGTTAAACAGTTACCAGCCATTCACGCGCAAGCTTCTCAAGAGTTATCTGCCTTTGCCAGCTTTTTAGAGCAACTTACTCAGTAATTTTACAAATGCCGTGCCACCGTTTCACGGATGACCAAATCGGCCGTTAACACCGGCAGCTCCACATCCTTCCCATCAATCATATCCAAGATCGCACAAGCGGCCGTTTGCCCCAATGCCCGCGCTGGCTGCCGCACCGTCGTCAGCGGCGGAATAAAATAAGCCGCCGACGCCTCATCATCAAACCCCACCAACGACACATCCTCCGGCACCCGAATCCCCCGCCGATACAGCCCCAACCGCGCCCCAAAAGCCATCTGGTCATTGGCCGTAAAAATAGCACTAAACGGCCGTCCCCTTAACAACAGCGTCTCAATCGCCAACACCCCCGACTGCTGCAGCAAATTCCCCTCCACCACCAACTGGGAGTCCGGCGTAATATGTGCATCTTGCAGCGCCTGTACATACCCCTCATACCGCTGCCGCACATCATCAATCGCCGCCTGATAGTGCATCGCCGCCGTAATATGGGCAATCTCCCGATGCCCCTGAGCTATCAAATAGCGCGTCGCCTCATACGCCGCCGCAAAATTATCCACATACAAACAGTGATCCGGCAGCGTGTGCAGCTTACGCGCCACCGCCACAAACGGCGTTTTCCCCACAATCTTTTGCAGCTTCTCCTCAGGAATCTGCCCCCCAATCACAATCAGGCCATCCACCCGACGATCCAACAACATTTGCAGCGCACGCTGCTCAACGGCCGTTTGCCAACGGCCGTCCGCAAAAATCGGCGAATAATCACTGCCATCCAACCCCTGCAAAATCCCCTGCAAAATCCCATCATAAAACGGACTGCCAAAATTCTGCGTCAGCACCCCCAGCGTCATAGACTGCCCACTGGCTAAACTCTGCGCAAACACATTCGGCCGGTAATCCAGCTCATTCACCGCCTGCAGCACCGCCTCCCGCTTCCCTTCCGCTACCCCCGCCGTCCCCCGCAGCACCCGCGACACCGTACTCGGCGACACATTCGCCCTTTCCGCAATCTCCAAAATTGTAACCTTGCTGTTATCTGCCATTCAAATCTCCCAAGCAACCATCCCTAGATTTGTGCCAAAACTAGCTATCTTGCCCTAAATATCCAGGTGGTTTGCACCATTATATTGGGTTGACAAAGAAAAACGCCAATGATATGATCCTGAAAACGTTTTCATAAATATGGTTAAAAATAGCATATATTCCTGAAAACGCTACCAAAAGTAGTAGAGGTGAGGCAACTGGCTGCCTTTGAGTCTCCCAGCATCAGGCTTACTCCCCCAGTCGTCTCGCCCTCTTTCCAGAGGAGACCAAATGAATCACAAGAAGTTCCCCATTTTACTCTTATTAGCTCTCTGCTCTATCCTGGCAGTGGCCGGACTCATGGTGATGCTCTCACCCGCAACGGCCGTTGCCTCGCCCCACACCCCCGCCGCCGACTTCCCCGTCATTGCCGACTTTGAAGGCGGCGTACCCGCCGGTTGGTTCGTCTATGGCGACTGGGGCAACATCACCATCACCATCACCAACCCCACCATCACCGACACCGACCCCCTCGCCCTACCCGGCCAGGTTGGCAGCAACGACATCCTCTCCGTCACCGCCAACATCCCCACCTGGGCTGGCTTCGGCGCCGGACTCGTCCCCACCCAAGATTGGAGCGACTACGATGCCCTCAGTTTTTGGTACTACGGCCAAAACCTCAGCACCACCCACGAAGTCGAAATCCAAACCGCCCAAGGCGATGATCGCCGCGCCACCTTCGTGGACGATTTCACCGGCTGGCGGCAAATCATCCTCCCCTTCAGCACCTTTGGCCCTGGTGGTGCTTACGATGTCTCCCAGGTAGACAACTGGGTCTTCGTCCTCGATGGCACCATCGGCTCCTTCAAACTCGATCACCTCAACACCTACGGCGACGCGGGCAACGCCCCCCTCAAAGTCCAATTCGATGCCAGCAGCTACAGCGTCGGCGAAGGCAGCCCCGTCACCCTCACCGTCAGCCTCAACCTCACCAGCAGCAACATCATCACCGTAGAGTACGCCACCGCTGATGGCACAGCCACCGGCGGCGACTACACCGCCGCCAGCGGCACCCTCACCTTCAACCCTGGCGACCTCAGCCATACCCTCGTCATCAACACCAGCGATGACAGCGAAGCCGAAGACGACGAAACCTTCACCGTCCAGCTTTCCAATCCCGTCAGCGCCACCTTAGGCGTGCGCGACACCACCACCGTCACCATCGTAGACAACGAGCAAAGCGTTGGCGGCAAAACAGTCATCGTAGACGATTACGAACTGACCGAACTCATCACCGGCACAGATGGCACGGCCGACATCGGCTGGGTCACCTGGAGCGCCCCGGCCGCCTCCTCCGCCATCACCCTCACACAGGTAGTAACGGCCGGTACACCACCCCCCATCCCCGGCGTAGACCCCAGCACCGTTTTGCAGCTAGACACCAACGTGAGCAGCGGCGAATGGGCCGGTTTTACCCACGCCTTTGAAAACGAAACGGCCGATTCCTGGACACCTCAAAACTGGAGCACCTACGAAGGCGTTGCCTTCTGGCTCTACGGCAACAACACCGGCGGCACCCTCTTCCTGGATGTTCTCGACAACCGCAACCCCGGCTCCACCAGCGACGACGCCGAACGCTGGAGCATAGACATCCCCGACACCTTCTCTGGCTGGCAATACTTTGAAATCCCCTTTGAAGATTTCAACCGCAAAGAGATTGGCAACGGTGCTCCCAACGACGGCTTTACCCTCACCGAGGTACACGGCTACGCCTTTGGTGTCTTCGGCTCAGTAAACATGGGCGCACAGACCAATTTCGTCGAGAATTTCTCGCTGCTGGTGCGCGTAACCGTCATTGACGATTATGAACTAACCGAACTGGTGCAGGGCATGGACGGCACGGCCGAAATCGGCTGGATCACCTTCAACGCCCCGGCCGCCGCCGCCGCCATCACCCTCACACAGGTGGTAACGGCAGGCGTACCCGAACCCATCCCTGGCGTAGACCCCAGCACCGTTTTACAGCTAGACACCGACGTGAGCAGCGGCGAATGGGCCGGTTTTACCCACGCCTTTGAAAACGAAACGGCCGATTCCTGGACACCTCAAAATTGGAGCACCTACGAAGGCGTCGCCTTCTGGCTCTACGGCAACAACACCGGCGGCACCCTCTTCCTGGACATCCTCGACAACCGCAACCCTGGCTCCACTGGCGACGATGCCGAACGCTTCAGCCTTGACATCCCTGATACCTTCTCCGGCTGGCAGTTCTTCACCATTCCCTTCGAGGACTTCAACCGCAAAGAGATTGGCAACGGTGCCCCCAACGACGGCTTCACTCTCACCGAGGTTCACGGCTATGCCTTTGGCGCGTTCGGCTCGGTGAACATGGGCGCACAGACCAACTTTGTGGAACGGTTTGCCATTTACGGCAACACCGGCGGCGGGGCTGATATGGTGGAAGTGGCTTTTACCCAGTCCACCTATGAAGCAGCAGAGGGCGATACGGCCGTTATCACCGTCACCCTCAATATCACCAGCACCGACCCTGTGATGGTACATTACCGCACCGCCGAAAGCTATGCCACACCAGATCGAGACTATACGGCCGTTTCCGACACCCTCACCATCCCCGCCGGCAGCCTCTTCGCCACCTTCACCGTCCCCACCCTCCCCGACAACAAATACGAGGGCGACGAGAACATCATGCTCAACCTCAGCCACCCCGTCAACGCTGGGCTGGCCTTCGCCAACCAGGCCGTCCTCACCATCATTGAAGACGATCCCTTCGATCCGGCCCTGGTACACGACTTCGAGGGCTACCACAGCTTCGCCCTCACCGGCAGCCTCAACCTGGAAATTGAGGAAATCATGGCTGGCGCTCCCCTGGCCGTGCCCGGACAAGGCACCTATGAGCAGGTACTTTCCGGCAGCTACGATGCCACCAGCGAGCCAGCCCACATGACCCAAACCTTTGTGCAAGGGCAAGATTGGAGCGGCTACGAGGGCTTGAGCTTCTGGTATTACGGCACAAACAGCGGCGACACCGTAACGGTGGAGCTGCTCGACAATCAGATAACCACAACGGCCGATCTGCCCCCCAACGCCTGGGAAATGGTCTGGAGCGATGAATTCAACGGCACCGCCGGTACACCCCCCAACCCCAACGTCTGGAAGCATGAACTGGGTGATGGCACCCTCAACAGCAACCCCGGCTGGGGCAACGGCGAATCCCAATACTACACCAACAGCACCGACAACGCCGCCCTGGACGGCGCGGGCAACCTGGCCCTTACCGTCCACAAGGTCAACACCGCCACCAGCAATCTGGAATGCTGGTATGGCTCCTGTGAATACACCTCCGCTCGCCTCATCTCGTGGGATCGGATGGAGTATGAATACGGCCGTATTGAAGCCCGCATTCAAGTACCCACCGGCGGCGATGGCCTCTGGCCCGCCTTCTGGATGCTCGGCACCGACATCGGCGAAGTAGGCTGGCCCCAAAGCGGCGAAATTGACATCATGGAATACGTCAGCCGCATTCCCAACGAAATCTTCGGCACTATTCACGGGCCGGGTTACTCTGGCGGGGCCTCCTTTGGCAACACCTACGACTTCGGCGTGCCCGTCTCCCAAACCGCCCACACCTACGCTGTAGAATGGGGTCCAGACGAGATTCATTGGTACGTAGACGGCATCAACTACCACAGCGCCATCCCCAGCGATGTGGCCCCCAACGAATGGGTCTACAACCATCCCTTCTTCATCATTCTCAATGTAGCTATCGGCGGCAACTTCGGCGGCGCAATTGACCCCGACATCCCCTTCCCGCAAACAATGGCCGTAGACTATGTGCGCGTCTACCAGGGCGTAAACACCTCCGAACGCTTCGAGAACAGCTTCGTAGACGACTTCACCGGCTGGCGCAAAATCGTTCTGCCCTTCGCCGACTTCACACGCAGTGCCGAGCAGCCCGCAGGCGCACCCAACGATGGCCTGACCCTGAGCGAAACCTGGGGCTATGGCTTCCACTTCACCGAAGGCAGCAGCACCTTCCGCCTGGATCGCGTCTATCTGGAAACAGTCTTACCGACGGATATTCCCCCCGACGCAGTGACCCTTTCTGGCATCACCAATGGCACAGTCAACACCACCTATACCTTCACCGCCACCATTGTGCCCGCCACCACCACTACACCCCTCACCTACACCTGGGTGGTGGCTGGTGGCTCACCAGAGGTGCATGTTGTGAATGGCTTAGAGGATACACTCAGCTTAAATTGGGCTGATCCTGGCACTTACACCATTACAGTTACCGCCCATAATAGTGCTGGCTCGGTAATGGCTACCCACGTTGTCACCATTGCAGAGGAGCCGCAGACTGGATACACGTTGTTCTTACCGATTGTGTATCAATCACAACCGTAAGGGTTTGACAAAAAAAGCCGGAGCTAGTTAGCTCCGGCTTTTTTTTTCGGGCTGGTGGTTAACGGCCGTTTACCATCATAAATATCGGTTGTAACGGCCGTGTCGTGCCAATAAACGCAGAAGGGATGGCTTGCGGCGGCATCGTCAATTCATACTGCTGAGCAATCATCGCCAGCGCCACCACAATTTCCAGCAACGCAAAGCTATTGCCAATACACACACGCGGCCCCGTCACAAAAGGCACATAGGCACATTTGTGCATCTCATCCAGCTTGCCAGCGGCAAAACGTTCGGGGATAAACTGGTCGGGGTTGGGCCACAGGTCGGGGATGCGGTGCGTAACATGCGGGCTAATCATCAGAATAGTGCCAGCCGGGATGTGGTAGCCATCAATAACATCATCCTCTTTGGCCTGCCGCGCCACAAAACCCGTGGGCGGGTAGAGGCGCAGGGTTTCGTCAGCCACCATGCGTGTGTAAGGCAGTTGGTAGAGGTCGGCGATGCTGGGCGAACGGCCGTCCAACACCCCATCCACCTCTGCTTGCAGCTTTCGCCGTGCCTCTGGATTTTGTGAGAGCAGATACCAGGCCCAGCCGAGCGTCCGCGCCGTCGTCTCAAAGCCCGCAAAAAAGAGCGTGATCACCTCATCGCGCAGTTGCGCCTCATCCATCACCGCGTTTGTCTCCTCATCGCGGGCTTGCAGCAGCATGGTGAGAATATTGTGGCGGTCGGGATGGGAACGGCCGTCAGCAATCCGCTCCTCAATAAAAGCATGAATCGTGCGCAGGGCCTTCTTAAAACGCACATTCCCTGGCGTAGGCACATACAAAGGCGGCACAAACGGCTTGGATGTGCCTTCGCCAATATAACGGAACGTCTCCCCAAAAGCTTCGCCCACTTCAATAGCCTGCTCATTGAGGTCAATGCTAAACATCGCCTCGCCAATCACACCCATCGTCAGCCGCATCATCTCCTCATCCACGTTGATGGTCTGCCCCAGCCAGGGCTGCCAACGGGCAATCACCTGCTGCGTCATCTGCACCATCATCTCGTGAAAATTCAACACCGCTTTGGGCGTAAAGGTAGGCTGGATGAGGCGGCGCTGCTGCCGCCACAACTCGCCCTCGCTTGTCACCAATCCCTGCCCCATCAGCAGCCGCAGCCGATCATAGTTGGGGCCTTTGACGTAGTTTTTAGCATTTTTGACAAAAACGTGGTGCAGATGCTCCGGTTCGCACATAAAGCACATGCGAAAGGGGCCAATTTTGAACCAGGCCAGCGAGCCATAATTGGCCCGCAAATCTTCGGCAAAGCGCAAAATCTCTTTCTTTTGAATCTCTAGCAGGTTGCCTAAGATGGGCTGCCCTGGCAAGGTGGGGATGGTTTTGAGGGATGGGGTTAGGGCCATGTGTGTCTCCGTGTCATAACGGCCGTAAGTGTATCACAACTCGCTAACGAATGAACGAGCACTTAGCTCATCAACCCCATCACCGCCCCCGCTGGGTCTTGAATGACACAAAAACGGCTCTCGCCCATCGGGCGCGGGCCATCCAGCACCTTGCCGCCTAAGGCCACACAGCGAGCGGCACTCGCCTCCACATCGGCCACCGCCACATACAGCAGCCAGGCAGGCGGGATGTGGGCATTGGCGGCCTGGGCATGGCAAATGCCCGTCACAACCTCGCCGCTGTCCGGGGTCTTAATGTCAAAGTCATCATAGTCGCCCATGTTGTGCGGCGCAGCCTGCCAGCCAACCACCTCACAGTAAAAATCGCGGATGCCTTCCGCATCCTTTACCGTTAAATCGCGCCATACAATCGTGCCAATCTCCGGTTTATCACGCATGTTCATACCTCCAATCGTAGTCGTGGCATCCTGGCCGCGCTCACAACAAACGCGGCCAGTTAGCCAGACGGCGTTGGCTGCGCTGGCCCAGGCCATGCGGCCCGCGGGCCCGGTGCAGGGCGTTAATCAGTTCCTGCCGCGTTTGCTGCGGGTCAATCACCCGATCAATCAAATTCAAACCGGCCGCCGCCCAGGGGGCGTTGGCCCGGTTCAGTTCATCCAAATATTGCTCATAAGCGGCCTGGGGGTCATCAAGTTGGGCCAGTTTACGGCCGTATACAATACTCACTGCCACTTCCGGCGCGACAAACGACACATCAGCCGAGGGCCAGGCCAACAGGGCATCGCTGCCCATGTTGCCGCCAGACATATTGCAGTGGGCCATGCCATAGGATTTGCGCACCACCAGGCTGACGCGAGGCACGGTGCATTGGTGCAGGGCCTCAATCCAGGTCATGATTTTGCGAGGCATACTGGCGTGTTCGGCCGTTTTGCCAATTAAAAAGCCCGGTGTGTCGTGCCAAAAGAGGAGGGGAATGTGGAAGGAATCGCACAGGACGATGAAGCTGCTGGCTTTGTCGCAAGCCCCCGGCCCCATCGCGCCAGCGTTGTGCTGGGGGTTGTTGGCGACGAGGCCAACGACGTGGCCGTTGAGCCGGGCGAAAGCGGTGATGAGTTCTGGCGCGAAAAAGGGTTTGAGTTCGAGCAGGCTGTCGGCATCTACGATGAGGTGGATAAGCTGGTGCATGTCGTAGGCGCGTTTGGGGTCGGCGGGAACGGCCGTTAACACATCCCCCTTCACCGCTTCCCGCGCCTTCACCGAGGGCGGCGGCTCCTGGGCATTTTCGGGCAAATAGCCCAACACCTGCCGCACCAGCCACAAACATTCCTCTTCATTCTCGGCAAATAAATCCACCTGCCCCGTGTGGTGGGCGTGTAATTCCCAGCCGCCCAATTCCTCCGGCGCGGCCACTTCGCCGGTAGCCACGCTCAAAATAGATGGGCCGCCCACCGCCATGATGGCCCCCTTCACCTGGATGATGATGTCGGAAACGGCCGCTGTCCACGATGGCCCGCCGTAACATTCGCCCATGATGGTAGTGATAAGCGGCACACGCCGGTCACGCGGCGGGTTTTGGATGGGGTAGACCATGCTCATCATGCCCGCCGACCCCATGATGTCGGGCACACGCGCCCCGCCAGCATCGCCCAGGTGGACGCAGGGGTAGCCTTTTTCGGCGGCGTAGCTGGCCCATTGGAACTGTTTGCCCACGCCCACGCGCCCACCGGCCCCGGCCATCACGGTCACATCATCGGCGGAGACGAAGATGGAACGGCCGTTGACCAACCCAAAGCCCGTCACCTTGCCATCGGCCGGCGTTTTGTCAGCAGCAGCGGGCAAATCGCTGTGCGCCAGCAAGCCCATCTCCTCAAAAGTGTCCCGATCTAGGAGAGTGTGAATGCGTTCGCGGGCGGTGAGACGGCCGTTTTGGTGCAAACGGCCGATCTTCTCCACGCCCCCCATACCTAGAGCTTGTTCGGTTCGCTCCTGCCACTCTTTGAGGCGGTAGTTATCATCCATTTTTAAGTAGGCGTTCGTTTTTAACTGAGTGATTTTGGAGATTGGAGACTGGAGACTGGAGATTGGATAGTCTCCAGTCTCCAGTCTCCAGTCTTAAGGTTCCTCGGCAGACCTCAGAATGAAACTGCTGTCATTAGTTTAGTGTCCTGAGATAGGCTTTGATCAGATTTTGCTCAATGGTGTCGTGCAAGGCGGTTTCTACACCAGGGTTCTTTTTGGCATCGCGGAACACCTGTTTGGCGCAGCGGCTGCACAGCAGGTAGCCAATCAGCACCCCCCGCTCGCGGTACATGAAGCCGTTGATAGACATGGCATTTTCGCCCTTGATTTTCATCAAATCAATGGGACGGCCGCAGCCGGGGCAGCTTTCCTCATCGTGAAAGCGATATACCTTAACGGCTTTGCCAAACTGCATTTCGGCCTGGGCAAAAAATTGAGCCAGTGCTGCGTTGAGGCTCTCATCAAGATTGGAATGATCGGGATTGTGTTTCATCTTGGCTTTCTTCCACTTTGTCGAACTTGAAGGATTGTTTTCATCTTGTTCCTTGTAAATCTGGTGCAGCAGGTGATTATAACAAAATTTATTAGATTGGACGCTTGGGGAACGGCCGTTTATCATCCCCGCCATAAAAGGGACTGGAGACTGGAGCTTAGCCGTCTCCAATCTCCAGTCTCGCTAAGTTAATAACAAACGGCCGCTTAGACACAAAGTGGGCGCTGAGAGGAAAGATGTTACAAGGCAAAAAAGTAAAATTGCGGGCAATTGAGCGGGAAGATTTGGAACGGCTGCATCAGTTTAATAATGATGTGGCCGTAGAAGTAGCCGGTGGCGGCGATCCGCCGATGCCGCAGTCGTTAGCGCGGCTGCAAGCAGAATTTGAAAGCCAATGGTCGCAGGGTGGGCGCGAGGGGATGAACTTTGGCATTGAGGTAGAGGGCAAGTTTGTGGGCATTTGCGGGCTGTTTAACCACAATGCCGAAGCGCGGGCCTGTGAGTTGGGCATTACGATTGGGGATAAGGCGTATTGGGGGCAGGGAAACGGCCGTGAAGCCCTGCAACTCCTCCTCCATTATGCCTTCCATTATCGCAACATGCGCCGTGTCTATTTGAATGTAAATGGCACAAACGAACGGGCGATACGGGCCTACAAGGCATGTGGCTTTGCGGAGGAAGGGCGGCTGCGCCAGCATGTGTGGAGTGATGGGGCGTATATTGACCTGGTGTATATGGGCATTTTGCGAGACGAGTGGCAGATGCAACAGGAAGATTGAATGGTTTGCCCGCCAGCAAAAGCAGCACAGCATCCTCCTTAAAATTGGCAAAACAGGCAGAATGCAGGAAAATTCCATGACCTCAGTACTATTCGAGGCATATTATTCTGCAAAAAGGAGCGTATGATGTTAAAAGAGTTTGGCGATTTTATTAGGCGAGGCAATGTATTGGATTTGGCTGTGGCCGTGATTTTGGGTGCAGCGTTTGGGGCAATTGTGAAGTCGTTTGTAGACGACATCATTATGCCGCCCATCGGCTTGCTGCTGGGCAATGTGGATTTCTCGAATCTGTACATTAATTTGTCTGGCGGCACGTATGAATCTCTGGCTGCTGCCCAAGAAGCTGGGGCGGCTACCATCAATTACGGCTTGTTTCTGAACACCATCATCAACTTTCTCATTGTTGCTTTTGTTATCTTTCTGGTCATCCGCCAGGTAAAGGCGATGGAAAAGAAGGAAGAAGCGGCACCAGCCGCGCCGCCGGAGCCATCGGCTGAGGAGAAGCTGTTGATGGAGATTCGGGATTTGTTGAAAGACGGCCGTTAACCAGCCCTATGAATATTGATATCCTGCTGCCCAAACTGGCAAAACCAGCCCAAAGAGCCATCCAAAACGCCAACATCACCACGCTAGAACAACTGGCTCAACACAGCGAATCCCAAATCCGTGACCTGCATGGCATTGGCAAAAACGCCCTGCACATCATCAAAGAAACGCTGCACGAAAATGGGCTGGCCTTCACAAACCAGTAAACAGCCAGGGTGTGTGATGGCCCAACGGCTTGGCGGCCATCACACACCCTGCCCCAACCAATCCACAATCACCTCACACCTTTGTGGATCCTCCGTAAAGCCCATACGCAAAGCCCACAACCAATAATCCACACAGCGCACCAGCGTCCAGGCCCGCGCCAACTCCTCATCCAACTGCGCTGCCGCCACCAGCCGCCGGAAATAGTGCGCCAGCCCACGGCTGGCCTGCATAGCTTCCAGCCGGGTAAACAACAACTGCGCCAACCCATATTCAGGATCACCAATGACCACTTTGGGATCAACTACCAGCCAGGGTTCCCGCTCCCCCGCCAGAATGTTTTCATAGTGGATGTCCCAATTGACCAGCAGATCGGCCGTTTGCCCAGCCAACTCTCCGGCCAAATAGTGCGCCTTCTCTAACACCACACGGGCAAAGGGACGGCCGTTTGCCACCCACCGCGCCGCCAAAGAGTCCCCCATCACCGGAGCCACCTCACGCAACCGTCGGAAGCCGCCCCCTGCCGGAATCGCCAACCGCCGCAGCAGTTGGCCCGCCACCACCACCGCCTCATCAATCGGCTCATCACGCAGCAGTCGCCGAAAATCTAGCCGCTCCAGCAGCATCGCCCCCGCCTTTGGCTCATGCGCCAACACCTGCACCGCCCCCTGCCCCTGCCAGGCCAGCAGGGCCGCCACCTCATCCTGAACCTCCGGCGTAATCCACGACACCTTCAACACGCAGAGCTTGTCCCCTCTGCGCACGGGCACAACCAGGCCAAAGTAGCCGTGCATCGGCACACCATCTATGACCAACCCCCACTGAACACACAATGATTCAACGAGATGAGGGAGAGATCGTATCCAGAAACGGCCGTTCTCCCCCTCCCGCGCCACCGTATCGGCGGCAAATGTCTGCGGCACAACAATCATGGCCAAACGGTGTAAAGGTGTAATGGTGAAACCAAAACACCTTTACACCAACACACCTATCCTAACCGCCGCCCCGGCGTCCACGGCGCACCCGCCGCCGCCAATTCCATCTCCAGCCGATCCAAATCCTGTTCAATCAGCATCGTCAATTCCTGCCGCAGTCCGGCAAAAGCCGCCTCGGCCAATGCCAGATTACGCTGCTGGGTGGCCGTCGGCATCTGCCGCGTACTCGACAAGCCCCAGAACACCCGCCGCGCCCGCTGCTGAATCGTCGGTTCACTTGGCTCGCTCAACTTGTCGCGCACCTCATCATGCAGCAGCCGCGCCGCCAACCCAACCAGGGCCGCCTGCAAATTGGTAATACGAGCAAAAACGGCCGTATCCACACCCGGCGTCTCCAAAACGGCCGCTGCCAAATGGCGCAGCCGCTCCTGAGTCCGCTCAATCTCCTTGCCCGCCCCCGCAATCTGGCGCACCAACGCCGCCGCCTCATGCTGAAACGACACTGCCGCGGCCACATCCGTGCCATCCGGCAGCGTAGGCACCGCCTTCACCACAAACGACTGCGGCTGACTGATCGGCCCAATCCCCTCATCCGTCACCAGCCACAACTCGGCACTGTAACGCCCCGGTGCGGCCAACGGCCCCCGCGGCGGCTGCGACCAGGGCGATTCAAACTCCGGCTTCACCAAATTAATCGGCTCCGGCGAAGGCCGTCGCAAATCCCAACTTGCGCGATGCAGCCCCGCCTCCGTCGCCCCTTCCAGCCAACGCACCGGCTCACCGGCCTCATTGCGCACCAACAGCAGCACACGCGGTTTACCCGCCACCGCCTCCTGCCGCAGCCGCTCCCAACCAGGGAAAGGAATATCCTCACCAGCCTCGCGCCGCTTCTTCTCCGCCTGCTGCCGCGTCTTTTGCGCCGTCAGCACCTCCTCCCGCAAAAAATAAGTGAAGATAGCCCCAAAATCAGGGTTCGCCGCCTTAAACGAGGTCGTCCCCAACGTCGGCTGGCCGGGGGCTTGCATGGGTTGGTACGGCACATACCACCAGGCATCACGCACGGGGAACAGATGGCCGTCACTCGCCCACAACTCATCATTTATCTCGCGCAGAGGGGCATAATCATCCAGCACATAAAAACCACGCCCAAAAGACGCACCCACCAAATCACCATCGCGCCGCTGCAATTTCACGTCGCGGAAGGCGATGGTGGGCACATTGCCGCCTAACTTATGCCAATTGCGACCACCATTCACCGTGAAGAAGAGGCCAAACTCGGTGGCAATAAAGAGCAAATTTCCATTTACATGATCTTGCTCAATGGCCCAAATCAGATGCTTCTCTGGCAAATCGCCCACCATAGATTCCCAACTCCGCCCCCGGTCCCGACTTACAAACAGGTAGGGGCTGAAATCACCTATCTGGTGGGCGTTGGCAATGGCGTACACGGTGTCGGTATCGTGCCAGGCGGCTTTGACGTTGTTGATGAGTGACATCTCTGGCACACCGGGCAGGGCGGCCGCTTCGCGCCAACTTGCCCCGCCATCCTCGCTTACCTGGATGAGGCCATCATCAGTGCCTGCATAGAGCAGTCCTTCCACCAGCGGTGACTCGCACAGATGGGTGATGGTGGCGTATTGGGACATCGCGCCGGTGTCGTACAAATCGTCCACGCTCCACACACGCCCCATGAAGGGCAGTTCGTAGCGGTTTTGATGGCGCGTGAGGTCGGGGGAAACGGCCGTCCACGCCCCCCCTCTATCCTCACTCCGCCACACCCGCTGCGAAGCCACATACACCCGCTGCGAATTATGGGGACTGACCACAATCGGCGCATCCCAATTCCACCGCTCCGGGGCTTCACCCGGCTCAGGAAATGGCTTTATGTCAATCAGCTCCATGCTGCGCCGATCATAACGGAACGAATTCCCATTTTGATACTCCAGATAAAACGTCTGCGGGTCATCGGGGTCAAAAGCCACATGATAACCATCCGCACCCAAAGGCACATACCAATCCTGGTTGCGCACCCCCTCAATGTGCATGGTGCGCGACGGCCCAAACAGCGTCCCCAAGTCCTGCGCCCCACCCAAAATATTGAAAAACGGCTCCGAATTATCCACATCTACACGATAGAACTGGGACACTGGCAAATTGGGGAAATGCCGCCAGCCCCCACCCTCATCAAAGCTCTCATACAGCCCCGCGTCACAGCCAATAAGCAAATGTTGACCATCATCGGGATCAATCCAAAAGGCGTGATTATCACTGTGCTTCTCCTTGCCCGTCTCCATATTCTTGAACGTCTTGCCGCCATCACGGGTCACATTCACAAAAACATCCATCTGGTAAACCAGATCGGGGTTGGTAGGCGAGGCCATAATCTTCTGATAATAATGCGGCCCCGTGCCGCCAGAAATGTATTTGTTGCGCTTCTCCCAACTTTCACCTCTGTTGGGCGAACGGTAAAAGCCGCGCTCCTCCTCATTGGCTTCGATGGTGGCGTAAACCAGTTCGGGGTCGGCTGGGGTTACGGCCAGGCCAATCTTGCCCATGTCGCCCTTGGGCAAGCCTTCCGTGATGCGCCGCCAGGTTGCGCCAGCATCGGTGGACTTGTAGATGCCGGAGCCTGGCCCGCCGCCCATGAAGGAGTAGATATGCCGCCGCCGCTGGTAGGCCGCCGCATACAGGGTGTCGGGATTGGCGGGATCAAACACAATGTCGGTAACGCCGGTGTGTTCATCTAAGGCCAGGACGTGTGTCCAGGTTTGGCCGCCATCGCTGGTTTTGTACACACCACGATCCCCACCGGCCGACCACAGCGGCCCTTCGGCGGCCACATACACGGTGCGGCCATCACGGGGATCAACCAAAATCTTGCCGATGTGCTGGGAATTTTCCAGCCCCATACATTGCCAGGTGCGGCCACCGTTAAGGCTGCGATACACGCCATCGCCCCAGCCTACGTGCCGCCCGCTCACGTTTTCGCCTGTGCCCACCCAGACAGTCTCTGGGTTGGTTGGGTCCAGGGTGACGCAGCCGATGGAATAGGCTGTTTGTTTGTCGAAAACGGGCTGCCAGGTGATGCCGGCGTTGGTGGTTTTCCACAGGTTGCCGGAGCCAACGGCCACGTACCAGGTGCTGCTTTTGTGGGGGTGGACGGCGATGTCGGCGATGCGTCCGCCCATCAGGGCCGGGCCAATGCCGCGCAGTTTAAGGCCGGCGAGGGCCTGGGGGATGGGGTCTTTTTCTTTATCAGTGGTTTCGGTACTGTTGGTGGGGTTTTCCATGCAAATCCTCCAAAGGTAATGTTAGTTTGGCGGATTATAAGCGGTTGTGGGGATGGGGCAACGGCCGTTTGTTCAGTATTTAAACACAAACGGCCGTCTATGTGACGGCCGTTTTTTCTAACTATTGGAGTCTGGCGAATTTTATAGTTCTCTCTGGTATGTGGGGCGATTTTCAAAATCGCCCTACTCTGGCAAACTCAAAAAACGCCAGAGTTCAACTAATTACAAGGTTTCATCCCAACATTCAAGGAGTGCGTGTACAAAATGGCAAAAATAGCTGATAGGCCGGGGCACTTATTTCAATGTTTACTAGTTGATTTTGTAGCGCATAAACAGCCCCATCAGAGCCATTCCAACCGAAAACTGTATTCCCAGACCAATTGACATCGGGTGTGAATTGGAGCAAATTAAGATCCTCAGCTAATATCTCCTGACCAATAACCACAGGTGTTTGCCCTAAAGTCAAACTGCCGTGTGCGGGCAACCACTCAATCCGAATCCCGGTCAGGCTATCACCATCCACATCCATAAAGTTAGCGGTAAAGTCGGCCGTCATTAAGAACAGCACCGTATTAGGCAAACCAGATTTGTTTATAGCGGTCAGCATTGGGGCATCATTCACTGGATTCACCGTAATTTGCAACAACTGTGCTGGAGATGAATCTTGTCCCCCATTAGCTGTACCACCATCATCGTGCAAGGTCACAGTAATGGTTGCCAGGCCATGGGCATTAACAGCTGGCGTATAACTCAGATCGCCCGTCATGGCATTCAGTGTTGGTAGATCGGCAAAAAGAGCCTCATTATCTATGGTTAGAGCAAACGTCACTGCTTGTCCTGCCTCGTTGGCTGGCCCTGGGGTGATGCTGTTGGCCCAGCTGAATACTGTTTGTGGCCCTGCATCTTCGTCAACCGTCTGAGGACTACCTCCCACAAAAGCAGGCGCATCATTGACACTTGTCACCGTAATTGTAAACAGATGAGGCGCTGATATATCATCCCCGCCATTAGCTGTACCACCATCATCCATCAGAACGGCCGTTACCAACGCCTGCCCAAAAGCATCATCAGCTGGAATAAAAGAGAGATCCCCATTTGTCGTGTCAATGGTCGGAGGCACCAAAAACAGAGCATTGTTGTTGTTATTGAGCAGGAAAGAAAGAGATTGATTCGCCTCATTAGATGGGCCAGCAGAAATGGCTGTTGCCCAGCTACTCACCACTTGAACACCAGCATCCTCAGCCACAGTTATATCGTCCCCTGATACAAACGAAGGTTCGTCATTCACTGGGTTCATCGTGATCATCACCAAAGCTGGCGTATTGGCATATTCATAACCATCTGAGCCATTCCAGTCAAAGCTATCCTCGCCAAACCAATCAGGATCAGGCTCATAAACCAATGTATCCAGTTCAGCCACATAAATCGTCTGTCCCAGCGTGATCGGCATCCCTCCCAAACTAAGCGTACCACTCAGAGGTAAACTAGTCAGTTGGACAAATTGCATCTCATCTCCATCACTGTCACTAAATTGGGCCACAAACTCAGCAGTTGTAAAAGTATACCCTACATCTTCGTTACCTATCACGCTCAGATCCGTGATCAAAGGCGGCGTGTTGGGTGATTCATATCGAACTAAGCCAAAGTCATCATCGCCAAGCACTAGATCAGTAAAACCAACCACAACAATTTTATTATCCATTTGTACGGTCAGACCATAGCCTTCATCCTGACTGCGATTTGCCCCGTTAATGGTGCCCAAATCAGTTATAACCAGCCCACCTGTGCCAAAATCAGCATCCAGACTGCCATTTATCCGATAACGAATGATAATATAGTCATAATCGTTTTGCGTAGGATGGGGACCGAAACCCATGAGCAGGATCTTGCCGGTAGGCTGTATTTCCAAGTGGTAGGCTTGATCGTCACCGTCACTAACATGAGTAATTACTTTGCCATCACTATCGAATGTCGTATCTAAATTGCCATTTGCCTGGTAGCGAGCCAGGGCAAAGTCATCATCGGTATTATTCACAAAACCAGCCGCAATGATTTTGCCATCATATTGTAGTCCTATCGTTTGGGCTAAATCATTGCTACCCCCAAAGTCGGTGGTCGCTTTGCCATCAAAACTAAAAGTGGTATCTAATGAGCCATTGTCCAGATAACGGGCAAGGGCGAAATCGTCGCCATTAGGTCCGGCATCGGTATGACCAGCCACTACAATCTTGCCATCTGGCTGTAGGATAACTGCGTGTGCTTCTTCATGAGCGCCAAAATGGGTTGTGACAATGCCATCTGCATTGAAGGTTGTGTCCAGGTTGCCATTGGGAAGATAACGAACCAGCACAAAGTCACTACCGCCGATAACAGTACTACCATATCCAGCCACCAGAAGCTTGCCATCTGGATAAACTATAACCGCTTTAGCCACATCATCATCGGACTCAATGTCAGTGATCACAATGCCGTCATTGTCGAAGCTGGTATCCAGGATACCGGTGCTGGTGAGCCGGATAAGAGCAAAATCATTGTTGGTGCCGTTGAAGGCTGAACCAGCCGCAATAATTTTGCCATCATCCTGTAGAGCTAGGGCGTAGGCTATGTCGTCATCAACGGCCGTTACTGGAATAACTACTTTACCATCACTGCTAAAGCCGTTATCTGGTTGACCATTGACCAAAGTGCGTATAACCGTAAAGTCGGCATTGCCCCCGGTATTACTGCTACCTATTGCCAAAAGCATACCATCTGGCTGCTGTATGACGGCATATCCCTTGTCAGTTGAGGCAACACCGATATCGGTTGTCACTAATCCACCCACACCAAAGGTAATATCTAAATCTCCTCCTGCGGCCAGAATAAGTTGAACGGCCACTAACCCTACTAATACAGTCAATAAGACCACCAGCCACGATAAATATCTAGCTACACGTATTCGCCTAAATAAGCTGTTCATATTGTTTTACTCCTACATATATTGATTTTATGCAGCAGAGATTTACACCGGGGAAAGAGTTAAAGCTCCTCCTTAGTTGGCACTCAAGGGAATATCATCGGTATCTAGATGATGACCATTGGTTGACCTATTTGCTTTAGATAATGCGTTCACGGGCGGACTCAGAGATCTCTCCAGATAGAGGGTGTAGATCTTTCCCCTATAAGACAAACTGTTGATTTTATCAGCTTCTGACCGGACCAGTTTGTTCTGTCAAACAAGGGTGATCCTGCTTGCCAAGTAACTTTGGCACACAGAGACACCAGGCATCAAGTGATGTTTGTCACATAAAAAGGGGTTGAATGTCAATTTGCATGAAGGATGGGCCAATGCCACCTGGTTTAAGACCCGCAATGGCTTTTTGGCTTGGACTTTATACCAGAGAGAACTATAAAATTCGCCAGACTCCAATTACCTGTAATGAGGATGATGCGGGGGAAAGCAATCGTTTCTGGCACTAAAAATCAGGGCTGTTCATCTGGTTTGGCGGCAATTATTAACTGGCAATGACAATGATTTCGGGGCTGTTTAGTTGTAGGGGTGCGCCATCCCAATTGCCGAGCCATTCCATGTTGGTAAAACCAGCTTTTTGCAAATAAGCGGCAAGCTCGGCCTGATCCATAAAGCGCAAGGTGGAAGGAGCTTCAATCATAGCTTCCTCGCCAAAGCGGAAACAGGCGTGAAAGGTGACAAACCGGTTGGTGGCAGACTGTGTTTGATAGTAAATGGTGACAGGGCCAACGCCAGGAATATCGGCTTGTTCGGTGGTTTGGTCGCGTGTCCATCCCTCCCATTCACGGGCGGCCGGGTTGCGCGTCTCGAAGGCAAGACGGCCGTTCACTGCCAGATGCCGCCTCAAATTGACCAATGCCTCGTGGATTTCTTCATTGGTGAGGAACACCTGGAAGGCATGTCCGGTCATGATGATGAGGTCGAAACGGCCGTCCACCGCCATCCCTGCCGCATCCGTTTCTATCCACGTCACCCGCGCTGCGCCTGGCTTGCGCCGAGCTACAGCCAGCATGGCTTTAGCGGGGTCCGCACCCGTCACCTCATGTCCCAATTCGGCCAGGCACAGTGTCAAACGGCCGGTGCCGCAGCCCATGTCCAACACACGCAAAGGCGCTGCCCCTGCCAGGCGCAGGTAAAAGTTGGTGTCGTCGTCGCTGGCGTTGAAGGTGTCGTAAACGGCCGTTAGCCGGGGATCCATAAAAGCTAAATCAGGCATATAACTCTCCAAACCTCACCCGTCAGTGCGGCCATTGCCTCTGGCGACCCATGGTAAACCTAATCGAGCGGATAGAGATACCCTGTCTCTACCCCTAACAGCCCCTCAAACTGTTCGCTGTTCATCCGCGCAATATCCCACGTCACCCATCGCGCCGGGGTCAGGGCAATGACTACATCGTCAAACGCAGCATAGACAGGGCCAACGCGGGGGTCGGCCAGGGCAACGGCCGTTAAATACCGACTCTGCACCTCTGCCACCAAAACCCGCCCTTGTTCCCCGCCAATCACCTCCGCCGCGCCCGACACCGACACGCCCTGCTCCTGCCCTGGCACACGGCTGTCAATCATGGCGCTGGCACGGGGGTTGGCGGCCACGTTGCGGGCCTTTTGGCTTTTGGCGCTGGTGGGGAAGTAAAGACGGCCGTCTTTATACAGATACCAAATCGCTGCCAGATGGATGGAGCCATCAGCCCGCTGGGTGGCCAAAGTGGCAATATGCCGTCCCGGCAAGAGAGAGAGAGCCAGTTCATTAGGTTCAACCATTTTCAGCTTCCTTTATCGTATTTGTCCCTTTTTTGAAACCAACGATGGGGGCAATCGTCTTGCGCAGCAAAATCTCGGCATAACCGGCAACAAGATAGTCCGGCAACTCGCCTACAACGGCATAACCCAAACGCGCATACAGCCGCTGTGCGTTGGCGTTAAAGGCAGACACACAGAGGAACACATTGGGGGATTCACGCAAGATGCGCTGTTCGGCATAGGCCATAAGCTGCTGCCCCACGCCCTGGCTGCGCGATTCAGGCCGCACGCAAATTGACTGGATGTAACCTACAAACGCTCCCTGAAGACAAAGAAAGATACAGCCCACAATGTCGTTGGCAGCATCTCTCGCCCCATACAGTTCGCGGGTGGGGTCAGAGAGTGCTCTGAACATCACAGCCTCATCCCGCTGCAACGTGAGCCAGGGTTCAGAAGTTGCCATCATACGAGCGCAGATGCGAATGTCGGCTTCGTCGTACAAGCGGTGAATGGTGATAGGGTGTTCGTTTGTCTGCTTCATCTATTTGCCTTGCATGTTGTTGGCTGATTAATTGTGACGGAAAATGACTACTAAGCCTCTCTGGGGTCCTCCTCCGGAAGATTTATTTTAAGAGCGAAGGTCTCGCCTGAAACCTCCCGGAGGGTTAGGAGTTCTCCTCATTCGCATACACCCAATGGTCTATAGCCTTTAACGTGCTTGTGATTTCAGATAACAGTTCATCTCTCATTGTGGGGGTCTTATTAGCATATGTGTGATGAACATATTGTATGCCCAAGAGGAGCTGAAAATATAGGCTGCGCAGAAACGTTATTGTATTATGTCGGGCGTTGACGTTGGTTTCATCAGAAAAAGCTTCCCGCCATACAATTCCACTGGGTGGATTAATAAATCGAGCTAACCATATGTTCAAGAAAGTCATATCCAACAAGTTGCGCAACAACGCCGATATGACGGCTTGGGCCAACCGATCATCTTCTTGATAAAGATAGGTGTGTGCGACTGGTTCAGTCACTTTGTCGGCAATAGCGTTCAGGATGCGTTTCAGGTCTTCAGCATCCAAGAAACGATTTCTTGTTATCACCCAGAAAAAATCGGCGGCATGGGCGATGGCGTGTGCCCAACCTTTTTGAGGAACATGCCCTCGCAAGTCCTTCTCTGCTGCCAGATAAACCAAACCCTGTTCTAATAATTCTCGTATTTCGGGTTCCGTCAGGTAGTGATCTTTGCCATCAACGGCAACCAGTTTATCTAGCACCAATATGGAGAAGGCCCGGACAAAGACAGAATCTGACTCTTTTTCGCCTATTCCATAGGTCAGATTCTGGGCCATCTGCTGCCTGATTTCCCTGAGCTGCTCTGGGCTGTAGTTTACCCCTACGCCCGCGTTTATTAGATCGCATAAAACCATGTAGCTGGTTTCTCTTACATCAGATTGTGTCGCACCCAGGTTAGATATTAGTTGGGGCGTGATGTCTGCGACCGTATATTCTTGCGGCAATTTGTAATTGTTCTTGATGATAATTTGTAAAAAATCACTATTCATTTCTAAGAGCCTTTCTGTTAAGCAGTCTTGTGGGCGGCTTGCAATCAGCGAAACGTGGTTTGGTCGGCTAACGGCCGTTTCCCCACCCTCTCTCCACCAACGACGACAAGTGGATTGGTTAACGGCCGTTCACCGCACAAAGAAAATGGGAGTGTCCCCTAACACCGCCATCAGAGGCCGCCAAAAGATAGCGGTTTTGGGGGAACAAAATTGGTGACACCTTTTAGATATCCCCTGCCTTGCTTTGTCAGGCATTTTGGATATTAGCTAGCAGCATGTACAGCCACACTCCGGCCTCACGATTCTGGATCAAACCCGAATACTCGAAGCTCCTGATCACAGCGACACGCTTGCGCGATACGTGCTGCCCAGGCAATGGCCTCCTTACTTGAAGGCAGCTCAAGTACAGTGAATCCACCATTGAGCGGAGGTGACCACGGGTAGCCTCCCTCAGCGACTGAGCCATTGGCCGAAACGAGAACGGGCGGTACTGTTTCATCAATACCACCGCCGAAAACGTAGACGCCCGCTTCCTTTGCCTCACGTATTACGGCACGAGCGTCTTGGCCCACCGCCTCCAACTCACTGTCGGGTACATTCATTGCCGCACTGGGGAATGAAATGAGATACTTTGCCATGATCTTTTTTCTCCAAGAATTTTGCGGTTAGTAACACAGGCCATGCCTAACCTTCACCTTCAACGCGAGCCTGGCGTGGTTTGTGCGAGCGAATCTCAAGCACAAACCATCACAGGCTGCGGAGTCAGGTCGAAGCGTATGTTAGATCGCCCATGTTTTCAATAACTTTTGTTATAACAGCGTCCATATTAGGTATTGGGAACATATGTCCAACACCATCTAGCCAAATAAATTTGGCCTTTGGAATCAACTCAACTAATTTTTTCCCATGTTCTAATGGAAATATTTCATCATTTGTCCCATGTATGATAAGTGTAGGCAATTTTAGATGCTTTAATTTATCATACCTCGAACCTGAGATTGCTACAGCTCTAATATGTTGAAACACTGCTTTTATATTAATGCCTTTTCTCTTCCTTAAATCATACAATACTTGCTGAGCTGTCTCTTTAACATCAAAACTATTATCGTCGAGTACTAATTTCATTTTTAGTATTCGCTCTATTATTAAATTCCGTTCTCCACCTATTATTCGATACTTCATAATGGGAATGGATTTAATAAATGAACTTATAAAATACTTCAAAGAAAACACTTTCATAGTGGAATCAGTGGCATCACCAGTTGTCATCAACAAGGTGAGCGACAAAACCCTATCTGGGTAATTTATGGCAACTTCTTGTGCAATCATTCCGCCAAGGGAAAACCCAAAAAGGTGGACACGGGAAATATCTAAAGCATCTATGATAGCTTTAACATCGGCAGCCATGTCATAGAGTGAATATGCCTTTTCTTTACTCCAATTAGCCATCCAATCCGATTGTCCAGTACCTCTGTAGTCGAATCGAAGCACTTCAAATCCTGCCGATGTAAATCGTTGAATAAATGAAGGTGGCCACATTAATGCATCCGCAGCATTTGACATTAATAAACAAATTACTCCCTTTGCGGGTGTTGTAGGCGATATTAACTCATACCAAATTTTGACGTTATTTGATAAGACAAATCCAGTTTTTCCTTTTATTAGCTCAGGCAATTCTTCGTTTAATGTTTCATCAATTGTTCTTAGGGTTTCATGTTCAAGCCTGGGTCCTGAATAATAGATCAATGCCATTACACTGATGAAAATTACCAATACTACTATTATGAAGCTCATATTGGATACTCCTCAGTCGCTCTAACGGCCGTTTCAACCGCACCCCGCGTTAGCCGCAAGCTTTATTAGACGGCTAACTGCAAGTGTCATAAACAAGTGGATCGGCCGTTTCCCCCACCCTCTCTCCACCAACGACGACAAGTGGATTGGTTAACGGCCGTTCACTGCTCTCCAAAAGTGAAAGAACCGTTCAGAGCAGAGGCCCCTTCAATGTTAGTGAGTACGAATTCAGCGATTTCTTCTTCGATACTTCTATCAATTCGGCGGAAGAAGTTTCTGCCATGCCAAGGCTTTTGCACATTCAAATGGGAAATTTCCAGGCTCACTTTATTCTCCTCGTGGGGAGAAAGACTGCAAAAGGCAGCCCATGAAAAATGCCCCCAACTCCAACCGAATTTCGCTAAAACAAAAGCGGCAAATCCATTCTCCTGTGGGGTTGCTTGTGCCAGGACTTCAAAAGTGTCTCCTGAGCACAATAGAGAGCATGCCCGCTTGGCCTCACTCTGTGGGATTAGAACTTTCTTCATATTTTCTGGGTACTCCTCGGTTGGTTACTTTGATTGATTGAATCAATTCCATTGTCGTCGTTTTCTGCCTGGAACACCTCTTTACGCTTAGAGACGCTTATCAAGTGGCCCAACGCCCGCTTCAGCCGCGCTTCGCGTCGGCTGCAAGCCATGTTGGGCGGCGTTGCGAGCAACTTTCTCTACTGGTCTGAATCATCTTGCTTTGGCCAATTTGCGTTGACTTTTAAGTTGCTGGTATCGTTTGAATCTTTAGGCATCTGCAAAGAAATGTGAAAGTCTTGGGCATCATCCTTTGCTGACTTAAACTCAACTCTCTGAATTGCTTCACCTTTAAGGTTCCCATATTCAACTTTCTGGGCATCGTCGAGATGCACCATTTCAACTTCAATAGCTAAATCAAGTGTTAGCAAAACATCCCCTAAAATTTTGGTTCCGTCGGGTGTATTGACCGTAACATTTCCGGGATATGGAAAACACGCAGTTCGCAAAACATGAGTCCCATCTCTTGGGACACCTTCAAGCGGATTTGTTGCTTCCTGCAATTGTTTCCACAAATGATTTAGTGACCATGTCTCATCCGTTGCAACGTTTGTAAATATTGGCGCGAGAACATCTGTGTTATCAGGAAGTATGTAATCGACGATTTCGGGATTTGGTAAATCCCATGGCTCAGTTCGATGATACCGTAGTCCAACTCTAGCAATCTGACATGAAGGATGATTGAAGAGAACAAAGTCAATCTTCATTAACGCACTGATTTCTGCCGTAGTCACTTCATTTAGCATTCTAAGGTCAATTCCATACTTCTCTGCTACTAACTCAGCGTCTGAAGAAAACCCTGATGAACTAACTGCAATTGTACGGGAGGCACCAATAGCTTCTTTTTTCGATGCTAATTGCTCAATCCAAGTTACGTCTTGTTTTGGCTTTCTCTTTCTACATTCAATTGTTACTAATATTTCGGTTGTTCCAATTTTTGACCGAATACTGACATCTACCTCACGCTTCCTACCTGTTATCTTACTGGGAATGCGATCAGGAGATTTGATTTCAAGCCCCTGCAAGCTGGCGTCAGCCTCTATACGAGCTACTAGCTTCTCAAACTCTCTCCATTCCGTGGTGTTTTTGTTTGATTGTGCCATCTGAAAATTCTTTAGCAATGTCCGCCCGTTCAGTTGCATAAGCCGCAAAATCTGTGCGCAGTTTTGTCGGCTTTATGCTTTTGTTGGGGCAGCGATTTTATCTTACACACCACCTTAATTCTGCATAAGCCGCCCCAAAACTTATTATACTGCACGCCTGCTGGATAAACCCCGAAAAATTCATCTTATACTGCGCATTTTGCGGGATAAACCGCTCAAATGACATACATACCTGCAAATCTTGCTGGATAAGATTTAAACACGGGTTTTATCCGGCAAGTGTGCCGGATAAAACCCGCATCTAAATGTTTGCCAGCTTTACATTCTATGCCTACAAGCCCATATCATCCGCGACCCAGGCCAGGCCAGCATCTTCCAGAGCGGCGCGGGTGGGCACACCAGAGGCCACATCCCAACCAGCCTGCTCAAAGTACATGTCCATGCCCGCCTCAATTTCGGCCTCATCCATCACGATGCCATCCGAACGGCCGCCTGCCAACGCCTTCTTATACAACTTCTTCGGCAGCGTGTCATTGTCCCGCTGCAACCCCTCCCGCGCATTATAAGCACGCATCAGGTTCAACCGCCGACGGCCGATTTCCTGAATCTCAGCCACCGACACATCCCAACCGGTAGCGGCCGTCATTAACTCCGCCATATCATTGGGGCCAGACAACTGCCAGCCAGGGCCATAGACAAACTGGCAAATGCTAATCGTGTCCATCGCGCTGTAGTTGTACTGCGTCTTCAAGGCAAACTCCACCTTCTCCGCATTCAGCGCCTTCGTCGGCTGCGGCTTATCCAGCCCAATTTGCGCCAGGAACTTGTTAGGATCATTGGCATACACCTTCGGGTTATACATCGGGTCATGCTCCGACGACTGGTGATCCGCGCCGAAGGGGTTGACGGCATAGATGAGACCCAGACTACGCTTCACCTGCGGCATATGGGCGGGCAGTTCCTGCCCCTTAATCGTCAGCAGATACTCATGCCCCTTGCCCAAGCGGTCAGCCGCCTTTGCCGAGCCATCGGCCAGCACATCGCCAAAACCTTCGCGGTTCAGCGTCTTCTCCAGCATGGCAATCATGCCCTCCGCATTGCCATACCGCAGTTCAATGCCGTCCGTCTCCTCAATGCTCAAAACCTCATTCTCAAAACATTCCATCGCCCAAGACAGCGTGGCCCCACAAGAAATCGTGTCCACACCATACTGGTTGCACAACTGATTGGCATAAACCACCGCATGGAGATCATCAATGCCGCAGTAAGAGCCAAAGGTAGCGATGGTTTCATACTCTGGGCCGCCATATTCATGGCGCAGTTCCACCTTGCCCAGCATCTTGCTTTGCCATTCCGAAGCCACCACCCGTTTGCAGCGCACAATACAAGCGTAACAGGTGTCGCGCCCTTGTTTATCCTGCTTGCCTTCGTTGGCTCCACGCAAGATTTCATCATAAAGCCGTTCGCCGCTAATGGCTTCAGCCGCTTCAAAGGCCCCCGCATCCCAGTTACGGGTGGGCAAACCACCGCCACCATGCTGGGGCATCACCACGCCGGGTGTGCCATACTTGCCAAATTCCTCCATATCGCTGCCAGGATAGGCTTTGGCCCCTTTGCGGTTGAGGGCCACCACCGCCTTTTTATTGGCTGGCTCCACCTTCCTGGTGCCACGCACGACGATAGCCTTGAGCTTTTTGCTGCCCATGACCGCGCCTGTACCCGTGCGTCCCCAGGCGCGATTGCTCATGTTGATGATGGCCGCAAAATTCGCCATCTTCTCGCCCGCAACGCCGATCTGAGCGATTTCGATTTTGTTATCGGCCAACTCATCTTTGAGAATGGTGTCCACATCATAGGTGTACTTGCCCCATAGATGGCTGGCATCGCGCAGTTCGGCTTCACCCTCATGAATCCACAAATAGACGGGCGTGTCCGATGCGCCTTTGACGACCACCGCATCAAACCCTGCATATTTCAGTTCGGCGGGCCAGAAGCCGCCAGCCTGGCTGTCGGCCGCGCCGCCGCTGCTGGGCGATTTGCAGGTGACGGTGCAGCGGCTTTGCCCGCTAATGGGCAAGCCGGTGGCGGGGCCAACGGCAAAGGTGAGGGTGTTTTCAGGGCTGAGGGGGTCGGCTCCGGCGGGGGTATTTTGCCATAAGTAATACAGCCCCATCAGGCTGCCGCCCAGGTAGTGCCGGTAGAAATCTGCGGATGGCTCCTCAATTTCCAGACGGCGATTGGTTAAATCAACGTGTAATATTTTGCCAGTAAATCCGTATAACATTGGGGGATTCTCCTTTTCTTTATGCCAATCTCTGCAAAGGCAACTATATGTGGGCTGATGAATAGGGTTATTTTACTGCTGAACAGAATCCAGGGGCAAGCGGGACTCATGCGGGGGTGTGATTACTCTCTGTGTAATGGCTCGAAAGACTGGAGCAGTTTTGGAAACTGCTCCAGTCTAGTGATACACAACTTTTAATCACACACCTCATGCGGATAGAATGCCTTCGGCAACGGCCGTTTCAATCACTTTTCTCGACAATGCCGACAACGCTGCCGAACCTTCGCCAATACGGCCGTGTATCCACTCAATGCGATCACTCGTTACACCATTTTCCTGCCAAGTGCGGCCACCACTGGCATAGTTGAGCAGCAGAGGAATGAGGCGGTCGAGGGCATTGGCGAAGCGAGATTCGGCCGTTTCCCGCGCCTCAAATTCATCCCACAACCCCCGCAGCTCTCTCGCCTGGTCTTCCGGCAGCAGCCCATAGAGACGATCCGCTGCTGTCTGCTCCCGCGCCGCCTTATCTTTGGCCCCAACCGTGTCAAACAGAAACGTGTCACCCGCATCAATCTCCACAATATCATGCGCCACCACCATTCTGATGACATGCAGCAGATCAACCGGCTCATTGGCATGTTCCGCCAAAATCATCGCCAACATCGCCAAATGCCAGCTATGTTCGGCCGTATTCTCCCGCCGCTCGCCGCTGATGATGTAAGAGCGGCGCATAATAGATTTCAGCTTGTCTATTTCCAGGATAAATTGAATTTGTTGTTCCAGTCGTGTCATATAAAAAACTAGCGTCGGGATTGACCACCCAAACGCAGCCGCAATGTTTCCCATCCCCTGGCATATTTCAAGAGGTTTAGGATAAAAATAAGATAAAGTTTATGCTTCACAGTCAGTGGTTTATGCTTATCCAGAGCTTCCCGAATAAGGTGAACAGGTGGCAAAAAGCCTCTGAGCAACTCTTTCAGAGGTGGCTGCTGCGGCAAATTCTTATCGTAAAAGCCACCCGCCTTCCGCACCTCCTTTTGCACCACTTCACGCAAAAAACGTCGGGCAGGGTGCGCCACAACGGCCGTATCAGCATACCGCAGCGCATAACCATGGGCATGGATGCGATTCCCCCATTCCGCATCCCCGCTGGATTTAAGAGCAGGTGCAAAAGCACCAACTTCCTCAACAACCCGCTTCCACGTAAACATATTGGCCCCCGCGCTAAAATGATACTCCTCTATGTACTCCTCCTGAGGGAAAGCCGTAAGGCTTTCGTAGAACTCCGTAATCGTCATCTTAGCCGGATTGTGCGGGAACACTTGTATCCGCCCCCCCACCAAACCACAATCAGGCGCAGCCAGCAAAGCCTGCACCCCCATCTCCAGCCAATCCACTGCTGGCTGGCAGTCCGAATCAGTAAAGGCAATCACCTCGCCCTGCGCAATGGCTAATCCCTTGTTACGCGCCTGGTAAGAACCAACTTGCAATTCCTCTAACAGCACCACTGTAGTGGCTAGTTGGCAACTTTTTACAGGTTCTGTTGAGCCATTATCTATCACGATAATTTCATACTTATCGCGGGGGTATGTCTGATTTTGCAGATGTTGCAAACAGATCAGCAGACGATCAGTGTCGTTGAAGACAGGGATGATAACGGAGACAAAGGGCTGCGGCATAGGGGCTAATACTCGAATCAACTTGTGGAGATTGGGCCAATTTTGTTGCAGATTAACAAATAAATCGGGTAATGGGTGTGGGACGATTTTGTAAATCGTCCGAGCGATTTACAAAATCGCTCTACATTTATTACCCGATCAATTATTTAAAGACCAAGAAAATTGGCCCAATCTAAAAACTCCTAGCTTATCTACCCTTTTTTGCGCCCCTTGCTCAGAGCCATGATGATGGAGAGGAGCGTGGTAAAGAAGGCCAGAGCAATTTTAGTGGGGTCTACAATTGGCTCCACACGCACGCCATCTGGTTCGATGATGATGGCCGCTACGGGACGCGCTAGCGCACTGCCACCGCCGCCACCACCGCCACCAAAGCCAGTACCCGTAGTTGTACCTTTCTCACCCTCGGCGTGCTGGTTGCCATTGCCGCCCACGCCGCCGCCACCGCCATAGCCCGCACCCATCCCCACCGTTACTTCGGAAGCGGTAATGACGGTGTAGGGGCCATTGGTCACAGGCTCGCTAAAAACAGCACTGGGCCGCGCCACCTCAAACAAACGGCCGATCAACTCATTCGACTTCTCCTGATTGGGCACAGACTCAATCACCAACTTGTTAAATTCTTCACTCATGGGAAACTCCTTAATGACGTAATAACGTAATTATCGTCTAAAAATCCAAGCTAATAACGAAACCACTACACCCACTCCTGCCAAGGCCCACAAAGCCTGGCGCGTGGGGTCAGTAATGGGAACGGTGATAGTTTGGTTGTTTTGGGTGATGTGAACGGCCGTTGGCCGATTCCACACCAACCCACCAAAAGGCAGCCGCACACTCACCGCCTCTGATTGCGGCGTAATCGTGCGCTCACCCACTGTAATAGGCACACCTGTCCGCGTTTCTTTTTGTATCAACTGCATCATTTGACCTCCTAAAAGGGAATGCCATAATTAGGCCATCATTGGTTCACCAGCTACTTTAACACAACCTGACCAGATAACATCTGTTGATCCTCCTACGTTCAGGATGATCAAATTCATGAGGAGGCATGATGAAACAGTTTGGGGCACTTTTATTGATTCTTATCGGCTTACTTAAGGCTCAGTTCCTCGAAGTTCCCCCCAGCTCCCCCAAAGAATTTGTGGGGAACTCAGGGGAACTTCTGTTTGCCCAAACCCCACCCCCCTTGCTCATCACCGAAGTCTATTACGACACACCCGGCGAAGAGAGCGAAGAGGAGTGGATAGAGATTGCCAACGTCGGCACGGCCGTTTTCCCCCTCAACGACATCAAAATCGGCGACGAAGAAAGCTCCGGCGGCGGCGAAGGCATGAAACGCTTCCCCGAAGAAGCCATGATTGAACCAGGACAGGTCATTGTGGTGGCGCAAACGGCCGTTGGCTTCCGCCGCCTCTTCAACTTCAGCCCCGACTACGAAATCAGCGACAGTGACCCCAATGTCCCCGACATGCGCCGCTTCCTCCTCTGGGCCGATGGCGACATCGCCCTGGCCAACGACGGCGACGAACTGCTGCTCCTCGACGAGCGCAACTTCATCCTCGACAGCCTCAGCTACGGCGACAGCACCCACTTCTTCAACCCATCCATCGCCGATGTCTTCGCCGGTGTCAGCATCGAGCGCATCCCCGCCGCCTGCGACACCGACTCCGCCGCCGACTGGCAGCCCCAAGACACCCCCACCCCCGGCCAAATCACTCTGCAAGGCGACTGCGCCACCCCCGTCAACCCCGCCACCCTGGAAACCTTGCCCACCATCGGCGAACTGCAAGGCACAGGCGATGCCTCGCCTTATGTCAACCAAATCGTCAGCTTTCGCGGCGTAGTTACCGGCAGTTACGAAGACCAAAATGTGGCCGGAACCACTTTCTACACCCTCTTTGTGCAAGATGTGGTCGGTTTTGAAGATGGCAATCCGGCTACTTCCGATGGCCTGGCGATCTTTTTGGGGCGGCAACGGCCGTCCTACCAACTGGGCGACCAACTGCGCATCACCGGGCAAATGACCGAATTCTTCGGCTACAGCGAAATCAGCGACGACAACCTGGAAATCATCGTCGAAGCCCAGAGCGCACCCCTGCCCTCCCCCATCCCCATCGCCCCACCCGCCGACAACCAGGAGCAAGCCGCCTACTTTGAAGCCTACGAAAGTATGCGCGTCACCATACCCGGCGCGGCCCAAGTCGTCGGCGCAACCTTTAGCGGCTGCAGTTTCGCCGTTGTCAACGAGGGCTTGGGGCGCGTGGTGCGGCGCAGTTTCACCCATCCCGTCGGCCAAATTGTGCCCATCCTGCACACCAGCGATGTGGACTGCGGCGACTTTCCCCACGTCAAAAGCGGCGACACTGTCACGGGCCTCACTGGCCCGCTCATTTATAACTTCGACCAGTTCAAAATCGTCCAGCAAGAGACGCTGGCCCTGAACGTCACCGCATCACCCTTCCCCCCCCTGCCCCAACCACCAGTCACAACGGCCGATCAATTCACCATCGCCACCTTCAACGTCGAAAACTATTTCGACACCATTGACGACACCGGCGACGAAGCCGAACCCAAACCAACGGCCGATCAACTCGCCACCAAACAGGCCAAACTGGCCCAAACCGTCAGCACCATTCTCGGCTGCCCCACGCTCATCGGCATTCAGGAAGTAGAAAATGCCGCGCTGCTGCACGATTTGGCCGAACTCATCGCCCCCGCCTGCGGCTTCACCTACGCCGTCGCCCACCTGGAAAGTGCCGATGTGCGCGGCATTGATGTGGCCCTCCTCGCCGACCCCCGCCGCGTCACCATCACCGGTACCCAATTGCGCCAGGGCTGCACCACCATCAACACCGGCATCAGCGACAGCAATGCCACTTGCCCCGCCGGGCAGCAGCCACTTTTTTCGCGCCCGCCGCTGCAAGTGGATGTGACCGTAGACGGCCGTTTCCACACCCTCCTCATCAATCATTTCAAGTCCAAACGAGAAGGCGAAGCCGAAACCGCGCCGCGCCGCCTGGCCCAGGCACAGCACATTTTAAGCCTCGTCGGCGAACTACAAACGGCCGATCCCCAGGCCAACATCATCATCTTGGGCGACTTCAACGACTACGAACTATCCACCCCCATGCAGACCTTAACCGATGGCGGCCTGTTCAACACCCTCTCCCTCATCCCCGAAGCCGAGCGCTACAGCTTTGTCTTTAGCGGCGCAGCCCAACTCATTGACGGCATCTTCATCTCACCCAGCCTGCAAGACAACATCGCCTCCGTTCACATCTTCCACGTCAACGCCGACTACCCCGACAGCCTGGCCGCTGACACCACCGTACCCTACCAGGCCACCGACCACGATCTGCCCCTTCTAGTCTTAACCCTGGATGAGATTGTAGAGCCAACGGCCGTTCCCCTCCCCACTCTCGCCAACACCCCCTCACCAGCCCCTTCACCAGAGAGAAACAGCCCGCCCGCCTGGTTGTGGGCCGCTCTTTTAGGAGGGGGTGCGGCTGGTTTAGCCGCCCTCTTCTACCTGCGCCGCCGTTAACGGCCGTCAATCTTGCGTTATAATAAATGGCATATCACGTTCGTAAACAACTCTATAGTTTAGAGACAAGAGACTGGAGACGAGAGACTAACCAATCGTAACCACTCCCCCTCCGGGAGGTTCTTTCTAGAGGCAGCACCTTGTTTGAAACCTCCCGGAGGATCGATCTACAATCAATCTCCAATCTCCAGTCTCCAATCTCCAAAAACACCAGGTTCTTTACGACAAACTACCCATCACCCAAAGAGAGAACATCATGGAACATACAGTAAACCAACCCATTTACGAAAACATGCCCCGGCAATATCCGCCAGGGCCAACCGGCAGCGGCCTGTTAGGCAACCTCTCCGCCATGCGGCGGCAAGGCATCATGGACTTCTACATCAACATCTGGCAAAAATATGGCGACTTTGCCTCCTTCAAAATTGGGCCAATGCGCAGCTACCTCATCACCCAGCCCGATCACGTACAGCACGTCATGGTCAAAAACCGCGACAACTACATCAAAGGCATGAGCCATGATCGGCTGCGCCTTTCCCTCGGCTATGGCCTGCTCACCAGCGAAAACCCCCTGTGGCGCACCCAACGCCGCCTCATGCAGCCCACCTACACCCCCAAAGGCATCCGCCAATTTGCCGACATGATGGGCGAGACCACCCGCGAAATGCTGGGCCGCTGGCAGAAACGGCCGTCTACCACCATCTTCTCCGCCAACCAGGAGATGCTGCAAATCACCATGAGCGTCATCTCCCGCGCCATGTTCGGTCTAGACATCAGCCAAAACTTCGTCGAAGCCGCCGAAGCCCTCACCGACATACTCGAATACACCTCCTCCACCAGCAACGACATCATCAGCCTGCCCCTCTCCGTCCCCACACCCAAAAACCTCAAACTCAAACGCGCCCTCGCCCTCATAGATGACTTCATCTACGGCATCATAGACCAGCGGCAAAAAGATGGCACAGGCGACGACCTGCTCTACATGCTGATGACCGCCCGCGATGAAGAAACCGGTGAACCAATGAGCCGCCAGCAGTTGCACGACGAAGTGCTGGTCACATTCTTCGCCGGTCACGAAACCACCGCCAGCCTACTTTCGTGGACGTGGTATCTGCTGGCCCAACACCCCGAAGTCGAAAGGCGGCTGCACGAAGAGCTGGCACGGGTGCTGAACGGCCGTTCCCCCACCCTCGACGATCTGCCCCAACTCACCTACACCCGCATGATCCTCGACGAAACCCTGCGCCTCTACTCTCCCGTCGGCCTCACCGCCCGCGACGTCGTCGCCGACGACCAGATAGACGGCTACCAGATAGACGCTGGCTCCATGGTCGTCATCTTCACCCATGCCACCCACCGCCATCCCGACTTCTGGCAGTACCCCTACGCCTTCTACCCCGAACATTTCAGCCCAGAACAGGTAAAAGAACGGCCGCGTTACGCCTACTATCCCTTTGGTGCTGGCCCCCGCATCTGCATCGGCAGCCACTTCGCCCTCATGGAAGCCATACTCATCCTCGCCGAAGCCGCCCAACATTACCGCCTGTGCCTGGCCCCCCAACCACAAATTGGCACCAAATTCATCGGTGTCGTGCGCCCCACACACGACATCCTCATGCACCTGAAACCAAGATGATGTAAAAACCGTGACGATTCAAAGCAAAATTCTAGCCCAGCAAAATCTCACCATATACAGCGGCGAAGGCATCATAACCCACACCGACATCCTAGCCGCACTCAAGACCTTTTTTGCTGGCGAGCCAACCTTAAAGGTGTTATGGGACCTGCAGCAAGCCAGTCTCACGCAAATAACGGCCGATCAACTGCGCCTGGTCGTGCAATATTCTGCCCGCTTCAACCACACCCGCGCTGGTGGCAAAACCGCCCTGCTCGTCTCCCAGCGTCTCGGCGACTATGGCATGGGGCGCATGATCGAAATCTTGGGTAATATGGCCGCCACCTGGGTAGAAACGGCCGTCTTCCGCGACTTTGACGAAGCTGTCAAGTGGCTCGATGTCACCCTATGATGAGCACAATCCCATGAACAAGACAGAAAAAGTGGGTGGGGCAACGGCCGTTACCCCACCCACCCCCAAACGGCTCCTCACCCACCTGCTCCTCGCCCTCATCATCACCATCCTCATCATCGGCCTCCTCGTCAATGCAGCCCCCCCCGCCCTCAGCGGCCCCTTCACCACCTTCGTCACCATCTTCATGGGCATCTTCGTCGAAGCCGTCCCCTTCCTCGTCGCTGGCTCCATCGTCTCCGGCCTCATCGAAGTCTACATAAGCCGCGACACCATCACCCGCTTCGTCCCCCGCAACCCCATCGCCGCCGCCTTCATCGGCGCCCTGCTCGGCTTCACCTTCCCCGTCTGCGAATGTGGCGTTGTCCCCGTCACCCGCCGCCTTTACCACAAAGGGCTGCCCACCTCTGTGGGCATCGCCTTTTTGCTGTCCGCCCCCGTCGTCAACCCCGTCGTCATCCTCAGCACCTACACCGCCTTCGGCTGGGGGCCAGTGCTAATCGGCCGTTTACTCTTCAGCATCCTCATCGCCTTCACCATCGGCCTCATCTTCAGCTTCGCCCAACCAGAAGAGGTGTTATTGGAGACTAGAGACTGGGGACTAGAGATTGGCTCTCAGTCTCCAGTCTCCAATCCCCAGTCCCACCGTCTTTGGCACGCCCTCACCATCGGCGGCGACGACTTCCTCGACATGGCCCGTTACCTCATCATCGGCTCCATGCTCGCCGCCCTCATGCAGACCCTGGTGCCACAGGCAGCCCTGCTGGCCCTGGGCAGCGGCCCCGTCATCTCCATCATCATCCTCATGCTGCTGGCCTACGTCCTCTCCATCTGCTCCACCGTAGATGCCTTTCTGGCCCTGTCCTTCGTCAACACCTTCACCACCGGCTCCATCCTCGGCTTCCTCGTCTTCGGCCCCATGGTAGACATCAAAAGCTCCCTCATGTTCCTCAGCGTCTTCCGCCGCCGCACCGTCGCCTACCTCATCCTCCTGCCCTTCCTGCTCACGCTCATGCTAATGGTATTTGTGAATTTGAATGTCAATTGGTAAAGGTATTTGGTATATTGGTGTATTGGTATATTGGTCTACTGAATACACTACTATACTAATACACTAATACACCCCATGAACCGACTCCTCAAAACCACCCTCTTCCTCGCCACTGGCATCTTCCTCTACACCCGCATCACCAATGGCACCATTCGTTTTTATATTAACGAGCGTTTTGTGACGCTGACGCTGTTAGCGGCGGTGGGCATGATGGTAGTGGGCGCGAGTTATTGGTTACGGCCGTTTCCCCCCCACAACCACGACCATGACCATCACGACCATGACCACCACGACCACGACCACCATCACCTCACCTGGCTCGGCCTCCTCATCGTCGCCCTGCCCCTGATTCTAGGCTGGTTTGTGCCGCCGCAGCCGTTGGGCGCAGGGGCCATCGGCAACCGCGAAATCGGCATCGGCACATTGGCCTCCGTCGCCGCCCCCGGCGGCAACGAAAACATGGGTCTGGTCGCCGGCGAAAAGAACATCCTGGACTGGCTCAACGAATTCCAACACCAGGATACGGCCACGTTTGTGGGGCAAGAGGCCCACGTCATCGGCTTCGTCTACCGCGACGAGCGCTTTGCCGAGGATACATTCATGATCGGCCGTTTCGTTCTTAGCTGCTGTGTGGCCGATGCCGCGCCGGTGGGGCTGGTGGTGCAAACGGCCGCTGCCCCCCAATTCCCCGCCGACCAATGGGTAGACATCACCGGCCACTTCATCACCGGCACCTTCGACGGCATCACCATGCCCATCCTCGTCGCCGACACGGTAGAAGCCACAGAAACACCGCAGCAGCCTTATTTGTATCGTTGATATCAAAGAGAGACTGGGGACTAGAGACTGAGTAAGCGAAGCGACAATCTCTAGTCTCCAATCTCCAATCTCCCCATGTCCCGCTTCGACAAAATCGTCTTCACCACCCTAACGGCCGTTCTCCTCACCACCCTCCTCCTCATCTGGCGCGGCGACCAGGTAGGCTTGCAAATCGTGCGGCTCACACCGGCCAGCGGCAGCCAGCAAGTCTCCACCCAGGCCACGGTGCGCGTCACCTTCAGCCAGGAAATGGCCGCCCAGGCCAATGTACGCATCAGCAGCAGCCCGCCACTCAGCGGCACGGTGCGCTGGGAAAGCGGGCGCACCCTTGTTTTTGCGCCCGCCCATCGCCTGACACCCGATACCACCTACACCCTAACCATTCCCGCAGGTTTGGCGGGGCAACGAGGGCGCGAACTGTTACGGCCGTTTACCTTCCACTTCCGCACCGGCCAGCCCCGCCTCCTCTACATCGCCTGGGACGAAAGCCGCAGCGGCAACCAGCTCTACACCATCGCCCCCGCTGGCGGCACACCCCAGCCGCTCAGCCCCGCCGACCACAACGTGCTGGATTACACCATCGCCCCCGACGGCCAGACCATCGCCTACACCGCCCTCCGCACCGATGGCGGCAGCGACCTCTGGCTGATTGCGGCTGACGGCACAAACGGCCGTTCCCTCCTGGCCTGCCCCGAAGGCGCCTGCAGCCAGGTTACATGGTCGGCCGACAGCCGCCGCCTCATCTACGAACGGCGCACCTTCCTCCAGCCCGGCGCACCCGTTGGCCCGCCCCGTTTGTGGTGGCTGGATGTGAACACGCGGGAGACAACGGCCGTTTTCCAAGACAGCCAATGGATCGGGTTAGGAGCCAGCCTCTCCCCGGACGGCCAATGGCTCAGTTACGTCACCCCCCAAACCCAAGAAATACAAATTTACAACCTCAGCAGCGGGCAAAACCGCACCTTCAACAGCGGCACCGGCGAACCGCCTGCCTGGAGTCCCGACAGCAGCACCCTCATGGCTACCCAGGTCGTCCTGACCGATGATGCCTTCGCCATCCACCTCGTCAGCCTGGCTGTGAGCAGCGGTGAGATGGCAGATTTAAGCAGCGAGTTTGATGTGACCGACAGTTGGCCCACCTTTGCCCCCGATGGCCAATGGGTGGCCTTCACCCGCAAAGGTGCGCGGGCCAACGAAGGCAAACAGGTCTGGCTCATGCGCCCCGATGGCACCGAAACCCAAAATCTCACCAACAATCCGGCCATTCACTATGGCCCACCCGACTGGTCGCCAGACGGCCGTTACCTAACCTTCCAGGGCTACTCCCTCAGCCAACCCGACCAACTCGCCATCTGGCTGTACGATCTAAACACAGGCCAAACCACCCAGGTAACAACTCCTGGCATCCAGCCCAACTGGCTACCATAGAGTGTAGTGGTATATTGGTGTAATAGTGTATTGATTGACCACTACACCTATTACACCAATATACCCTTATACCCAATGTCCCACTCCCTCAAACAACACAACATCACCTCCACCACCGCCATCGCCCACCGCGCCGCCGCCGATGTCACCCAATTTTTGCAGACTGTCTGGCCGCAAACGGTGGCTGTGCATAATGTGGAAGAAGAGGCCGCCTACCAGTTGCACGATGTAGATTTGCTGTGGACGGTTTTGGAAAAAGAACGGCTGCGCGTCATCCCCGTCGAAGTCAAAGGCGACCGCTATCACCGCACGGGCAACTTTTTCTTTGAGACGATCAGCAACGAAGGCAAAGGCACACCGGGCTGTTTTCTCTACACGAAGGCCGAATGGCTTTTCTACTATTTCCTGGAGATTGGCAAACTCTACTGCCTGCACATGGAGAAGGTACGCCCCTGGTTCCTCGCCAACATGCACCGCTTCAAGGAGCAGCGCACCAGCACCCCCACCCGCAGCGGCAGCAGTTATGTGACGATCGGCCGTTTGGTTCCCATTACCACTGTCTTAGCCGAAGTAGAAGGTGTGTTGCAATTCCAAAAAGAGGGTGAGACGTGGGCGGGATTGGGAGATTAAGGCAGCCAAATATCATACTCAACATCATCCCCACTCACGACCAATAGCTCTTGCATGTTGCCGTTCACATCGCCGCTGTCCATGCGCCAGCCGCCTTCAAAGCGGGTGATGATGAGAAAACGGCCGTTCCCCACCCAATCGGCCGTTTGCACCACACCCCCTGCCGGAATAGGCACCGTCACCGGGTCGCTGCCCACCTGCCCCACCGCCACCGCCGTCAGCGTCACATACAAAAACCGCTGCCCATCCCCACTCCAACCCAAAAAGCTCATCTGATCCGCCGTATCATACACCTCGGCATTGTCACCATCCCCCTCAGCCAACACCATCGCCGCCGGCACATTACCGGCATAAGCCGCATACCCCAGGCGGCTGCCATTAGCCGACCACTGCACCGGATGAAAGAGAATAGTGTTAGGCAAACGGCCGATCTGCTCCGCACCATCCCCAGCAATCCGCCACAACCGGGTAAACGCATCCGGGCCAAACGGTTCGGCACTGGGAACGGCCGTATACACCGTACTGCCATCCCGCGCCAACTGCAAAAGGGGATAGTAGATATACTCGCTGGCCGTATTGATAAAATCAAACGTCACCAACCGAAGGCGATTACTGCCATCCGCATTCACCTTCTCAATAGCATCACGCTTACTCAAAATAACTTCACCAGTCGGCAGCACCAGAAACAAACCACCCCCCTGATAAAAAGGCAAAAGCTGCGTCGGCTCACCCCCCAGCGTCACCCGCCACAAATCTTCTTGTGACGAAGCCCCCCCAAAACCAGAGGCAAACTGGGCCGTGTTAAAGAGCAAACCAGAGCCATCAGGCAGCCATTGCACCTGGTCAATGATGGCCGAAAAACCCACCTCACTCGTCTGAATCGGCAGCCCCTCAGAATCCACCAACAGCCGATCATCCCGCCCATCCAAATTAACCACATGCAGCTCATTGCGCCCCGCCGCCCCCCGCACATAGGCCACCCGACGGCCGTCTGGCGCAATGAACACCCGCTGCACATTGGTCTCATCCGGCAAAAGCTGCACCAGTTCGGCTGCGGCAGGATTATCAGCATTGGGGTCAAAAGTAGTCGCCAAGAGACGGCCGTCTTCCACAAAGGTCACAATCGCCCGACCCGGCTGCGGTTCAGGCGGCACAGGCGTAGGCGTAGGCGGCACTTCGGCCACAGGCACACCACTGGTGTTAACGGCCGTTGAAAAACTATCCCCACCCGAAATCCAACACTGCACCCCCGCCACCGGCGTGCGGGCTGGGCACACAATCCGCCACCAGCCGCTGGCGGGGTCCACCCCAATAATCGGCACACTCTCATCCTCCAACAAAAAACTAACCCGATCATACTGCACCCCCGGCCCCGTGCGCACATTCAAATCCACCAGCACCGTCGCCACGGGGCCAGAAGGCGTGGCCGTCATATCAGTCGTACCTGTTACCGCTGCCGCCGGTGTCCCTGTCGCCGCACCGCTCACCACTTCACCGCCCGTTTCCCCCTCCCCCGGTGTCCCCGTCAACGGTGTCGGCGGCGGAATAACCACCGGCTCCACCTGCCCCGCAAACGCATTGCAAGCCAAAGAAGACAGCGCCAACAAACCTACCATGAACCAAAAATAACGTTCTCGCAGCATGGGAATACCCCCTCTCAGCTGCGGTCGGTGTCCTCACCGCACCGCTCAAGCTGGCTCGGTCTGGAGACCGGCCAGAGCGATAGGTAAACGAGTAATTGCGTAATTACCTATTTACCACGTCCGATACTTAAACTCACCACCCACCACCGTACCCGCAATCTTCGTCTCCAGCAGTTCATCGTGGGGAATGGCATAAATATCACGCTCATAAATCGTCAGATCAGCCAATTTGCCTGGAGTAATGGAGCCGAGTTTGGCTTCTTGACCACACGTAATAGCTGGCCCCATCGTAAAGGCGTGTATGGTTTCATCCATCGTCAATTTTTGTTCAGGATGCCAGCCATCTGGCCCGCCATAACCATGGGGATGGCGGCGGCTGACAGCGGCGTGAATACCAGGCATGGTATCAATCTTCTCCACCGGCGCATCTGTGCCAAAGGCCAGCACAGCCCCACTGTCGAGCATGGTGCGCCAGGCGTAGCTGTATTGCGTGCGGTCGCCCCAGTTGCGATCGGCCGTTTCCATATCCGAAATCACATGAATCGGCTGCATCGAGGCAATCACCTTAAGCTGCGCCAGCCGGTGCAAATCAGTTTGGTGCAAAATCTGCACATGCTCAATGCGGTGGCGGCGGGCAGAGGGGGCCACACCCCGCGCCGCTTCCTCCTGGCGCACCGCCTCATACACATCCAGCACATCATGGTTAGCCTTGTCACCAATGGCGTGAATGGTCACGCTAAAACCATTGGCACTGGCAAAGCTGGCCCGCTCCATCATCTCTTCCTTGTCCGTGACGATAATGCCGTAGTTGTCGGATTCACCTTCATAAGGTGCAATCATAGAAGCCGTGCGCAAACCCAACGCGCCATCGGCAAAGATTTTCATACCGCCAATCCGCAAGAAATCATTGCCAAAGCCACTGCGCAGCCCCACGCCAACGGCCGCTTCAATGCGATAGACGGGCACGTTTTTGATGAAGCGCAACCCAAGTTCACCGCTGAGGTTGAGGGTTTGCAGGGCCTGGAAGCAGAGCGCACCATCAAAGTCATGAATGCCCGTCAACCCCTGCGCCCAGCAGACAGTTTGTGCATAGCGCATGGCATCGGCCAATTCGTCCACCGTTGGCTGGGGAATCAGCCGCTTGATCAAATCCATACCTGTCTCGAAGGTGATGCCTGTGGGGCTGCCGTTTGCGTCTCGTTGGATTTCGCCGCCGGGGGGATCGGCCGTTTCGGCCGTAATGCCCGCCAACTGCATGGCGCGGCTGTTGGCCCAACCGGCGTGCCCACTGCGGGCCGGGAAAAAGGCGGGGTTATCAGGCACAATATCGTCCAACTGAGCCGCTGTGGGATAAGCTTTGTCCGGCCAAATCTCTTGGAACCAGCCGCGCCCGTAAACCCAGGTATCCTTACTGGCCGGTGGGTGCGCCGCCATGTGCTGGCGAATCCGCTGTCGGGCATCGTCAACGGAGGTTGTGCCATCTAAATCAACCTGTTGCAGCCCCATACTGAGCCATTGAAAGTGGACGTGGGCATCAACCAGGCCGGGGGTAACGGTGCGGCCGCCTAAATCGAGCCATTCGCCGCCTGCTTTGAGCAAAGCTCTCATGGCATCATCATTGCCCACTGCCAAAAATTTGCCATCACGGATGGCGACGGCGGTGGCGGTAGGTTGAGCGGGGTGAAGGGTGTGGATACGGCCGTTTGTCAAAACAAGATCAGCAGACATAACAAACTCCTTTGCGGTAAATAGTGTATATACCTGTAGTGTATTCCTTTTTGCAGGGATGGTAAAACGACCTGGCCCATCTCCCCTACCCAATAAAAAACCGCGACAAGTCGCGGTTTTCATACAGGAATCCAGCCCAGTTTTCTATTTAATACTCATCATAGGAGTCAGCATCATCCTCATCATCATACTCATAATCAGCAAAGTCATCATCATCACCATCATCAAAAGCCCAGTCCAGTTCAACTGGGTTCAGGTCTACCACCTCCAAAGCAGTATCACAGTGGCGACAGGTCACTTTTTCGCCAAGCCAGGGGGTGCGCTTAAATGTGATGCTGCCTGTACATTCGGGACAATACGCTTTTTGTTCTCTGGGCGAAGCCATTTCTCCTTGATTCTCCTTCACTTTCTTCTAACAAAATCAAAAAAACTGTCTGTAATTGTCCCTAAGATAATAGAGGGGTGTACAAAATTGGGGAGAAAGGGTGTTCAAAAAGTGTATAATTTTTTAGCCGAGTGTATGAATATTGTACAAACCTGGCCCTTTATTCGTCATCTTCCAGAGAGAAAAGGTAGCCGATGCCCGGAACATTTTGAATGAAACGCGGCAAATGGGGGTCTGGCTCAATCTTGCGGCGCAGGCGGCTGACCAGGCCGCGCACCAATTCGCGGCTGCTCTCACCACTGTAGCCCCATACACGCTCCACAATCGTATCAACAGGAATCACCTGGCCGCGATTGACCATCAGCACATACAGCAGGCGAAATTCTAGCTGTGTCAAACGGCTTGGCTCCTGATTTTGCACGGTGACAATGCGGGTGTCCGGGTCTAGCTGAATTTCTGTGGTGTTAAGATGGGGCAAAACAAAGGTGGGCACAGTGCGGGTGCGGCGCAGCAGGCTGCGCACATATTCTACTAGCAGACGGGGCGCTACGGGCCTAATCAGCACAATATCCACTCCGGTTTGCAGCAGTTGGCAATGTTGGTCTTCGTTTAGATTGGTGCTAATCAGCAGGAGGGGTACCTGGGTGACGGCCCGTAGATTGTTGATGGCGGGGATGAGTTCGCTGCCATCATGCCAGGCGATGACGATGAGGTCAGACGGCCGTTCCAACCACCGCGCCGTCACACGAGACAATTCAGGGCTTGTCGCCACCGACAGGCCCGTATGTTTCAACAAATAAGTCAAAATGTCCCGTTCATCTGGACTATGGGAGACAAGGATGACTTGCATAATCGTGCAATCGCTTTCCAAATTTCCCCCAAACTATAAAACGTAAAGCGTAAAACGTAAAGTGCTTTTTTTGCCCGGGGCGGGACAGGATTTGGTGAAAGGCTAGACTGGAGCAGTTTTGAAAACTGCTCCAGTCTTTCGAGCCGTTACAAAGAAAGTAATCGCACCCTTTTACCCCTGACATAGGGTTGTCAGGGGTAATGGGTTATAGTGTAAGCAAATGTCCGTGAGCAGCTTGATAGGGAAGGGGACTGGAGACTAGAGACTAATTAGTCTCTAGCAGTTTGTCGGAGAACCCCAATTTGTAGCCGCGAAATCCCTTTCGCGCTCTCGGGGAACGCGGTAAGGATACCGCGCCTACGGCCACTTTTCCGACAGCCTGCTAGTCTCTAATCTCCAATCCCTACCTATTCAAAGGTGCGTATGGACAAATACTTACCAACATCCTAAGGAGGTTTTTGATGAAACTGCTGACACAAGAGGCCCAGGCTCGGGCCAAGGCTTTTATTTTTGATTGGGGACGGCCGTTAGACCAATCTCGCTATCTTTACCACTTTGAAAACGGCTCAGCCAGCGATGTATTAACCCAACTCACCCACTTCCAGAACGAAGACGGCGGCTTCGGCCACGCCCTGGAGCCAGACATGCGGATGACCGCATCCTCTGTCCTCGCCACCACCGTCAGCCTGCAAATTCTGGGCGAAATCCAGGCCGCCAGCCAAGAACCGGCCGTTCAGGCCGCCATGCGCTACCTGCTAGCCAGCTATGAACCCGACAGCGAAGTCTGGCCCATCATCCCCCGCCACAACAACGACTTTCCCCATGCCCCCTGGTGGCACGACGATGGTAACATCCGCCGCAACTTCGGCGAGTTCCGCGCCAATCCCCGCGCCGAAATCGTGGGCTATCTCTTTGCCTACAATGATCTTGTGCCCGATGGCCTTGCTGAGAAAACGGCCGATGCCATCATCACCCACCTCCACACCTACACCGACAAAGTAGACATGCACGATCTCGCCTGCTACATCGCCACTGTGGAAAATACGGCCGTTCCCGCCACCCTGCGCCAGCAGTTACTACCCAAACTGCGTCACTCCCTCCTCGCCACCATCGAAACCGACCCTGCCCAATGGGGCGGCTACACCCCCAAACCCCTGGCTTACATCCACCACCCCGATTCGCCCTTCGCCTCCCTCATGCCCGAAGCCATCGCGGCCAACCTGGATGACGTAATCACCAGGCAGCAGCCAGACGGCTCCTGGCCGCCACCCTGGTCTTGGGCCGAAAGTTACCCACAAGCCTGGGCACAAGCCCAAAACGAATGGGCCGGCATCCTGACCCTGAACACCTTGAAACAGCTAAGAGCCTTTGACCGGTTAGAAGCTGACCATTAGCCAGCAGCCGTGCAGCAAGTGACAAGCGGCAGAACTTGCCGCTTGCCACCTGCTGCTTGCCACCATCTAGTTTAGCAATAACCGGGAAAACGATTGTCGCTCACATTATTGAGCAAATGCTGAAGCCAGGTGATGATACCCGTTCTGGGGCATAGACTTCTTCAAACCCTCAATCCGCCGTTGCAGATAGGGCGAAAAGTAACCTGCATAACGAGCCTGCAAATCAGGCAGCCGCCAATCATCACCTGTCACTCGCCCGCGACAGAAAGGTGTGCCACAAGCACAATCAAACTCATCATAGGGGCTGCCATCACTCATGGCATAGTCAAAGCAGATTTCCTCACCTGGCTCAATATCGCGCAGGGCCACCAGGCTAATGGAACTGCTCAGGCCAGCATTGGGGGTGCAAGAGTGATTGATGAAGTCCCCAGGCTCGGGCTGAATGCGTGAGGGTACTTGATAGAGGTCTTCTTCTATCTGAACACTGTGCATCTGTTCTCTTGGTGTTAGCTGTGCGAACTGCTCCCCAGTGACGACACTGCCACCCCATACTACTAATAATTCACCCGCCGGCACAAAAGTATCGGCAAAAATCCCATAGCCTCCCTTGTCTGGATAACTGCGGGCGGCTAGTTTGGGCGATACATAGTGCATCAAGATATCAGCCATCGTGATCACCTCCTAGCGGCTTGTTTTCCCACAAAACCAAACTCGAAAAATCTACGTGAAACTGTCTAACCTTGTGAAACATGTTTTCTCCAGTAGCAAGACTGCACTGGCTCGCCTGAGCCATGCAATTTGCTGCTAATGCCTGAATTCACAAGGGAATGACTGTGGAGGGGGTGCAAAGGAAACGCATCTCACAATCATTCAACCACCTGTTTGAATTCAGGTAATACAATGATGTTAGGCGTAAGCCTTTGCTAACAAGATGGCCGCCCAGTTTGGTGACCACCGACAACAGAATCGTATCTATATTGATGGGCAAATGCAATAAATTGGATGATGAATTTTAAGACTGATGTTGGGCCAGCATACCCTGAATTGTTTCACGCAGTTGTTGGCGCAAATCGGGCGGCGACAGCAACTCCATCTTGTCGCCCCAACTGAGGAGCCAGCTTTCGATTTGGTCGAAGCTGCGGGGGTTGTAAACCATTGTCTGGGGGTCTACATGGTGGGTATACGTGAAGTGTTGGCGCTCTTTCACCCAACGCAGAATGGTTTTATCGAAGCGGACGGTGAGGGTTAACGGCCGTTCCCCCCTCCTTTCTCTCCCTTCTCGCGGCACAAACATCTCCCCCTTCACCGCCAGCTTATCAATCCTATCCAGCCGAAACACACGCACCGCCCGCCGCAAACGGCAGTACGCCGTCAACAGCCACGTTTTATCAAAATAAAGCAGATTCAGCGGCTCCACATCCCGCTCCGTCACTTCATTGGTGTGTTGAGCATGGTAGCGCAAATGCACCACCCGCTGCTGGTGAATAGCCTCTTGCAAACGCAAAAAAGTCGGATCATCAAAATTAAGGGCCGGGCCAGGGAAGGCATAAAAGTGAATGATAGCTTGCAGAGCTTCTAGCTGGTGCAGAGTGCTTTGGGGCAAAATAGCTCTTATTTTATCCAGGGCTGTGGCAGCGGCCGTTTGCGTCTCACCCTCCACCGCCAAACCAGACAACATCGAAATCGCCAAAAACAAAGCCCGCGCCTCCTCAGCCGAAAACGTAATCGGCGGCAAATAATAACCATCTACCAGCCGATACCCCTCCCCCGGCATGGCTGCAATCGGCACCCCCACCTCACACAAAGCCTGAATATCCCGATAAACAGTCCGCTCACAAATCCCAAACCGCGCCGCAAAATCCTGCGCCCGCATCAAGCCCCGACTTTGAAACAGTAACAAATAGCCTAACAAACGATCAACGCGATTCATAACAAAACTCAAAAAATTCAACCTAACATCAATCTGCCAGCTACTCTATATTGAAATCACCTTTACGCAACCACAACCAAACTTTCACTATATGAATTCCTGCAAACAATCTGCTATACTACAGAAGTTCACATAATATAGCCCACAGTGAGGTGTATGATATGGCTACAATTCTAGTTATTGACGATGATGAACTGGTTTCCCGCACATTGCAGCGCACACTGAAAATCTATGGACACCATGTCATGGTGTCTAACAGTGGCACCGAAGGGTTGCAGCTCGCCCATCGTCACCGCCCCGATATGTTCATCCTAGATATTATGATGCCTGGTGCGGATGGCTATCAAGTATGTCGTCAAATCCGTGGAGACCCTTTATTGCAAGAATTGCCCGTGCTGTTCCTAACTGCCCGCCTCAAAGACGAGGATAAAATTGAAGGTTTTCGCGCCGGAGCCGATGATTATTTAACCAAACCCTTCAATCTCGAAGAGCTAAACCTGCGCGTTAGAGCCATTATGCGCCGGGTAAATCCCACCAAACCAGAAGCCGAAGATACTTCTAAAGTGATTGCGGGCGACGTGATTCTAGACACCCGCTCCTTCAAAGTAACAACGCCGCACGGCACATCTTTGCTAACCAATGTGCAGTTCGATCTCCTCTATCATCTGATGAGCAACGCCGACCAGGTATTTAACAGCCAGCAGTTGCTGCAAGATGTGTGGGATTATCCGCGTGATACGGGCAGCCCAGAATTAGTGCGGGCGCACATTAAGAATTTGCGGGAGAAGATTGAGCCGGAACCCAGCAAACCCATCTATATCCGCACGATTCAAGGGCATGGGTATACCTTTGCCACATCTGGTGCAAATTAGCCAAAGCCTCCGGGAGGCTTCTGCTTAAATTCACTCCTGGGGCTAAACCTCCGGGAGGTTGCTACGTAGAAAACCTGGTTTTGCACGAAACCAGGTTTTTTGATTAAATGCGCATATGGCAAAGGGACAAACGGCCGTTCACACACCCCCCACCTCTCACATCCTGGTCGTAGACGACGAGCCAGAGATCGCTGAGTCATTGTCCGATTTCCTGGCAAAACAAGGCGAATACAGCGTCACCATGGCCGGCGACGGGCCAGAAGCCATCCGCTTCCTAGATTCCACCATCGGCACCCACACCGAAATTGACCTGGTGCTGCTCGACATGCGCATGCCCGGCATGTCGGGGCTGGAAGTGTTGGAATGGATTCGCGGCAACAGCGAACTACAATACACCCGCGTCGTTCTGCTCACCGCCGCCGCCAGCAACCAAGATAAAGTCGAAGCCCTCTCCGCCGGAGCCGACGACTACATCACCAAACCCTATTATCCCCAAGAACTGTTAGCCAGAGTGCAAACCATTCTGCGCACCCAACAGCTAGAAAAGCAGCTTCATCGGCAAAGCCAGCAGCTTGCCGCTCTGAACCGCATTGGGCAGCAAGTTGTTACCCTGTTAGAGCCACACGAGGTCTTGCAAACGGCCGTACAAAGCATAGACACCCTCCTCGGCGTGGAACTGGCCGCAGCCTGGATGATCGAAGGCGGCCTGCTGCGCTGCCAGCACGTCTACGGCCGCAACGGCCAGTGGCAGCCCGCCAACATCCCCCCCGGCCAGGGGCTAATCGGCACGATGTTTGCCGAAGCTACGGCCGTTTTCCTCGACAACCCCCTCGCCGACGGCCGTTTTCAGCCCGGTCTCGATGCCCCACCCCACACCGACATCTACGCCATCCTCATTACCCCCTTCGTCGTGCGGCGGCGGCCAGTAGGCATCTTCGCCGCCTACAACAAACAAAACGGCCGTTTCAACGAAATAGATTTAGACCTCATGACCTCCCTGGCCCGCTCCATCAGCGAAGCCATCGAAAACGCCTGGCTCTTCCAGGGCATCCGGCGGCGGCAGCAAGAACTGCTCGAACACCGCAACACCCTGCAAGCCCTCATAGACGGCATCCTCCTCTCCATCTACACCATCAGCGAAGATTGGCATCTCGTCTCTGTCAACAAAAACAAAGCCGATGAGCTAGAAATGCACCCTTCTGATCTCGTCAACAAAATCTGTTACCGCGTCTTCTACAACCGCCAATCCCCCTGCGACCACTGCCAGGTCGCCACAACCCTGTCAACCAAAGAAGAGCAAAGCTGGTCAGTGCGTTCCATCGGCGAAGACCATCTGCCCAGTGAATGGGATGTCCATGCCTACCCCATCCCCAGCACCAAAATTGGCTCCGCCCGCGCCGTCATCGTCTGGCAAGACCGCACCGAAGAGCGGCGGCTGGAAAGCTCCCTGCTGCAAGCCGGCAAACTGGCAGCCATCGGCCAATTGGCAGCAGGCGTGGCCCACGAGATCAACAATCCGCTAACGGCCGTTAACGCCAACGCCGAAATCCTCAAACTCGTCATCCCCCCCAGCGACGAAAACTACGAATCCGTAGACCTCATCTACCGCGCTGGCGAACGGGCCGCCCAAGTCGTACAAGGCCTGCTCAACTTTGCCCGGCAAGAAGAATACGCCTTCGTCCCCAGCCAACTCAACAAATCTATTACAGAAGCCCTATCCCTGGTAAAATACCAGATTGATCAGGCCAATGTTCAGGTCATCCAAAACCTGGCTGACGATCTCCCACGAGTAACAGCCAGTTGGGAACACCTGAAAAGCGTGTGGCTCAACCTCCTCGTCAACGCCCGCGATGCCACCCAAAACCGGCCTGGCGAACGGCACATTGAAATTACCACCCGCCTCGGTGCCGATAGCAAACATGTTCAAGTCCTCTTTCGGGACAACGGCAAGGGCATGTCCCAGGCCGAACTGAAACATATTTTTGAACCATTTTATACGACCAAAGACCCCGGCAAAGGCACGGGCCTGGGGCTGGCAACCAGCCACCGCATCATCGAGCAGCACAAAGGCGAAATCAATGTGGTGAGCGCACCCAACGAAGGCACAACCTTCATCGTAAGACTGCCTATTAACACAAATGACACGTAATTGGTAAACAAAGTAATGGAGCAAACAGACGATCCCATTACCCCCTTACCCAATTACCCCCTTACTTTATGAGCCTGGCAATTTCTGACAAGGTAAACATTGGCGATATATTGCGGCTGGCCTTACCCTTAGAGACGGCCGTTATCGGCGCATCCAGCCATGCCCGCCGACCCGTAGAGTGGATTGCCCTGCTCACCAGTTGGGAAGGCTTGTCTACCCAGGTCGAAGAAAACGATCTCGTCATCGTTCCCCTCGCCCTACAGCCCCAAATAAAGGCCCATCTGGCAAAGCTGGCCCAACTCTCCGTAGCAGCCGTTTTACTGTTCCAGCCCGTCACCGAAGCCCTGGAACAGTTAGCCGAATCCCTCAACCTGCCCCTGCTCATTGTGCCCGACGGCCGTTCCATCCGCGAAATCCACCACGCCATCGCCGCCCTCCTGGCCGACCAGCAAACCGCCACCCGCGAACGGGGGATGCAGCTCTACCGCCAACTCTCCGTCATGTCCCGCGAAGACCAGGGGCTGGAAGCCATGACCGATTTGATGGCTAAATTAACCGGCAAAATCGTCGTCATTCAAGACAAACGGCTAGAAATTCAGGCCATGAGCGTGGCCGGCAGCACCTCCATTGACCTTGACGACCTACGCGAAGCCCTGATGCAGCGCGAACAACTGCCCGCCGTCTTGCGCAACCGCAAACAAGCCGCCCACATCCGCCAAAGCTACTGGCAGCAGTTACTCATGGGCGAAGAAATCGGCCGTCTCATCAGCCCCATCATCTCCGGCGACCGCGCTCGCGGCTACCTCTCCATCATCGGCCCCGCCGATCATCTAGACATGCTCGATACCCTCACCGTCGAAAATGGCGCGGCAGCCTGTGCCCTGGAAATGGCCAAGGCCAAAGCCGTCAGCGAAGTACGCAAAGAGCTGCGCGGCGACTTCCTCGAAGGTCTGCTCACCGGTTCGCTGCCCGCCAAAGAGATTGACCGCCTCTCGCGCCGCCTCGACCACGACACCGAGCCGCCCCATGCCGTGATGATTTTTAGCTGGGACAGTGCCGAACCACCCTCATTAAGGCGTTTGGAAACGGCCGTCAACTGGGTCCTCAGCAACCACCCCCGCCCCGCCCTCGTTCACATCCACCCCCAACAACACGTCTGCGTCTTCCAGGCCCTCAAAGACGAAAAAGACATGGAAACCGCTCACGATCTGGCCCGTCGCATCGAAGAGCAGATCGTCGAAGAGTTCCCCAAAACACGCCTGGTCGGCGGCATGAGCGGCCCCGCCCTCACCCTCGACAGTTGGCCCAAAGTTTACACCGAAGCCGTCCAGGCCATGCAGTTGTGCCAACGCCTCAACCTCTCCCACGTCGTCGAATTTGGCAGTCTGGGTGTCTACCGCCTCCTCTCCGCCCTTGAAGACAATCCCACTGTGCAAAGTTTTGCCCGGCAAATCATCGGCCCCCTGGCAGAGTATGATGAACAGCATCGCGGCAGTTTGGTGGAAACGGTTGATGCTTTTTTCAAGCATCACGGCAATATCAGCCGCACGGCCGATTCCCTCTACGTCCACCGCAACACCCTCCTCTACCGCCTGGAACGCATCCAAGAGTTGACCAATCACGATATGGATCAATCCGACATGCGCCTGGCAATGCACCTGGCTTTGAAGCTGTGGCAGTTGCGGCCAGAATAATTAGGTAATTGAGTCATTGAACTGTTTATCGGGTTCAATCACTCAATTACTCCTTTTTTATGACGTTCTTCTTAATTCTCAAACTAATAATCGTGGCCCTCTTTTTGGTCATATTTTTGCGCAAAATGAATATGTTGTGGGGCATTGGGCTGGTGTCGGTGACAACGGCCGTTCTCCTCGACACCTTCCTCGGCGTATTCAACCGCGAGCAGATGTTGGCCGATTTAGGCTTCTTCTTTTACGTCATTGCCGGGGCGCTTTTTGCGGGAACGGCCGTCTGGCTGTGGGGACTTCTGCGCCCCATCACCACCATCACCACAACTGACGCAACGGCCGTTCCCCCGCCCGCACCTCCCACACCCCCCCGCGAAGCCAGCGGCACCGCCTTCGACCGCCAAATGCTCTACGACCAAATCCGCACCCGCTTTGGCCGCGAAGACATCCTCGACCTCATCTTCGACCTCAGCATCAACGAAAGTGAAGTGATGACGATTGATCAGGATTTACAGCAGCTCATCGTCAAAACAATGGATTGGGCCGAACAGCATGGCGAAACGGCCGCTTTAGCCCTGGCCGTCGAGCGCATACTCACCCCCCTGCCCCCCGAAAACCTGCCGCGCCTGGAAAAAATAACGGCCGATTCCCCCCCCACCGTCCTACGCCAATACCTCCTCGCCCACTACACCCTGGCCCAACTGCACCAAATGGCCGACCGCCTCGGCCTGGATTGGGAACAGCTCGGCAGCGGCAGCAAAAAAGAAAAAGTGCGCAGCCTGCTCCTCTACCTCATCCGCCGCAGCCGCCTGCCCGAACTGGTAGAGTTGATGAAAAGCTTAACGGCCGTTACCAACTAACCCACCATGAAAACCCCCACCTTATTACTCCTACTGGCTCTCGCCAACCCCGTTCGCCACGCCTTCGCCCAACAAGAAAATGGCAGCGACCGCACCTTCTACATTATCCTCATCATCCTTGCCATTAGCCTCGGTGGCCGCGCCATCTCCTCGTGGATAGCCAACCGCAACCGGCAGCACGTTGGCCTGCCACCCGTTCATGGTGCCCTCGGCGGCACAATCTGCCCCCACTGTGCCCAACCCTACGCCTTTCACCTATGGAGCTTCAACTTTGTCGTGCGGCGTATTGACCGCTGCCCCCACTGCGGCAAGTGGCGCGTTGTCAAAAGATACCCTCCCAGCGTCCTCGATGCCTCCGCCGAAGCCATGCTGGCCGCCCAAAACGAAGCATCATCCCCCGCCACCACCCTCTCCCCCGAAGAACAACTTCGCCACAAACTTGACGATTCCCGCTTTGATGAAACCTAAAATTGCAGCTAGCTCCCTGGTCATAGCAGCATAATCCTATTTACTTTCCCTCGGGAAAATTCTATTCTTTCAGCAAGATTTGCGGCAACTTAGAATAATTTTTACTCCTCCTCCTTCTTCTCAAAAAACCCCTGGCTTCCCCGCCAGGGGTTTTTGTTTACGAGCGGAAACGGCCGTAATACCACCCCACCAACACCGGCAGTCCAAACGTAAACGGCACACCCAACAAATGCGCCGGAAAATGATCCCCCGCCAGAGCATAAACCCGCAAATGCCCGTAAATGAGAACAGACAGTTGGGCGGTGAGGAGGAAGGTTAAACCAGATCGTAATCGGGAATCGGTAATTGGGTAATCGGGTAATTCTCCCCCGCTCTCCTGCTCCTCAACCGCCAGCAGCAAAAAAGGCACGGCCCACACGCTGTACCAGATGCGAAAGTTAAGAGCTTGGAGGATGTAGAGGTTGAAGATGTTGGCGACGGCGCGATGGGGGGAACGGCCGTTCCACGTCCGCCACAACAGCCACAACCCCCACACACCAGCCACAACCCGCAGCAAGTTCGTCAGCAGCCCCCATGACAACCCCCACTGCAAACGCTGGTTCAACAAAAGCAGCAGCGTCGTCACCGAAAAGCCGCCGCCCTCCCCTGCTTCGCGCAGCAGCCGTGCCGCCAGCGCCAGCGGCGAGCCAAACGGCAAAAAGGCCACAATCAACACCGCCAGCCCGCCAACAATGCTTAGAAGAAGAAAATGCAGCCGCTCGCCCGCACCCCTCCCTCTCTCAGGGGGGCCTAACTGCCGCCAAAAGGCCAGGAAGAAGAAGGGCAAAGCCAGCAGGCCAATGGGTTTGGTGAGGGGGGCTAAACAGATGGCCGTGAAGCCGAGGGCCAGGCGCACGGCGGGCGGCCAACGGCGTGGGCCAAACTGCGCCAGCCAATAACCGAGCAGCAGCCACAACAGCATCAGGCCATCATTATGAGCATCCACCACAAAGGTGAACAGCAGGGCCGGATTCCAGGCCCACAGCAGGGCCGCCCGCTGCCGTGCGGCCAATGGGCGGCCCGCCAGCAAATGCCAAATGAGCAGGGCAATGAGCAAGTGGGTGAGCAGCCCAATCAGTTTGAAGAGCAGCAGGGCGATGTAGAGATAGTTTTGGGCCAGGGCGGTAACGGCCGTTGCCGTCATCTCCCAAATTGGCCCGTAGGGGCTGGTTTCACTCGACCATTCCCCCGCCAACTGCCAGAAGGGGTCTTGGGTGAAGGCCGAGGGTGGCTGTGTAAATGGGTTTTCGCCATAGATGCTGCTGACGCGGCCGCGAATGAAGTAGCGGTAGACATCGGTGGCGTTGAAGGGAAAGGTGATGAGGAGCGGCAGGGCAAAGAGAACGGCCGTTGCCAAAATGAGCCACAAACGGGGCGCTTGGCGGCTGGCTTGCCAGTAGAGCCAATACAGCAGCAGCAAGCCCAACGCATAAAGCAGCCCCAGCCCCAAAGAGGGGGTGAAGCTGCGTATATCGGGTAATGGAGTGTGGTTAAAATGGGGAGCGAGGGGGAAGAAAACGGCCGTTAAGCCATAACCAATCAGGGTAAGGAGAATAATGAGCCAGAGGGGAAAACGATGACGCAAGTATCCACTTACCCCCAAAACAGGTCTACCGACGGCGGCGCGTGTTTTTGTTCAAAGGCACAACCAGCGTCACTTTTGTGCCCTTACCCGGCTCAGATTCCAGCCGCAAAGAGCCATCAATCCGCTCGGCACGTTCCTGCATATTGAGCAGGCCCAGGCTGCCGCGTGTGCTGTAACCTTTATTCACATCTTCCACATCAAAGCCAACGCCATCATCCTGCACACGGGCCACAAACAGATCGTCTTCATTCCACATGCGGATGTCAATTATGCTGGCTTTGGAATATTTACGGGCATTGCCCAAAGCTTCTTCGATGATGGGGAAGACCACGCTCTGCGCCTGCTCGCTGAGCATATCGCCATATTGCCCGCCCACCAGGCGTACATTCAGGCCATCTGTCTCGCGCAGCTTTTGCATGACGGTTTCGATGGCTTTGGACAGACCTTGGGTTTCCAGGACTAACGGCCGTAATGTAAACAGCATCCCACGAATCTCTTTAGAAGTCTGTTTGGCGAGTTCTTCAGCCTTTTCAATTTCTACCGCAGCCTGATCGGGATCGCGCTTGAGCAGGGAGCGGACGAAGTTGAGCCGCATGGCAATGGCGGCGATGGTTTGGGTGGGGCCATCGTGCAAGTCTCGCGCCAACTCTTTCCGCGCATCTTCGTCAGCGGTAATAATGCGCGTCTTTTCGCGCTCTAAATTCTGGTAAAGTTGGGCGTTTTGCAGGGCAATGACGGAAAGGTCAGCCACCGAGCTGAATAGTTCAATCTGTGTTTTATCAAAATCAACGGCCGTTGCCGACCCAATCACCATCGCCCCAAATATCTGGAACCCGGCTCGCAGCGGAATGCAGAAGACGCTGGAACAGTTGCTAAAGGCCACAAATTGCGAGAGTTCGGGGTCTTGGCGCGGGGTGTTGGTCATGGTGGTTTCGGCCTTGTTAAAGGCATCCCCCAAAATGCCTTGCACCCCTTCAATATCTTTTTCCGAATCGCCCGGCATGAAGCGGCGGGTAGCCACAGCCCGCAGTTTTTCGCCTTCATAGAGAAAAACAGCCCCCACCAGCGAACGGCTGGGAATGCCGCTCTCATCAAACAACAGCCCCGACACATCCAACGCCTGTTCCATCACCTGCTCAAAGCTTTGTGTGGCGCGTAAGGTTGAGGCCATTTGCTGTAAGGCTTTGGAGAGCTTAACGGCCGTTTCCAACCGCTTCACCTCCTCCTTAATTTGGGCAAATCCCTTTTGTTCCACCCGTGCTTCCAGCGCATCCGCCATCGTATGACTGGTAAAGCCGAGGGCGATGAGCGAGAGGCTGGATAACACCAGCGTAATAATCATCGTGGGGCTGAATGATCCTCCCTGAAAAGCAGAGAGGATGATATAGAGAAGGGCAATCTGAAGCACCATTACAACCGCAATCGTGCCCAACAGCCTGGATTTGTATCGGGAAAATTCTATTTTTATGGTAGAAGGTGCTTTGTCTTTCATAGAGTGCCTGTGCGTTTTGCCAATTCTTATAGTTGCTTGTTCATTATAGCCCGGTCTCCAGATCAGCGCGATCCCATGTATAGTGTTAGAAACAGGGCAGCATACTCGTTACCATTATAGAAGGTGGCGGCTAAAAGTTGATAGCAATCAGGTCACAGAGTAAGAAGGATTTCCTATGAAATCGGCCGTTGGGCGGTGAGGGCGGCAGCAATTTGGGCGGCGGTACGGCCGTTATTCTGCAACAGAGCCACATTTGCCCGCAAACTACCACCATCCGTCAGATCTACCACCCGGCGCAGCAGCCAGGGCGTAGAAGCCGGGCCATGAATGCCCTGTTCATCCGCTTCCCGCGTGGCCTGGGCAATGGCTGCTTCCGCCAAATCTTCATCAAAGGCATCCGCTTCGGGTACAGGCACCGTAAACAGCAGGCCACTTTGCAACTGCAAGCGGTGATGGGCCAGAATAATGGCCGCCGCCTGTTCCGGTGTATCCACCGTCACATCTACCGCCAGGCCGCTGCTGCGGGAGAAGAAAGCGGGCATTTCGGCCGTGCCATAACCGATAACGGGCACACCATTGGTCTCCAGCACTTCTCGCGTGGCGGGCAGATCGAGGATGGATTTGGCGCCACTGCTGACAACGGCCACCGGGGTACGCCCCAACTCTTGCAAATCGGCACTCACGTCAAAGGGATGTCCGCGATGGACACCACCAATACCACCGGTGGCAAAAACTTGAATGCCTGCCAGGTGCGCCAAAATCATTGTGCCGGCTACGGTGGTTGCCCCATCTTCGCCATTGGCACTAGCAATGGCGATGTCGCGGCGGCTGCATTTGCGCACATCGCTGCGTGTGCCCAGATATTCCAGTTGATCGGCCGTTAGGCCGATGTGTATTTGCCCCTGGATGATGGCGATGGTGGCAGGGGTGGCGTGTTGGCGAACGGCCGTTTCCATCTGCCGCGCCGTAGCCACATTCTCAGGGTAGGGCAAACCGTGTGTAATAACCGTGCTTTCCAGCGCCACCACTGGCCGATTAGCCACCAATGCTTCTTGAACTTCAGGGTGAAAATGAAAATGTTCCATATCATGTAGGAGAAATTGGAAATTGAAATACGGCCTTTGCAATCGCCAATCACCCATTAAAATCTGTTATAATCGGGGCAGCATTGTAGCACAACTATACAATGGGCTACAGCAGATATTTAGTCAACTTACCCCTTGCGGCTTACATTTTCGCCTCATAAACTGCTATTCGGTATGACATTAGATAGAAACACCGCTCTAAAACGCTTTCGGGAAGCTAGAAAACAGGCAGAACGCGACCAGCTTGCTTCCCTGATAACCGGCCGCGATAATCAGATTATTCCCTTTGAGGTCATCCGCCGCGAGCTGCGGCAGCAAAACCCGCTTTATCGTGGCATACAAAATGTGGCCTTGAAGGCGATTGTGGGCAGTGTCGGCCGTTCGCAAGAGTTCACCCGCCGCTTTTTGCCGCTGAGTGACAGCCTGGCGGAGCGATGGGTGGGTGTGGACGCATTGGCACAGGGCCGAGGCTGGCCGCCCATTGAACTATATCAAGTAGACCAGACCTATTTTGTGAAAGATGGCAATCATCGTGTCTCCGTGGCCCAGCAGTTACAAACGGGGACGATTGAAGCCCATGTGTGGGAATACCCAATTGAGACAGAAGTTACACCAGAAGATGATCTGAGTGCCATACTTATTCGCCTGGGCAAAGCGAATTTTATGGAAAAAACGGGTTTGGATGAAAGCCATCCCCATCATCAGATTCATTTTACGTCGCCGGGGCAGTATGGTGAGTTGTTGGCGCAGATTGTTGATTTGCGCCAGACGTTGGCGGTGATTGATGGCGAAGAAATGCCCTATCGGGAAGCGGTGGCGGCCTGGTATGAGATGGTTTATTTGCCGACGGTGCTGGTGATTCGTGATTCGACGCTGCTAGAAGATTTTCCGGGCCGCACTGAGGCGGACTTGTTTGTTTGGATGTCTAAGTATCGTGAGCCGCTGCGGGAGCAGTATGGCGATTATGATAATTTGGATGAATTGGCTGAGTTATTGGCGACGAACTATAAGGAAGGGGCGCTGCAAAAGGCGGCGCGTCAGGTACGCCGCTTGTTAGGCCAGGAGGCTTTGCCACCGCTGGTGGAAATTGAGCCGGATGTGGATTGATATGATTGGAATGTCAATATCCTGAAAATAAGTAGGTTATTTTTGGGGAGTTAGAGTAAAGGAGTTTGGTATGTTGATAAAGAATTATACGAAAACGGGTACGACTTGCCGGGTGACGTTTAAGCTGCCGGCAGAGGTTGCGGCGGAAACGGCCGTTCTCTGTGGCGAGTTCAACGATTGGAATCCAGAAACCAATCCGATGAAAAAGCTTAAAGATGGCAGTTTTAGCCTGACCCTCTCTCTGGATGTCGGGCAGCAGTACCGCTTCCGCTATCTGCTGGATGGCACACGCTGGGAGAATGATTGGGAGGCCGATGCCTATCTGCCCAATGAGCACGGCACTGAGGACTCAGTGGTAGAAATATAAGTCAATTTGTGATGGAAAGAGCCAAAGGCGCGGTATTTTGGGAATGCCGCGCCTTTTTGTTTCTCTAATAGGAATGATTCGGTATACTGGAAACGAATCAAGACTTTTGCAGTTACTCTGGCTGGTGTTTTGCTGAGCCAGTGGGGGTGCGTAACTGCGGCAAACGTAACTACTTAGCCTCTCTGGAGCGATCCTCCGGGAGGTTTGTCCCAGAGGTAACATCTCGTTTGAAACCTCCCGGAGGGTTAGTAGTTACCGGCAAACAATACTTCCAAGCCCACACCAAGCTATCCAGAGGTTGACATGAGTTTTATTACGTTACTGACTGATTTCGGTATCCGCGATGGCGCGGTTGGCCTGATGAAGGGCGTGATCTGGCGGATTGCGCCGGAGGCGAAGATTGCCGATTTAAGCCACACGATTGCGCCGCAGAATTTGCAGGAAGCGGCCGTTGTCCTTCGCTTTGGCGCACCCTATTTCCCGCCAAACACAGTGCATATTGTGGTGGTTGATCCGGGTGTAGGCACGCACCGTCGCCCCATTGCCGCTCGGCTGGGTGATTATTACTTCGTGGGGCCAGATAATGGCGTGTTTACGCCGCTGTTGGAGATGGCCCAAGCGGCAGGTGGCCCGATTGAGATTGTGCATACTAATAAACCGGCGTATTGGCTGCCCGAGGTAAGCCAGGTTTTCCATGGCCGGGATATATTCTCGCCAGTGGGGGCGCATTTGGCGGCGGGTGTGCGTTTGGCAGACTTGGGCACGCCGATTGATGACCCCATTGTGCTGGCACTGCCGCAGCCGCAGCCGATGGAGAATGGCTGGCGTGGTGAAGTGATTTTTATTGATGATTTTGGCAACATCCACACCAATTTGCTGCGCCAACACCTGCAGCCTTTGGGCGAGGTGCGGGTGCGGCTGTGTGGTGTGGAAATTGAGGGGATGGTGCGCACATTTGGCGAACGGCCGATTGACACCCTCATCGCCCTCTATGGCACAGAACATGATTTGATTGTGTCGGTGGTGAACGGCAATGCCACACAGCGGCTGCAAACCAGGGTGGGGGATGTGGTGGAGGTGATCGGCCGTTAACCTTGACAGGTATTAGAACGAATACGGCCGTCTGGTGTTTTGGTAATTGAGTAATTATCCAATTTCGAGAAGAGGAACCCTTGACGCACACCGACGCATTACCCCTAAACATCCAACAGTTAACCTTTCAATATCGGCAGAGCAAAACGGCCGTTATCCGCGACATCACCTTCCAGGCCACAGCCGGCGAAGTCATTCTTATCGCCGGAGCCAGCGGCTCTGGCAAAACCACCCTCATGCGCTGCCTTAACGGCCTCATTCCCCACAGCTACAAAGGTGGCGAATTGTCCGGCATCGTTGAGGTTTTTGGGCAGCAGCCCCGCGATCTGACTCTGGCTAAAATGTCGCAAATGGTGGGCACAGTGCTGCAAAACCCCGAAAAGCAGATCGTTGCCAGCTATGTGCGCAATGAACTGGCTTTTGGCCTGGAAAACTTGGGTGTGCCACGCCCGCAGATGGTGCAGCGCATTGAGGCGGTGTTGGGGCATTTGGGCATCTCCCATCTTGGAGATAGAGAAAGCTTCCAGCTCTCTGGCGGCGAAAAACAGAAGGTTGTGGTGGGCGGCATTATGGTTTTAGAGCCGTCCATTTTGCTGCTGGATGAGCCGCTGGCAAATCTCGATCCACAAAGCGTGCGCGAAACACTGCTGCTTATTCGGCGGCTGGCCGACGAGGGCAAAACGGTGCTGATTATTGAGCATCGCGTCGAAGATGTGTTAAAAATTATGCCCGATAAGGTGCTGTTTCTAGTGGATGGGGAACAGCGTTATTGTGGTGATGTGGCTGGCTTTGAGAAGGTGGCTGATCCTTATGAGGTGAAGCTGCCGGCACCCCTCCTGCTGCGGCGGCTGGAAGAGACGACTCTGCCAAGCTCCCCATCGCCAGCGATAAACGGCCGTTCCACACCCCCACCTTCCACCCCCCTCGTCCAATTCCAAAATGTCTCCTTCTGGTACGAACCAGAAAACCCCGTCCTTCAGGATGTGAACTTCGCCGTTCACCCCGGCGATGTCATCGCCATTTTAGGGCCAAACGGCGCAGGCAAAACCACCCTCGTCAAACACGCCATCGGCCTGCTCAAACCGCGCCAGGGGCAAGTCATCGTCAACGGCAAAGACAGCAAAGAGATTAGCGTGGCGCAGATGGCACGCACGCTGGGCTACGTTTTCCAAAGCCCCAGCCATATGCTCTTTGCCCCCAAAGTGCGCGAAGAGCTGGCCTTTGGCCCGCGCAATCTCGGTTTCGACAAGGCCGCCATTGACCGCAATGTGGAAGCCGCCCTGAAGCTGGTAGATTTGGAGGAGAAGGCGGATGCGCCACCGCTGGCACTCAGTTTTGGGCAGCAAAAGCGTGTGACGATTGCGGCCGTTGTGGCGATGAATTCACGCATTTTGGTGATGGATGAACCCACCGCCGGACAGGATTATCGCCACTACACCGACTTCATGGACAATATTCTTCATCCACGTGCGGGCAGCCCTTGGAGCGATTCCTTTGAAGCGGTGATTTTTATTACGCATGACCTGGATTTAGCCATTAGTTATGCCAATCGCATTTTGCTGGTGAGCAACGGCCGTCTTGCCGCCGATGGCCCGCCACACCAAATTTTGCCAGATCGAACATTGCTGACCCACTGCCACCTCACCCCGACCTCATTACTGGAACTGAATCTGGAACTGTTGTCGCAAACAGGCCGCTTTTTGCGGGCTGAATTGTTAGCCCCTTACGTCCAGGCGGCACCCTAGCCGCCACCGGGTTGGATTATGAGGGGAAATGGTGATTGCGTAATTGCCCAATTGCGTGATCAATTAAGAAAGAGGAGGCAATTAGATGACGTTAGAGAATAAATATTTACGGCCGTTACCCCTCACCCTCGGTGTGGTCATCGTGGCGGCCATCTTATTGTACATTGGCAGTGCCATCGCTGGCGCACGGGACGCTGGCTCCTTTGGTCTAAGCGCCCAACCCCCCTTTGGCGATGGCAACATTCTGGCTGGCTGGGGCACCTGGCTCATTATCGCTGGTATCATCGTTTATGCCCTGTATGTAACCGCCGCCGAACAGCCCATCTGGCAAGTGGGAACCCGCGAAGTTGTCTATATGGCCTTAGGCGCGGCCCTGTTTGGCCTGCTGTCCTGGGCCTTCAATGCTGTACCCGTGCCCGCAGTCGGCAATGTATCCCTGCGTCCCACCATCGTCATTCCTATCTTTTTTGGCTTCGCCTTTGGCCCTGTCGTGGGCTTCTTTACCGGCTTCATGGGCAATGTGCTGGGTGATGCCCTCACCGGCTGGGGCGTCTTCCCCGCCTGGGACATCGCCAATGGGCTGGTTGGTCTCATTCCGGGGCTGGTACTCATGTTCCGAGACAAAAGCAGGTCACTCAGCACCCTCATGTGGGTAAGCGTGGCCGCTTTGGGTGTGGCTGCGGTGTTAGCCCTTACTGCACCCGACGACATCACCGACTTTGGCGGCACGGCCGTTAATACGCTGTGGTGGATACCCGTTTTGGGTGTTGCTCTGCTGTTGGTCATCAACTTCGTGCCACGCTCCTGGCCCATCCTCATGGGCGTTGTGCTGCTGGGGTTGGCCTGGGGTGCCATCTCCAGCTTTATAGGCGGCGAAACAGGGGCTGGCATTCTGATGCTGGCATTGACACTGGTGGGCGCAGGCATGGCCTACATGCTCTACAGCCGCCGCGAAGCCATCGCTGAAGCTATGTCGGATGTGGACACCAAAACGATCATCGTTTGGGGTGTGTTAGCCAATATTTTGGGTATCGGTTTTGCCGCGCTGGCCGATATCTGGATCAGTGGCTTAACGCCGATTGCGGCTTTTGCGGGTGAGTTTGTACCGGCGGCCGGCCCCAATATCTTATTCGCTATTTTGTTGGCTCCTTTGCTCTATGGTGCTTGGAAACAGGCGCAGATGCAAAGCGGCCGTTAGATATCAGTAATCGGTTATCGGACAACCGATTACTGTTTGCCAATTCCCCTTACTAACCCGGTGGTAAGGGGAATTGCGCAGCAAGGTAAACCATGCTCGTCACCTGGAGATACCGCGAACGAAACACCATCATTCAACGACTGGACCCGCGCACGCGGTTCATATTCATGCTGTGCCTGATGTTCTCGCTAATTTTGTATTGGGATTTGCGCTTTATCTTGTTTTTCTTTGTCATTGCCGTAGGCCAGATGGCTCTGGCGCGGCTGACCTGGGAGGAAACGAAGCGTTTTTGGATTGTTATTACCATTATTGCCACCGCCCTCTCGTTGATGACGGCACTGACGGGGCGCAGTTCCAGTGGGGTCTACACTGAAACCTATCCTGATCCGCTGTGGCAGGCTGAATTTACGCTGTGGGGCACCACGTTTATGCCCCACCTCAGCGTGGAGCGGGTGGCCTTTCTCCTGGCGCAGTTGGTGCGCCTGTTTTCGTTTGCGGCGTTGGCCGTGCCCATTCCATTTACCATCCATCCGGCGCGGTATGGCATTGCCTTCCGCCGCTTGGGTGTACCCGACAAATTTGCCTTTGCCACCGATCTGGCTTTCCGTTTTATCCCCTCATTGGGGCAAGATTTTCAACTGACGATGGATGCACAAAAGGCGCGGGGGTATGAGTTGGAGCGCATGGGCGGGGGGCTGGTGCAGCAGATTCGCAACATGGCTCCGCTGATGATCCCTCTGGTGGTGGGGTCTATTTTGCGCAGTGAGGAGATTATTGATGCGATGGATTTGCGAGGGTTTGGCACTGGGCCGCGCACATGGCTAGAGGAGCTGCGCTTTTCGCGTCTGGATTATGTGGTGATTGCTTTTAGTCTGGCGGTTTTCTTGGGCACGGTTGTGATTCGTCTGTTGGGGTATGGCACGTTTTGGGTGCCGCCGTTTTTGTATACGTGGGCGAGTGGATGAGAGGCATATTGGTATATTGGTTAGCGAAATTACTTCAATACACCAATGCACCTTTTTTGCTGTGGAGGCTGCTTTGATTGAACTGTTACATTCTCCGGGGTTTTTGGGGACGAAGGCCAATTGGGCGGCGGATTTTACGCTGGTGGTGGGGCTGATTGTAGCCGTGTTGTTTTCGATTGGGTTTTACCTGGCGCGGCAGGGGAAGTATGAGGCGCATCGGTGGGTGCAGACAACGGCCGTTCTCACCAACCTCATCCTCGTCCTGTGGCTCATGGTGCTGCCCTTCCGCGACTTTGTAGCTGCCCCCGATAATCCCGCCATGCTGCCGGCCATCGCCTTAACCGTCACCCGCTTTCATGGCCTGATTGGTGGCAGCGGCCTCCTCTTTGGCTGTTTTGTAGCTCTACGCGGTAATGGCCTCATGATCAAACCGCTGCGGTTTAACAACTACAAGCTGTTCATGCGCATTGCCTATGGCTTGTATATGGCAGCCACCTTGATTGGCATTTTTGTCTACATCACCTGGTTTGTCACCAACCCTGGTGAGCCACCAACCTATGAATAAGATTCTTCCGGGGCGAGCCGATAAGGTTTTACCCAGGACTCATATTCAGCGCTAACCCTTTCTTACGTTTTACGCTTTCCGTTTTACGTTCTACAATCTCCTCCTAGAAGGAGACAAATTATGCGTGTATTAATTACTGGTTCGAGTGGACAAATTGGTACGAACTTGGGTTTGTATTTGCAAGAGCATGGGCATTTTGTGTTTGGTGTAGACAAACGGCCGAATACCTGGACAACCGACATTGAAACCCTGCTGCAAGACCTGAGTATGCCCTACCGCGACTTTCAAAACGGCATCGGCCATGTGGAATATCCCAAAGATTTGGATGTCGTGGTGCATTTTGCGGCCCATGCCAAAGTGCATGAACTGGTGGAGCAGCCAGACCGGGCGCTGGAAAACATCACCATGACCTTTAATGTGTTGGAGTTTTGCCGCCAGAACAATCTGCCCATTATTTTCAGCAGCTCCCGCGAGGTGTACGGCGACATCCACCGCTATATCACGGAGGAGTCTTATGCTGATTTCGCTTTCACCGAAAGCCCCTATTCGGCCAGCAAAATTTCGGGCGAGGCGTTGATTTATTCCTACGCGCAATGTTATGGGCTGCGCTATTTGGTGTTTCGCTTTAGCAATGTATACGGCCGTTACGACAACGACATCGAACGCATGGAGCGCGTCATCCCCCTCTTCATCCGCAAAATCAGCAACCGCGAACCCATCGTCGTCTACGGCGAGAAAAAGGTGCTAGATTTCACCTACGTAGATGATTGTATCGCAGGCGTGACCACGGGCATGGAGCGATTAGTCAATGGTGAAATCGGCAATCACACCATCAATCTGGCCTTCGGGCAGGGCAACAGCCTGGTCAACATGGCTAAATTTATCGGTGAAGCCTTAGGCATTGAACCAGACATGACGATTGAGCCAGCCCGTGTCGGCGAAGTAACCCACTATGTTGCCAACGTAGGCAAAGCCCGCGCCCTGCTAGACTACGATCCCCAAACTTCTTTGCGCGATGGCATCCACAAGGGGGTGGCCTGGTCAATGGATTGGTGGGCCAAGCATCCGTAATCCGTTATGGGTAATCCGATTACGGTTCACCGAGCAGTATGATTTACCTGGACATTTCAGCGGCCGTTCACAGCCGCGCTGGCTTGGGGCGGTATGCCGAGCAGTTGGCAGGCGCACTGCTGGCCGAGCAGCCAGAGCGGTTTGGGCTGTTTTATAATCAGGGGGAAGACGGCCGTTTTCCCCCCACACTGCCCGCCACCACACCCCACCGCAGCATCCACTTCGGCTACAAACCCTGGCGCATGGCCGTCCTGGTGGCCCATCTCAGCCGCCTGTCCTTCAACCGCCTCCTGCCCGATGTCCAACTCTTCCACAGCACCGAACACCTGCTCATGCCCCTGCGCCAAGTACCCACCGTCCTAACCGTCCACGACCTCATCTTCAAGCTCTTTCCCGCCTACCACAAAAGGCTCAACTACTGGTTTTTGAACCTGGCGATGCCTCTTTTTTGCCGTCGTGCAACGGCCATCATAGCCGTTTCGCAGGCCAGCAAGCGCGATATCGTCAGGTATTACGGTGTTGACCCGGCTAAAGTACATGTCATCTACGAGGCGGCCTCCCCTATTTTCCACTCCCCGGCCCCGGACAGGATCAGGCATGTACGACAGATATACGACTTACCCGACAGCTTCCTCCTCCATCTCAGCACGATTGAGCCACGTAAGAACCTCAATCGCCTGCTGGATGCCCTCCTCACCCTGCGCCGCCTCTTCCCAGACCTGTGCCTGATCCTGGCCGGGAGCAAGGGTTGGCTCACCGACAGCTTTTTTGCCAAAATTGAAGCGAATGGATTGACGGATGCGGTACGGCCGTTAGGCTGGGTTCCCGACGAAGATTTACCGGCCATCATCGCCGCCGCCAATCTGGCCGTGCAGCCCAGTTTGTATGAGGGTTTTGGCCTGCCCATTCTGGAGCATATGGCTTGTGGGCAAGTGGTGGCGGCCAGCAGCGCCAGCAGCCATCCTGAAGTGGGCGGTGAGGCAGCGGCTTATTTTGATCCAGAGAATGTGGAGGAGATGACGGCCGTTATCCAACACCTCCTAACCCACCCCGACGAATACCACCACCGCCAACAACTTGGCCGGCAACAAGCCGCCCAATTTAGCTGGCAGCGCGCCGCACGGGAGACGCTGGCGGTGTATGAGGCGTTATTGTGATGACTGAAGAGAGAAGCGAAGAGCGAAGAGCGAAGAGCGAGGAGCGAGAGACCAGTGAAGGATCGCGCTCTTCACCCATCTCCCCTCGCCTTTCATCATCCCTTTCTTCCGAAACTTTACATAAATACCATGTAACGGCCACCATCCTCGTCCTGGCCGTTATCCCCATCCTCTACCTGCTCACACTGGCACAGACGCTGGTGCTGGGCGACCCCACCGAATATACCTTTGTCGCCAATATTTTGGGCATTGCCCACCCGCCCGGTTATGCCTTTTTCACCGTTTTGGGCAAGCTGTGGCAAACCATCGTGCCGCTTGGCCCCATCCCCTGGCGAATGCACCTGCTATCGGCGGCAGCAGCCACGCTCGCGGCCCTGTTTGTCTATGGCACAATCCGCACCCTCACCCAGGCTTCCCTGCAAGATTACCCTGGTTTAGGGCGAGCCAGCGCCATCTTTGCCGCCCTCACCGTAGCCACCGCCACCAACCATTGGCAGCACGCCATCCACACCAACCCACACATGCTGACGGCCGCTTTTTTGGCCGCGAATTTATATTTTTTAACCAGGTGGTCAATTGAAGAGCGGAGGGAGAAAGGCGAAGGGCGCGAGGGGCAATATCACCCCTCGCCTCTCACCTCTCGCCCCTTACCCCTCTACGCCTTCTGCCTCTCGGCTGGCCTGGGTGTTACCCACCACCCGCTGACGGTGATGGCTTTTCCGGCTTATGCGCTGTTTGTGGTGTGGCAACGGCCGTCTATCCTGCGTGAATGGCGCACGTTGCTCAAAATGGTAGCCTTTGCCCTGCTCGGCCTCAGCGTCTGGCTCTACTTCCCCCTCCGCAGCCCCATGCAGCCCGCCTTCGGCCCCAGCACCATGAACACCCTCAACGGCTTCCTCGACCACGTGCTGGCACGCGGCCTCAGCGAAAGCCTGCCCTATTACTCATTGGCCGATCAGCCCAACCGTGCCCTCGTCTTCTGGTCACTCCTGCGCCTGCAATTCTCCCTGCCCGTCATCTTCCTCGCCGTTTGGGGGCTGTTCTGGCTGTTCATGCGCCACCACTTTCTATTCAATCCGTACCCCCGCCGCTCCTCTGCCCCACTGCCCCTGCTCTACCTGCTGGCTTTTCTAGGCAACTACGCCTTCGTCATCAGCCTCAAAGCGCAAGACACCATGGCCTATCTCATCGGGCCGTTTTTGGTGATTGGGCTGCTGGCGGGGTTTGGGCTGTATGGGCTGCTGGTGGCTTCTGTCTGGCGTTTTCAGTTGAACCGGCAGATGATTTTGCTGCTGGTGAGCGGCATTTTTCTGCTGGGGCCAGGGCTGCAAGTGGCGCGGAATGCGCCGCGCCTTTCTCTACGCCATTACAGCGAGGGGGATGATTACGTTGATGCCGTTTTCACCCAATTCCAAAACCGTACCGACAGCCCTGTGCTGCTCAACGACTGGGAGCATATGACCCCCCTTTGGTACACGCGCTTTGTAGAAGGGCGTTGGCCGGAGGCTGCTAATGTGCGCCCCGAATTTGTCTCGGCCGCATTTCCCTGGGTGGAAAGTGTGTTCGCTTATCTGCCCGGTGGGCCGGTTTATTTGAGCAATTACCGGCGCGAGTTGACGGAGGTGGGTGAGGATGGCTTTAGATTACGGCCGTTTGGCCCCTTCTATCAAGTAGTAGAGCCAGGTGATACATCCGTGCCACCTGAATTAACCCCAACTTCCGCCACTGGCGGCGATATCGAGATCATCGGCTACTTACTGCCCCAAACCCAAGTCAAGGCTGGCGATTATGTGCCGCTTACTTTGGCGCTGCGAACGATGGGGGGAACGGCCGATTACTACGTCCCCGTCCTCCAAGTAGGCAGCATCAGCTACCCCTTCACCACCGACAGCCACCTCATCACCCCCAAATGGAAACCAGGCGAAGTCATCATCGAGCGTTTTGACTTTGCCCTGCCTCACGATTTACTCACCGGCACGTATCCCCTGGTCGTTAACCTGAAAAACCTAAGTGCAGATGAAGAATTTCCCCTGAATTTGTCATTGGGCACATTGGCCGTGACCGGCGAAGAGTTCCCCCTGTCCACCGACCACCTATTGGCAAACTTCCGGCAGCGGGTGGGCTTGGTAAGTGCGCGTGTGCGCGGCGGCGACCACACCGCGGCCGCCCCCTGGCCTACTCCCATCACCGCCCACCCCGGCGACACCCTCAACATCGTTTTGCAATGGCAAAGCTTGGCCGCCGCCGAAGAAAGTTACACCGTTTTCGTCCATCTCATTGATTTGGGCAATCGGCCTGTGATTGACAATCTCGACTACACGCCGCTGGGCGGGGCCTTTCCCACCCATCTGTGGATTCCCAAATGGCTGCCCGGCCAGCGCGTCCGCGACCCCTACCGAATGCAGCTTCCGCCCGACCTGCCCCCCGGCACGTATCAGATTGAAGTCGGCCTCTACGAAATGGTCAGCAAACGCCGCCTGCATATTGCTGATGCTGAAGGCAACCTTGCCGGCGACCGCTACATCTTGGGGCAGGTGATTGTGGAGTAACCATTGGCCCTGGCGTTTGCTGCTTCTGGTATAATGGCCTCAAATTTGTTGCGAGAGGATAATAAAACAATGAATTACAAAGACATCATCACTATCGAGCCAGGCAAGCGCGGGGGAAAGCCTTGTATTCGAGGAATGCGCATTACGGTTTATGATGTTTTGAGCTACCTTGCGTCGGGGATGAGTTATGAAGAAGTATTGGTAGATTTTCCCTATCTAACAATGGAAGACATTATGGCCTGTCTGAGTTATGCGGCTGATCGTTCGCAGCACATGATCATGGTTCCTGCATGAAACTGCTTCTCGACCAAAATTTATCGCCTCGCCTTGCCCAACAATTGGCAGATTTATATCCCGGCTCAGTACATGTATCGGCCGTCGGTCTTGACAAGGCGACAGATAGAGATGTCTGGCAATATGCTCACCAAAACGAGTTGGTCATTGTCAGTAAGGATGCCGATTTTAACGAATAGAGCCTGGTTTGGGGAACTCCGCCTAAAGTGGTATGGATTAGACGGGGCAATTGTTCAACCAAAATGATTGAGTCTCTTTTGCGTAATCATTTTGAAGCCATTCACGCTCTGTCTGAAGATGATGAAGTGGGCACGTTAGTGATCGTTTGATCCTATGTATCGCTTAAAATTGGGGCTATCGTTAACTGTGCTTGTGCTTTTAGGGGCAGCATGTACGGCCGTTTCCCAAGAAGTGATGTCTGTAACCCGTGTAACGGTTACTGGGGCGGAAATTGTGGTGGAACGGCCGTTAACCAATCCACTACGCATCATAGCCCACTAGCCCCCCCCTCAACCCCCCTCTGCGGCTACTACAAAACAAAACACACTCCCGCGTCCCAACCCTTCCGACTCTACCCAAATACGACCGCCATGCGATTCAATAATCCGCTGCGCCAGGGCCAGACCAATGCCGGTTCCCTCCGCTTGTGGCTGTAACTGCTCAAACAGATCAAAGACTCTCGCCTGGTACTTTGGCTCAATGCCTATGCCATTGTCTTTTACATAATAAACCGTCTCATCGGCCGTTTGCCGCACCCCAATCTCAATAAACGGCCGTTCCTGTTCCCCCATATACTTCACCGCATTCTCCACCAAATTTTGCATCACCTGCAACAAACGCCCCCGATCCCCATAAATCGGTGGCAAAGCGGGCAGCACATCCACCTGCACACCCCCTTCCTGAATACGCCCCGCCACCGCCAAAACAGCCTCATGCGCCAAATCTCCAAAAGCTAACCGCTGCTTCTGGTTAACCATCTGCCCCATGCGCGACAGATGCAGCAAATCCTCCAACAACTGCTGCATCCTCTCCACCGCATCATGCAGATACTTCATATCAGCCTGCGCACGTTCCACATTACCAGCCAAAATATCTTGCGCCAAAAAAGCCAAAAAACCCTTAATCGTAATCAGCGGGCTGCGTAAATCATGCGACACTGTATAGGTAAAACGTTCCAGTTCCACATTTTTGGCTCCCAACTCAGCAATAAGCTGCTCCCGTTCCGCCTCCATCAACTGCCGCTCGGCAATTTCCTGCTCCAAAGTAACATTTTTCAACTGATAGATTTGGGCTTCTTTTTCGGCCGTTATCATGCGATGCTGCAGCTCCAAATTGTGCAGCCGCCGCTCAGTCTCCTCATTAAACACAGCCTCTTTAATAGCATGAAACTGCTCATAATGCGTGAGTGCCCGTTCAAACTTTCCTTCAGCTTTATACAGCGCCGCCAACTCTTGGTGACATTCAAATTGGAACCCTTTTTGCTCACTTTCCTCAGCAATTGCCAAAGCCTGAGAGAGAGAATCATGCGCTGGCTGAAACTGCTGGAGGCGGCAGTAGGCCTTGCCCAAATGCAGCAAAACCGTCACCTGCACATATTTATTTTCCACACTCTCAATAAGCGTCAAGGCACTATGAAAATGGGTCAGCGCCTCCTGATGTTGGCCCAGCGCCATATAAGTATTGCCAATATTTTTCAACGCCTCCGCTTCGTGGCTCTGATTGACAAGCTGGCGGGACATTGCCAGACAGCGAAACCCATATTCTAAAGAAGCATCATACTGCTCTACGTCCCGATAACTCATGCACAAATTCATCAAGGCCACCGCTTTCCCATCCTCATAAGCAGCCTCCTCGCAAACTTGCAGACTTTGCCGAAAATAAACCAGAGCCTTTTCATGATCATGCAGCCAGACATAGACAATGGCTATTCCATTCAAGGCTTTCGCTTCGCCAACCTGGTCGCCAGTATCCTGTGCAATTTTTAGGGCCTTTATCTGGTAACTCAACGTTCGCTCAAATTGAGCGGTAAATAGTAAAATTGGCGGCATGGACACACCAGAAGTAACAATCAGTGTAGAACGACTGGATGACATGCCGCTCCTTTTCGGATTTATGGAAAAAATGGGCATTCAAACAGCCATAGATACCGTCATCAAGCCGCATGGCAATTGGCAAGGATTGAGTATGGGCTGGGTGGTAACCATCTGGCTCATCCATATTGCTTCGGTCTATAACCATCGGATGGATCGGGTGCAAGCGTGGGTAGCCACCCATCTCGCCTCTTTGAGACAGTTGACGGGGCAAGATGTAACCGAACTGGATTTCACCGATGACCGGCTGGCTGTTTGCCTGCGCGAACTACATAAGGCCAGCCATTGGCAGGGGATTGAAGCGCTCTTGGGGAATCGGCTGCTGCGGGTGTATAAGTTGCGGGCTGAAACGGTGCGCCTGGATGCCACTGTGGGCGGGGTGTACCATGACCCAGACCATCATGTCTTATTTCAGGTGGGCAAGAACAAACAAGGTGGATATGAGACCCAATTCAAACTGATGTTGGCCAGCCTGGATCCTTTAGGGTTGTTATTAGCCCTTGATGTGGCTGCCGGTAATCGCGCCGATGACCCGATGTATCTCCCTTGTTATCAGCGGGTGAAAGCGATGTTGGCCAGGGATGAGTTGCTCATTGTTGGCGACAGCAAAATGAGCGCCATCCAGAGCCGCACGGCCATTGCCGCCGGTAACGATTACTACCTGACCCCGCTGCCTGATGCAAAGAGTGAGCCCGAATTGCTAGACCAATTGCTGGCCGAGTTTCAGGCCGGTGAGGAGGAGTTAACCGCCGTCTTTCTACCCCAGGACCTACCGGAGGCTGGCCGCGAACCAGACCCGGCTTTGGCCATTGCCCAAGGATTCGAGGTGAGCCGCAAACAGACAAGACGAGTGGTGGGGAAAAAGGTCAGTTGGACGGAACGCTGTTTGCTGGTGCGTTCTTGCAGCTACCAGCAGACGATGCAGGCTGGTTTAGAACGACGCTTGGCCAAAGCCGAAGCCGCCTGGCACCAATTGACCCAGGCTCCAGGGCGAGGCAAACGTCAAATCAGCGATGAAGCCAGCCTGCAAGCAGCCATCGCCCAGATTGAGAAAAAGTACAAAGTGGCTGGCCTGTTCCACCTGTCTTATACCCAGGAAGTGACCGAGCGCCAAGTGCGCGGCTACAAGGGTCAGCCAGGTCGTATAGAGCGTGACGTTCGCTTTCAACTTCAGGTTGAACGGAATGAGAAAGCGATTGCGTGGGCCATGTTCAAAGCCGGTTGGCGCATTTACCTTAGCAACGCTCCACAAGAACGATTGTCGCTCACCGAAGCTGTCTTAGCCTATCGAGACCAGTACATCGAAGAGAACATCTTCCGCCGGCTCAAGGGCAAGATGCTTTCTATCACCCCGCTCTACGTCCAGCGGGACGACCACGCCCAGGGGCTGTTTCATCTGCTTTCCCTGGCAGCACGCCTGCTGGCTTTGGGCGATTACACCGCCCGCCAGGCGCTGGCTGAAAACAAAGAGGAACTCGCCGGTATTTATCCCGGTAATCCCAAACGCGCCACAGCCCGACCGACCATGGAGCGCATGTTGGAGGTCTTTGATAACATCCATCTCACTGTTATCTACCTGGCCGAACAGACGATTTGCCAGGCGACGCCCTTGACGGCTGTTCAGGAACGCATCTTGTCCTTACTGGGCCTGCCCACCTCCTTATACACCGACTGGACGACAATTGCCTAAGCTCTTGCCCAGGGTGAAGTGCGTCTGTTGACGGTATTCGATTGGTAACGTGCTCTTTTTCTTGGTTACATCCTTTGGTGAGTGGACGGCTTGTTTCGCTTTCCTGACTATGTAACCTCAATTTGGCTTTTGCTCTCTCATTTGAGCGAACGCCCTGTGGTAAGGCAGGGCTTCGGCATAATTGCCCAGGCGCAGATAAGTCATGCCCACCATCGTCAGGGTGACAGGCAGCCGATCCAGATAGTTTAGCTCCTCAAAAAGGGCTACTGCTTCTAGCAGTTGGGGCAAAGCCAGGGCGTAGTTGGCCTTGTAATGATTGAAGTAGCCAACCAGGGCCAGGCTGTCGGCCAGCCCTTTGCGATAGTGGCTCTCACGCGCCAGACTGTAGGCTTGCTCACACAGCCGAAGGCCATAGGGTCTGTCACGCTCTCGTAGTTCCCAGGCCAGATGGTTGAGCAGATCGATTTTTTGAGAGAGGTCTGTCACTGATGACAGCAGATTGTCGAGTTCATCCATTTTGTGGGCCATTTGTTCCTCCAAACAAGCAGGCATCATAACGACAATGGGTAAACTGTAGTGCAAGTGCTTAGTAACCGTTCGTAAACAAGTTAGCAGTTTTCAGATTGGGCCAATCTTGAAGATTGGCCCAATCTCCGCTAAGTTGATTTTGAACATTCACTTAATTTGCCATCACTTCACGCCAGGTAACGGCGTTGTTGCGGGCCTCTACCGTGCCTACTTGTTTGGGCGTTTGGCCGGTGATGGCGCGGACGATGCGGATGACATCATCGTGGCTGGTGGAGATGAAGTGGCGCACGCGGTGTTGGGTTCCGCCAACGGCCGTTCCCGCCACAAATATCCCCGGCACCGTCGTCTCCATCGTCTCAGGATTATGCACAGGGGCATCCGAACAATACTCCCGATCCTCCAACTGCACCCCCGCCTGCGCCAACAGCGACATATCAGCCACAAAGCCAGTCGCCAGCAGCACAAAATCGGCCTCAACTTTGGTAATGTGCCCATTTGGCGACAAATCCTCTTTGGTCGAAGCCAGCACCACCTGCGTCGGCGTAATCTCCATCGGCACAGTCGAGGGATAATAGGTAATCTCGCCCCGCTCAATACGATCCTTCAAATCGTCCCGCATGTGGGGCTTAATGCGGTCGGGGTCAAACCAGGGGCGACGATAACTGAGAGAGACATGCACCCCAGCCCGCCAGCAGCGCAGAGCCGCCTCCGCCGCCGAATTTTTGCCGCCCACAATCAGCAGTTTAGTGCGGAAATAACGATGGGGATCGGGGAAGTAATGGCTGACATGGGGCAGCTCTTCGCCAGGAATATGGAGCAAACGTGGCCGAGCCATGCCGCCGGTGGCAAAAATCACGTAATCACACTGGTAATGGCGCGGGCCGGTGCGTGTTTGGGTGGTGATGTGGAAACCGGGGGTAGTGGGGGCAACGGCCGTTACCGGCTCATACACCCGCACATCCACAGCGAACATCTCCACCACCAGCCGCAAATAGGCCAGATACTCCTCACCCGTAACCGGCTGTTGATCCACACTGTGCACCGGCACACCCGCAATCGCCACATGCTCTGGCGTGCTAAAAAAGCGCGTGTGGGGCGGCCAATGGGTAAACGCATCCCCCACCTGCTGTGCTTCAAAAATAATGTTGGGTACGCCCTGTCGCTGTAGGGCAATGGCACACTCAAGGCCAATAGGGCCAGCACCAATGATGGCAACGGCCGTTTTCTCCACCTGTTTCTCTAAACTCATGCTATCTTGCCTCATGAAAATTGTCTGCCCGCGTGGGCAGCGTAAAATAAAATGTAGCTCCCTGGCCGACATCACTTTCCACCCAAATACGGCCGTTATGCACCTCCACAATCCGCTTCACCAAAGCCAGCCCGATACCCGTCCCTTCACTGTTGGCATCCAGCTTGTTAAACAAGCCAAAAATATGTTCATGATGTTGGGCAGAGATGCCTCGGCCATTATCGCGGACAAAAAAAATAGGCTTGCCGTTCTCCTCCCCCGCCTGACCGATCTCAATGTGCGCATCCGGCCGACCCTGCACCGCTTTAGCCGCATTATCCAGCAGATTTTGCAGCACTTCCTCCAGCCGGTGGCGATCCCCATACACATCGGGCAAATCGGGCTGCACCTGAACCCTGGCCCCAGTGGCCTGCACCCGTCCCTCTACCAACTGTAAGGCATCCGCGACCAACGTGGCAAACGCCACAGGCTGCAGCGTATTCAACAAACGGCCGATCCGCGACAGCTCCAACAATTCATCCAACAGCAAACCCATCCGACTAATAGCTTCCTGGATACGCTGCTTATCCTGCCGAAACCGCGCCTCATTACCCGCCACAAAATCCTTTTCCAAAAAGCCCAAAAAACCAGAAATCGTCACCAACGGCGATTTAAGATCATGGGAGACGGTATAAGCAAAACGTTCCAATTCACTGTTCTTGGCCTCCAGTTCGGCAATCAACCGCTCCCGCTCCGCCTCTGCCTCCTTGCGTGCCGTAATTTCCCGCACAATACACAAGACGGTGTTGGCCCCACTCACCACCAGCCGCGCCTCATACTGTTGTCGGCCGTTCGGGCCAGTCAACTGATATTCAAAGCTCTCAGTGTGGCCCGTGTGCAAGGTGCGGCCAATGGCCTCAATTGTCTGCTCGGCGACAGCGGCCGGAAATAGATCACCGATTTTGTGACCCAAGAAGGTATTGGGAGGCAGCAGCGGCTCGAAACCGGTGGGCGGCATATAGGCCAAAAAAGTCCCCGCCGCGTCAAATTCAAACATCACGTCAGGTATGACATTAAGCAAAACGCGGTTACGGGCCTCACTTTGCAGAATATCTTGCAAAGCCGTGCGTAAGGTGCCGCTAAAGCGGTCAACAAACAGGCTGATGAGGCCGTTGAGCAGCATAAAGTTCAGGGCCACCACAAGGCCATCGCTGCCCAACCCTACTCTTTGTTCCAGAACCGCACTTATGAGTACCACGCCGCTGCTGGCAAGGAAGGTGAGTACCAACAGGCGGCGGGTGAGTAAAAGGCCAGCCAGGATGAGCGCGAGGGTAAAGAAGCTAAGGGTTTCGGCCACAGCACGGAGGGTGGCATTAAAGATGGCCAGGGTGGTTAAGGCGAAAAAAAGGCCGATGATGAGGATAACGGCCGGCCGAAAGTAGCCGAGCCGCAGCAGGGCAAGGGGCAGGGCAATGGTGAGGAGGAAAACGGCCGTTTGCGACCAAACAGTTTGCCAATCAATGTCCTCAGCCACAAAGACATTTAAAACAGCCGCCAGCAGCAAGATGCCCATCAACCCCAGCAGCATCACTTGCAGCAAAACAGCCATCCGCCGCTCGATAGGATCCACAATGAGAGGACTTTCCAGCCATTGGCCTAAGCGGGATAGAAACTTTTTCATCTATATCTATACCTTCAAAGACATTGATCAGAAGTATAGTATAGAAGGAACGGGATGGCGATGAGGCGGATTCAGAAATAAACAGATGTTACTCCGAAAAAATCCGTTACTTCTGAATCCGTTGTAGTCACGTAGGGCAAAGACTTATTGCCAAATTCAATTTTGAACCTTCAAAAAGATTGGCCCAATCTGGAAACCGCTAACTTGTTTACGAACAAAACTTCCTTACTACTTAACGCACCCCCAACAGCAGCTCCACCACCAACTGATCCAACCGCTCATACGGTTGTCCCCGCCGCCCCAACGCCGGCCGATCAAACTGATGGGCGCGTAGGGACTGCGCCTTTGCCGCCGAATAGCCGCCTTTGAACACCTCCATCCCCCCATCATCAGCGTGAATCTCGGCCAACAGTGCCTGGATTTCACTGTCGGCATTGAACTGGGCCACCTTCTCTTTCAAGATGAGATAGGTACGCATACAGCCCCGCGCAAACGCCTTCACATCCTCATAATCACTGGTGCGGTAAGCATGGGCATCAAAATGCTTGCTGCCATCATAGCCATTGTCCTCCAACAGCTTTACCAGGAAAAAGGCTGACTTGAGGTTTACTGCGCCAAAACGAAAATCCTGATCATAACGGCCGAATGCCTGATCATTCAAATCAATATGAAACAGCTTACCCGCCTCCAACGCCTGCGCCACATGATGCGTAAAATTCAGCCCCGCCATATGCTCATGCGCCACCTCCGGGTTCACCCCCACCATCTCTGGATGATCCAGCGTGTGAATGAAGGCCAGCATATTGCCCGTCGTCGCATTATAAATATCCCCACGCGGCTCATTCGGTTTGGCTTCCAGCGCAAATTTCAGGTCATACCCCCGATCCAGCACATAGTCACAGAGGAAGTTCATCGCTTCACGACTGCGCTTGATCGCCGTCACCGGATCTTTGCCCGCATCCGTCTCCGTGCCTTCGCGCCCGCCCCAAAAAACATAGATTTTGGCTCCCAACTCCACGCCCAAATCAATGGCGTTCATCGTCTTTTGCAAGGCATAAGCCCGCACGTTGGCATCATTGCTGGTAAAGGCCCCATCCCGAAAAGCCGGGTCGCTAAACAGATTTGTCGTCGCCATGGGCACAACAATGCCTGTCTCATCCAGTGCTTTTTTGAAGTCAGCTACGATTTGGTCACGCTCAACGGCCGTTGCCGTAATCGGCACCAAATCATTGTCGTGGAAATTCACCCCCCACGCCCCCACCTCCGCCAGCAAATGCACCAGCTCCACCGGCGATTTCGTCTCCCGTACCGGTTCACCAAAGGGGTCACGCCCCACATTACCCACCGTCCACAATCCAAAAGTAAATTTATCCTCCGCTTTTGGCGTATACATTCTCAATTTCTCCATAAAAGCAACTCCGTAGAATTGTCATTCCGAGCCGTCCTCGGCGAGGAATCTCGACGAAATTGCTGATCCATAGGGATTCTCCTCGAAGACTCGTCGGAATGACACCTGCAAGCTTCGAAGAGTTAAGTAAGCGTTTACCAATAAGTTAGCGGTTTCCAGATTGGGCCAATCTTGAAGATTGGGCCAATCTCCACCAAATTAATTTTGGTTCTTTGGGAATACAAGGGGTACGCCCAGATATGGTGGTGAGGTAAAATGGAAATCATTTTCACAAACGGAGTAAAAACGATGCTCACAGCTCCCCCTGCCAAAATCAGTTTTCCCCTGGATATTCCACAGGTTGATGTGCTTGCCACCCAACAAACACGGGATGGCAAATTCACCATTACGGTTGAAAGCCGCCGCGAAACAACAAAATGCGGCGTATGTAACCAAGAAATCGACTGCAACTACGGTCGTGGTCAGGCCGTGCACTTACGTCACCTGCCAATTTTAGGCCAGGAGACCACCATTGTTATCCGGCCAAAACGGGCGCAATGTCCAACCTGTTTGCACAATCCAACCACGACGCAGACATTGGATTGGTATGACCAACGCAGTCCCCACACCAAAGCATATGACCGCTATCTGATGAAACTGCTCATGGGCAGCACCGTGGCCGATGTCAGTCTTAAAGAAAACCTGGGCTACGATGCGGTTCTGGGTGCGCTGGAACGACAGGTCGATGATGAAGTCAACTGGGATGAAGTCCAGAATCTGGGCACCATCGGTATTGACGAAGTGGCCCACAAGAAAGGACGTCAGAGTTATCGAGCTGTGGTCACTGCGCGTCAGGATGATGGGACTGTCCTCATTCTGACGGTGCTGAAGGATCGAAAAAAAAGACGGTGAGCGACTTTCTTATGACCATTCCTCAGCGATTGCACCCGACCATCCACACCTTTTGTACCGACATGTGGGATGGTTATCTGGGCGCAATTGCTGATTTTCTGGCTGTTCATCCCGAAGTCAAAGCCAAAGTAGTGATTGACCGCTTCCATGTCGCCAAGAACTACCGAGGAGATTTCGACAAGTTGCGTAAGCAGGAACTACGCCGTTTGAAAAAAGAATTACCGACAGCCGCCTATCAGGAAGTCGGCCACGGCATGCACTGGGTGCTGCGCCATAACTATGCCCATCTCAATGATGATGATAAGGTGCGATTGCGCCGTCTTTTCCACTATTCGCCCCGCTTGCATCAGGCGTATACCCTACGTGAAGAATTGACAGCCATCTTCAACATGAGGTTGAGCCTGGCTGATGGGCGGCGGCGTTTGGAAAAGTGGGCTGACAAGGTGAAGCGCAGTACGCTCACCTGTTTTGACAAATTTCTCAAGACCCTGCACAACTATCTGGACGAAATCGCCAACTATTTTGACAAGCGCGCTAGCAGTGGGTTTGTCGAAGGGGTCAACAATAAATTGAAAACGATAACCAGACGATCTTATGGTCTCAAGCGGGTTGACAGTTTATTTCGCCGTCTGTGGCTTGACTTGAGCGGGTATAAGCGTTTCATTGCTTAACTTCACCCATATGTGCTGTCAACCCCATGAGATCCCAAAGAACCTTAATTTTGAACAGTTACTAACCAACTTTGACATCACTAAAAAAGACCTTCTCGTCTAAAATCTCCCGCACATCCCCCACAATCTCCAGCTTGGCCCGCAAATGAATCTCCTCCGACGACGTGCCAATCATCAACTCAATCGTACCCGGTTCCACCACATACGCCATCTCAGGATTATAAAAGCCCAGTTGATTGACATACAAGGTGAAGGTAACTTTTTGGGATGCACCGGCCGCCACCGAAACCCGTTTGAAACCCTTTAGCTCCTTTAACGGCCGTGTCACACTCGCCACCCCATCCCGCACATACAACTGCACCACCTCATCCCCATCCCGCTCACCCACATTCGTCACCGTCAGGCTAATTTGCACCGCCTCCCCCGCCGCCGCTGCCTCCTTATCCACCTGCAAATCGCCCAACACAAACCGCGTATAACTCAGGCCAAACCCAAACGGCCACAGCGGCTTATTACTCAAATCCACATAAGTCGTCTTCCAATGGGACTTGCCGCCCGACGGCTTATGGTTGTAATAAATCGGCACCTGCCCCACATGGCGCGGGATGGTGATGGGCAGTTTGCCGCCAGGATTCACATCCCCAAACAGCACATCGGCCACCGCTGCCGCACCCTCTTCACCTGGCAGCCAGGCTTCCACAATGGCAGGGATATTAGCCGCAGCCCAGGTGGTGGACAGGGGACGGCCGTTTACCAACACCAACACCACCGGCGTCCCCGTCGCCGCCACCGCCTCCAGCAGCTCCTGCTGCACCCCCGTCAAATTCAAATCCGCCCGATCCCGCGCCTCGCCACAGGTGCAATCATCCGTCAGGCCCGACTTACCGCCCAGCATCACCAGCGCCACATCCGCCCCCTGCGCCGCCGCCACTGCCTCGTCAAAACCACTCTTATCCTCACCCAACACCTCACAGCCCTGGGCAAAAACCAATTCCGTCCCCGCCGCGACCTTATCACCCAACGCCTGCAAAATCGTGCGCATGGGCACAAAAGCCTCATCAATTTCCATCGCATCGGGAACAGGCATCGCCATCCCGCCCAGTGAGTGCTGCCGCGCCGCCATCAGGCTCTCGATGTGGCAAATATAGGCATAATCCCCCACCAGGTTGCGTGTCGAATTGGCCTGCGGCCCAATCACCGCCATCTTGCCCAACGTTTTGGGCAAAGGCAGCAAATCCCCTTCATTTTTCAACAGCACAATAGATTTTTGGGCAATTTCCCGCGCCAACTGCCGTTCAGCGGGCGTGTCGAAGGCGATGCCCTCCACCGGCACAAAAGGATTTTCAAACAGCCCCAACTCAAACTTCTGCATCAACAGCCGCGCCACACTGCGGTCAATCACTGCCTCGTCAATCAGGCGGCAAGCCACCGCCTCTTTAAGCGGCGCACCGTAACAATCGGTGTTGGGCAGTTCAATATCAATGCCAGCCACCAGCGCCCGCACGGCCGAATCCTGCTTGCTGTCCGTCACCATGTGCGCGTTTTGCAGTTGGTCAACGGCAAAATAATCAGACACCACCACCCCCTCAAAGCCCCATTCTCGGCGCAAGACCTTGTTCAACAGCCATTCGCTGGCGGCACAAGGGATGCCATCCAGTTCGTTATAGCCATTCATGATGGATTGGAGGTTGGCGGCTTTAACGGCCGTTTCAAATGGCAGCAAATACACCTCCCGCAGCTCCCGCTCCGGAATATGCGCCGGATTCCAATTCATGCCGCCGTCCGGCACGCCATAGCCCACAAAATGCTTGGCCGTCGCCACAATCCGTTCCCCCCAGCCCTCTCCTTGCAAACTCTGCACATAATGAACCCCATTAATAGACACCAAATAAGGGTCTTCACCAAACGTCTCCTCCACCCGCCCCCAGCGCGGGTCGCGCGCCACATCCAACAGCGGCGACAACCCCTGATGCGCTCCCACCGCCTTCATCTGCTGCCGCACCACCTCCGCCATCGCCCGCGTCAACTCCGGCTCCCAGGCACTGGCCAGGCCGATAATTTGCGGGAAGCAGGTGGCATTCCGCGCCATGTAGCCGCTGCAGCACTCCTCATGCACAATGGCCGGAATTTGCAGCCGCGTGTTTTCCAGCAGGTAGCTCTGAATCTGATTCGCCAGCATGGCGCTGGCTTGCGGCTTGAGGCTGCTGGCTCCCGCCAGACGAGTGATGTGCCCCAGGCCATGCGCCATCAAACGCTGCGCTTTGGTCACATCAAAGGCCATATCCGTCAGCAGTTCAAAGACCCAGGCACTGCCAAGCTGGGCCAACTTCTCATCCAGGGTCATGCGCCCCAACAGATCGGCCACGCGCTCGGCGATGGTTTGCCTGGGGTCTTTATAGATAGGGTTTGTTTCTACTGTTTGCATTTTTTTCTCACTGGGTCTTGAAGGATGGGAAAACGGCCGTCTCCGCCTAACCGCCCTCAGATTTTACATCACCATACAAATGACACTTCACAAGCACATCCTCCACCCGAATATCGGGCGGAGCCACACGCTTGCACACATCCATCACCTGCGGGCAGCGGCCGGCAAAGCGGCAGCCCTGCTTCAAATACTCTTCCTGTTCTGTCTCATTCAAATTAACCATCCCTTGCCAACGCAGCTTCGGGTCAGCTTGCGGAATCGAATCACGCAAAAGCTGGGTGTAGGGATGACGTGGATTCATCAAAACCTGCTCCACCGTACCCATCTCCACAATATGGCCGCGAAACATCACCGCAATGCGGTCACTCACATAATAAGCCGTCGCCAAATCGTGCGTTATGTAAAGCACACTCATACCAAACTGCTCTTTGAGCTGCTTAAACAGATTCACAATAGACATCCGCAGCGAAGCATCTACCATCGAAACCGGCTCATCCGCAATCAACAGAGTCGGATCCGTCAACAAAGCACGGGCAATCGAAATACGCTGCAACTGCCCGCCCGAAAACTCATTAGGATATTTGCCCGCAAACTCCTCATAAGAGAGGCCCACCGCCTTTAGCTTCTTGTCAATCAGCTTCACGGCCTCAGCCCGGTTGGGGGCTAATTTGTAATTTTCTACTGTCTCAAAAAAGTAGCGATCCACAATACGCAGCGGGTTAAAGGTGCCAAAGGGGTCTTGGAAGATGGCCTGCACACCTTCGGTGAACCAGACCTTTTCGTGCCGCTGTTTGGCTGTGCCTTTGTGCAAAATTATACCCGCAGTTGGCTCTTCAAAGCCCAATACCATTTTAGCCGTAGTGGTTTTGCCACAGCCACTTTCACCAGCCAGGGTAAAGATTTCGGCCGGTTTGATGTCGAAGGAGATGTCGTCAACGGCCGTTATCCTCACCCGCGCCGTCAACCCACCCACCGTAAACACCTTCGTCAACTGCCCTACATCCAGAACCTTATCCATGTGCCCCCTCCTCAACCAGCCAGCAGGCCACTTTATGATTCGCCTTCACCGGAATGTAATCCGGCATCTTCTCCCGGCATACATCCATCACAAACGGGCAGCGCGGGTGAAACGGACAGCCAGAAGGCAAATCTGCCAGCGAAGGCGGGCTGCCCGGCACACTTTCACGCGGTGTCTTATCACCAAACTTGGGCAAAGAGTTAATCAGATACTGCGTATAAGGATGCAGCGGCTCCTCAAAAATCAGCTCTGTGGGTGCTTCCTCCACCATCTTACCCGCATACATAATGCCAATGCGGTCGGCCACATTGGCATGAACCCCCATGTCGTGCGTCACCAGGATAATCGTATTACCCAGCCTGCGCTGCACCTCCCGCAGCAGTTGCACCACGCCCCGCTGCACCACCACATCCAGCGCCGTCGTCGGCTCATCGGCGATAATGATGGCCGGTTCCAGCAGGGCCGCCAGAGCAATCGTCACACGCTGCCGCATTCCGCCCGACAGTTGGTGCGGATAGGCATCCATCACACGGGCAGGCAAGCCCAACTCGGCGATATGCTTTTGCGCCAGGGCAAAGGCTTCATCCCGCGACTTACCCACCACATGGCTGGCGATGAAATCCCGATAGGTGCTTTTGAGCTTCATAACCGGGTTCAGTACGCTCATCGAGCCTTGCGGCACATAGGACACAAACTGCCACCGCAGCTTGCGCAGTGCTTCGGCATCCAGCGTGGCCACATCCACCTCCTTGCCATCCACATGGTAAAATACCTGCCCACCCAGTTGGCGCAGCGGTGGTTCAATAACGGCCGCTAACGCCTTCAGCAGCGTAGATTTACCACAGCCGCTCTCCCCCGCAATGCCGTAAATCTCATTTTCCTTGATGTTCAGTTCAACTTCGTTCACAGCCTTCACCACCTTTTGCTGGCCGTGAACATCGAGAACGTAGAAGGCTTTCAATGCCTTAGTGCTAAGTATCGTCTTACTGCTCATTAATTGGCTCCGATGCGTTGAATCCGCGAGCGCGGATCAAGGTATTCACTGATACTGACAGAGAGCCAGTACAAGGCGATAAAGAGAAAGATGGAGAGGACAACGGGCGTCAGCAGCCACCACCAATAGCCCAGCAGCAGTGCCTGGTAGCTAAGCGCCCAAAAGATCATCGTGCCCAGCGTGGGAATGTCCAGATTGGTCAAACCGATAATCGCCAGCGTGATTTCCAGGCCGATGGCCCAGGACATGACATTGATGAGCGTGGCAAACACCAGCGGTGTCACAAAGGGCATGTACTCTTTTAACACCAGCTTAAGTGTGCCTGTGCCGGAAAGAATAGCCGTCTGCGTAAAACCCTGCTCCCGCAAACTCAAAATCTCCGAGCGGATCACCCGTGCATCCCAAGCCCAGCCAAAGCAGGCCAGCAGCAGCCCCAAGGTGAACAGGTTCATCAAATCGCGCAGCATCACCGCCAGCAAAATGATGATCATAAAGAGCGGGATCACCAAAAAGCTGTCGCTGATGAACATGAGAACCCGATCCGTGATGCCGCCGTTGTAGCCCGACAGCATAGCCACCGGCACCGTAATTAGGCGCGAGACGATGCCCGCGATCACGGCCACCACCAACGAGTTGCGCACGGCAAACGTGGCTGTCCAGAAGATGTCAATCCCCCGGGAATCTGTGCCTAACCAATTCTCTTTTGAGGGCGGCAAGTCGCGGGGGAAAGTGCCCCAAAGGGTGGGATCGTGGGGGGCGAAGAAGGATAAGAGCGCAAATAGAATGAGGAGGCAAACGATGATGAAGCTCACCGTAAACCTGTAATCGCGGAAGAGGTCTCTGAGTATTCTCATGCTTTTGTTACCAACTGAAGCTTCCTATGTAGCCGCGAAATCCCTTTCGCGCCTCTGGGAACGCGGTAAAGATACCGCGGCTACAACCACTTTTCCGACAGCCTGCTAGCTAAGGCGAATGCGCGGATCGAACAGGGGATAGATCAAATCTATGATAAGAATGGCGGTGGAGATGGCCATAATCGAGAAAACGGTAATGCCCATGATCAGGTTGTAATCGCCGGTGACAATGGCGTTGTACAACAGGCTGCCAATGCCGGGATAGGAGAACACAATCTCCACAATTAAGGCTCCGCCGAAAATCTGCCCCAAAACCAGAGCCAGGGCCGTAACCTGGGGCAACATGCCATTGCGGATGACGTAGCGGGTGACGATGCGATGTTCTTTTAACCCACCCATCTTGGCATATTGCACGTAATCGGATGAAGTCACATTTTGCACGATCAGTTTCATGGTTTGAAACCAGGAGGTTGTGCCCAGCAGGATGAGGGAGAAGGCGGGTAGGAAGGCATGGTGCAGCACGTCTTTGATGTATGTCCAATTGAAGGCGGCTCTTTGCCCGATGGCGGCGCCACCAGCGATCGGGAACCAGCGGACAACGTAGCCAAAGAGGATGAGGAGGATGAAGGCGAAGATGTAGTAGGGAAACGGCCGTATCACCATCGCCGCCACATCCAGCCCTCGTGACCAGCGGGCACGGTTAAAATACCCAGCCAACCCACCCAACAGAACACCCAACACCCAGGAGATCGCCGTCGTTGTCAGCAGCAGCCCCAACGTCCAGGGCAGCGCCGTGCCGATCAACTGGCTGACTGGCGTGGGAAATTGGAAGAACGAAACCCCAAAATCTCCTTGAAACAGCCGCCGCCAGAACGTGCCATACTGCTCTAATGTCGAGCCTCCCAGCCCATACAGTTCAGTCAGGTCGGCAATCGTCTCGTTAATTGTAGCCATATCCAGCGTAGAGCCACGAGCCTGCAACTGGGCAATGGTTCTCTGTACGGGGTCGGAGGGAAGGGCGCGGGGGATGAGGAAAACGGCCGTAATCCCCACAAAGATCACCAAGAAATATTGAATCAACCGGGGTATCAAATACCTTCTAACAAAGACCACGACACATGCCTCCTCTTGCCAGGAGACCCGAAGGGTTTTAATCAAACCCTTCGGGTCTAAATTTGCTAAAACCTAACGGCCTGTTGGCTCCAAGAAAGGCGTCATATACTTAAACGGTCCCCAGTGTGTGTAGGGCTGCGTATAAGCATTCTCCGCCCCAGGCCAGTTCGTCCAATATGTCTGATCCCAGGCAATAAAGCCAATGTAACCAAACGTAGGAATACCTGGAAGCTGCGTCACTGCTTCTTTAAGACCCTCAATACCCACTGCAATCACCTGCTCCGTATTCGCCGGGTCTGTCTCACGCAGTTCGGCAATAATCGCATCCATTTCGGGACTGCTCCAGCGCGATTGGTGGCCTTGATTGTTTTCACCCACAGGCAAGATATAGGCCGAGTTAAAGCGATCCAACGTGCGGTACAGGTCAGGCCCAGCCCCCCAGGGTTCAAATGCCGGCCAGCTTCCAGCCACATCAAAGTCGCCGACGCGGGTCAAATCAGCCATCGTTTCTGTGGTAAAGTGTACTGCGTCAATGCCAAACTGCCGCCACTGCTGAACGGCCGCTATACAGTTTCGTGCCTGGAGGTCTGTCGCCACCTGTGGCCCACTCATACATTCCAAATGCCAGGGCGTACCATCTGGCAGCAGCCACATGCCCTCGTCATCTCGGGAGAAGCCATTCTTAATCAACAACTGCTCGGCCACCTCTGGCGCAAACTGATACCAGCCCAAACCAAACGCCTTATCCTGTGATGGCTGATCCTCAGGCACAACATACCCACGTCCCTGGGCATACTCCACAATCTTCTGCGGCGCATCCGTGTCATAGGGCTTGAAGGTCTCGCCATTGCCCAAATCCAGTTCAAAATCAGCCAGCCACTCTTCCATAGGCGCGATGAAGTCGGTCGGGTAAGAGCCAAGTGAAGGGATATGAACCGGGCTTAACGTACCGGCCCCATCCACCGCCACACCCATGTATTCGCCAATGTCAATGGATAACAAGAGTGCCCAGCGGACATCCACATTGTCATAGGGCGCACGAGCCACGTTAAAGGTAAGACCCGTTTGCGCCGGATCATTGTTCACCACCCAGGGGTAGCCCAATTGGTAAGCCCGCGAGGAGTCAGATTGGGCCAAAACAGCCTTCAAACCTTCCGAAGACAGATTGAGAACATCAGCTTCGTGTGTCAACTGCGCCAAAATTTTGGCCCCTTCGTTGGCAAAATATTGGAAGACGATGTACTTCGGCTTTGGCTCGCCGTAAAGGATGCCGGTGGGGCTATTTTGCCAATCTTCTCGCTTCTCCCAAATCGTCCAGAAACCGCTTTCGTCAAAGCTGTGCAGCTTATAGGGGCCAGTGCCTACGAAGGGATTGAATTCAAACGCAACCGGGTCTTCGACACCTTCGAAGATGTGTTTGGGCATAATCCAGGTGCTGCCCCAACGATCCAGGAAGGTGGTGTGGAAGCGGGAGTTTGACTGGGCCAGATTGAAAATGACGGTGTGATCATCGGGGGTTTCCATGCTGGCTACGTTGTCCACGAAGAAATTGTGGCCGTTCATGCCTTCGTTGGCCATCAAGGTTTCGATGGTGAAGACCACATCGGCCGAGGTGAAGGGTTCGCCATCATCCCAGGTCACGCCTTCGCGCAGGGGAATCTCGACACTGGTGAAATCTTCATTGTAAACGGGGTCGCCCGAAGCCAGGCCGTTGATAATTTCGCCAGTGGCGAAGTCAACCGACCAGAGCGGCTCGTTGGCTAAGTTCTGCATCCCCCGATCGCGGTTTTTCCAACCGACCCATTCGTTGAAGTTGGTGGGGGAACCGGCGCGGCCGGTGAGCATATCCACGATGAGGGTTTCGTTGCGGGGCAGGCCAAGTACATCGGGGGCATCCAGGGATTCGACGGCTTCGGGAACGGCCGTTACCTCTACCACCACCTCCACTTCCTGAATCTCCGTCTCCGTCACCACGCGGGTCACTTCAACTTCTTGACCTTCTTCGACAATTGTTTCGGTAATAACACGGGTTACTTCAACTTCAACTGACTCTGTCACAACACGAGTGACTTCTACTGTTTGCGGCGTACATGCGGCTATAACCACTAAAGAGAACAACAACAAAGCAATTAACTTTTTCATTTTCCTTCCTCTATCTGTATGAATTGTGCGGGTTTTTGACTCTAGACTTGTGCCTGGGGTTATTGCTTCAACTCGATAGCCACCTCCTGCGCCCATCATAAGCGGCGAAATTGATACCTTGTACAAGAGAGATTGATTGCTTCGTGAGGATGTTATGGGGGCATCCTCGCGCTTATGCAAGCGCTTGCAATGGACGGCAAAAAAAGAGCAGGTTGCATCCTGCAAGCGCTTGCAAGTTATGGGCTAAAAAAGCACCTCAAGATTTGCAAGCGCTTGCAAAGTATATGGCACTCATTTATAGTTGTCAAGAAAAGATAGCCCGACAAATTTGTTCGGGCTTTACGTCACGCTGAAAAAATGAAGCCCTTTCGCTATCTCTCTGGTAAGATCGGGGCAAAAGAAGAAAAGGAAGGCACATGAGCGAGGAGAATACAAAGCGAAACAATGTGACCATTTTTGATGTAGCCAAAGAGGCCGGGGTCTCCTACTCCACCGTGTCACGGGTGGTTAATAATTTCCAATTTGTGAAGTCAGAAACACGGGAACGTGTGCAGGCGGCAATGGATAAGCTGGGGTATGTGGCTAATTTGAAGGCTCGCAGTCTGGCAGGTGGCCGTTCGCAGATGTTGGGTTTGCTACTTTACGATTTTGAGAGCAGCTATCAGGTGGAAATTGTGCGGGGCATTGATGCGGAGGTGTCGGCGCTGGACTATGACTTGATGTTGTATACCACCCACCATCGGCGGCGTAAAGAATCTACGTTGGTTGCCAAGCTGACGCAAGGGCTGGTGGATGGGCTGCTCATTGTGCTGCCCAGCAACCTGGAGGCGTATCTGGCGGATTTAGACGGCCGTAATTTCCCCTATGTGCTCATTGACCATGCTGGCACCGGCACCACCAGCAATACGGTGAAAGCCAAAAATTGGGAAGGCAGCTTCGAGGCCACCAGCTATTTAGCCAGTTTGGGTCATCGGCGCATCGGTTTTGTGAAAGGGATCATGGTGGTGGACAGTGCCAAAGAGCGACTGGCTGGTTATGAGGCGGCGTTGGCTCAGCATGGGCTGGCGGTTGATGCGGCTCTTATCCAGCCAGGGGATTTTGCCTGGCAGACGGGTTATGATGCAGCCCATAATTTGCTGGCGTTGGCGGAACCACCAACGGCCGTTATCGCCGCCAGCGATGCCTGTGCGTTTGGGGTCATAGAGGGTCTGTTGGCTCAAGGGGTGCGTGTGCCTGAAGACGTGTCCGTTGTTGGTTTTGATGATATTCCTGAGGCGCGGGCCATACGGCCGTCTCTCACCACCATGCGCCAGGACTTGCGCCAGATGGGGCGCATCGCCACACGCATCTTGGTCAACGGCATTGAAGACCCTGACTTGCCCACCGAGCAGGTGGAGCTAGACATGGAACTCATCGTGCGCGAAAGCACCTGCCCGCCGGTGGAGAGTGTGTATTGGCGGTCGTAGAACGCTGGGGTTTAGTCAGTTTGTCCCCCAAACAGCTTGTTTACCCCCGGCCCGTATGACCGGAAAGTTGTGACATTTCTGTCACCTAAATCCCATAAACGGCCGAATCGGCCGTTAGACATTGCCAGAAAGTTGCCAGAGTTTCACACCTTGTTTTAGGCTAAACTGTATAGACTTGGCTAATTATTTGTTGGGAGGTTGGAATTTATGAACTCAGAAGTAACGAGTGTGGATGGAAAGCAGGTCATGATCACCATGAGTGAACATCAGCGGCTGCAAGCCATTGCCCAAGAAAAACATATGCGGGATACGGAAAAATTGCAATATCTGGAAAAGCTATCTCTCTTCAGCCGCCAGATGATGAGCAGTTTGGGGCAGTTGTCGTTAGATGAGCAGCTGCGGTTCGTGGCCCAGTATGCGACTGAGATTTTGCAGGCAGAATCGGCAGGGGTGTTGCTGGTAAAACAGCCGGGTATTTTGAGTTTAGAAGCCAGCTACGGCCATCACCCTGGTAAATTTGAAAAGGGGCGCGAACTAATCATTCAAAGCGAGCCAAAGTCGGGCTTAACAGGGCACATTGCTTACACCGGCGAAATATTCCGGGCGCATGGCACGGCTTTAACAGGCCATTTTGCCGTGAAAGGAGAAGCCCCACCAGCCGCATCGGGCCACTGTTATTCGCTGTTGGCAGTTCCTTTGCAGCGGCATGAAAACGGCCGTACTGAACTGCTCGGCCTCTTGCGAATAGATAACAAAAAAGATGAAAACGGCCGAAGCGGGCCAGATATGGGCTTTAGCCAAGAAGACGAATGGATTGCGGGCCTTTTTGCGGATGCTGTTCAACTGGCAATTCAGAATGCCGCCTTGTGGGATGAAACCGATTCACAAAGAGAGCAGTTTCATCGCCTGGTGGCTGGCTCGCCAGATGCCGTGATTACCAATGACCGGGAGGGGCGGATTCAGGTCTACAACCGGCAGGCAGAGATTATTACGGGATACACCGAAGCAGAGATGAAGGGGAAATCGGTTCAGGCTGTTTATGCTGAGTCACACGAGGCTCGCCGCGTCTCTCGGCTGCTGCATCAATTTAATGGCAAGCTGACAGATTACGAGACGGTGATTTTGGGCAAGGATGGTCATCGGATTCCGATTCGGTTGACAGCCCATTGGATTTTTGACTCACGCGGGCTGCTTATGGGCACAGTTGGCTATTTCGAGGATTTGCGTGTCTCGCTGGAGCAGGAAGGTCGTTTGGATTTGCTGGCGAAGGCCAGTGTGCTGCTGTCTCAGGCCCAAAATTTAACGGCGGGGCTGCAACAGCTTGCCGAAATGATGGCAACTTTTTGGCGGGCCTCGTTTTGCCGTATCTTTTTGCTGGATGAAGAGCAGCAGTTTCTGACTATGCGGGCAGTATATCCGCTGCCTGAGGCGGCGCGGGGGTTTTCCTGGCGGCCGGAAGTGGGGAGTGTAACGGCCGTTGCCGACTGGCCTGGTCTGGCTAAATCTCTTAATAAGTGGGATTCATTCCTCTTGCGGAACACCCATCCTAAAGCCCCCATTGTTTTGCAAAAATGGACGGAACTGCTGCAGCTCGATCAAGACATTCAATCCCTGCTAGTAATACCCCTGCGTACCAGAGATAAAGTAGTAGGTTTGTTAGATTTGGGCATTTTGGGGCAAGAGTCACCTTCTTTTGCCGAACGGGAAGACCTGGCTATTACGCTGGCCGCACAAACGGCCGTTCTCATTGACCGCATCTCCTTACACGAAAGCACCGAACGGCGCGGCCGGCTGCTGGAGGCACTCGATGAAACCCTGCGCCACATCCACGCCGCCAAAGAAACCCCCAAATTGTTACAAGAAACCGTCCGCCTGGCCGCCAACCTCACCGGCTGCACCTGTGGCGGTTTTTACATCAACAGCCCCCACACAGCCCAACTAACCCTGACAGCCCACTATAACTTGCCCGACTATCTTCTGGGAACCCAACTGAATCACCATGAGGGTTTAATCGGCGAAGTTGCCCACAGCGGACAGTCCCGTTACACCAATACCTTTGACCAATGGCCTAACTCTGAAGCGATTTTTGCCTCATTGGGTTTTCAAACAGTCATGGCCGTGCCCCTGCGTAAAGCAGGCATAGTCGAGGCGGTTCTATTTGTGGCCGACTTAACCAACGAACATGCCGTCCTCACCGTAGATTTGGAGATTTTGGAACGGTTTGCTGTGCAGGCGGCGATTGTGATGCAAACGTCACTGCTTGTAGACCGAGAGCAAAGGCTGTTCACTCGCTGGAAAATCTTGCATCGTATGAGTGACTACATTCAAGCTAACCGTGATCTGAAAAAGACGCTGCATGTTTTTCTTACCTGCATCACTGCAGGCTACGGGCTGGGTTACAACCGGGCCGCCCTCTTTTTAATAGATGATGAGCGGGAGATGTTGATCGGCCGTTTAGGTATTGGGCACGTTGAAGAAAAAAGTGCCCGGCTCGATTGGGATCGTGATCACCAACAGGGTGTCTATGACTTTGGGCATTACCTTACCCTCTTAGAAACCAAGAGCCTGTCCCGAACACCTTTAAGTGAGCGCATTCCCTTTGTAGAGCTGTCTTTGAAAACGGCCGATACCTTCAACCAGGTCTTACAAAATCAAAAACCCATCATCATCACCGAAGATCGCTTACACCAACTTCCTTCCCTCTTTGCCACCCTGTTTGAACCCACCACCCCCATCATCATCGCCCCTCTCATCGTACACAATCGGGCCATCGGCTTATTAGTCGTAGACAACAAATTCACCCAGGCCCCCGTCACTAAAGATGATTTAGAACTACTGCTCACCTTCTGCAACACCGCCGCTTCCGCCATCGAAAAAACACAACTCCTGGAAGCCACAGAAGCTGCACGCATCCGCCTACACTCCTTCTACAAAGCCAGCAACGATCTCGTCAACGCCAAAGACCCCGAACAAATCTGGCGCAACATCGTAGAACAGATTTCGACGGTTGCCCACGCCAGTCACGCCAAAATGCGCCTCATAAACCCCCGCATTGGCCGCGCTCAAGACCTGATTACCACGGGCATAGATGAACCGCTCTTTCAGGGACAGATACGGCCCGATGGCCTATCTATCCAGGTCATGAGAACCGGAACATATGTCAAAATCGAAGATGCCCGCCAGGAGCGAGAGCGCGTGAACCCTACCTTCTTTGAGCGCGGCATTTTAGCGGCCGTTGGGCTGCCCGTTGCCGTTGAAGGCCAGCTTATAGGCGTTTTATGGGTTTACTACAATCACACACGCCGCTTCTCAACGGCCGAAATTGAAACATATCAATTTTATGTCAACCAGGCAGCCATTGCCTACGACAACGCCCGGCGCATTAAAGAGCTAGACACATTACAACAAGCCATCCGTTTACTCACCAGTGCCAATAGCCTGCAAGAAGTTTGCCAATATGCCCTTCACCACGCCTGCCAGTTGTTCAACGCCATCTCTGCCAACATCTGGCTGTATGATCAGCAGCACCACAAATTTATCATGGGTGATGCCGTCGGTTTTCCCCCAGACATATGGCAGCACTTCAAAGAAAACTTACCCCGCTCCGATGGCTTTGCCATGAAAATCATGAAAAATGGCTGGTCAGGCATACAAGACGTTGCCGAACACCTAGCAGATATCAACCCAACCGTTTGGAATGACTTAAGGCGTATGAATATACGCAGTTTCCAGGGCATCGCTCTAACAGCTAATCAGAAAAACCTGGGTGTTTTATATCTAAACTATGACTATCCCCGCCACTACCCTCCCCAAGAGCAAAAAAGCCTGCAAACCCTCGCCCAACACATCTCATTAGCTATCAGCAAAACCCTTCTCCTCGAAAGTATGGAGAAAGTTAAAAACACAACCGGCATCATTGCCCAAATGGCTACCTTATCCAAGCTAGATGATACCCTGGCAGCCGTAGCCCAAGGGCTGTTCGATGCCTTAGGCTGCGATGTAGTTACACTGCACGTTTATGATCCAGACAAAGATGCCTGGATTTACCCGCCTAAAATGGCAGGTGTCCATTATCAAGACAAAATATCTACCCCCGAAGGGCAGTCTATGGCTTCCCTCATCCTCCATCATGTCCACCAACTGAAAGTTGTGGATGATGTACGCTACGATCCAATCTTTCAAAGCAGCCGCTTCACACGGGATGAAGACATCCGTTCGTCAGTTATTGTCCCTTTACAAGTCGGGGAAGAACGGGTGGGCGTTGTTTTGATCAGCTACCGCTCACCCCACCGCTTTGCCGAGGAGGAGTTGGACTATATTCACTTGTTTACGAATCAGGCCGCTGTTGCCATTCACAACGCCCATTTATTTGAACGGCAGCAGAGGCAGGCGACGGCTCTGTTGGCTTTGGACAAAGTGGCCCACGCTGTCACCCATCCTGATCGGTTAGGGGATGATGTGCTGACGGCCATTGCCGAGCAGGCCTGGAAATTGACCCGGCGCTTTGATAAGGAAGCGCGTTTTAGCAATGTGGTTTTATTGCAAGGTCGGGCTTTGGAGTTTCGTGCCACCTATCCGCTAGAACATCTTCTCGATTTGCGCCAAAAAGTCGGCTTGATTGATCTGGATAAAGCGGAACGGATTGGCATTATGGGGCGGGTTGTGGAAACGGCCGAACCACTGCTTGTGCCTAACGTTACCTTACACCCAGATTACTTAGAATACGACGCAGAAACCTGTTCAGAACTGGCTGTACCCATTAAATCGGGCAGCCAAGTTATTGGGGCCATCAATGTAGAGCATCCTGTAGAAAAAGCCTTCGACAAACATGATTTACAAGCTTTGTTGGCTTTAGCAGAATATGCGGCCATCGCCATCGAAAATGCGAAATTATTCCAAAGCCAACAAAAGCAAAAGCTTATGCTAGAGGCTTTGTATGCGGCGGGTCGGGCCATGACTAGCTCGCTGAATTTGGATGAGATTTTGCGGGAGATCATCGTACAGGTACGACGGCATACCGAAAACCAGGGCAGACCAGCCAGTTACACCAGCATCTGGTTGGTAGAGGAAAATTTGACGGCAAAGGCCTTCATCACACACCCGCCAGAAGTGTTAGAGGAGATCAAGACCGTTATTGGCGAGCAGTTAGACTGGCAGCAGCGTGGGAATGAGCGTATTGGCATTATTGGCCGGGCGATTCTAACGAAAGAGTCTGCTCTGGTGGCCGATGTATCGCAGAATCCCGATTACGTGCGAATTTACCCCACTACACAGTCGGAATTGGCTGTGCCCATCATTTTAGCGGATACGGTGATCGGCGTTTTGAATTTGGAACATACTGAGTTAAACGCATTTGATAACAGTGATTTGCACATTTTGGAGGCTTTAGCCCGGCAGGCAGCTATTGCTATTCAAAATGCTCGTTTGTTTGCTCAATCACGGCAACGTGCGGAGGAACTGACTATTTTGAACGAGATGGGTCGCAACCTGACCGTTTCGCACGATGTGGGGGATGTGGTGACAAATATTTATGAGTACACCAATCGGCTGATGGATGCGCAAAATTTTTATGTGGCCCTGGATGATAAAGAAAACCGTGTGGTGACTTTTCCCCTGGCGCGAGAAGCTGGGCAGGAAATTACGTTAGCAACACGGCCGTTTGGCAAAGGGGCTACCGAGTATGTGATCCAAACAGGGCAGCCCTTACTCATTGAAGATGGTGTGGCTGAGTGGCTTGATGCCCATAACCTAGATGCCGCCAATGCGAAAGCAAGATCGTGGTTGGGTGTGCCGCTGCGAATCGGTGACGAGGTGTTGGGAGCAGTGGCTATCCGTAACGCTCGTTCTTTCGCCTACAATGCTAATGATCAAAACTTGCTTACATCCATTTCCAGTCAATCAGCTATTGCCATTCAGAATGCGCGACTATACGAGAAGGCCGTGAGCCATACGAACTTGTTGACGGCCGCAGCTCAAGTGGCGAGTAGGGCAATTTCCATTCTGGTGGAAGGTGAACTACTGGTGGAGGTGGTCAATTTGATCACGGAGTCGTTGGGGTTTTATCATACGGCCGTTTTCTTGCTCGACAACAACCAGGAACATGCCATCCTCAAGGCAAGCTCCTCACAAGGCGGCCAAAAGCTCCTGGCAAGCGAATACCAAATGAATATCGGCCAAGAAGGAATTGTTGGTTATGTGGCCCGCACCGGGCATTACTATTTTGCCCCCAACGTGCAGCAAGATGCTTATCACAAACCAAATCAATACCTGCCTGACACTCGTTCCGAAGTCGCTTTTCCTCTGGTAGCACGCGGGCAGGTCATTGGCATTTTAGATGTGCAAAGCCGTCAAGAGGTGTCCCTCTCTTCAGAAGAAATTGCCACCCTGCAAACAATGGCAAATCACCTGGCCCATGCCATTCAGAATGTGCGGCTCTATAACCAGGTACAGCGGCAAGCTATTACGTCCAAAGCCCTTTATGATGCTTCTCAGGCCATTACCAGTTCCTTGGATATTGCTCACACGCTCAACATGATTGCCCAGCAGGCGGCCAAGCTAACGGGCACAATTGGGCCAGAAGCTACCTTAGCGTATCTGGCTAAAGTTCATGACGAGCGGTTAATTTTTTCGGCCGTTTATCCCAGAGAGCCAGCAACGGGTTTGAAGGAGACCATTGAAGGGATTGATTTATCACAGGATAGCTGTGGCATCACGGGGCGGGCTGTCAAAACAGGCCAGCCCCAACTGGTGCGGAATGTGCTTCTGGATAAAGATTATATTGCTTGCGATGCTAATATCCGCTCGGTTTTGGCCGTTCCCATTAAAAGCGGGACTGTTGTCAAAGGGGTTATTGTGGTGGAAAGCCCGGGGCTGGCGGCCTTTGATGAGCAGGATGAACAGGCTTTGGTGTCGCTGGCTGGGCAAGCTTCCCTGGCGATACAAAATGCGGAAGAGCATGATGAAACTGTTGTTTTGCAGCATTTGGCCACCGGTTTGGTAGGGGTCTTGGAACTGACAGAGGTTTTGTCGCTGGCGCTGGAAGCGGCAATGACGGTGACAGGCACCGAGTCAAGCGCCGTCATTTTCTGGGATGAGGAGACGGAGCAGTTTGGGCCAGCTTATAGGATGGATGCCGGGGAGAAGCTGTTGCATCTCTATCAGTCTTCAGCCCGCCCCACCAATGGCATGACTCGTGAGTTTATCCGACGCAAGGATGTGGTGGTCATTCCTGATACCTCGGAGTTCCCTAACATTAATCCGACGACGCTGGATCGTGGCCGACGGGCGCAGATTGTGGTGCCGTTGTGGAGTGAAACGGCCGTTATCGGGGCACTTTATATTCACAGTCTCAAGAAACGCACATTCTCGCAGCACCAACTCACTGTGTTAGAGACATTAGCCAGCCAAACGGCCGTCGCCATCAACAAAGCCCGCCAATACAAAGAGCTAAAACAGACGAAAGGGCTCGTAGGTTCGCGCACGGCGCTGGCCTGGATGGGCATGGCTAGCAATGCCTGGCGGCACAGTATCGAAGGTGATGCCGTCAACATTCGCAACCTCATCCCGTTGCTGCGCGGCGAAATCCACAACTACATTCCCAATGTCTATCTATTCAACAACATTGAAGACAAACTCAACCGAATTGAAAAACTGGCCGGGCAAATTCTGGCCCGACCCATCACGCCCCCCTTGTCCTCTGAGGAAGGTGTGGAGGAGGTTATCATCCATGATCTGATTCAAGAACGTGTACAACAACTATGGAAAGACGAGCATTATAGAAATGTCCCTTTCCCCCACCTTGAGCTGCAAGAGGCTGCCCATAGCAAAGTCTGGATCAGTTCAGAATGGCTGCGTCTGGCCTTTGATTTATTGGTAGATAATGCCGTAGAAGCCATGCGGGAAGCACCTATACGTCAGCTAACTATTACCATCACCGACGAAGATGACCAAATTATGTTGGCCATCCAAGACAGCGGCAAAGGGATTCCACCGGAGTTAAGAGATAGGCTCTTTCAGGTAACTTTGCCTGAAGCCAGGCGGTATGGACATTTGGGACGGGGACTTTTGATGGTACAGGCTATTGTGGAAACCTATGGGGGCGATGTCAAAGTAGGTGGAACAGGCCCACAAGGAACAACGATGATCGTTACGTTACCCAAACATGCATAATTTCCTTAAGGCGTCTGGATATGACCAAACAAATAATTATTATTACCAACCAAGCGGTCTCTGCCTGGGTCACTGCTGTCACAGAAGCATTAAACCCGTTCGGGCAGGTGACCGTCACTTTAGAAAAAGATGCACAAGCAGTGGTTCAACAGGATGATTTTGATTTAATCCTTATTGATGCCAGTACGATTGACATGGATGCGGCAACCTTGATTCAGTCACTACACCTGCTGCGCCCGACTGTACCAATCGTGGTCAATACGCTTTCGCCTACCTGGCGGCGGGCACGGGAGGCATTCATGGCCGGTGCGGTGGACTATATACGCCGCTCGTTGGACAAAGAGAAAATCGTCTTGGATTATCGGCCGTTTTTATGTGCAGAAAACAAAACACAGACTTAACCGTTTAGCCAGCCTGGCACAATCAGTTACAAGTGAATGGAGATGGCACACAATACAATTTTGTTAGCAGATAATGACGAAGATTTTATTGAGATTACGACTGAGTTTTTAGAAAAGTGCGGATTTGAGGTTATGACAGCGACGAACCCGTTAACTGCTCATCAGATTTTGCTGAAGGAGCAGGCCAGAATACAGGTAGCGGTCTTTGATTCACGTTTAATGAATGATTTGGACGAATATGACACCAGTGGGATTGAACTGGCTCGATTATTTGGCATGGTACCAAGCATTATTATGACCAGATTCCCTTCGGTGCCCAATGCGGTAGAGGCGTTACGGCCGTTAAACGGCCGTGCCAACGCCAAAGATTACGTAGATAAACGGGATGGGCTTGATGTTCTGCTGCAAGCCATTCAAAACGTCTTGCCGCTGCCATCTCTTGTTGAAATTCACCAAAAGCTGATGGCTTATTTTAATGAAAGTGATTTGCGCCATCTCTGCTTTACCCTCAACATTGAGTATGACAATTTGACAGGCAAAACGCGGCGTGGCAAAGCACGGGAATTGGTTTTATACTTTGAAAAGCAGGAACGCTTGGCCGAATTAGTCGCCACCTGTCGTCGTGAACGGCCGTTACAATTCCCTTAATTCATATCATGAGCAAAATCACCCTCCTCCTAGCCGATAACGACCAAGACTTCCTCATCATCTGTGGTGAGTATCTGGAAAATTGTGGCTACCATGTTATCCAGGCACATGGACGTGAACAGGCACAGCAAGCTCTGGAGACAACCAACATTCATCTGGCAATTTTAGATTTGCGGCTAACGGATGACACAGACGAAAAAGACCGCAGCGGCCTGATCATTGCCGAAACAGTCGCCCGACAAGTCCCGAAAATCATTCTCACCAAATTCCCCACTTACCAAGATGTCGTCAAAGCCCTCAAACTCGATACCCACACTTTACCCCCGGCAGTAGATTTTGTAGATAAACGTGAAGGCTTAGATAAGCTTCGGCAAAGTATTGTCGAAAGCCTCACTCATTATGCTCAAATCAATTGGGATTTAGCCATTCAGTGGAATGGCTATCTGGCTTTATCGCAAGTGGTCAATTTAATTGAACCTGGTCTGGAGCGAACCCTGCTCTCTGAACGCTCGGCAGAATTTGAGGATTTGCTGCGGAAGCTGTTTTTTGAACACGCCCAGGTTACTATCAGCGATATTTTTAGCCACCAGGATGATCACCTGATTTTGCCCGTTTTTACCCACAACCCACATGGGTTGAAGATGTATTTGCTATATTGCGGTCAGGTAGAAACCATGAACCGGGAGAACCGGCTGTATGAAACGGCCGTTCCTCAACGCATCATCACCGAAAAAATCAGCCGCGTCCATACAGCCCAAACCCTGCACTTCGCCGCTGCCACCTATACCCTCAACGGGGGCAACCTGGAAGAAATCGTTACCCTCAACCAGTTCATCCGCCGTCAGGCCCTGGCTGAAAGCCTGACCGCCATAAACCACCTCTACCGCCAAGAGTTAAGCAAATGGTACGAATGGGGACGCTTCCGCAACGAAACAACCAGCTTAAGCCAATTCTATCGCCACAAGCTCGGCCTGCCCGAAAACATGCCCGGTTTACAAACCATCGTCACAGATATTTACCAAAAAGCCTTAGCCGCCGGCTTACCCCTTCAGCTAAACATGGACAGCCAACAACTCGTTGTCAACGAGGGCAACGGCCGTTCCTACACCTACCCCCATCCCATGAAATTCCTCATAGAGCCGGACTCCGATCCAACCTATGCGGCCCAATGGGGCACAGTGCATGGCAACGTGAATGACACGACGGTACTTGTCAACCCCAGTGGCGAAACCTGGCTGATAGATTTTCGCCATGTGACCCGCGCCCCGTTGGTATGTGATTTTGTGTCGCTGGAAACGGCCGTTAAATGTCAACTCCTCAACACTACCGATTTACCCGAACGGCATGACCTGGAACAGCGGCTGTTAAACTGGCAAGAAACAGAAAATACAGAGGGGCTGGCGGGCGAAACGGCCGTCGCCCTCCAACTCATCACCCGCATCCGCCACTGGGCACAACACCTCACCGGCTGCGACCCAGCCACCTACAACCAGGCCCTTGCCCTTCACAGCCTCAGCTTCCTCACCACCTACCAGCCCCACAAATTCTACACCCGCCGCGATCTCCTCCCCTACAGCCACGCCCTGCTCACCGCCAGCATGTTATTAGCCAGCCACAGCAGCAGCACACCCACTCCTGCCAATTTCTGGCTCGATCAGCCCAACCAAATGGTCTGGGTCGAAGGCCAGGGCATTGGCCTCACCTCCCAAGAATTCCAAATCCTCAGCTACCTCTATTCCCATAACGGCCAGCTATGTGAACGTCAGGCCATCGTCGAGAGCGCCCTCGGTGAAATCTACGACGAATTTGACCCTGAACAAAGCCGCCTCAACAGTGCCATGAGCCGCCTCATTCAAAAAGTGGAGCCAGACCCCAGAAACCGCAAATACTTCACAACCATTCGCGGTCGCGGCTACAAGCTGCAAACGTAAAGGCGGCAGATGGCAGGTGGCAAGTGCAGAAACATGCCACCTGCCATTTGCCACCGCCTCCCTGACATTCTTACGACAGATTCTCTCAGATGTGTAACCTATCCTTGACATTTACTGTCACAAAAGTCGCAGTCTTCTTTGCCAGACAACTGCCCAGTTCATTTGACCGCAACCTTTTATACTATCAGTAGTGATAACCAGTAGATAGTTTATGGAGGTGGTCAATGAAAACATTCATACAATCTGTCGGCAAGCTCATCGGCATCCGCTTCGCACCCGATAACCAAATTGTTCCCGTCTTGCGCCTGGAGCAGTTTAACCGTATCCATGAGGGAGGTTACTTTTGGATCAATCCCTTCATCGAAGAAACTCTGCCTCCTATTAGCGCGGGCCTGCAAGTAGGCAGCTTCATCTTGCAAGAAGTGCTCAGCAGCGACAATATCCCTTTCACCATCAAACTGACGGTACTTTACCAATTTAATCCCCGTCTACCGCCCCCCAATGTGCTGGCGCAACTGGTGCGAGTACCTGCCAGCAAATTAGGTGAAATCGTCGAGGACTACACCAGTCAGGGGCTGCGCCGCCTGGCTTCTACCTTTACGGCGGAAGAGTTAGGTCGGCAAACGGCCGTTACCCAAATCGAAACCTCCCTCTGCCACTTCCTCAAAGCCCAACTCCACGTCCTCGGCCTCGTCCCCCTAAGGCAGGGCGGCATCCTCATCAAAGAAGTCATCGCTCCAGCCAAATTTCGCCAGGCCATGCTGCACGTCCATCAGCACCAGGCCACCCTACAAATGTTAAGCAACTACCCCGAACACCTCATCGAACAAGCCATCCGCACCGATTTCCTAACCGGTTTAGAAGAACACGCTGGCAACTTAACCCTCTTCTCATCCTTAGATAACGGGGCCATTTTGCCCAGCTTACTCAACAATCACAACGGCCATAGCAGCAATCATCACCCCAATAGTTAGAAATAGGAGACAAAAAATGACACCCGCAGAAATCTTCCTCATAGGACTTGTACTCGGCCTGATAATAGGCGTTATACTCAGCCGGCCACGCACCACCCTTATCTAAAATCAGATTTAGGGCTGATTTTCACCCTATGATAATCAGCCCTTCCCCTCTGTTTATTCACCCCTGTTCAATAAAGTGGAATCTTATACAATACACTCATGATGATCTTGAGTATGGTTGTTGCTACTGCAATTCCGCTTGTCGCTCTCTATCTTATCTATCAACTTGACTTATATGCTTCACGCTCATACCAGTTGGTAATTGCCTCGTTCGTATGGGGGGGCGTGGCGGTGGGCATCACCCTGGTATTGGCGAACCAGCTTGTCTTTGGGCTGGAGTTGCTAGATACGGTGACATTATCGCGTTATGTGGCCCCCGTGACGGAGGAGGTTGTTAAAGCCCTCTTTTTGTTTTTCTTGGTGCGGCAGGCCCGTTTTACTTATTTTGTGGATGGGGCGATTTATGGTTTTGCGGTGGGGATGGGTTTTGCCATTATTGAGAATTGGCTTTATTTGTCGAATAATCCCGAGCTGCCAACGGCCGTTGGTCGGGTCATCTCCACCAATTTGATGCACGCCACCGCTACGGCCATCATGGGTATTGCCTTGGGGCAAGCCCGTTTTGAACGTTGGTCAGGGCGCATCTTGTGGGTGCTGTTCGGCCTGGTGGCGGCTATTGGCCTTCATGCTGGCTTTAATAATTTGGTAACACGGCTGAATGGCCGTTTCCTGCTCCTCTATGCTGCCCTGAGTGGCCTGGCCGGGTTGGGTTTCATCGTCTACATGATCAAGCGCGGCCTGGCCGAGCAAAAGCAGTGGATTGAGGAGAAGTTGGGGGCTGAAGATAGAGTGACGGCGGGGGAAACGGCCGTTGTCCACCGCCTCGCCCACGTTTACGACATCCTCACCCCCCTGGCCGCCCAATTTGGCCCCGACAAAGCCCAAAAAATCGAAGACTTCCTCATGCTCCAGGCCCGCATCGGCATCCTCCGCAAAACCCTCGACAAAATGAAAGACGACAAAATGCGCCAGGGCATCCAAACCCAAATTGCCACCCTCAGCCAGCAAATGGACGACGCCCGCCGCGAAGTAGGCCCCTACTGCATGATCTACCTGCGCAACATCTTCCCCGAACAAACCAGCCCCATCTGGCAGCAGCTAGAAAACCGCATCCAAACCCGCCCCCAAGCCAGCCCAGCCACCAACATTTGGGCCAATCTCAGCCAACGCACCCAATCCCCCGACAACGGATGAAGTACCCATGACACCCGTAGAAATAATAGAAAACGCCCTCAAGAAAACGCCCCTCTTTGCCCGTTTGCCCGCTTCCGCCTTTGCCAAACTGGCAGAAACCATGCGGCCCCAACAGTTGGCCGAAGCCGAGATACTCTTTCGCCAGGGTGATTTGGGCACAGACATGTTCATCATCACCGCTGGCTCGGTAAAAGTAGTCTTAGCCGATGAACACGGCCGTGAAATCTTCCTCAACGAGTATGGGCCAGGTCAAGTCATTGGCGAACTGGCCCTGCTCAGCCAAAAACCCCGTGCCGCCACCGTCATCGCCACCAGCCCCACCTCCCTGCTCAAACTCACCCGCGACACCTTCTTGGGTTTTATCGGAAGCGTTACCGAAATAGATTACGCTTCCGTCGAGGATTTTCACTACTACCTGCGCCAACAGTACAAAATCGAAATGCTCAAGCGCATTGATTGGTTTGCCGACATGGCCCTGAGCGAGTTGGCCGTCATCGCCAATAAGCTGGCAACCCAGCAGTTTGATCGCAACCAGGTTCTATTTAGACGAGGCGATCCCGGTGATGCCTTCTACATCATCACCCAGGGTTGGGTCAGTGCCTTCGTCAACGCCGACGAAGCTGCGCCTGATGGTGGCAGCCTGATCATCCTCAATCAATTTGGCCCTGGCGATGTGTTTGGCGAGATGGCTTTGCTGGATAATAAGCCCCGCTCGGCAGGTATCATGGCCCTGTCTGATTTAGAAGTCCTCACGCTCAGCCGGGCTGAATTCCTGCTGCTGCTAGAGGAACATGCCCCCGTAGCCCTGGAAACATTGCGCAGCCTGACGGGCAAGCTCCGCTTTGCGGCCATCTACTTGGAAAAAGCAGTTTCCTGGAGCCAGCGCATTGGTGATGGCGATTACAGTATGGTTTTAGACCAGATTGAAGCCACACAAAACGAAGTGGTAGCCGCCCAAGAGAATGATGATTTCCGCGTGCAGGCGCTGCTCTCGGCCTTCTTCAAAATGGTGCAAGGGGTGCAGCAGCGTGAAAACGAATTGCGACAGGAGATTAGTGCCTTGAAGATGAAGATTGAAATTGACGAGGCTAAACGGCAGGAAGAGGTGCAAGCCATCACCCAAAATCCCTTCTTTGATTCGTTGAAGGCCCAGGCCCAGAAAATGCGGGAGCAAAATAAGGAGTAAATTTACATGAGCAAAATTGTTTCGATACATTCGTTTCGGGGCGGCACAGGCAAGTCGAATACGACGGCGAATTTGGCTTCTCTGGTGGCTTTAGCTGGTAAGCGGGTGGGGATTGTGGATACGGATATTCAATCGCCTGGTATTCATGTGCTGTTTGGTTTGGACGGCAAGAAGATGGGGCATACGCTGAATGAGTATTTGCGGGGGGAATGTACGATTGAGGCAGTGGCCTTTTCGGTGGGCGAAAACCCTGGCGATGCCCCAGGGCGGCAAAAGTTGGCGGGCAAGGATATTTGGCTGATTCCATCGAGCATTGATGGCGTGGAAATTAGCCGCATTTTGCGTGATGGTTATGATGTGAACCAGTTGAATAAGGGGATGAATACGATTCGTAAGTCGTTGAATTTGGATTACCTTTTTATTGACACGCACCCGGGCCTGAATGATGAGACGCTGCTTTCGATTGCTATTTCTGATGTGCTGATTTTGATTATGCGGCCGGATCAGCAGGATTTTCAGGGGACGATTGTGACGGTGGATGTGGCGCAGAGTTTGGATGTGCCTTATCTCTATCTGGTGGTGAATAAGGCCCTGTCTAAATATGACTTTGCCCAGATGAAGACAGATATTGAGGCGGTTTATAACGCGCCGGTGGCGGGCATTTTGCCTTTGTCTGAGGATATGGTGGATTTGGCGAGCGGTGATCTGTTTGCCCTGCGTTATCCTGATCATCCCTGGTCGCAAACGCTGCGGGGGGTGGCCGCGAAGGTGATGCAAAGCGAGTGAGGGTACGATGAAATGTTGGCAATGTGAGAAAGAGGCACGGGCTGCTTGTAAGTTTTGCGGCCGTTTTATCTGTAAGGATCATGCGGTGGAGCATCCTACTTTTTTGGCGATGTATTTGGGGAATCAGCAGACACCGAAGGGGATTGTGGTGACGAATGCCATCTGGTGTGGTTTGTGTGAACCGTTGCAAGAGCCGATTCCTATGCCGGAGATGTACTGATGAGCGGATTGTTTGATAAGTTACGTTCGGAGATTGATAAGCGCAAAGCGGGCCAGGAAGGGATGCGGCCAACGGATTTGCTGACGCTGCCGCCGGAGCAGCGGCGGGTGATGCGGCTGCTGCTGCGTGAGGTGCAGTTGAGTTATCCGGAGATTGTTACGGCCGTTTCCCACCTCCCCGCCTCCCAACAACTGACACCAGCAGAGCTGGACAACAGCCTGACCGAACTCACCCAGGCTGGCTGGCTTATTCGTATGGGCCAAGATGAACTCATCACCTACCGCGTAGATTTGCGGCGCAAATCGGGCAGCCAGGTGGCTTCAGGCATGTGGGGGGCGTTGGAAAAACGAATGCAGGCGCGTAAATCGGATCGGGATCGGGGGAAATAAAGGTCAGGTACTAACAAATAAAAAAGGCCACCAATTTCATTGGTGGCCTTTTTTTATTAGTGCTAAAGGGCGACCACAAGGGTCGCCCCTACTATACTGAATCTTTAGCCGTAACGACTGCCCGATTTACGGCGTTGGAAGAGGAAGAAGCCGCCGCCTAAGACACCGATGAGGACGATGCCGATGATGATGGGCGTGGCGCTGGTGCTGCCAACGGCCGTTCCGCCCAACTCTGATGACGTATTCTCACCCTCAGAATTTCGTTCCGTAACGATGGCCCCTGAGCCGCCCACCTCACTACTTTCCTCGGCCGGTGCCACTTCAGAATCACTGCCACTACTCGTGCGGCCCGCTAGTTCAAGAGCGGCAGCCATTTCTTCTTCATCCAGAACAGAAGATTTGGGATCATAGCTGACCGTTGTCCCTTCGCCACCGCCGAAGCCAGCTACAGGCTCGGAACATATCGTTAAATTCCAATTGTTGAGAGTCACATCATCCGCTGATGGGTAAACATCCTGCATAGAGAGGGTCCAATTGCCATTGGGATTTTGGCCGTCAAACCCTGCTAGCGAACTGCTTGCCCGGTATGTGCCGTTGACGGGGCAACTGCCACCGACAATCACACCCGCCGCGTCATCTAAATTGGCATTGAAGTTGTCATTATAGGTACAAACATTACCAATCAAAACAACTTGGGCACCTTGCGGGCTTTGTAAGGTCAAACGCAGATCGCCAACATAGGTGGTGACACCATCTACATGAACCGTTACATCTGTAATTTGACCAGCGGAGGGGAAGTTCAATGTAGAGTAGTTGGTTGCACCCATCGTGCCCACCGATTTAGGCACATCGGTGCTGGAGACAGTCGTGCAAGTGGGCTGTTGCTGGGGTGATGGGGCCGAGGTATTGGCCAGGTTGCTGATCTCCGCCGCTGACAAAGCTACATTGTAAATGCGGACATCATCCATGCTGCCATCAAAATAACGGCCGGTTGCCTGAGCATTCTCACCAATCCGCACCTCATAGTTGTTCTGAGCCACCGTGCCAGATGCCGCCGCCGAATTGTCTAACACGCCATCAATATAGAGATATTTGGTGCTGCCATTGTACACAGCCGCCACATGATGCCATTGGCCGTCATTAAGGCTCATATTGCTGGGCAAATCGCCATTGGTCAAACCGCTGGTGCCAAATGAAATCTGAAAGGTGTTGTTATAACGATGGATACGCCAGGCCGAATCGCCCTTGGTGACAATGGCTTGCCAGCCGCGATTAAAGTTGTCAACCTTCAGCCACAGCGCAATGGTCATCTGGTTCAAGTCAAAGGCTGATTCGTTGGGAATGGATACATAATCGTTGCTGCCATCAAAATCGAGGGCATGGCTGCCGACAGGCGCACCGCTGTTAATCCAGGCTGCACCGCCGTTTATAGTGCCATTGTTGCTGCCAGTGCTGTCAACGGCCGTTGTCCCACTACCCTGATCAAATCCCCAGACACCAACAGCACCAGCAGCCGGTGGCTGTGAAGTTGGGGCCGAGGGCGGCGTGGTCGTTGGCGGCGCGGCCGTGGCTGTGGACATTGAAGTAGCCGTTGGCGCTGGTGGCGGCGTGGCCGTTGGTGGAGGAACAGTCCCACCCGCTTCAAAAGCACCAATATCACAAGCAGAGCCGGAGGGTCGGGCTGCGCCACGTTGATCAACTGTTGTAGAGCCACCATCGCAATTACCGGCATCAATGGCTGGACTGCCGCTGTTAAGAGCATGGGTCAACGTGGGGCCGCCATTGTTTTGTAACGGGCCTAACAAAGGATTAACACCATTCAAGTCACCAGGGCCTGAACCTAGGCCGGGACAATTACCACCATAAATGAGATTGTAGCCATTGGAGCTGAAATTGGTGCCATTACAGTTGCTGCCACTGTTGTTAGCTAAAATCGAATTGCTGATGTAATTCGTGTTGCGATTAGAAAGATACTCAATACCACCTGAACCACTGCCGGCACTATTATTGACGATTGTGCTGTTGATAATATTGACGGCGACATGGAAGTTATTTAGTAGGATGGCCCCCCCTTTTCCGGGAGTACTATTACCACTAAAAGTGCTGTTACGAATGATTAGTGAGCCATTATTGCCGCCACTATAAATCGCACCACCACCAGAAGAGTTGAGAGATGTGTTGTTATAGAACAGGCTGTTATTAATTGTAAGATAGCTACCGGAGTTATTTATAGCAACACCTGGAGCATATGATGCAGTTGACCTTCCGGTATTTCCATGAAAAACAGAGTTGTTGATTGTTGCCGAGGTTGTTCCACCTAAAGCAATGGTGTGATGCACAGTATTGTTGCGGACCACCACATTGTTTAACGTAAGGTTGGCATTGTTTCCAGTAAGAGAAATGAGTGATTGGCTACCAGTTGTATTGGCCAGGGTAAGATTGTTGATGACGAATTCTGGCCGGTTTTTATCAACGCGAAAAATTTCAAAACCACTGTTAGTGGTCAAGATCAGGTTGTTCACGCCGGGGCCGTTAATGGTTATATCTTTATCGTGTTGGGGATAATAGATCCAGGAACCTGTGATATTTAGGGTTCCAGTTACGCTAAAATTAATGATGCCAGGATTGGCTACCAAAATCAGGGCATCACGCAAAGAGCAGTCGCCATCGGTACAACTGCCGTCTTGTTCATCAACCAGGGTGTTGACGGTGAGGGTACTGTTTTGGGCATGGGCAGTACGGCCGTTTACCAATAAACTCGCTACCAATAAAGTTAATAAAATAATCGAAAATCGAATCTTATGTTTCATCTCTTAAACTCCTGTGTGTCTAATCGTTATGCTTGCCCTTCGTGCTGAAGGGTTATGTGGGATGATAAGGAACGGCCGTTAGAGAAACGTGATCCCAAACGTGAAAGCCAGCCAGCCTGTGGTTTTAAGTGAGATAACCAACTTTCACGATAGCCTCACGCCAAGCCTGTACTCTTATTAACAACGCTTAACGGCATGTTTGGCTTGAAGCAACGACTAATAAAATATGTTCTAGATTTCTTACTGGACAGTGGCGTTTTTGAGTTTTCCAGAGTAGGGCGATTTTGAAAATCGCCCCACATACCAGAGAGAACTATAAAATTCGCCAGACTCCACTTTCTTACTTCATGAACCACCTCACTATCTCCAAATCTTTTCTGTATCTGTTAGGGTTGTTAGCACTATAAACAAGCACTATTTGGCAACTGTTTGGCACACAGCCATGCCAAAGATTTTCCACTTAATTGCGGATTAAAAAATAAGGGGAGCATCTGGGATTCGATAATGGTACGTATTCAACTCTTAGGCTCAGCGCAAATTGAAAAAGATGGGCAAGCGGTACGTGATTTGCGGTCACAAAAGGCATTGGGGCTGCTGGGCTACTTGTGCTTGCAGAGGCAGCCCATTACACGCCCCTATTTAGTGGAACTGTTTTGGCCGGATATGACGGAAGAACGGGGTCGCCGCAATCTCAGTTGGGCATTGAGCCAGTTGTCGCGTTATTTGGCCGACTGTTTTGAAAGTACACGGCAGACCGTGCAGTTTGTGGGCAGCAGCGATGTGTGGCTGGATGTCGCCCAAGCCGTGCGGTATTACACAGAGAGCTGCGCCATTTTCGCCGAGATTAACAGTGTGCGGGAATGGGCGGTAGTGTGCCAGAATTTAGAACGGCTGGGGGCCACAAAGCCTGTTTAAGGGTTTGTTCAGCCACAAATTCCCCTACGTTCCCTCTAAAAAGATTCGCCCAATTGCCAGACCTGGATACAATCACCTAACCGTGAAGAAGCAGCGAGACATCCACATCCTTTGGCGAGCCTTCTATTATTTACGCCCCTTCCGCACCTATGTAATGGGCATCTATCTGTTGATGCTGCTCATCAACCTCGTCAACGCGGCTGTGCCGCAGTTCATGCGCTGGATGATTGATGAGGGCATTTATGGCGGCAATTTGCCGCTGCTCAGTTGGGCGGTGTTGGGACTGCTGGGGTTAACGGCCGTTAAAGGCATCTTCATCTACTTCCAGGGCATCTGGACCGAAATCTCCTCCCAGGGCGTGGCCTACGACCTGCGCAACGCCGTCATGCACAAACTCACCAGCCTCAGCTTCGCCTTCCACGACAACACCGAAGCCGGGCAAATCCTCTCCCGCTCCCTGCAAGATGTAGAGCGCATCCGCTTTCTGACGGGACGAGCCGTGCTGCGTTTGGTCGAGGGTGGCGTGCAGTTGTTGTTAACGGCCGTTATCCTCCTCACCATGAACCGCAACCTGGCCCTGCTCATCATCCTCACCCTGCCCCTGCTCATGCACCGCGCCTACCAATTTGGTAAACAGTTCCGCCCCCTCTCCTTCCAAATCCAAGATCAACTGGGCACACTCACCACCCGCCTGGAACAAAGCTTACGCGGCATCACCGTCGTCAAAGCCTTCGCCCAGGAAGAAAAAGAGATAGACCGCTTCACCGCCGACAACGAAAAATGGTTCCAACTCTCCGCCAAATCTGTCCGCATTGAAGCCATCAACGCACCGCTGCTGGACATGATGGCTAACTTCGGCAGCGTGGCTATCCTCTGGTACGGCGGCTGGCTCGTCATCCAAAATCAGCTCACACTGGGCGAACTCGTCGCCTTCACCACCTATCTGGCCCAACTCATCCGCCCCATCAACCTCATGGGGCGCATCATCCCCATCCTGGCGATTGCGGCCTCGGCTGGCGAGCGCATCTTCCAAATCCTCGACACCCCCTCCGCCGTTGCCGATGCCCCCGATGCCCACGCCGTTACCGCCAGTCGCGGCCTGGTGCGCTTTGAAAATGTCTCCTTTGGCTACCGCGATGGACAGACGATTTTGCACGATGTCAATTTGGAAGCGCAGCCGGGGCAGGTGGTGGCCCTGCTGGGGCCAACCGGTTCGGGCAAATCCACCATCATCAATTTGCTGGCCCGTTTTTATGAGCCGACAAACGGCCGTATCACCCTCGACAACAGCGACACCCGCGATCTCACCCTCGACTCCCTGCGCCAGCAAATCGGCATCGTCATGCAAGACAGCACCCTCTTTGCCGCCTCCGTGCGCGAAAACATCGCCTTCGGCCGTCCCGAAGCCAGCGAGGAGGAAATCATCCAGGCGGCTAAAGATGCCCAAGCCCACGAGTTCATCAGCCAGATGCCCGAAGGCTACGACACCCGCGTCGGCGAGCGCGGTGTGACCCTTTCCGGCGGCCAAAAGCAGCGGCTGGCCATCGCCCGCGCCCTCATCACCGACCCGCGCATCCTCATTTTGGATGATGCCACCGCCAGCGTGGACACCAACACAGAGCAGCTCATCCAGCAAGCCCTGGATCGCCTCATGGCCGGCCGTACCACCTTCGTCATCGCCCACCGCCTCAGCACCGTCCGCCGTGCCGATTTGATCCTTGTGATGCAAAACGGCCGTATCGCCACCAGAGGCACCCACGAAGAATTACTGCAAACATCCGAACTGTATCGGCAGGTTTATGAACTGCAATTACGTCCACAGGAGGTAGAAAAGAGACTAGAGACTGGAGACTAGAGACTTAGCAGTACCTTAAGTCTCCAATCTCCAATCTCCAGTCTCCAATCTTATGTCTTTCAGCTTCTCCCCCGGCATGGGGCCACGCGGCGCGATTCACCAATTTGGCGGTGAGGGCAAAGACGGCCGTCTCTTCAACAAAAACGTCGTCACCGGCATGTTGGCCTTCGTGCGCCCCTATTGGCGGCGCATGGCCGTGGCCGCCCTCCTCATGCTCATCACCACTGGCCTTACCCTGCTTATCCCCATCCTCATGCAGCGGGCCATTGATAACCATATCACACCAGGCGACGCTGCTGGCTTGCAAAGTGTGGCGATTCAGTTGGCGATGGCGTTTTTGGCACTGTATGGGACAACGGCCGTACAGCAATACACCCTCTCTTGGGTCGGCCAGCGCGTCCTCACCAACATCCGCGAAACCATGTTCCGCCATTTACAGGCCCTGCCCCTCAGCTACCACGACCGCACCATCGTCGGTGTCACCGTCTCCCGCGTCATCAACGACGTGGCCGCCATCAACGACCTGCTGACACAAGGGCTGCTCACCCTCATCGGCGACATCCTCACCCTCATCGGCATCCTCATCGTCATGCTCACCATGAGTACCAAACTGGCCTTACTCACCTTCACTGTCCTGCCGCTGATGGTGTTAGCCACGCTGATTTTTTCGTCACGGGCCAAATCGGCTTTTCGGGAGACGCGGAAGAGTGTGGCCAACGTAGTCGGCCGTTTGGCCGAAAACATAGACGGGATGCGCGTCATCCAGGCTTTTGCCCAAGAAAATGCCGCCCGCGAACGCTTTGAAGCCGTCAACCGCGAGAACTGGGTCGCCAACAATCGAGCAATGGCCCTCTCCTTCGTCTTCCTGCCCAGCATCGAATTTTTGGGCGTGTTGGCCACGGCGATTGTGTTGTGGTTTGGCGGTCGTTTTGTCGCCGCCGAAGAGGTCACATTGGGTGTGATGGTCGCTTTTCTGGCTTACGTCACCCGCTTCTTCCAGCCCATCCAAGAACTGAGCCGCATCTACACCACCATGCAGTCGGCCATGGCCGGCGGCGAACAGGTGCTCAACCTGCTCAACACCGACCTCACCATTGCTGATGCCGCCGATGCCGCCGCCATGCCGCCCATCGTCGGCGAAATCCGGTTTGAGCAGGTTTCCTTCCGCTACAACACAAACGATGAGGCCGATTGGGTGCTGCGCGATGTCAATTTGACCATCGAGCCGGGGCAAACCATTGCCTTGGTAGGGCCAACGGGCGCGGGCAAAACGACCATCGCCAACCTCATCCCTCGCTTCTACGAAGTGAGCGAAGGCGCAGTGTTGATTGACGGTCATGATGTGCGCTCGGTGACGCAAGCCTCGCTGCGCCAGCAGTTTGGCCTCGTGCCGCAAGACCCCTTCCTCTTCGCCGGCACCGTCGCCGACAATATCAGTTTCGGCCACCCCACTGCCACACAGGCGGACATTGTGGCGGCAGCGAAGATGGCGAATGCCCACGACTTTATCGAGGCCATGCCCGATGGTTATGACACGAAGATTCTGGAGGGCGCGGTCAATCTATCGGTGGGGCAGCGGCAGTTGTTGTGCATTGCCCGTGCCGCCATCGCCAACCCGCGCATCCTCATTTTGGACGAGGCCACTGCCAGTGTGGACACAGTGACGGAGGTTCTCATACAGGGGGCGTTGGAGAAGTTGATGCGGGGAAGAACGGCCGTTGTCATAGCCCACCGCCTCAGCACCATCCGCCACGCCGACCGCATCTGCGTCATCCGGTCCGGCCAAATCGTCGAGCAAGGCAGCCATGATGAACTCCTGGCACAGTCTGGCCTTTACAATGAACTGTACCAACGCCAGTTTTTGAGCGGGGCAGAGTAAATCGCTTTTTGGATATTATAATGCTGGCATGGAGTAAAGCGTGTACGTTCGTTGCATCAATAACAGACAATATTTGAAACAACCTGATTTTGAAGACGATGAAATCATTCTCGATCTGTTGATCGGACAGATTTACAAGGTTATTCCCGACAAACAAGAGGAGGCTTTGGGCTATTTACGCATCGTAGATGAATCGGGCGAAGATTACACCTTCCCTGCTGCCTACTTTGAGCCAGTTGATTACAGCTATCCCAACGGCAAAGAACTAGATGCCCAAATCACCGTTCATCTCAACGAATTAGACAAAGCCATTCTCCGTGCCGAAGCTTTAGCCGCGCAGACATCCGTTTCAGCCTTAATTCGGGAGTGGATCGAGGAACGACTAGACCTGCCGCAAACTGCATAAAAAGGAGGGATGTTCATTGATTTGTGATATTTGTGGACAGGAAGGGGCGAAAATCCGGCATGTTTCGCGCAGTTATGGCAAGGGTGAAAGTCTACTGGTGATAGAAAATGTGCCTGTCGTTAGTTGTCCCCATTGTGGTGAGAGCTATTTAACGGCCGTAACCCTGCACGAAATCGAACGCATCAAACTGCACCGCCAATCCTTTGCCCAGCCGCGCTCTGTGCCAGTAGCTGTTTTTGCTTAGTGGAGTTGCCTCAAGCTTATTGAGGCGAACTATCATTTAGTTTTGCCAGGCTGAAGTTGACAACCAGAGGGAGGCGTTCAATGGCACAATGGGAAACTTGTGAGATTACAATGAGAGAAATTCGTGAAGCTAAAATGAAAAGCGGACTTTTTAGTAATACTTGGGTGCCAAGTATTGAGCGGTGGGAAGCATTAAAAACAGACTCTTCTGGCTCGCAGACAATCTATAAGTCGGAAGAGTTCCAAGGAGCTTTTGCAGAATAAGGAAGAATACGAGAAGAGGCATGAAGAATATCAGAAAATGATAAGCCATTTATTGAACGAAGGATGGGAACCTGCTGCAACTAACGAGCATGGTGGAATAACACTGATGAAACGGCCGATTACTGAATCTGAACATCAAGCAACAAATGATCCTGTAAACCTTCTCAGGCAATTGGCTAATCTTCATGAGGCAGGCATCTTAACGGATCAAGAGTTTGAAGCAAAGAAAGCGGAAATATTGAAACGCATGTAGGGGCGGGACGACGCGGTAGAACGTTAGAAATTGTCCAATGCCTCGCCTCCGCGTCGTCTCGCCCAATGGCAGCGGCAGGGCGAGACAGGCGGGAGAGGAGGTGTTGGTTATCCGCCAAGAACCGCCCCGCCTGTCCCGCCCCTACGATATTGTGTTGGTTTTTGGGGTGAGAGAGGGATGTAGGCCAAACGGCCGTTCACCAAGAACATTTAGGCAAAACGGCCGTTCCCCCACCTTATTATTACCAGTGACATGTGGGCAGAAACGGCCGAGAAACTTCTTGACAACGATACCAATAATGATACTATTCTGGCGTGGCTTCCGTTGAAGATATTCTGACAAAATGCGTCGCAATCCCAAAGGGATCTCCTTCAATGACCTTTGCAAGGTTTGCGATCATTATTTCGGAGAAGCACACCAATCAGGTGGCAGCCATCGCATCTACAAAACCCCCTGGCAAGGTGATCCGCGAGTGAATATCCAAAACGACAAAGGCAAAGCCAAAGCATATCAAGTACGGCAAGTTTTGAAAGCCATTGATAGATTGGAGGCAATATGACCCTGGAACAAGATCATTACACCTATCGCATTACCTGGTCAGAAGAAGATAAGGAATACGTTGGCCTTTGCGCTGAGTTTCCCAGCCTTAGCTGGTTGGCCGAAACCCCTGAAGCTGCCTTACAAGGCATTCGTCAAGTTGTCGCCGATGTTGTCACAGATTTAGCTGAAAACAATGAACCCATCCCTGAACCAATTGCCACCAAACAGTTTAGTGGCAAATTTTTAGTCCGTGTGCCACCGGATATTCACCGACGTTTGGTTTTGGAAGCGGCCGAAGCGGGTATTAGCCTGAACCGATTAGCGAGTGCCAAGTTGGGCAATAAGACTCAAGTGTAGTACGTGTGAGTCGGTAAAACGGCCGTTCCCCAAGAACATTTAGGCAAAACGGCCGTCTTCCACATCATTTTGTTCCCGTAGGGGCGGGACGACGCGGTAGAACGCTAGAAATTACCCAACACCCCTCACCGCGTCGTCTCGCCCCCTGGCCTGGCGGCAGGGCGAGACAGGATGTTGGTGAAAAACAAAGAACAGCCCCGCCTCTCCCGCCCCTACGATAAGGTGTTGGAAAATGGGGAAAATGTGGAGGCAAAACGGCCGTTCCCCCCATCACTCAACCTGGTTGTTCAGCCAGAGACGAGAAACTGAAAACTAGAGATTAACCAGTCTCCAATCTCTAATCGCCAAAATCGCCAAGCTAAAAACGAACACATCCCCACAAGCCTGCCCCATTACCTGGCACAATGTCCAGGTTCCCCTTGGCGCATTTGCCAGGCCATAGCCCCTCTGAAAAGTGGCGTATATCGGCAGTTGGGCTTATTATAGGCATGGTAAATTCTTACCAGTGAGCAAATCTTATATTTCAAAAAGGAAGGTATAAATTATGAAACAAGTTACCACACTCATTAAGAAATGGTTCCCCGCCCAAGATGTTCTTTCTGCCCATTGTGATGGCCCTTGTGGCGTTTACGATCCCGCTTCAGCCCGCATCGCCGCCGAGGCTGTCCTCTCCATGACCAAAAAGATTATGGCTTTGGAAGGCAAAACCGACATCCAATCCATCAACTCCATGTCTCGTTACATTGCCATCAAAGAAGAGCAGGCCCATCTTGCTAAAACCGAACTGCTCGTTTTGTGGACTGACTACTTCAAGCCTGTCCACCTGGAAGCCCATCCTGACCTGCACACCACGTTCTGGAATGCGGCCAAATTGTGTTCGGCCGTTAAAGTAGAAGTCAGCCTGGAACATGCCCAAGAATTAATGGCCGCCATCGAGAACATCCACAATATTTTCTGGGCCACCAAGAACCGCGATGTGGCTTATTACACAGCCAGCTAAATGGTTATCTGTGAACCCTAATCAGTTGTCGGCTTACCGATAACGGTTTACGGTTCATGCCTATATGGGCACTGATTTAGCAGATAGCAACTTCAAAGAAATAGTCCTTTGGCTTTTGAGGCTCCGGCGGCGTTTTGCCATTACCGGAGCCTCTATGTTTCCCCTACTTAAAGAAGGTGATGAGGTTCTGGTGGATGTGCGAGCCTATCGCCGTCAGTTGCCCCAAGTTGGGGAGATTGTGGCCGCCCACCACCCCACACAGGCGGGGGTAACGGTGGTGAAGCGAATAACGGCCGTTCATCCCCACCACACCTTCCAACTCCAAGGCGATAATGCCGCCGCCAGCACCAACTTCGACCAGGTAACGGCCGTTCAAATCATCGGTCGTGTCACCAGCCGCTTCGGTTAAGCGGCAGTCCGCAGCCAAACCGCCCATCTGCGACCCCAAAATGTCACTCAGCCGCCTACTCATGCACCGCTTATGTTTAACTCAGATTCGATTCAGAAAAGTAGCCTATTCTTATAAACGAAGTCGCCAAAACGTTCGCCTCAGGTTTCCCCTCCTGGACCTGGGGCGAACGTTTTTTTTCGACTAAACAGACCTGTCAGGTCAACCCGTATTGGGATTGCCTCTTCACAAGCAGCCCTGACAGGTCTCATTACCTCCCCCCCACATACACCCGTGACACCCGCGTATTAATATTCGTCAGCACCTCATAAGGAATCGTATCGGCCCAAACCGCCAACTCCTCACAACGGATGGCCACCCCATCAGCATCCCCCAGCAAAATCACCTCATCATTGTTATAAGCCGAGTCCCACTCAATATTGACCATCATCTGATCCATGCAAATACGGCCAACCACCGGATACCGCTTTCCCCGAATAATCACCTCCGCCTGCCCCGACATCCGCCGAAAATAGCCATCGCCATAACCTGCCGGCACCGTCACCACCCGCACCATGTGGTCACTCTGCCAGGTGGAGCCATAACTAACGGGGTGGCCGGGCTGCACCACCTTAAAGTAGACCACCCGCGACTTCCACGACAACACCGGCTGCACCGCCACCGTCTGCGGCACGTCAGCGGAAGGATACACGCCATAAAGCAAAATGCCTGGCCGCACCATATCAAAATGGCTCTCTGGCAGTTGCAAAATCGCGCCCGAATTCGCCATGTGGCGCAGCGGCGTGGGCAGGCTGTGCCGCTCATAAAAGTACAGCACTTCGTTGAAGCGTTCTAATTGCAAGCGAGCCGAAGTGAGATCGGCCGTATCCGCATTGGCAAAATGGGAATAGATACCCTCTACCTGGCAGTGCTGGCAGTGCAATGAGGCTTCTAGCAGCGGTTCGGCATTGTAATAGTGCACACCAATCCGCTCCATGCCCGTGTCAATTTTCAGATGTACTTGGGCCTGTACACCCATCGCCTGGGCAGCCGCATCAATTTGCGCCAGCTTTTCCGTAGAGGAGGCGGTTAGGGTCAAATTGTGCTGCAAAAAGAGGGGAATCTGGTTGCCCAAGATGCCGCCCATCACCAAAATGGGTGCGGTAATGCCCGATTCCCGCAGCAAAATACCCTCTTCTAAAAAGGCAACCCCCAGGTAGGAAGCACCGATGGCCACGACATGCCGCGCTACCTCAACGAGGCCATGCCCGTAGGCATTGGCTTTGAGGATGGGCATGATAGCAGCGGGGGATACGGCCGTTTCAATCCCCCGATAATTCGCCGTCAACCGCTCCAAATCCACCTCCACATACGTCGGGCGCAAAACACCATTGCTGCTAATCGTTGCTTGATTTACCATAGTTTTTTGGAGAGACTAGAGACTGGAGACTGATCAGTCTCCAGTCTCTAGTCTCCAATCTCCAAGAGTATAAAACAGACCACATCTCCCGCAAAACAGCGTAGGCATATCGTCCCTTAAACGATTTGCTGGCAACTTTACCCATGTTATACTCGCCTCTTTAACACTGACATTCAGGAGAAAACATGAGCGAACCAACCTACCAGCCACGTGGCTTGCACTTTGAAGAGTTTGAGATGGGGCAGCAGTTGCGCACCATCGGCCGTACCATCACCGAGACCGATATTGTGAACTTTGCCGGGCTTTCTGGCGATTATAACCGCATTCACACAGATGCCGTTTACGCCGCCCAAGACACATTCGGCCAGCGGGTGGCACATGGTCTACTGGTGCAATCTATTGCTACGGGCCTCACGGTGCAATCGGGGGCGATTGAAGGCACAGTGCTGGCCTTCCGCGAACTAACTTGCAAGTTCAGCCTGCCCATCTTCATTGGCGACACCATTCACGTAGAATTAGAGGTGACTGAGAAGAAGGCGTTTCGCCGCTTAGGTGGCGGCAATGTGGTGTTTAAGTACAGCATCAAGAATCAGGATGATAAGGTTGTACAGCGCGGCGATTGGACGATGCTGATTAAAAGTAAGGGGTAATTAGTTTGCAAGCTTGAACTAATTTTCACACAATTTATGGACGACGATACCCAAAAAAGAAAACGGCCTTCTCAACAAGGCGCAGAAAAACCAGAAGCCGAACAGCCAGAAGCAAAGCAAACAACCCCTTCAGAAGAAACGGAAGGGCCACAAACTGTTTCTTTGCTGGATTTGTTAGGCGGGCCGACGGAACCGCAGCGGATTACGATTACCTTGCCTGAAGATGAGGGCGAAGGTGATGAGGACGAGGGCGAGATGGCGACGCTGACGACTATGGAGCCAGCCAAACCGGAGCCGGAGAAGCCCAAAACAGCCCCACCCCCGCCATTTAGCTCCCAGACGTTGACCCCGCCGGAACAACGGCCGTTAGTCAATGATAAAGATGCCACCGTCGTCCAACCCCATGTCGCCATCCCCGGCCAACGCAAACCCGTCAGCGAGGCCGAGACACAAGTCTACCGCCGCCGCGCCCAGCCGCAGGCCGATGATGAACAGAAGTTGATGCCCAAAGGCACCCCCAAACGGGAGCCAGGGCAGACCACGCGCCAACAGACCACACAACGGCCGTCTCCCCCCCAACACCCGCCCACAACCACCAGCCCACGACAAGGCCAAACTACCCCGCGCCAGCCCGTCCGTGAACAGCCCTTGCGCGTCGTCATCCCCGACTCACAGCCCAAACCGCAGCCCAAACCGGTGGCTCGCCGCAACTGGCGCAGCTGCTTTACGCGGCTGCTGGCCGCCAGCATCATTATTGGTCTCATTGGTTTTGCGTTACTTGTGGCCGGATCGGCCGTTGCCTACAATGCCATTGCCGGCGACCTGCCCAATCCGGCTGAATTAGCCAGCCGCGCCAGCACCTTCGAGACCTCGCGAATTTATGATCGTAACGGCACTATTCTTTACTCACTGGCGAACCCCGATGCTGGTAATCGTACCCGTGTCACCTTGGATCAGATTTCGCTTCATCTCAGGAATGCCACCATTGCTACCGAAGATGCCCGCTTCTACACCAATCCAGGTTTCGATCCCATTGGCATTGCCCGGGCGGTGGTGCAGGCGGCGCGGGAGCGCGAATTTGTGTCGGGGGCCAGCACCATTACGCAGCAGTTGGTGCGGGCTTTGCTGCTGGATGAGGAGGAGCGTACCCAGCGCACCTTCACGCGCAAAGTGCGCGAAATCATTCTGGCCGCCGAAATCTCCCGAACCTACACCAAAGACGAGATTTTAGAGCTGTATCTTAATGAGATTTATTATGGCAATTTGGCCTACGGCATTGAGGCGGCTTCACGCACCTATTTTGGCAAATCGGCATCGGAACTAACTTTGTCGGAAGCGTCGTTGTTGGCTGGCTTGCCCCAGGCTCCGGCGGCCTGGGACCCTTACAGTGCGCCGGAGAAGGCAATCGGCCGGCAATCGGAAGTTTTGAGTCAGATGGTGGCTGAGGGGTATATTACGGTGGCCGAAGCCCAAAACGCCATTGATGATATGAACTTTCGTGTCTACGATCTGACACCGCCGCGCACGACAATTAGCCACCCCCATTTCTCTTTCACCGTGCTGCAACAGGCGGAGGATTTGCTGGGCGCACAGGCTATTTATCGCGGCGGTTTGCGGATTTACACCACACTTGACCCGACAGTGCAGCGCATGGCGGAGGATACGGTCTCGGCGCAGCGCAGCAGCATTGTGGCCGCAGGCGCGAACAACGCGGCGATGGTGGTGATTAAGCCGGATACGGGTGAGATATTGGCCCTGGTGGGCAGTGTAGATTTTGATGATGAGGCCATTAGCGGGCAGGTGAATATGGCGTTGCAGCCGCGCCAGCCTGGCTCCACGATGAAGCCGCTGGTGTACCTGTCGGCGATGGAGAAGGGCTGGACTCCGGCCACATTGATTTGGGATGTGCCGACGCAGTTTCCTGACGGGGCCAATCCACCGTATGAGCCGAAGAATTATGATGATGAGTTTCATGGGCCGCTGTTATTACGGCCGTCTCTGGGCAACTCTTACAACATTCCGGCGGTTAAAGCCCTCGAATTCGTCGGCGTGTGTAATTTCATCGCCAATGTGCAGAAAGTGGGCCTGACCTCTTTGCAAGACGATGGCTGTGTGGAGCAGGGTCAACCGCGCAATTATGGTCTTTCGCTGACGTTGGGTGGTGGGGCGGTTACACCTTTGGAGATGGCCGGGGCTTTTGCCGCCTTTGCCAATCAGGGTCAGTATCGCGCCCCCTTTGCCATTGCCCGCATTGAGGATAATCAGGGCAATCTTTTGTTTGAGCAGACATTGACCAGCCCGGAGGAAGCGCAGGTAATTAGCCGCGAACAGGCTTATTTGATGAACAATATGCTGTCGGATAATGGGGCGCGGCAGCCGGAGTTTGGGCAGAACAATAATCTGGTGATTGCGGGGCATCAGGTGGCGGCGAAGACGGGGACGACGGGGACGAGCCGTTTTGATGTGCGTGATGGTTGGACGATTGGTTATACGCCGCAGGTGGTAACGGCCGTTTGGGTGGGCAACACCAATAATGAACCAGTGGGCGAAGGAGCCTCCGGTTATGTCATGGCTTCCCCCATCTGGCGCAGCTTCATGCTGCAATACCTGGCCGACAAACAGCCTGCCAACTTCCCGCGTCCCGAAGGCATTGTGGATGTGGAGATTTGCGCTGACTCTGGCGCTCGCGCCAGCGAAGCCTGCCCCAACCGCCGTACTGAAGTCTTCGTTAAAGACCAACTGCCGTTGGATAGTAAAGATGATTTCTTGCAGCGGCTTTCGATTGACTTGTGGACGAACCAAATTGCGAGTGAAAGATGTACGGAATCTGTATTCGAGGCGACGTTTGTAAATTTGGTTGTTTCCGGCGCGGCCGATGTGTTGGAGCGGGAGCGTGGGCTGGCGAAGAATTGGATTGAGGGAACGGGGGCGGGCCAGAATTGGGCGGAACGGCGCAATATTAGTTTGCCGCTGCGCCTGCCGCCCACGGAAACGTGCAGCGGTGATTCGCGCCCGGTGGTGACGATTAATCAACCACGTGAAGGGGCGGAGGTGATGGGTGAGGTTGAGGTGCGAGGCACGGTGAAGGGGCCAAATTTTAACGGGTATCAGGTGGAGTTTGGTTTGAGCCATAACCCTGGCGGCTGGGGGCTGGTGCAGGAGCGGCGGCCGGAGGCGATTGAAGACGGCCGTTTAGCCCTGTGGGATACGAGTGATATAAACCAGGCTGGGGATGTGACGCTGCGAGTGGTCATCTTTGGCCCCAATAACCCCTATACGCCGGAGGATGATCCGGTGACGCTGGAGGCGCGTGTGCCGCTGACGCTGCTGGAGCCAACGGCTACGCCCACCACTACCCCCACGGAAACACCGACACCGACGCAAACGCCGACAACCACAAGTACGGCCGTTCCCACAGAAACGCCAACGGAAACGCCGACCGTTGCCCCTTCGGCCACGCCAACTATTCAAATCATCCTTTCGCCGCCGCCGCCGAATACGGCCACACCTACGCCCGATAATCTGCCGCCGACGGCCACGCCGGGCAGTGATGATACGAAACCGACACCTACGCCATAGATAGTGAGTTATGAGTAGTTTGTGGTTAAAACGGCCGTTTCGCGCCCCCCATTTGGCAGTTTGGGGAACGGCCGTTTTGGCCTTCCTGGCCTTCCTCAGCACCTTGCAAATAACGGTCAACGGCAGCAATCACCCTTATGTTACCGATGTGGGCGAGATTCAAAATGCGCTGCCGCGTTGGGGCACAATTCACTTCACGGGCTATCCCCAATTTACAGCACTCGGCTCGCTCTTTGTAACCATCTTTCGCGGTTTGGGCCTGGCCCCGGCGGCGGCTGGTTCGCTGTATGCAGCGGTGTGGGGGGCGGTAACGATTGGGCTGCTGGTGTATTTGCTGCTTTTGTTGGAGATACGGCCGTTATTTGCCGCCAGCACCGCGCTCTTGTTGGGACTTTCCACCTCCTTTTGGGTAGATGCCTCTATTGCCGAAATCCACACCCTCACGATGGCCTTAACGGTGGCAACATTAATCGCCGCCATTCGCTGGCAGCGCACAGGCAGCCAACGGGATTTGTATTGGCTGGCTTTTCTAACAGGGCAAGGTTTGGCGCACCAACGAGCGTTTGTCTTTTTGGGCCTGGGGCTGCTGGTGCTGGTTATGCGGCAGTGGCGGCAGATTTGGCAGCGATTGCCAGCCATTTTGGGGCTGGCGTTGTTGGGGCCATTAACCTACATTTACCTGCCGCTGCGTGCCTGGATGGGGGCGGATTGGACGTTTAATTCGCCGGGAACGTGGTCGGGTTTTTGGTCGCTGTTTTTAGACACGAAGACAGAGCGCATTGTGGAAATGCCGGGAACGGCCGTTACGGCCTGGGCACGCCTGGAGGGCGTTTTCAACCTGCTGGTTGATGATATGACCTGGCCGCTGCTGCTGTTGGGGCTGGTTGGTTTATGGCTGCCCTTGCGCCAGGTGCGTCGTTCGGAACGGTTTAGTTTTCGGCTGGTGGTGCTGGCTTATCTGGCTCTCAGCTTCATCATCTGGATCGGGCGTGTGGGAGAAGCGGTGTTGGCGGCCAAGCTGCCCATCGTGGCAATGGCGATTATTGGGCTGGCTTTTTGGTCACAATGGCTGTGGCAGCGTTGGCCGCGTGTGGGGCAGGCTGCGGTGGCGGTGTGGGCAACAGCGGCGGTTTTTCTCTTCATCAGCCATCGTCCTGTGGTAATGGCTGTCACCCGCGATCCTGGAGCAGAACGCATTATCAACATGGTGGCCCACACCACACCAGCGGCCGACGGCCGTCCTGTGACCTTTATGGCCTTGTGGGGCAACGATTACTGGCAGTTGGCCTATGCCCAAGCCTACGAGGATCAATTTCCGCATGTTACTTTGGTGGATCATGATACCAATTTTGGCCGGGTGGCGGCGGAGGGGCAGCATGTGTGGACGTTGAGCCAGACGTTGTATCAACGGCCGCTTGATTGGTGGCAGGATCAGTTGGGTGAGGTGCATTTAACGGCCGTTGCCCCCGGTGTTGTCGAGTTAAGGCCCGCGCCCACCATTGCCCCCCTAAGCACACCATTGCTGCTGTTGGATAACAATATCGCCATTCAAGAGGCCCAAGTGGCCTGGCTGGATGAGCAGACATTGCGGGTGGATGTAAACTGGCAGGCAGTGGCGATACCAACGGCCGATTACAGCATTGCCATCCACCTGGTGACACAAGACCCCCCCACTGGCCCGCAAGATATTGCCGCCCAAGCCGACAGCGCCAGCCCCGTAGACGGTTGGTATCCCACATCGCGCTGGGTGGCTGGCGAGATGGTGCAGGATGCCTACGCCATCCCCTTGCCAGCCACAGCCGCCCCCACCACAGCCCGCATCGGCATGTATCTGGTAACGGCCGATGGGCAATTCCTGAACAGCGGCTGGCTGTCTCTACCCATTCCCGGCAAACCGTAATTCATTGACTGGAGATTAGAGAACAGAGATTAACTAGTCTCTAATCTCCAATCTCTAGTCTCCTCCTAGACTTTAATCACTTGGAAGAACTTGAATAGCCCCTTGCCTTCCATTTAGTATGTATCAAATCTCGCCATCTTCCGCTATAATGGCAGCATCATTACCCCAACCAAAGGAGAATCCTTATGCACACAATAATTTTGGAAATGAAACCGCGTAAAGGCAGTGATGGGACAACCTACACGATTGACGTAATTGGTGACAGCCCCATTAAAGATGGACTGCGAGCCTCGATTCAGGCACTGGAGTATCATCCAGCGAAGGCCAGTCGGCGATCACTCATTGATATGCTGGCTCTTATTGAGAATCATAATTTGCGTATTTGCCATACGGAGCATTATTTTGAAGAGGAGTTAGAACACTGGCTCTTTGTATTACAGGGATAACGGCATATTTACAGCGCGAAGCCAGTTTCAGGCTTCGCGCTTCATTTTTCCCCTTCACGCTTTTTGTTCGTAAAATTCACACCCATCTGCCATATTCCCCGCTATAGTAAGGGCATTCACATGAATCGTAGTACGTAACTTAAGGTCGTATGATCTTGGGTGCGGTAGAGGTATTGCAATGCTCACCTGGCAGCCAACAATTATGAGTACATTGAACACAAAACGTATTGGAAGTATGCAACGCCAGCCAACAATGACAAAACAAAATGTAGAAGTTAAAGGGGTCTTCTTTGATTGGGAATTAACTTTAGCGCGTTCAATTGGCGATGTGACCCAGAGTGAACGGCTCGCCGCCCTGTTCCAAAGTGAGGGACTGCCCTATTCTTTGGAAGAGATTGAGGCGGGTATTCGCTATAGTTATGAATATTACCAGACGCGGTTTGCTCATGAAATGCCGCGCCCGCAAACGCAGGAAGAGATCGTTGAACATTACAAGCGCATCCTGATGTATTTGCGTCATCGGCCTATTAGCGCGGCATTGTTAAACAGGCTTTATAATCGTTTTGGGCAACTGCCTACCTTTTTATATGATGATACGCTGCCTACTTTGCGTGCTCTCAATGCGATAGGGCTGACGTTGGGCATTATCTCGAATCATACCCGCCAGGTGCGGCATATTATGCAAGATTTGGTGGGGAATTTGGTGCCAGCAGAACAGATTTTTATCAGCCAGGAAGTGGGGCTGCATAAACCCACTCGTTCTATTTTCTCGATGGCGCTGCAAGCGGTGACGTTGGCACCGGAGGAGTGCCTTTTTGTGGGGGACAGCCTGAATGCGGATGCGATTGGAGCTGTGGAGCAGGGTGGGTTCCGTTTGGGTTTGTGGCTGGACAGAGATGGCGTGGGGCAGGATGTGTCTCTGCCGGCTAATGTGGTGCGCATCACTTCTTTGCCTGAGGTTTTAGATTATATTTAGCGTTTTTATTGATGGATTTGTGTTTTGAGAAACGGCCGTCTTCCCCAGACGGCCGTTTTTTTATTCCAACTGCAAAAAGTCCACATTGATATATTGCAGCGATTGGTGGCGGAAATAGGTGTTATACAGTTCCGCATAATGTCCGCCCTGGCTCATTAAGCTGTTGTGCGTGCCTTCCTCGATGATACGGCCGTTCTGCATCACAATAATCCTATCTGCACTCTTAATCGTCGAAAGCCGATGGGCAATCACAATAGCCGTGCGCTCCTGCATCAACGCTTCCAGCCCCTCCTGAATCTGCGTTTCAGTGAAAGGATCAATGCTGGCGGTAGCCTCATCCAACACAAAAATAGCGGGATTCTTCAACAAAACCCGCGCCAGGGCCACCAACTGCCGCTGCCCCATCGAAAGGTGACTGCCCCGTTCGCCCACATCTGTATCCAAACCCTGGGGCAGCGCATCCAGCCAATCACCATTGCCAATGTGCAAGGCGGCCTGGAAAACCTGCTCGTCGGTGGCTTCGGGATGACCATAACGAATGTTATCGCGCACTGTACCAGTGAAGAGGAATGGCTCTTGCGGCACAATGCCAATTTGGCGGCGGAATTGGCTTAAATCCAAACGCCGAATATCTCGGCCATCTACCAACAGTTCGCCACCCTGGAACTCATAATAGCGTGTTACCAGCTTGGCAATGCTGCTCTTGCCCGCGCCGGTATGCCCCACCAACGCCACTGTTTCGCCAGCCTGAATGTCCAATGAAAAATCGGGTAGTACCACTTCTTTGTCGGTGTAGCGGAATTGGACGTGGTTGAAGGTGAGACGGCCGTTTACCCGCCCCACTGCCTCATTCCCCACCTGCGTCACCTTCGGCTCCCGATCAATCAGGGCAAACACCCGCTCCGAAGCCGACAGCCCATCCTGAAACTGGCTCCAAAACGAGGCAATATTCATCATCGGCCACCAGTAAAAACCAACAGCCTGCATAAACAGATACCAGTTGCCCGGTGTCAGGCTGCCGCCATCTCGTGTGGCTAACCCGCCTAAATAAATGAGAATGGCTGTGCTAATGCCTGAGGCCAAACCCATAACCGGGAAAATTGCCATCATGATTGTGCCGCGTCGCAGGCCAAACTTATAACCATCCTTATTGCCCTCATCAAAAGTGGCATAAATCGCCGCCTCTTGCCGAAAGCCTTTAGCCACGATGATGCCGCTGATAGATTCCTGAATTTGGGCATTGAGAACGGCCGTAATCCGCCGCGCATCCTGCGTCACCTTCCGCGCCACCCGCCGAAAACTCAGCGCAATCCCCACCGCAAACGGAGTCATACCAATCATCAACAGCGTCAGCCAACTGTTAATCGTAAACAGCCACATCGTCAGCAGCAGCACCAGCAGCACCATACTCAGCAAATTCAGCGTCAAATCCACCACCGCCGCAAAATCCTGCGTATCCGATGTCACCCGGCTCACCACCTTGCCTGAGGGGTGGGCATCATAAAAAGACAAATCGTGGCGCACCGTCGCCGCGAACACATCGCGCCGCAAATTCAGCACCACATTGCCCGTCACCCGTGCCGAAAAGTATTGGCGGATGAAGTTAAACACCCAGGCACTCACCCCCAGCAGCAAAATCCCCCCAGCCATCAACAAAATGCCTTGTGTCGTTGGGTCCTCCGCCAGCACATCTACACCCCGCGACACCAAAATTGGCGCGGCCGTACTTGCCACCGAGTTCAACGTAATCATCACCGACACCAGCAGCATGGGCCGTGCATACGGCCGAAAATAACCCACAATCCGCTTCAGCAAATCACCGTCGCTGTACTGCCGATCATATTCTTCTGTGTCTAGTCCATCTAAAATAAAACCCATTTGTTTACCTGTAAAATCTAAGCTTAGATGGGAGTGAAGGCCGGAATGTTCCGGCTTAAGCCTCCACTCCGCCGGTTATCTAATCATACCGCGCAAAAATGCGCTGATAATCCGTGCTGCGCGTTAGCAGTTCCTCGTGTGTACCAGAGTCTACCAATTCGCCGCCTTTGAGGACGAGAATGCGATCCGCCCAGCGAATCTGGCTGAGGCGGTGAGTGATGAGGAAGGTGGTGCGCTGCTGGCTGATGCGGCGCATGGCCTTTTGAATCTGGTCTTCAGTGGCACTGTCTATGGCGCTGGTGCTGTCATCCAAAATGAGGATGCGTGGGTTGGTGAGGAAAGCACGGGCGATGGCGATGCGCTGCCGCTGCCCGCCAGAGAGGGTCACACCCCGTTCACCCACTTCCGTCTCATACCCTTCGTTGAAGCTCACAATAAAATCGTGGGCCTGGGCTTCCCGCGCCGCTTGCTCAATCTCTTGGCGTGTGGCTTCGTTATGACCAAAGGCGATGTTTTCGGCGAGGGTGCGCGAGAAGAGGAAGATGTCTTGCTCGATGGTGGAGATTTGGGAGCGGAGGGATTCCAGGTTCCAATCGCGCACGTCTATACCGTCTATGAGGATACGGCCGTTATCCGCATCAAAAATTCGGTTAATCAAGCGCGTCAGCGTCGTCTTCCCCGCGCCCGTCTGCCCCACAATCGCCACCGTCTCCCCCGGTTGGGCAGTAAAACTGATATTTTTCAAAATAGGAACACCATCATAACCAAAAGAAACATTCTCAAAAGTCACACCGCCCGCAATAGGCTGGCTAAGGCCAGCCTCATTCTCGTCCAGCGAGGTTTCTGTATTAATCATCTCCAAAATGCGCCGCGCACTGGCAATGCCCAATTGCACCAGATTAAAGGAGAAAATAGAGATGAAAGTGGGAAAACGCAGCATCCCAATCAAACCCATAAAAGTCACAACACTGCCTAAGGAATCAAGAACCCCCGTGCGCCACAGCGTCATAGCGTGGTAAAACCCCGCGCCCCAAGCAATGCTAAACATAAGCATGGGCAGATAGCGGGCCTGGATGACCCCTTGTTTGATGAAATCATCCCGAAAGGCAGTCGCATCCGCCACAAACTTCTCTTGCTCTTGGGCTTCCTGAGCATTACCTTTCACAACCTCAATGCCCGCGATAGTTTCGGCCAGACCCGCGTTCATCGTGCCAAAACGCTCACGCATACTCATACTGACGGGGTTCAACTGCCGCGCATAATCACGCACGGTAACGACGAAAGTGATGAGAAAAAGACCGGGCACAAGCAGCAAGCGGGGTTCAATGGTGCTGATGAGGACAACGGGAGCAATAATACCCATGAAAGAGTCGGTGATGAGCATGAGGCCAGGGCTGAACATGCCGTTAATGGTGCGCACATCGTTGGTGGCACGGGCCATAATGTCGCCAATGCGCTGACGGCCGTGAAAGGTCTGACTTTTGCCCAAGAGGCTGATATACAACTCGTCGCGGGCATCACGTTCAATGCGTTGGGCGATGACTTCGTTGGTGAAGTTGCGCAATAAGCCTAAAACATTTTGGCCGATGATGGTGCCAAAAACGCTGAAGGCGATGGAAAGGAGAACGGCCGTTTCCCATCCCGGTTCGCGCAGCAAATCAAACGCCCGGCCAATATAGACCTGCACATAACTGGCGAGGAAATTGTTAAAAACGGCCGATCCCAAAATAATGATCGGCAGCAGCGGATAACGCACCAGATGAGACACAATCCAGCGCACCGGCCCCGTGCGGTTATAAACATATTCATTCTCGACGCGGAATTCTTTTTTGACCATAAGCTAAGTATACCGGGTTTTGGGTGTGTGGTGGGTGGGATGTTGGGAGGGTGATTTTTCAGAACATGCGTTCGCAACTATACCAAGAAACCCCCAATAAACAACATTTTAGAGACACTTTCGCTCCAAACAACAAAAAAGCCACCAAATGGGTGGCTTTTTAAGTGGGCGATACAAGACTCGAACTTGTGACCTCTACGATGTCAACGTCGAGGTCTAAATGGGTCAGTCACCAAACCAGTCTTGGCAGCCGCCTCCAGCAGCACCTGGCGATCATCCTCGATGCCGTAGCGCGAGGTGGTAAGTGGGTTACTATGATCAATCAGTTGTGAAGATGTTCCCAAACCAACCGCTTTCTTACTTCTACGAACCTTCGCATGGCGCAGCCATTGGCCCCGAAACGGCCGTATACCTGCCTCTTTACTTCGCCTATACAGCATCTGGCTAATGCCATTCGGCAGCATCGGTGCTACATCGTGACCCTGGCCCCAACCAACCACGGCATATTCCCTAAATGTCTTTGGCCGGATAGATTGCCAGATATACCACAATTCGGCCGTCCGCTGGGTGAAGTGGTAATCGCGGTCTTTGGTCTTACCATACACAGTCAGGCTGTAAACCTGACAACCTGGCTTGATGGCCGACTCAACGGCGGCCGTGCCCAGCGCGGCCAGTTCGCCAACACGACAGCCTGTTTCATAGATAAAAACCAAAACAAACAGGTCGCGCAGCAGCTTTCGTTGAGCCAACGTCCAGGCCGCATTCGTGTCAGCAACCAGATTGCCAAATACGTCCCGATAGACCACATTCGCCAGTTGGCTGACCAGACAGTTGATAGTTCGTTCTATTTCATCTTCTTCGGCCGACCGGGCGCGGCGATAGCGGCCAGGCTTCTGCTGAATAGGATCGATACGCTTGGCTAAATTGCCTTTGGTCAATTTCATCTTCTTACACCAGGCGAAGAACTCACGGATGTCGCCAATCCTCGTTCTCATCGTTTCTGAGGCAAACGTCAGCCAACACCTGTCCACATAATTTTGTATCTGCCTCCTGGTCAACTCGGAAATGGCCGGATTCTCCAGGTCGCGGCCGATGGGGAAGAGGCTGTAGTAGATACGATTGAGCGTATTGGGGGACAGCCCATTTCTATGTTTTTTCAACAAATATTTTTGGAGAGCAGCGTAAAAACGGCCGCTCTCCTGTTCGTTAGCAACGAACGATTTAACTGGTTCTTTCAACATGTGACCTCCAAACTAGATTTAACGAGTGTCACGATTTTAATTTTGGTCGGTAACGACCACGCTTACACCATAGCAAAAAGGAGACACCATGAACGATTCGGCACTATTTGGGCAGCAATTCGGCTTAATTTTGGCAACGGCCGTTGCGCTCCTGTTTTTCAGTTACATCTACAACCGCTTCATTGATTACCTGCACCAGCGCGGCCTAAACGAAGGCTTTACCTGGTTGGAGGTAGTCGTTGGTGTGGCCTTCACCTTACTGGCGGCCATGCCCTTAATCGGCTGGCGAAACAGCCTCATTCTCTTCGGCTGCTTTGCTTGCAGCGGCTTTTTTATGGCCGCAGGCGACCTCTGGCGTTTTGTCAAGGCACGGGAGGCTGAGCGGAAGCAGCGGTCAAACCGGATGAATGAGCAAGCCTAGAGATTGGCCGAATAATGCCAAGACCGCTCGTGACCGGGCTGCCGAAGAGTTGGCCGCCTCCAACCGCATCCTCATGGATCTGCGCAGCCGGATGCAAAAAGGGGAGTTTACCCGGCATGGTGCCTTGATAGATGTTCTGGAGGCCATCATGCACAACCAGACGGCCTTACGCCATTTAGAAAGCGTAGGGGCCGTCACACGACCGGAATAAGCCAATGATCACCATCACACCATCGGCCGCAAACCTCATCCGCGCTTTTTTGCTTCAGCATGACCTACGCGGTGACTTATTAATCAAATATTGGAAACACCACTCTCCCTCGACTGAACCCAGTTCAAATTACCGTACATATCTTGGAAATATGAACCGGTTCAGGCGAGTTCAGGGTGAAAAGGAGGAATATTGTGAGTGAGGTAAAAGTCGGCGTTAAGCCGCCCAAAAGTACAGTCGTCGAATTCGTTGAAGGACAGTCGCGCGTGAAGGCAGAAATTCGGAACGGCTCCCTCGCCATTATCAAGCCTGATGGCAGTTCAGTCACCATTGTTGTGGAAAACGGCCGTCACTCAGTTATCAGGAGCCTGGCATGAGCATTGATCTGCTGGCCCTCATCGCCGACGACCCAAATCGGGTGTCATACCATCCCGCATGGAACGAATTCACTGGTGGCGTAACCAGCACGATCTTCCTGAAGCAGATGATCTACTGGTGGGTCAAGCAGAAGCGGCAGCCATTTTATAAATTCAACGAACCATGCAGCCACCGCGCCTATAAAGACGGCGACAGTTGGCAAGAGGAGCTTGGCTTCTCCCGCAAGGAACTGGAGACGGCACGGGGGCGAATCGGCACTCGCACCAAAGGTGAAATGAGCCAAGACAGCCTCATTTCTTACTGGATGGATGCCTCGCGCAAGACCTGGTACATCATCAATGAAAACCTGCTGTTGGAAAAATTAGCCGATATTTATCCCCAAACTGTGGATAACTCCGTTGGTGTCCAGCAAAAGCTAATGCCCAAAAGTGACATTAGCAGCGAAGAAGAGGCTGACCTAATGCCCGAAAGTGACATTAGCAATGGGGAGCTAATGCCCGAAAGTGACATTAGCTATTGCCCGAAAGTGACATTAGAGCTAATGCCCGAAAGTGACATTAGATATACAGACACTACCACAGACACCACCACAGACACCACTAAACCACCACCACTACCACCACCCAAACCCGCCAACGGCCGTTCCCAAAATGGTGGTGGTGGTGGTGACATTCAAAAAATGCTGGAAGGTGCAGGGATTTGGCCGCAGCAAGCAGGCCAATTAGCAACCCTGCCGCATATGTCACCGAACTTTGTGCAAGCCTGGCTGGACGCGCCACCTCTTGGTGACGACGGCCAGATAAATCACAAATTGCTCTGGTATCGGCTGAAGAACAACATCTCGCCACCGGAGATAGCGGACGAGCGCGATCTGCTTCATCAGCAAATCCCGGCTCACTTGAAAGGAATTATTAAATCATGACCACATCAACCCACACCCTCACCCGCTCTCTGCAAGCCCTGGCCGTCTTTGGCTCTAGCTGGTATGCCAGCCTAGAGCTTGGCTACCGCGCTTCCAACGTGGTCAACAACCACGTGGCGCGGCTGGAACTGCGCTGCGGCCTGCACCTGGTGCGACGAGACGAGCGCGGCAAGCGAACGGCCATTCTCAATGAGTCTGGCCGCGACGCAATCAAATTATTCAATGGAGGTACTGCCGACAACAGGGATTTGGCACATCACCAGCATAAAGTTACGGCCGTTCCCGGTCTCGTCAATCGAGAAGGCCACTAAATAATAAAGGAGACAAAGTAAATGCGATACAAGACTGTTGGTTTGAAATTCGGCATGACCCAGAACCTGGGCGATTACACCAATACCAGGCCAGAGGTGGAGTTGGTGGCTGAACTGAGCGATGATGATGACGTTCACCAGGCTCTGGGTGAATTGTCTGGCCTGGCCACAACCACCGTTCACAACCTGGTGGATGATGAATTGGAGTTTGCAGGCCGGGAAGTCAAATACAGCACCGAGCAGCTGTACCAGGTACGTTACTCGAAGCTGCGCCGATGTGTGGTCATCTTCCCTGCCGGTCTCGACCTGCCCGTCGAGCGCACTTGGAAAGAGGCCGATTCCTGGAACAGTGCTGGTCATTCCTGGCCGAGCCGTATGCGGTTGGCAACGGCCGAAAAAGCAGCAAACCAATGCCGGGAGGAGAGTTATGTGCTGGTCTTTTTCCCCCATGCCAAGAACGTTGACAGTAACCAACTGCCAGCCTTGCCAGACCCAGGGCCAGAACCGGTTTGGTACACCAAAGGTCTGGCGGATTTGTTTGGTCGTTTGCAGATTCGTGACAAGGATGTGTGGGAAGAGTTGGCCCTCTTGCCCCACGTCACGGCCGATTACCTGCAAGCTCTGTATAACGCAGACGCAGAACGCCGGAACTCCACCCAGGGATTGATCGCCATTATCCGCGACAACAAACCCTGGCCGCCAGTGCGGGAATTGGCCGAGCCTGAAGACGATGAAGACGACGATGAGGATTGGGACGATGACGACTTCTAGTGTAACGCGCATGATCCTGGACAACCAGCACATCCTCACCATCCTGCCCTGCACCTGCTTCCAGCGTGCCGGCATCGTCTACGTCTGTCCGCATCATTGGCGCACGGCCAAATTAAACAAGGAGGTAACGCATGGAAGCACTGACCATCATCTGCAACCTGAAGGCGGCTCTGCCGCTGGCTCTGCTGATGATGGCCTTTCTCCTCCGCCGAAATAAATAGAGCCTCGCGGTTGCAGCGCGAGGCTCTGGGATAGAGAAGGCCATCAAATATGACGGCCGTTTCTGCGCCAAACAAGTTGGCGTTGCCATTGTAGCAGAAACGGCCGTTGCTTATCAAATCTTATGGACCCGTTAGAAGAAATCAAAAAACTGAAAGCAGCCGAGCAGAACCAACCGGCCCTGTGGCCAATGGCCTTGCTTGGCATCGCCGTCCTGTTCATTGTCTCCAGCCTGTGGGGCTGGCTGCTCATGCAAGATAATATTCAGCCACTCCCCACGCCCATCGTCACTTCGGCCTGGCAGGCGACACGCCCCCTGCTGCCTACACCTACCCTGGCTCCCACACGCCCACGCGCTACGGCCGCGCCCACAAGGGCCGTCAAGCCAGCCAACACCGCCACCGCTGCACCTTCGGCAACGGCAACGGTCGCCGCTACTTACACACCCTATCCCACCCACACGGCCGCGCCGACCTACACACCCTACCCCACCCCCACCGATGCCCCCACAGCGACGGCGACGGCCACAGACACACCCACGCCGCTGCCGACAGCTTCTCCCACCCCTACAACGCAGCCCACAGGCACAGCGACGGCCGCGCCCATCATCATCCCTGCGCCGGAAACGGCCGTTGCCGGCAGCAGTGGCGGCTGGCAGCAGTTCATCCTCGATGCGGGCATGATCCTGGTTTTGATTATGGCCGCTTTGCTTTTGTATGTGGAAGCGACAACAATCCGTTATCGGGTTCGGTCGGCCGCAACGCGCCCGTCACCCCCAACACCAGCCTCCCCCACTCCCCCCACAAAGGCCGCTCCGCCGCGTGAACTGCGGCGAGTTCAGCCGAGTTCAGCCAGTTCACGGCGAGTTGAACCAGTTGAACTGGTTGAACTCGAACCAGTTCAGGGAGTTCAGCCGGTTCAACTGCCTTTCAGCAAGGACAGGCCGCCCACAGCGGCCGAGAAAGCCTTCATCCGCAAACGCTATGCAGAGACTGGCAATCTCACCGCCATCTGCTTCGAGTGCTACGACTCGAAGGGTGGCAAGGTGTGGGATTGGGTAAAAGAGGCTGTTGAGGAACAGGGTGGGGAGGAAACGATCACGCGGCCCAAGCAAGTCGAGGCTGTCCCGCGCCGTCAAATCTTTATCAACACCGCCCAGGGCCGTCGCGGGTTGCACTCATAGGAGGATGTTATGTCACTCATAGGTAATTTTTTCAACAAGGTTGGGCAGGGCAAGGTGAGAGGCGAGAATGGACACGTAACCATTCAGCCTGTCAAGACGGTATCGCTAAAACAATACCTTTCTGCTCGCCAATCAGCCGAATCCAATCAAATAGATATTGACATTCTGATTTCCCGCCATGAGGCAGGGAATCTGCATTACAACAATTTTGGCGATATTGATTTTCGCTAAGGAGTACATCATGAATTTTGGACTAGATTTAGGATATGGAGCTATCAAGCTCGTCGGCGAATATGGTGGCATTGAATTGCCTTCCCACATCGCCACCAGCAGCGGCCCGGTGGCCGCTGACTTAGCAGGCATCGAGGCAACGGAACGGCCGTTGCTCATTAAGACCATCCCGCATCAACCATATTGGTGTGGTCTTGGTGCGCATGCCTACGGCCGCGCCATCGAGAATATGGATTATGACCGGCTCATTGGCAGCGTCGAGGTGCAGGTGCTACTCTATGCGGCCTTCACCCGCTACATGCACCAGTGCCACATCATCCCCAAAACCGCCAGCGTCACACTCTACGTTGGCCTGCCATTGGAGCCGATCTCCGGCGACAAGGGCGAGGTGGACAATGTGGTGGCAGCCGTGCGCCAATGGCTCGTCGGTGTCCATCACTGGCAAGCCGACGCCCAGCCTTACAGCCTCAGCGTGAAAGCCGTCCATGTCGCCAGCCAGCCCATGGGCGCGTACTTCGATTACATTCTGGCCGATGACGGCCGTCCGCGTCATGCTGCCCACCTGGGCCAGGAGGTTGGCGTGATTAGCGTCGGCTTCAACACCGTCGAACGCCAGGTCTTTCAATCTGGCACATTCATCCCCCGCTTCACGGCTGGCAGCCAAGACGGTGTGCGGCGGCTGCTGGAGCGCGTCAACGGCCGTTCCCAGGGCTTGTACAGTTTAGGCGAATTGGATGCCAAGCTGCGCCTGGGCAACCTGGAAACCCACCAGGACATCGAGGACTGGGCGCGGCAAGTATTGGGCAAGGTGGAGGCCAGTTGGGGCCGTGACTGGCGACGCTTTGCCCACGTTATTTTAGTAGGTGGTGGAGCGCGGCTACTCAACGGCCGTCTGCTGTCCAAATTCGAGGGCAAAGCCAGCCTGCCGGATGACCCCGTGATGGCGATTGCCCAGGGCTTATACAAGCTGGCAGTGGCGAAGGAGGCGAAATGAACATTGAAGGCACTGTCAAATGGTTCAGCCGACAAAAAGGATACGGCTTCATTGTCAGCACGCAAGCCATTGGTGATGTCTTTGTCCACTACTCGCAGATTGAAGAAAAATCTGGGCTAGACGGCCGTCGCAACCTCTACGAAGGCGACCGTGTGCGTTTTGATTTGGTAGATAATGGGCGCGGTCCAGCCTCCGCACCAGGTGCGGAGGCTGCGCTCATGAAACACCTCATCGGTCGTTTTGCAGGCGAGTGCCCAGAGTGCGAGAGAGATTTAGTCATTCGCCAGAACCAAACGACACACAACTACTTCATTGGCTGTTCGCAATGGCCTGCCTGTGAATACACAGCCAAATTGCCCGAAAGCCTACGCATGGAATTACTCGATGCGCCCACGCTTTTTCCGTTGGATGAAGAAACTCCCGCAGAGCCAATACCAGTGCTACAGATTAGGCCATTACTACCGAACGAGAGAGTCCCTTTGGTTTCAGCCTATGGCGACTTACGACCGTGTGATATGTGCGAGGATCAGGCATGGTACAAAGCCACCGTTGGCAATCAACATCATTACCTATGCCTTCGCCATAAAACAGAGATCGAGCAAGCATTGGCGGCCGCAGATGAGGAAGAGAAGGAATAGAGATGAGAGGTGCAATTTTTCAGGAAATCGCCAACGAGCGAGCCAAGCAAGATGGGAAATGGGGTGAGCAGAATCATGATGATTATCGCTGGCTGGCAATTCTCACCGAGGAGATCGGCGAAGTGGCACAGGCCGCGCTGCATGATGAGTTTGGCGGCCGTGCAGCCGGAACACTGCAAGACGAATTGATACAGGTCGCAGCCGTTGCCGTTTCGTGGTTGGAATGTATAGAGAGGAGAAATGGCACGACCGGAGCTTGATTACGAACCGGTGACGATCAACATCAAGCTGCGGCTGCACCCGGAGCATGATGCCGATCTCCTCGCCTGGTTCAACAACCTCCCGGAGCGAGGCAGGGCAACGGCCGTTATCACCCGCCTCCGCACCGGCAAAGCACCAATGGCGGAATCCGCCATTGGTATGAGTGACGATGACGTTACCAACGCCCTGGCCTCGCTGCTTCTATAGTTTTTTGCGTCAAACAATTTTTTTATCCGTTTTTTGCGTCAAATAATGAAATGAACTGTTTAATTGCTTTACTAATTTTCGGACTGATTGTCACTTTTTTTGTAGTGTGTGCTTGTATGCTCAGTAGTCGCATCAGTCAGATGAAGGAAGAAAATAATGAGTGAACCAACGGCCGTTTACTTGGCCCCAGCACAAACCTTTGATTACAACGAACTGGATGCAGAAACCCGCATCAGCCTCAAGGCCCGCGCCGAGCGGGTGGGCGAACGCACCCGCCGCATGGCCTCGGACATTTGGGAAAACGGCCGTGAGTTTCATGAGGCCCAACAGGAATTGGCTAACCACAAGAATGGCGTATTCCTGGCCTGGGTAGAATCCACAGGGTACAGCAAAAGCACTGCCTATCGCATGATGGAAGTATACCGCCAGTTCAAATCTTCCCAATTTGGGAAAATAAATATAGCTACTTCGGCCTTGTATATGCTGGCATCACCTTCTACTCCCGATGAAGCGCGACAGGAAATAATAGAGGCGGCAGAAGAAGGCGAAACCGTTACCTACACCAAAGCCAAAGAGGTTATCGAGGGCCATATTCAAAAACGCCAGGTGGCGCAATACGAATTCACAACGGCCGTCCGCGGCTGGATCGAACGCTACGGCGGCAATCGGGAGAATTGGCTCACCGTTGCCAGAAACATGTGGAAGAATCAACACGATGCCTATTTGGCCGAAATTAAAAAAAATCATTTGAGCCAATACGACTACACTCCAGACATGCTCAAAACGGCACTCTCTACGATTATCGCGGATGAGGAATTATTCCAGAAGCGTACACTGGATCAGCAAGTTTATGCCTGGCTCTCGGCCTACAATGACCGCGACGGCCGTACCTGGCGCGACCTCTCCGACAACCAAATCCATCACGCCAACTCGCCCTGTTACGCGGCGTTCGTGAAAGAGTTCCCTGGCCTGACCGACCCCAAGTTCTACCTGAAAAAGGCCATGTACCGGCTGCGGCGCGAGAATCCACCGAAGCAAGTAGGCAATCTCATGGCCGACCGTATCAAGTCCGAACCCGTCATCAACCAGGTAATGGGTGACGTGAAAGCGTATGAGGAGGAGGAAACGGCCGTTGCCTCCTGGCAAGAAATCAGATCGCCAGGCTACTGGTGGAAGTGTGGCCGATGCTTCACCGACATGCCGCCCAATGCAGGCTGGACAGCCTGGCGCAATGGCAGCAGTCCCGGCGATGAGCATATCTGTGAGAAATGCCATAAGAAAGGCCACGCAGCACCGAAACCAAAGCTCGATGGCTACTCCTACACCGCCGAACTTGAACAGTACATCCAGGCGGCGGAAACGGCCGTTGAGCGAGAAAACCGACTCGACCGAGAGATGCACCGACGATGGCAAGCCACTGAGGATGTTATTAAATCTCAAGAAACGGCCGTTGCCACATCGCCCACCAAACTTCTCAATCCTGCCGACCTTGAACAAATCATCATGCGCTGGGGCATCGGCCAACGCATCAACGACATTCCCGGCCAGTTGGAACTCATGCAAGCCATCCAACAGCAAAAGGTAAATCACCCATTGTGGCCGGAGATGGTGGCCAGCATCAAAGGCCCATATCGTGCTGAGGACTTGGCGACGGCCGTCGCCAACTGGCTGCAATACCTACAGGAGCGCGTCCGCGAACTTGAGACCGCCGAACCGACCAACTACTTGAGCATCAACACACTGGAGTCACTGACACATGCTTGGCTGCTCCGTTTCTTTGGCGAAGATGTGCAGAATCGCCTCAAAGCCGCGCATATGATGAAGTCAGACGGAAAGTGCGCTTTCTGGCAAATTATGGAAACGCACGAACTAAAACCAACCAGGCAACCATACCGCACCAATCACCTACGCCAGGCCATCAACAATGTAACCGAGCAACTACGTCAACTGTTGCACGAGAAGAATCAGAGTGCGGCTGCACTGTTCCTTACCGAAGAGTCTGCCATCTGGCAGCTGCGCCACCTTCTCGATGACTTTGATACCAGACTGGTTCGCTTCAAAATGCTTTATTCAGATGTGGAAGAAATTACCCTGTGTGTGGACGCTCTCCGTTCCGCCATCAACCTGGTCAGCCGCGAGGCCAAGCGGACGCTGCGTTCGTCTGATGAGGAGGAAGAATGATCATAGACATCTACGGCATCCTGCCCCTCACGGCCCCAAGCTGCATCGGCCGTTTCATGGCAATATTGGGCATCCCTGGCAGCGGCAAAACCAACACCGCCGCTGTCATCATGGAGGGGCTGCTCGATGCCGGCATCCCCATTCTAGTGATTGACATTGATGGCGAATATTTCACCATGAAGGAGAAATTCCCCAATGTGACCGTCATCGGCCGTTCCCTCAACACCGAGACCGATGTCAATGTCACCATGAGCAACATCAACCTTGTGGCCGAGAAATCCTACCTTGCTGGCGCACCCGTCGTCTTTGATATGAGCCATATAGAAGACAGTGCCCGTGAGGAGATGCTCTCCATCTATCTCAATACCATTTGGCGATTATCGGCCGTTCACCGCATCCCCTTGGTAATATTCTTGGAGGAAGCTCACGAGTGGGTTCCCCAGGTGGGCAAAACCACCATCTCACCACTTCTAATCAGAATCGCCAAGCGCGGCCGCAAACGCGGCCTGGGCATGGTCATGATCAGCCAACGCAGTGCCGATGTTCATAAAAGCACATTGTGCATGGCCGATTCCGCCTTCCTACATCAAGTGACTCACCCGGTAGACATGAAAGTTTACGAGGGGCTAATCCCCTGGCAGCCGAGCCGGGTTAAGAAGACCGTCCAAGACCTCAAAGAAGGGGAGGCACTGGTGCTTCTCGACCGCAAAGTCACTCGTCATCAAATCCGCCGCCGCAGCACCCGACACGTGGGCTTTACCCCCGGTCTGGAGAACATCCCCCCACGCAGCTATCCCTGCTGGACTTACTCAAATGAATAAGCTCGTCCCCATTCTCAAAAACCTCAAGCCGGAAGGCAAACGGCTCAACGGCGGTCTGGCACTCCGGATCACGCGGGGTAATGGCATGACCGTCCTGGGGTGCAGCCGCGTGGAGCAGGCGCCGTCTGAGATAGAGATGAAAACGGTGATGGAGGCTGTCATATTTCTATGGCAGCCTTCACACATCTGGCGTGGCCACATCAGTGTCAGCCGCTCAGGCGGAGAGGAACACCACATCTGGCGGCTGTATTGGCCGATTGAAAAATTAGAAGAGGTTTATGCCGAGCCGGTGCAGGAGGAACTGCCACTGCCCCAAGAACGGCCGTTTCCTTTCTAAATCACCTCTTCCACTTCCCAGTCAGCCACAAAAGACAACCAGGGCTTCCCAGCCCGCACTGCCTTCAGCTGCACCTCGTATTGACCAGCGACCACATCATCTACATGAAACGTCCACTGCGCCTCGCCCTCGGCCGCGTTAGCGGTGGGCACAATAGACCCAGCCACATCGCGGCTTGCCTTCGCCTGTTTGTTTTTGATGCGGCCGGTAATCGTTGCCCCGGTCAGGTCTTCGGGATTACCAGCCTCATCCGTCCAGGTGAGCAGCAGCCCTTTATAAGTTGACCCTTCTGTCCAGGTCGGGAGTTGAACGCGCTCAGCCATTAGGACAAGGAAAGGGTAACGGTGAATGTCCAGGTGGAGCCGCTGGCTTTTGTGCCATTACCTTCCACCTTGCGGTTGAGCATTCGGCCGCCACTGCTGCCATTGAACACGCCCCACTCCTCCCAGGCCCAGTTCGCCTCAGATGAACCAAACACCGAGCGGAAGGTGATGGCAGCCGCGCCAGAAGTCACGCCGTCTGTGTGCTGCGGATAAGTGGCCTCCATCGCCTTACGCAGCTTGTTGGTGCTGGCCTGCAAGTCGGTCTGGGTGGCGGCCGCGGCCGTGTTGCTGTCCCCCACGCCGATGTGGGCATTACCATTGTTGAAGAAGGTGAGCGTCTGCGCCGCCGTACCCGTGCCGTTGCCAATGAGACACTGCCACAGGCAGGATGCTCCCCCATACATCAGCAGATTGCCCTCGCGCTCGATGACCTCATACGGTTGCCCCGCCAGGCCAGCCGCTATTTGCTCTCCATTCCAATCGCCGTCAAATTTCTCGATGCGCCATTTGGCGTGCCAGCGCACGGCATCATGACCTGGCGTGGCTGTGGCAATAACTGAACGTTCCTGTAACTGTGCTAAATCCTTCATTTTGGCTCCTATATGGTTATGGTCGTTTTGGGGCCAATAACCCTACCCCCCGTTGTGGGGGAAATGACCACTCCGACCGACGACGGCCCGATGATGGTCGCATTCACATAAACAGCATCTCCAGCAACCTCGCCATTGTCGGCCAGGCTGCCATTATCACTGGTGGTCACATCAGCCGATATGACTACCATTTCCATAAAATTAGCCAGGTCTACAGATACCAAATCTGCTTGGCTGCTGGTTGTTGCCTCCGCGAAGCTGGCTGTATCTGATACAGCAAGAACGGCCGTTACCATTCTTGCTTCAATGAACACCGCCTCATCTGCACCGGCGAGGCTGGCAGCGACGACCGCGCCTTCGGCCAACAGAGCCGTGTCAGTCGCCGACAGCACAACTTCAATGGTGGATGTCTCGTTGAGCGTGGCCGAATCAGTGCCAACTTTGTCGTCACCGCTTTGGGTCACTGAACTGGACTCGGCTAAATTGGCCGTATCTGTGCCAACTAGGTCAACGGCGAGAACGGCCGTTTCCGCCAAGTTGCCTTCATCACTGCTGCTGCTCTCGGCCGTGAGATTAGCAGTATCGGTCAGGCTGGCACTTTCCGTGCCTACAACATCGGCTTGCCTGGCCACGCTTTCTGTGGCCACGCCAACATCCGAACCAACCAGCACAGCGGCAATGGACGCGCCCTCAGCCAGCAGAGCCGTATCAGTCGCCGACAGCGTGACCTCGATGGTGGAGGTCTCGGTTAGCGTGGCCGAATCGCTGCCGGCTATGGCCTGGCTCTCGTCAAGATTGCTGCTGTCAGTCAAGCTGGCTGCATCGCTGCCAACTATGTCGGCGGCGGGTGCGCCCGCCTCATCCAAGACGGCCGTTTCGCTGCTGCTAACTTCGACGGCCAGGCTGCTGCTTTCGCTGAGAACGGCCGAATCTGTGCCAGGAATATCACCGGTGAGAACGGCCGTTTCCGCCAAACTGGCTACATCGCTGCCGGGCAAGTCCGCGGAGAGAACGCCTGTTTCAGTGAGAACGGCCGTTTCCGAGGCTGCTCCAGAAACGGTCAGGCTGCCAGAATCTGCAACACTGCCGGAGTCGCTGCCCGTTTTGCTGGCACTGCCCGACGACCCCTTGACACTAAATCCAATGACACCAGGGTATCGCCCGCTGGCTTGCATGGTGGTGCTGCTGCCAGAGCCAGCCTTGTAGCCGATAGCATCGGTGCAATTGTTGTAGGATGTTTCCCCCAGGCTGGTTTGGCCTGCGCCGGTGGGAGCCGGATTTGCGGTAACGCCAAACTCCAGATAAGCAGCCACCGTCACGATACATAGATCGTTGGCATCAGTGGCGAAGGAACTGGTAGTGACTGTGACCGTCGAGCCGCTGCTGTTGCCCCCTGTGCCATAGCCGCGGACGGGATCGCCACTGGTGTCGGTGTCTTGCAGGAACAGAACCTTAATAACCGCGCCCTCGGACGTGCTGCTGCTCTTTGACCAGGCAAATGTCTGGCTGCCTGAAGTCGGGTTATTTAGATACCAAACGGCCGTGTGGTCGTAGCTGGCATTTAATAATGTTGCCTTTTTGGTGAAGCCATTTCCGGCCAGAGTGAAGCTGGTGAAATCTTCCCCATTATCCCAATAGCCCGGCATGACCAAAGCCACCGTCGCCCCAGCTGGCACGGTGATAGATTGGCTGCCAGAGGCCGCCGATGTGCTAATGGTTACAACACTGCCTATTGGGCTAGGTGCAGGCATGGCTTACCGCTCTTTCCCTGTGCGCGGGTCAATGTCATCCTCGTCATCAAAAGAAAGCCCGATTAGGATCGGCACGAAGATGATCAGCACCAGTAAAATGAAGATAATAATCCAAATCAAAAACATGATGACGACTCCTCGTTTATTCTCCTCGTTTATTTTCCAGATTCGGCCATTGCACCAACGGCCGTTCCACTTGTAATGTCTCCACCAACTCCCCCACCCGCTTCCGTCGTAGAAAATAATCCACCAACAGCCGGGCCTGCTCAGTAACGGCCGCGTTCTGGTTAATCTCGGCCGCTACGCCCAGGTCGCTCAGCAGCCCAGCCATCTCCTCATCGCTAAATGATTTCGCAATCGTGGCGATTAAAGCCTGGCGGGTTGCGTCGGCTGCCACCGTTGTGGCCGCTGCCCGCGCTTGCTCTTCGGCCAACTTGGCCGCTTCCACCTCGATGCGGCGCAGCTTCTCAATAGCCTCATCAGCTACGGCCCCCGGCGCGATCTGTAAGTCGAGCCTGTATTGGACTTCGGCATTGGCTTCCCAAAGTGCCGCGATCTCCCGTTGAATTTCGTCAATTTTTTTTTGATCTCCAACAGGTGACGATTGGCCTGTGCCAGCCGCCTATCCGTCCGCTTGGTGGCTGCCTCGTTGCGGGCAATGACATCAATCAACTCCCGCATCAAGGCTAGATTATCGTCTTTCACCCAATCCCCTCATGCTTCCTGATAATGTCAATCATGCCCAGGATGTCCTCTTTAACCTCTGCCAAATGGTGCTGCAACTGTTCACGTGTGCGCTCTACTTCCACCGACTTCCGCAGGGGAAAAGGAATGTCATTAATCTGCTCCAATTCGCGGCGGATGCTGATGTCGGTATCAATGACGTTGAGCAACCCAACAAGCAGACCATGCTTCTTTAGCAGCCGCTCCAGCTCAATCTTGTATTTATTCATCGCCCTCGACCTCCTCCTTCAGGATTGCGCCAACTGCTCATTGTGGGCAGGTAATCTCCAACACCCCACCCGCCAACTCTGTGGGGACGGGGTAATCGGCCGTACCTTCGCAAATCACAATCCCCGTCTGCCCAAAGCGCATAATCATTTGCCAATGCACGTACTTGTCCGCCTTCGCCAACACCGCAGCCGTTGCCATGCCCAACGCCAAAACCACCAACACCAAAACCACCATCAATTTCCTTTTCATCTTATGCCGCCTTTTCTATTGAGATAACCAAGCCGATACCATTCGCGCTGCCAAACGTCCATGTGCCGCCCGACGTCAGTGCCAAAAATAGATCGTCCGCCGCGCCTTGAACCAACAAATCTAGCTCCTTTGTCGCATACTTATTATTCCCGGCCGACGGTGCAAAATCCGTCGCCGCAAACTGAACAACGGCGATGACCTTTTCATCATCGGCATCAGCAATATCAATGCCTTGCGAATCGTTCAGCGTGGAGGTGGAGGGGTTGGAATCGAAGATGATCACATCAATCTCATCCACCGTTGTGCTTTCCAATGCCTGAATGGTAATTTTCTTAATCCGGCCAAAAAACGTTGTGCTGTCCAATACATCCGACAGCGTAATCAAGCCGCCAAACACATCACCAGAGGTGTAGGTGCTGGCACTCGCCGCAATCGTGGCCCCACTTTTCTTCGTCACCGTGATTTTATTGGCCGCAATCGCCACCGGCACTGCCCCCTGGTCACTCGCCAGTGTCACAGGAAACGAATTTGCCTTCGATTTCTGCCCCAGGCTGGCGGGCATCCGCTCATACGCCCACTTCACCAGGCCGCGCAGCTTGCCGCTCAACGTGCCAGTGGTGTCAGTGGTCACGGCCGCGTCTGATACCGCTCCGCTCACGGTGGCGATATTCCCTGTGTCGGTGTCAATCGTGCTGAGCGAAGACACCATATTGCCCGTGTCGCCGCCAATGATCACCAATGTCTGGAGCGTATTGTCGTCGCTGGCAATGGTGACTGCCAGCGAATTGGCCTTCGTTTTCTGCCCTAAACTGGTGGGCAACAAGGCTATGAGACTCGTCAGCCGTTGGGCGATGCGCTGTAGACGGCCGTTCAACCCACTACTGGCCGTATCTGTGCCCGGAGCCGTCTCCGTCACCGCCCCCAGCCGCGCCAGGCTGTCATCATCCGACGAAATCACCACCGGAAATGAATTGGCTTTTGTCGCCTGCCCCTTGCTGGTAATGCCCACAATAGAGCTAATCTTCTTTACTACAGAATCAAACGCACTCATCTAAATCTCCTTATCAAGCCACCGTCAGGATTGGCTTGGTTGTAATATTGCCATCCGCATTGCGCGTAACGGCCGTCTGTGTCACCGTTAAGCCGCTGTTGGTGTGGCTAATCGTATAAGCATCAATCGCCTCATAGGTGGCATTGATGCTTATAGCTGTAAATGTGCCTGCGCTGCCATCCGGCCACTTCACAGTGGCTGACGAGACGACGCTGGTGTACGTGCCGTGATAGGTAATCGCGGTCATCTCATAGTCGCCACCCTCGGCCCATTCGATGAGGCTTTCACTGTTACCCACGCCACTCCCGGCAGGCACAGACAAAGCAGGCTTGACCGTAATATTGCCATCCGCATTGCGCGTAACGGCCGTCTGCGTCACCGTCAAGCCGCTGTTGGTGTGACTAATCTTGTAAGCATCAATCGCCTCATAGGTGGCATTGATATTTGTAGCTGTAAATGTGCCTAAGCTGCCATCCGGCCACCTCACCGTGGCTGACGAGACGACGTTGGTATACGTGCCGTGATAGGTAATGGCGGTCATCTCATAGTCGCCACCCTCGGCCCATTCGATGAGGCGTTCACCACTACCACTACCCATGCCCCAGCCCACCACCTCGATGGAAAATTCCACATAATCGGAGCCTGTTGGTTCGTCAATCGAGACTTGAACAATTCGATTCTCCGTCAGTGGAAGCGTGATAAAGTCATCCCAATAATGGACGCCGTTGGGGGTTTGAAGGCTCAGGTATTGGCTGGCATTATGGGGCCGAATTTTGTATTCCAGATGGTCTAATTCATTGCCGTCAAGGATTGTATGGCGAAAAAAACCAACCTTAGCCCCCTCTGGGATGATGGCGGAGAAGTCGAAATCCACATAGCCTGTGCCTCCTAATGAAATATCATAGGCTTCAGCAAAGCCTTGCTTCCAGGCGTTGTTGGGCGGGTCTTGTGGTATGCCAACTCCGCCACCCGATCCCCCGCTGCTCCCGCCACTGCCAGGCGCAGCCCGGCGGTTACTGGCATTGAGTACATCCACCAGTTGTTCCAGGCTGTGTGGTAAAGCTGTCATTAGAATTTCCTCTGGCCCAAGATCGCCATCTCGATGGCGTGGGCACGTTCATTGACATCAAAGCCAGCCCCGCGCAGAACGCCGCCACTGGCCGAATATTCAACAGCGACATCATATTGACAACGGCCGTCTTGGTGAATTGGCCGCGCCGGTGGTTTGCCACCCGTGCCATCCAGCGCGTAGGAGAAGCCGCCTGGCTGAAGCAGTGGCGCAGGTACATAAACAGAACGGCCGCTCTCCCGATGAATGCGCCGATTGCCCTTAATGACCACATCGTAAGTGAGGTCTTCTCGCTCCACCGGCAGCGTGACCTTTTTATATGTAAAGGTTCTTCCCCGGAAGCAGCCCCAGCGGTAGCGGTTGCCATCACCGTCGCGCTGCTCGGCAATCCACTTGATGCGCTGAAGACGGGAGCGATAGTCACTGGTGATGGTCACTTGTTTGGTATTGGTGTCAATTGTGCCAATGGTGATGAAGCTGGGAGCCGGATTATTGCCGGTGAGGGCAAAGGCCACTTCATCACTGGCATCATCTTCCCCAGGGCTTGGCTCATAATGCAGGCTGCTCTCCAGTGTCATCCCGTAGCCTTCAATGTTGACCTGGAGTGTGCCAACGGCCGCTGCGGCCCCTGTCGGCCGGCTAATCCAGCCCGTTACCTGGCGCGGCTGCGCTACTTCGGCCAGCACTTGCTGGGCTTTGGCCTCTGCTTCGGCCAGGTCTATGTAATCTGACGGCCGTATGAGCAAGGCCCGAATGCCCCACTGCTGCTGACTGGCGGCATCATCATAAAAGTCAGTTAGCTCCGTCTGGCCGGTGACAATGCTGGTGTAATAACAGGCGATGCGATTAAACACCGTGTCCAGAGTATAAATCATCACCGTGTTGTTGTAGCTGAGGCGCAGCGTATTGATGCGGCCCATGAAGGTGGTGCGGCCAATATAAGTCTCCTCAAAATGCCCACCTAGCCACTGCTCCAGCACATATTCCAAAAAGACATCTGGCCCCTGCATGGTGAACGAGGCCATTGCGTCGCCACCATCGGCCACCGCTGTGCGTCGGTAGCTCGGCCACATCCAGCGCGTGACATCAGCCAGGAGGTCGGTTTGCTCAAAGAGACCAGGCACAGTTAGCCCATCCAGCGGCTTGTAAATGTGGCCGGTGCTGAGTTCGACAAAGGCCATTAGCCTGCACCTCTCAGGTATTGGTAGCGTGGCACGTAATCGGCCGTCATATGAAACTGGCTAAAAAAATAATGTGGACCAGTACCACCAGATGGATCGTTGAAGTTCAGATTGTAGAAATAAATGCGATTCCATTTGCCAGGGACAATCTGGGGAAACTGACCATTTAGAGGGAAGCTTGAATAGAGCAAATCACCATTATCATCAAGCGAATAGACGCGCTCGATTTCACCATCAATCACCAGGGAAGTCAGCCCCGTTGCTCCGCCAAATGCTGCACCCGGTATTTTCGCGCCAAAAAACTGTTCATGGGTGGGCATCAAGAACCCTGCCGCCTGATAATAATCAACGGCATCATCAGCCTGCCACTGGTGACGGAATGTGTAGGTCTTGTTGGAGCTTTGCCCGCGCACCAGGCCGCCTGGCGGCACTTGAATTTCACCCAGGTACTTGCACCGCCATGTGTTCGCGCCCGCGTCAGTACCATAGTGAGCATCCACACCTGGTCCAGACTGGGGGCTGCTGCCAAAGCCGTGCAGAAATCTGGCATCCGTTTTATCTTCTTCATCTGGCTGGCCCACCACGTAAACCTGGAACGCGCCAGAGGTTTTAGCCAGAGCATTTGCCAGTTCATAGTACGCATTACCCGCCGTCTGCTGCGTCCACTTAATAGCATATGTATCTGGCGTTTCTCCAAAGCCAGCGGCCGTTGCGTCTACTGGTGTGCCGCCGGCATTGATGGAAGTGGCACTGTTAGCCAGCTGCCATAGTTCCATCGCATTCAGATCGGCCAAACTATCGGCCGTTACCACCGAGACAAAAAAGGTGGCATTGGCAAAAAAACCAGTTTGCCCGGAGACGGTTTTGAAAGTCAGCTTTAATATGCCTGGCGCATCGCCATCAATGTCATCCGGGTCAACGGTGATGTAATTGTGCTTAGTGCTGTAGTCATGGTTGTAAACCTGTTGAGCATTCACCAGGTTGATCATCGTCCCACCCGGCCGCACACCGCGCCACAACCCTTCCCGCATGACCTTCGCGCTCAGGGTCAACCACTGCTGGCCGCCCTGGTGGCGTGTGTCCAGCTGCGGCGAACGAATCATGCTGATGGTGGCGTAGCGGGTGTTGGTCTCCGTGGGTGTTTTGGCCTCCATAACGACGTGCTTGGCCGGGTCATCATAATAGGGATGCAGCGGATTCTGCACCTCCAACGCCCGTATCGCCAGTTTGCCCAGTTTGCCCATCTCGGCCGCCCGGTCATCATCATCTTCCAGCAGCCAAGCCACCCGGATAGACTCTTCCACTTCGGCCCATTTATTGCCCGGCAGGGGCGTGGGGCCGTTTTGCGGCCAGCCGCCTTTCTCGATTTTGGCATCGGTTGTGTCCAAGTCCACTTCGTCTAAATGGTCGTAAAATTTCAACGTCATCCAAGCACCCTCGCCAACTGCCGGTCGTCAATGAGACCACGCAGGTATTCTTCAAAAAAGACGCGCACGGCTTCGCCAGAGGCCAGGGTGATTGCGCCTTCATGAAATTCGTTATGAATGGTGGTTTGGGCAGGTGCGGCGGGGGTGATGGGTGCAGCAGCAACGGCCGTTGGCCCACCCACCCCTGCCTGAAGATTGGCAACGGGCTTGAAAAACTCATCGGCCAGGTCACGCATGGCCGCCGTCGCGCTCTGCATCTTGTTGCGAACGCCGATGGCCCCACTCTCGGCGATGTTTTCGCCAGAGCGAATCATCACCTTCGATGGCGACTGCTGTTCCCAATATTGTGTCCAGGCATCCCACATGCCCTGGGCCAGATTCGTCAATGCCCCCACCACAGCCGATGCCCCGCTGCTGACACCCTGGACAATACCGTCTATGATGTTGGTTGCCAGTGCGCCCCAGTCCTGCTCCTCGAACCAGGATTTCATATCCCGCCACCAATCATCAATGGTGTTCTTGGTCTCCAGCCAGAATGTCTTCAGCTTCATCTCCAGCTGCTCGATGACCCACAATGCTAAATATTGCCAGTCCGTTTCCTTAAACCAGTCCAGGAAGGACTCATACCAGCCGTCAATTGTCGTCGAGACGGTGGCCCAAAAGGTAGTCAGGGCATCGAGGAGGAAGGTAACAACACTGAAGCCCAGCCCGTACCAATCCATCTCGGCAAACCAGGTGGCGAAGGATTCAAACCAGCCGTCAATTGTCGTCGAGACGGTGGCCCAAAAGGTAGCCAGCGCATCGAGGAGGAAGGTAACGACACTGAAGCCTAGCCCGTACCAATCTACGCTGTTAAACCAGGTGGCGAAGGAATCAAACCAGCCGTTGATCGTGGTTTCGGCCGTTGCCCAGAAAGTGGCCAGGCCGACGATAACGGCCGTTATCACCGTCAGGCCCAGGGCTTTCCAATCCACATTGTTGAACCAGTCAACAGCGGCATCCTTCCACTCGGTGAGCTTTGGCTCGGCCATACCCCATAGGTTGGAAAGGAAATCTATAACGGTTTGCCAGGCGTTTTCCCAGGCTTCCTGGATTGTTTCACCAAAGGTTTCAAAGTCGCCAGAGAAAAGGGCTTTGAAACCGTCCCAGACTAAACCGGCCGAATCCCAGATACCTGAGAAGAAATTACCAAACTCCTCAAAGAGAGGCTGAAGGTAGTCTATAACCTCCTGAGCCTTATCGCGGATGCCCAGGAAGTTGGTGGCCCAGGCCAGACCCAGGGCCGTAATCAGGCCAATGACAATGGTGATTGGCCCCCCCAACAAAGCCACAATGCCCCCGACAGAGCCAAGCCCGCTGACGAGCGAAATCAGACCAGCCGCGATCCCGGCCAGGGTGGGGGCAATAGCGGCCGTTGCCAGAGCAATGCCAATGCCTAAAATGACCTGCCGGAACGTCTCCCCGTCTTCATTGGCTGGGTCTAAATAACCGACATACTCCCCGATTTTGTCTCCTAAAGTGCCAAATGTTTCCCCCAGCCCTTCTAGCTCCCCCTCCAGCGGCGCAAATTCGCCCAATATCTCGTCAACCAGCCCATCCACATCCAGGCCATCAAAGAGACCATCAAACAAGTCATCGCCCAACCCCTCACCCAAACTATCGGCCAGGCCATCGGCTAAACCAGCCCCATCCAGCCCGGCCAGGGGGTCAAAGTCCTCACCCAAGCCAGCCCCAGCCAGGGCCTCGCCTAATCCTTCACCAACAGCCGCAGCCACACCAGAGCCAATGTCCGAGGCTACGTCTTCCATTGTTTGGGCCAACTGCTCCAGCAGGTTGGCCTGCTGCTCAATCATCTCATTGCCTTGCTGTTGGGCCGCAATGAGAGCCTGTTGGATGGCTAATTGTTCTTCAGCCGCTTTCTGTTTGGCTTCGGCCGCGTCTAATGTAGCTTGAGCGGCATCAACGGCCGTTTCCTTCTCCTTCTCAGTGGCATCAATGGCCTTCTGGAGTTCAATCTCCCGAATCTCCATCAAAGCCAATTCCTTATCCTGCTCACTGAGAGCGCCACGCGCAATGGCCTGGCGCAGCTGCGCCAGCCGCTTCTCGTCGGCCATATCCTGCCGCTTATCACGGATGCCTTGCAGTTCGTCATTAAGCGGCTTCAGCCGGTCTTCGTACTCCTGCATGACCTGCTTGAGCTTTTCCTCAGCCGCTTCCACCTCTTTGGTTGCGCTGGCCGCCTGCACCATCGCCTGGACATAATCCATAGCCATGCCCGGCAGACCTTTAAGCGATTTTGCCAATGCTTCAAAGGTGGCCTGGCTGACCTGGCCCGTGTCTTCCAATTCACCCACCAGGCTGGCCAGCAAGGCACGGCTGCCCATAATACGGCCGATAATCGTCTCGTCTTCAGCCGCATCCGGCAGATTCTGGAACATCTGCTGGATGGTGCCGGAGAGGCTGTCAAAGAGGCTGAAGCTTTCCCCACTGCCAAAGCCGCCCAGGATGCCCATGATGGTGTCACCCACACGGTGCAGCGCACTCATGTCGGCCTGGTCAGCTTTGCTCAGGTAAGCATCAATCAGGCCCTTGCCCCAATCGTCAATGTCGGGCAGCAGCCGGGGTGGGCTGCCTGGCTTCAGCCAGCCGGTGATAATCTGCCCGATCTGGTTCAGGACGCTGACAACGGCCGTTGCCGCCGCCGCCATACCGCGTGCCAGTTGCAGCACGATGTTGCGCCCCCAACCACCGGCATTTTCAGCCGCGCCACCCAACTCTGTGTCGGCATCGCCCCGGAAGCCTCGGAAGAAAGCGCGGCCGAGGGTCATCGCCCCGCGCAAAATGCCCACAAAGCCCACCGCAAAGGCTTGCACATTCGCCAGGAAGCGGTTGAAGCCAGCCTCTACATCGGGCATGGCATCATTGACTAAATCCAGCAGAGCGTCGCTGGCCGGTGACAAGGCCAGGGTCAGTTTGCGGCCGAAGCCGGTGAAAATATCGCTAAGATTGGTGTAGCGTGCGCCCAGGGCATCGGCAGCCCCTTCCAGATCATCCATTGAGGTGGCCGCCAGGTCAACGGCCGTTGCCGCCTGCGTGCCCAAATCCTCAAACTGCGTGCCCAGCAGGGCCACGCCCGCCTGCATCTGCACCGCCTGGTCATCGGTCTGGCGCAAACGGCCGGTAACTTCCTGGAACACGTCGGTGATGGTAGACGAGCCATCTTGTAAGCGAGTAGTGACCTCATCAATGTTGAGGCCAATTTGCTGGAAGCCCTGGGCCGTCGTCTCGCTGCCATCGAGGATGCGAACCCGAAACTCCTTAAACATATCCAGGAATTTGTCAGTACCCAGCACACCGCCTTGCAGGCCGCCGTCCATGGCTGAGAAGAATTGACCGGCAGTGGCCTGGGCAGCGGCAAACTGCGGGCTGTATTCGGTGATGGATTCGAGAAAGTCGCCGCTGCGGTTGAGGCCGCGTTGGAACCCGGCGGCGATGAAGTCGCTGGCCTGCTGCCAGGTCAGGTTGAAGTCCTCGACGAGGGTGCGGGTGGCACTGATAGTTTGGGGTACATCCCCGCCATAGGTGTCACGAATGGCCAGGGCAAATTCGGCCGTGCCTTGAATGCCCTCTTCATTCAGGCTGCGAATTTGCTGGCGCACCTGGCCCACCACATTGGCGGCCTCGATTAAATCGCCACCAAAGTTGTTGGCCCACACCTGCTTGGCAATGTCACCCAGCAGCCGGGCTTCATCGGCCGTTGCGCCTAATTCAGATTTAAGGTTGCCGACGGCCCGTTGGGAATCGAGAGAGAACTGGAAAACATTCTGGCCCAACTGGCCTACGGCCTGGATGCCTTTACCGACCGCCCCGACAATGGCATCGCCCAGGGCAATGCCAATGCCATCGGCCACACGGCTCGTCCAGGATTTGGTCTGCTGTTCACCTTTATCCAAATCCTGATTCAGCCGATCTAAATCGGCTTTTAGGTAGATGAGTGCATCGCCTAATGTAAAGGCCATTATTCAATCACCAAGCCCACTTCGGCGAACATTTGCTCGGCCGATATACGGCCGTTTGGATTGCCAGTAGATGGTGTGGTTGTGCCAACTCCTGTTGCGCCAACTCCTGTTGGCCCACCGCCCCACATGCCAGCAATCACCGGCGCAAGCTCGGCCGCCACCAACTTGGCCTCGAACCGCTTACGCCGTAGATATGAAAGTGCCAGGTCAGATAACTCGGACTGGCTCAGTTCGCCATCGTCAAAGCCCCACTCGCTGAGGGCTAATTCCGCGTAATCCGCCTGGTACTCCGGCCAGTTGCGACCAAAGTCTGAAGCTGTTTCATCAACGAACCGAAAGGGTAGGCTAACCCTAACACGGCCGTGAACCCATCCAGGATTTGACTGTCATAGGCGTTCTCATCAATGTAACTGCGGTCGGCCGTCATTTCTGGTGAGTAGCTAATAAGCAAGTCGGCCATGCGGTCAATGGCCCCGTTCACTTGCACCGCCACTTGCTCGACGATATTGGCGATGACTTCGCCGGAGCTTACTTCGATGCCTGCCAGCCCCTGGATGAAACTGGCAATTTCCACGAACTCATTCTGGAACGCTTCACGCCAGGCGGCATTTTTCTTGCGTGGCAGTTCGTTGACGGTGTAGGTCTTTTCCCCAATGGTCAGTTTGATAAATTTCATGTGGCTCCCAAAATAATAAGTGGCAGTCTAAACTGCCACTTCATAATTAATTAGCTGGTGGCTGGTGCTGTAATCTTGATGATTTTGCCCAACTGCTTGCCAACCGCTTGGCTCAAGTCGCCTAATGACTCGATTCGCAGCGGAATGGCTGTCGAGTCGCCTTTGGCAAATTGCAGTTGGCCGTTCAGAACGGCCGTTGCCCGGTAAATCTGAAACCGAATAGGATGCGGGTTGCCCAGGTCACTGACAAAAAGCCCCTCGACCGCCCAGGTACGCTCAGTTAAAGTTACCTGCCCGCCAAACTCGATAGTTTCTTTGCCTGGCTGGCCTGCCCCTGGGGCTGTAGTGGTTAACGTACCCTCTGTGCCTAATAGCAAATTTGCCCCGGTGAACTCAGCCAGCGTCGTTTCAAAGGCAACCTTTTCCTCCGTCACTGACCGTTTCACATGCAGCGTAGACTGCTCAATCATGGCATTGAAGACGCTGGCATCCCGATTCATCGAGAAGGGTGTCTTGGTCATGGCAATTTCTGTCCAGCCCGAAGGTGTAGCCCAGGCTGCGCCATAGGCTACCGTGTCGGCTGGCATTGCCGTACCCACTGCCGCGTAAAAGATTCTGGCAGGACTGATGATAATGTCTGCTGTAGACATGGCATTTCTCCTTTATGCTGCGCTGGGCAGCATGAACATTTGAAAGAATCCTAAAACAAACCAACGGCCGGTCTCTGGCTCTTCAATCGCCTGACCCAACACCTCCACATCCGACCAGCGCACCGTTGCGCCGGCTTTCTCGCTGAGGGCCTCAGCCACAAGGGTGTAGGTGTTCCAGGCAGCCACAGAATCCTGGCCGTAACATTTCACTTGCATCGAGGGCGCAAGCAGCCCCTCGTATCGCTTTGGCCCGCCCCGGCTTTGGATGCAGACCCCGCCGCCAACGGCCGGATCGTAATCCTCTGGCGGCACATCGGTGCTGGCCCACACGCGGTCGGCGAAGGCAGTAGCAACGGCCGTATCCGCCAACAAAAACGCACGGGCAGTGGCATCAATGTCAATCACGATTCACCTTTGGCGATAGCCTCGATGATGCCACCAGCTTCGGCCGCGACATCCACCAGTGCTTTATACAGGAAAGATTTCATCATCTCCTGGAAGATGGCGTAATTGGCCCCAACGGCGACCAGGGCATCGTAGCCAGGTGGCAGTTGGGCTTCAGGGGCCATCTGCCGTTTAACCTGCTGACCTTCCTTGTTGGTGTATTGACCGCTGCTGTTGGCCTGGCCGTAGCTGCTGCCTTTAACGCCGATGTGATAGACGCTGTTGAGCATGAAGGCCGTGTCTACCTGGTCGTTGGCGACGATGTTGATTTTGGCCTGCCCCTCGATGCGGGCGGCGACGGCCGCCAGCCCTTTGCGCGACACGCCGGTGAAGTGAGCGACACATTCCTCTTTGTAGAAGTTGACTTCCCCCCCAGGGGTGACAGTTCTAGTTGCCATAAGGAATCACCTTCAGCTTCACCACCTGCGCCGTTGGCCCATGCTCAATCTCGCCAATGATGTCGCCATCGAGGGCGGGGTTGAGCAGTTCGCCATGCCGGGACAGCAGGCGCAGGCGGTCGTAGCGGCTCAGGGTCATATCGTGGGGCAGGCGCACGATGTAGTCGGCGATGACAGCATCACCGGCGACCTCACGCGAAGAGGGCGGGCGGATGCCACAAGGCTGCTCGGAGCCAACGGCCGTATACACATAAACCTTCTTGCCATGTGCGTCTGTGGTGGGGCTGCCCCGCTGCAAACGCTGACAGGTGTCGGGCATCGTGGCAACGGCCGTTCGCTGCACCCGTTTACGAATTGAGCCTGGCAAGGAATTCACGCACCACCTCATGCGGCTGGTAAGGGTCGTCGCTGCGAGTGACAGTTACGAGCTTGGCCGTATTCGTGCCATCCGGGTCAAAGCCCAAGTCAACGATTTTGTCAGTTGCCTTTTGCAGTTCCCTTTCGGCATGTTGGTAAATGGCCTCACGGCCCATACTGGCCCCATCGGCCGATACATCAAATTCCGTTACCAGGCCGCTAACGGCCGCTTCCCAGGCCGCATACCGGGCTAAGGCCCTGAGCTTGACAATGGCCTCCTTGCCCGTCATCTCGGCCACATCGTCCACATTTGCTATTTCCAGCACGCGGTTGATGATTTCGTTGTAATCACCACCATCCCACGTCCAGGCCAGCAGATCGGCCGTTGTGCCTAGCACGGCGGGGGAGGCCATGTAACCAGCCAGTTCCTCTTCGGTGTAGCTAGTCGGCAGGGCCATTGCTCTCCAATGCGGCCAAAGCATCCTCAACGGAAAGAGCCATCAAGGCGACGAGTTCAGCTTTGGTCAGTGGCTCCAGTACCGTATCCGTTGTCTCCAGCCGGTCAATGAGATGACTCACCAGGTCGGCTTTGCCAAAAGCCTTCTCGGCCTGCTCGGCCGTCAGCGGCGGATACCCAACGGTGGTGTCGTCATCAGCAGCCACCGGCGGCAAGGTAAGGCGGGCAACGGCCGTTTCCAGGAAGACGGCCAACGCCTCATTGCGCCACAACTGCTGCACCTGGCCGTCTCGATGCGTTTGCGTCAAAGATGGCCAGGGCAGTTGTAGCTGGTTGGAGAGAGCATTGGCGGCCGCTGTGATGCGGTTTTCAGCTTCCAGAGCGCGGGCCGCCATTATTTCCAGTTTCATCCTGCCTCCTATTGCGCTAAGGGCGCAGTGTAGTCAGTCGGATTCTGGTAAGTGGCATTGCCCACATAATGGCACAAAGCCGCCAGCCGATTGCGCACGGCGTAACCGGCAAAGCGCAGCCAACGATGCTCTTTGCGTGCGCCGTCAGGCGAGTACATTTCGGGGAACAGGCCCTGGCGGCTGGCAACGGGGATTTGTCGCCGCGCCAGGGGCGCACGGCCGCGCACGTGGGAGATGATGTAGTTGGAGGGCATCCGCCGCCACAGCACCACCCACACCCGGCCCACCTTGCCCAGCAGTTCATCGCCAAAGCCCAGGCTGATGGACTTGATAAGTTCATCATTGCCGCTGCCGACGCGAATGTCGGTGTCGGTGACTTCCTTGAACGAAGCCAGACCTTCAACGGCCGTTTGCAGATTCTCGGCAATGTAGGCCACGATGACGGGGTTGTTGCCATTGCTCACGTATTTGGTGAGCGTGGAATAGATGCCGGGGAAGGGGTTGTTGGAATCGTCAATGGCATTGGCCTGGCCCGTGTAATGGTTGGCCGTCGCCGGTGGCAGCCCTTTGATGGGATAGGTGACGGTGTCGCCATTAGCCAGAGGCATGATGGTGATGTCACCCAGCCCTCGTTTGCTGTTGGCCGAGGCGATTTTGTCATAAAACGTCCAGGACGTTTTGGTGAGCAAAGCCGAGATGATGTGGCGTGAATTCCAATCGGCATCCGCGTTTTGGATCTCCACCGTCAGGTCGTTGATTTCCTGAACGGTCATCATCTCCGAGGCGATGCGATCTGCACCCCAGGCATCGCCACCACCAAAGATGGGAAAGGCTACCTGGTAGAAGCCCTGGGCACTGCGCGGCCGAGGAATACCGTTCTCATCAATCGGCTGCAAGGTAGAGGTGTTGGGCAGGCGGTACTCTTCTTGGGCCACGTCGGTGTCCTCAACCAACTCCTGCATCAGGGTGTTGATCATCCGGTTATGCTCGGCGGCCGTTTCCACCAGGGCCGTATTAATGCGCTCCACGCCAACGTCGCTGGCGCGGGTATTGAACAGATGTTGTAAGCCTACAAACCCGTAGGCGATTTCAACGGGCATGATGTACCTCCTACAGGTCTAAACGGAGTCCCTTTTTGGCATTGGGCAGATAGCCATACAAGGGAACAACCGTACCTACGATTAAAGACACCGTGCCGGCAGCGTCGGCCAATGTGCCATCGGTGTTGCTGAGGAACACATCGTCGTCATAGGTGAGCGCATCGAGCGCGTCATCCAGGAAGACGATGCCTTTACGCAGCACCGTGACACGGCCGGCCAGATTACTGATGCACACGCCCAGCTTGCGGGCTTCGGCCGCACTGCTGGCATTGCCTTTGGTAATCTTGCCGGTGGTGGTGTTGAGACGGCAGTACACACCAGGCACAATGGCCTCATCCGTTGGCCCGGTGAACTGCTCGATGGCCTCGACCGCTTTCACTTTGGTCGAGTCAATGACTAAATCGGTCATGTTTGCCTCCTACATGCGCGGCCGGTAAGCGACTTTGCGCCGGTCGTCCGCGCTCATATGTTGGTCGGGGGATGCGTTGGGGGTAGGTGCGAGACCATTGTCTGCTGCATCCGACGGCCGTTTTTTCAATTTGGCGGCATTACTGGTTAGCCAGGTCAATTGGTCGGCGATGTCCTTATCGGCCAGAAGCTCCTGGATGTGGTCAGGCACACCCTTCAGCAGCTCATCCCGGTAGCCGGTGAGGGCTGCTTCATACTTCTCGGCTCTTTCGGCCAGAGGCTCTAGCTCCGCCACACGCTGGCTCAGGTCCTGGATTTGGCTCTGCCGCTTCTGGGCTAAGGTCTGCCATTCCTGGCTGGCCTCTAGCTCCTCAGCTTCGCGCTTCCGCTGCGCCTCTTCCATTTCCTTGCGCATCTTGGCCTCTTGCCGTTTCAGACGCTTTTCCAGCGCGGCTTCAAGTTCAGCTTGAGTGAAGGTTTTCTCTTTGCCTTCACCATCGGCCGTTTCGCTGCTACTTGCGTCATCGCCACCATCCGGCGTTTCAGTGGAACGGCCGTTAGCCGTCGCCGGCGCAGCTGCATCTCCACCCCCGGAGCCGTTGTCCGGTGCATAAAAGACCTGGGGTAAAAAGTTGTGCATTCTTAGCATTCTGTCCTCTCCGCGATTTCACCAGCTCGCGTGGGCTGTGGTAAGGAGTTCAGTGCAGTCCGCACACCGTGAATTGCGCTTGGCTCACGTGGGCCGTAGAAAACAAAAAACGCCAGGAAACCACAATTGCTTGTGGAATTCCTGGCGTTCTGGACGCTCTGTATAGGGTTATGTCAATGCTTGGCGGTTATTCTAGCATATTAGAACAGATGTTTTCAAGTGGGGAGGTGAAACGGCCGTTTCTGTGCCAATTGACTTTGACCAGTTTCCTAGAAAGTATTGACAACCATCTCGTTATCATTCATACTGTAGCTACAGTATGAAATTAAGGAGATATGAGATGGTAACAATTAAATGTCAACACAGTGGAATTGAGTTTGAGGCCAAAAGCACGCGGACAAGGCAACATCCCCTGGTGGCCGCATTCAAAAATGAAAGTGTCAGAGGCAATTACAGCCAAGCGATGGAGGCTTTAGAGAAAGCTGCCAAAGTCGGTGGCTACACCACCATTGAAGAGTACATGACTCTGGTAAAGAAGATAATGAGCGGTGCGGTTGCTGCTAAAAACGAAGCTATCAATCGTCAGCGTCAAGCCGAGCGTGAGGCAGAAAAAGCAGTAGCAGAATTGCGAGCCAGGCGTGAGGCGCAAAATGCTCACTTGCGGCAACATGGCTACCGATGGCAAAAGCATTATATTGATGCCTTTGATCATTACGAAGAACCAGAACCAGACGACAGATTTGCTTGGGTTTTGGTAGCACCAGACGGCCGTTGCGATGTGTCGGTGGCGCAGGCACTAGATGAGATTGAGCGCGGTGCTGAAGTTGTCCTGGCTGAAATCGCTGCCCAAAAAGAAGCGTCTGAAAAAGCGCAGCGAGAAAAAGAAATGACCGAACAGGCCGAAATGGAAGCAGATCGACAGGCGCGGCAGACGTTCGAGGAGCAGTTAGCTGGTTTGACCTACGTTTCTTATGGCAGCATCCACCGCGATGAATTGGTCATTCATCGTAACCAGGCTATTCATTTCAAATCTGGCTGGTACACCACTGGTGGTACTTACATTCCAGTAGAAACGCCACATGGCGCGGGCTGGTTGTGTGAGTTCGGTAACACAGTGACGGCCTATGTGCCGCAGGAAACTGCTGACAGTTGGTTTTTGCGCCAATGGCAAGAAGAAGCCAGCGCACAAAACGCGCTGGACATCCTGAATAATGTTTTGAAACATAACGGGAAAGGTGTTTATGGCGCTGAATATGCCCTGTGGGTATTCAATCGTATCGGGGAAGATACTTTGGTTGAACTGGCAAAAAGTGAAGCTGTCAAAATCGAAAGAGGACACTCTTATGCTTATGGCTTTGCCAGCAAATTTTACCGCATACCCTTGACCTACATTGATAAAAAATTAGTGGATGGTAATTGGGAGGAGTTTGTCTTGGCTGTTGGCTACGGCAATATCCAGCAGGATAGGGACATCAAGGATAGTTGGATACCATTGGACGAAGCTGCTGATTCCGATGACTGGCCTACAACGGCCGATGCTCAAGCGGCTGCCGCTGAAACCGAACGTGTATCAGAGTTTTTTAGCGCATTTTTTGGAGGAAACTAATGGCCGCAAAGTCTATTGATTCTTGGAGGCAGTCATGAGCCAGCGACCAGACCAATTGAAGCTCTCCATCGGCACAAACGATGCCGAGCGGCGCAAGTACGCGCTCAATCATTATGTTGCCGACCGGCTCATCACCGGCCGCAACAACCTGCCATCTATCAGCGAGTTAGTTTGCCGCCTGGCTGATGCGCTCGATTTCGATTATCCACAGGCGGCAATGTACCTGGATGACCTCATGGCACTGGCCGGCACAGCGCATGTGGTCGAAGCAGAGGAGGCACAAAATGAACATACACAAACGAGCAAGACAGCTAAAAGCAGCGGCTGAGCGCATTGTCGCACTCAGCCAGAGGAATGGCGTGTCAGAAGCGGCTCCGAATTCCTACGGACTCTACTCAGATGAGGTAGAGGCGATGATCCGCGAGACTGGCTGCACCAGAGACACGGCCAAGCGACACATTGGCCGCGCCTTGCGCCGAAAGCAATGAAAGACAGCAAAACATGCCCAGTTTGCGGCCGGAAGTTCGATCCAATGTGGCGCATTGAAACGGATGCTGAGTTGGAGCCTCACCAATTGGCTGGTGTGCTGACTCAGGTCGTGTACTGTAGCCAGCAGTGCAAGGATAAAGCGCGAAATCGCCGATACTACAAAAAACATCGGCGAGAGATGATTGACCGAACGAATGAGAGGCAAAAAAACAGAAGAAGTGGCGAGGGCGAGTAGGCCGTTTTTCCCTTGCCTCTCGCTAGAACATTTGTACAATATGGTCAGGTCTATTTGGTGAAAAGCGCGGGTGGAACTCCTCCCCCAAACTGGCACGATAAAAACTGGCACAAGACACACGACTGGAACACACCAAATAGACTCAGGGCTTTGCTCCCAACTCACGTTGGACACCCTCCCATCTGCGCTTTGGCATTTGCCCGCCTATTTCGTAAAACCGCCTTTCCGCACCCTCCTGGAAAGGCGGTTTTTCTTTTTGCCAATGCGTGCCCGGTAAGATATTATCGGTCATATCTTCCAGGAATTCATCTTTTGTTATCATTCATAGTTATTCGCCTCCACCAGTTCGAGATAAACAACCAAGTTGTATTCGTCATCCTCATCATACTGAATGTGCGACTCAGCCCCGCAGTGCGGGCATTGAACTGGCATCGCTTGCCATTTGTTGTCTAAGTCAAAATCCTCTAAGCAGCGAGGGCATGTTACAGTTGTCATAAGAATTTCCTTTCAGTGCCCGTTTCCCACCCCCATCAAATCAATCACCACCGGCTCGGCCAGGCCGCGCACCTTCACCCGCACCCGCAGCCTGTGTGGATCATACTCAAACAGCAGCTTCCCGCCGCGCCGGATGGGAATCCAGACAACGGCATATGCGGCCTCTCGCGCCGTTTCCTCCTCCTGGCTCACATCTTCACCGGGCCGAGCTTCCAAGAGCCATCCTCCATTGACTGGAGATACTGCTTCGTCAACTTCAAAATCCGCACATCATTGGTAAAGCTCTGAAACTGCTGTGGCTGCAAACGGCCGTTATCCGGGTCAGCCGGTAACACTATCTCAAAATCAGAAAACTCCGATCCTAGAAACACAAAGCCCCACTGCAAGAGCTTCTGCTCATACCAGATGTCAGCCTCGCGGCCATCAAACGCCACATGCAGCACATATCCGCCCCCATGCGGGTCAGTGCGGATTTCCGCCTTCGTAATCTCTTTTATTTCATTGGTTCGCCTTGCCATTGCCAAAACTCCTGCGTCGCCTTGCCGGGACTGACTGTGCCATAATAATCAAAAGGAATATCGTCTGGCATGAAAACAAATTCGTTTTCGCCGTCGCCCAAAAAAGCATCGCCACCAATTGTGTTCGGTCTTTCTGTGAAGTAATAGCCAATTATACGATGAATTGGCACTTTTTGTAGCGTTAATTGGTTGTTACCATACACTTTCACCGTCTTGTAAATAGATGCTGATTCGCAGGCCCCACGCTGCATAGTGACCTGGCGTTGACCCGCATTTAGCTTGTTCATATCCATGACCGCTTTCGGTTCAGTTCGCACCAGTTGCAATGTGCCATCGGCCGTTTTGCCTGCAAACTCCATTTGCCGCAGCGACTCATAGACAAAAGCGTGCCACATCAGCCGGGTGCGGGCGTAATTATCCTCGCCCACCACCTTCACCGCCTGCTCATACGCCTGCTTGGCTGAGGCCACACCCCCGTTCCAATAGAACTTATTGAAGTCGCCGCCGCGCTGCTTCACCAGCCAATACTTAAATGCCTTCGCCCCTTCACTCCAGGAACTGCCCGCCTGCTGCCCCATCCAATACTGGATGGCCCCAGAGTTGCCCCCATTGGCATTTATGTAGGCCGACACCGACTGGATAATCGAATCCTTGCCCCACAGGTCATCAAACTCACGGCCGTTTTCATCATAAACCGTTGTGCTGCCCTTGCTCTTCTGCGTCAGCCGCTGCGGAAGCTGGTCAATAATACCTTCGCGCCGGATGTAGGTAGAGTGCTTGAGGAACTCGTCGGTATAGCCCTCGACGAAAGCATCTGTCTTTAGCGTATCGCTGGTATCGGCCAGGTCACTGAGAATAGCCAAACGGCCGTTTACCAGCGACCGCACCTCCTCCGGCAAAGCCCCCAGAATTTGGGGGCCATTGCGAACAACATCACGCACCTGGTTCATGATGTCATAAATGCCCAGGCTGCCAAAAATCTGCTCATTCTTAGGCCCAATGCTCTTATCCCGCATCGTCCACAGTTCCACCGGATAATCGGTCAGGAACTCACCCTCCTTCTTGCCCCCTTGCGCCCGGTAGCGCAGGGAGCCGCCATTGTCAATGCGCCACACCTCACCGGCCGCATCCACCAGGATATTGTCCAAGTCTGCACCCACCACATCCCAGTTGCCCATCAGGGCATCCATGGCAAAGCCCCGGCGCACCTTGTGCATAACGGCCGTTCGCTCGGCCGCCGTCGCCGTCTTCAGATATTGGCTCAACGTTTCACCCTCCTGGAACTCCGCCAGCTTCACCGGCCCCTCGGCCGTTTCATACACCTTGAAGGTGGGTACACGGAAACCGGCCGCTTTGTAAGCGGCATCAGCATAGGCTTCCTCCAGCAAATGCCCGGCCGATTTGCCCTTCTTCATCACATACTGCTTGCCGGTGGCCGCATCCTGGACCAACTGCGCCCCCGTCGAACCCCCCAATCCCTTTACAACTTTCAATTGGTCCACGTCGGCCGGGAAGCCGGGTGGGTCGGGCAGCTTGTGCGGTGGTAGGTTGGGTGGCAACGGCCGTTCCTTCTTCACCTTCGGTTTGGGCGGCGGTTTAGGTGGGGAGACAGTCGCCACAGGTGGTGGGGCAGGCTTAGGCTTGGCTGGCGGCTGGGCCACCACCTTTCCGGCCATCGTCACCAGCGCCGGAATCTTATCCGGCGTGATGGTCATGTAACCGCCATTGCTCTCCGGGCTGGTGACAGCAAAGCCCCACTGCTTGTACTGCGCTTGCAACGATTTGGGTACATAGACTTTGAGGTTCAAGCCCTTTGATAAGGCATAGTTGGCGGCATCGGCCATCCCCTCCAGGTTAACGGCCGTTTCCTTAAAAGCCGCACCAGTAACCTTTATCGTCTGTGAATCGAGCAAGCTAAAACTGATAACACCAGACACCTGGCCTGCACCATCAAAATAGGCATAGCCTGTATGTCCATTCTTGATACCATCCAACGCCTTCTTGGCTCCATTTCCGACTGGAGAGCCAGGTGTAAAAACGCCTTCCAGCTTGGTTGCCAGTTGCGCCATCTCCTGACTGTTAGCCTTCGCCAAATCATCAGGCCAGGCAGGGGTGGTCGGTTGAACTGCCTCTGGCGCAGCTTGGGCGGCAGTGGCCGGTTGAGTAGGCTTTGGCGTGTAGGGCTTACCAACGGCCTTGTACACTGCACTCACTGGCTGGCCGATCAACGCTTTCAGGCTCGGCTTTGATAAATTGTGCAGCATAAAGGACGGGATGCCCGTTTCTTTGGCAATATTGGTCTCCATATAAGCTTTAGTGCCAGCCTTTGTCTTTAGTAACGGGTCGCCAATCTTTTCCTGGTAAGCGGCCTGCAACTGCTCCTTGATGACCACCGAGTAGCCTTCGGCCTCAGCGTAGTCCATCGCCGCCAACGTCTCCTCGATGGAGAGAACGGCCGTTCCCCCCTCCTGGAACTTTTGATAAGCAGTCACTTTCGGGTCGGGCGCAGCCTTCGCCCCTTTGCCGCTATATTTGGCCGTGTGCGCGGCTCCACCGGCCTCAATAGCGGCCAGGGCATCGGCTTCGGGCAAAGCGAACAGGGCGGCGATCTGGTCTTTGCTCATAACGTTGAGCTTCCATTTGGCAATGCCCCGAATCTTAGCCAGATGATCGACCAATGCCTTCTTGGTCTGCGTGGCTGGGTCGCCGCCAGGCGGAGGTGGTAGTTTGGCCGGTGCAGGAGGAACGGCCGTTTGTTTCTTGCCCGCATATTTGGCCGTGTGGGCGGCTCCGCCCGCTTCGATGGCCGCCATTGCCTCCTCTTCGGACATCTCAAAAAGGGCTGCCACCTGCTCCTTCGTCATGACACTCAGCTTCCATTTGGCAATGCCCCGAATCTGGGCCAGGTGGTCAACCAAAGCTTTCTTGGTCAGTGCGGCCAAATCGCCAGGAGGAGGGGGCAGCTTAGGTGTGGCAACGGCCGTTGCCGGCACGGTCGGTGGTGGTGGTGGCGGCTGCGCTTCGGCCGCTTTCTGGGCAGCCAGGATGTCGAGACCTTCCTCCAATTTGGCCGCGTCAAAAGGCTCTCCCCCAAAAATGCCCTTATGCGCCTGGCGCAAATCGTAGAGGATGCCTTTGTCTACGCCCGCCTCCAGCAGTTTGTCGGCCTTATCCAAAGGCACAATGCGCACGGCCTCTGTCTCCCATTGCGCCGCCCAGGGCGCACCCTCTTCCACCACGCCCACATAGAAGCGGTTGATGGAGGTGGACTTCTCATAATCGCCCAGATGCCCCAACACTTTGGCCTTAAAGCCCGTTTCCTCCCACACCTCCTTAACGGCCGTTGCTTGCAAACTCATGCCCTCTTCCTGTGTGCCTTTGGGAAACGTCGTTTTCACGCCGCCAAATTGGTGAGCCGGGTCAACCAACACTAGCTTGCCATCGGGCGTAAACAGCAGCATCCCCGCCGACACATGCTTATCTTCAGGCACATCGCCCAACGGCGGCTCGTAGACCAGCGTTTTGGTCTGCTTCTCAAAGTCCGCTTCCCCCATTTGCACCGGCTTAAAGCCCAAGCCCTCAATCTCCTGGCCCACCCTGAAGGTGAACCCACCTTCGGGATCGGCGAGGGCGGCTTTGGCTTTGGCTTGTAATTCGGCCGTTTTCTTGGCCGCGAATTCATCGGGGCTTTTGAGGAAACCGGCTACGTCGTCGGGGTGCAGCTGCACCCGCGCCCCTTCTTTGAAGGATTGGTGCATGAGAAAGCCCCAATCCTTGTACAGTTTCAGATGGGAATTGGGCGCATATAGTTCAATGCCCTGTCCCTGCTGAAGCGCATGATCGGCAATGTCCAGGATGCCCCGCCGATTAGCGGCCGCATCCAGAAAGCCCGCGCCGGTGATGTTCAGATATTGCAGATTGCTTTGGCTGGGTTCGTAGGAGATGATGCCCTGCAAACGGCCGTCGGCATCCGTATACACAAACCCCTTGTGGCCGCCCAGGACTTTGCCAATGGCCGCCTTCATGCCCGCCCGCGTGGTGGGATCGAGCTTGCTGTCGGGTTTGTCCAGCCCGGCCGCCAACTCTTCCAGGAACGCCTGATCAGCGGCCGTTACCGCCAATGTCTGAGGTTTCTGGGGCTTGGCTTTGGCCTGGTGTGTGGCCAGCAGCGCAGCCGGGTCTATCGGTGGCGCACCACCGCCACGCCCTTTGAGCAAATCGGTGAGGCTGGTCACTTGAGCCGATGGCCCCCAAGTTGGATTGGGCTTAATTGTCACCAGTTGGCTGAGGTTGAACAGGCCGTCTTTATAGGCTTCATATCGGCCGTTGCCCATCATGCGCCGCAGTTCATCGGGCGGCAGCTTCTCCAGCCAATCCAGGCCGCTTTGCCACTTGGGCAAGGGAAAACCCTCGACCAGAGGCACCATCGTGCAGCGGTCTTGGGGGTGCAGTTCCATCAGAGCAGCCACAGGGTAAATCGTGCCATCCAGCGCCAGGCAGGCCAGGCAGGTGCGCGTGTTCTTGGCCGCCAGGCGCATGTAGCCATAGATGGCGGCATTACGGCCGTAATGGAGTCGGGTCATCTCGCGGTAATGGCGAATTTGCTGGTCTCGCGCCACCAGCAAGAAATGATTGAGTCCCTGGCCCAACCCCTGCTCCATCATCTTCTTGGCCGTCAGGCGCGGATTTTGGCCGACAGAAAGGCCGTAGACGAGTTGGTCGGTCAGCCCTTGCACGGCCAGGGGATAGGCGGCTTGTAAAATTTTGTTGAGGGGCTGCCCGGCCTGGGCAATGGCCGTGAGGTTCTGCACAGCTTCGACGGGCAGTTTGCTGAAGGTGGTTTTGAGTGACCGGCCGTTAGGGGCCTCACTCGCCAACCCCAGCAGCATTTGCTTGGCATGAGCCTCACCCAGTGCCTGGCTCTTCTTGGCCTGGCTGCCGATTTCGGCCACTGCAAACTGGCCGTAAGCGGCCATCTCCGCCCCGATCTGGGCCAGCAGCGACTGGAATCGCTCCATCTGCCACAGCTTCCATTGGGGGATGTCTTCACCGTCCGCTTTGAGAGCGGCCAGTTCTTGGGTCAGGTCATTGATGGCCCCTTCCAGGGCCGCCTGCACCTTGCTCCACTGGCTGGTCATCGCCTGGATGGCTGAAGCATCCCGCTTCAGCAGCTGGGCACGGAAACCTTCAGCTAATCGGACGACGAGGGGTTCGCTCATTCTTCAGGTTGATTGCCGTTTCCGTTCGCCTGCACCGGCGACGGCCGTTCTAATCCATTGCTGCCCTGGCCGGAATCAAAGCGGGCCTGCGCCTCCAACAAAGCCGAAGCCATGCCCGCCTGGTTCATGGCCGTCTCCCGCTGCTTGTCCTCTTCGATTTCGGCCATCTGTTCTTCGGTGTAACCACTGCGGCGCAGAGAGGTAAAGAGCGGCAGCCCGGCATCCCGCTCGGCCTTCCAGGTCTCGGCTTCTTCGCTGCGGCCGACAGGAATGATGTCGCGCTCAGCGAAGGTGTGTTCAAAATCGCCATCGTCGAAGCTGCCCAACTTACTCCAGATACCCGCCGCCTGGCCAATGGTCAGTGCCATCTTCTGTGCCTTCACCAAAGCCGCTTCCAGATTGCCGCGCACTTCCTTGCCCGAAGTAATGGCTGGCCCCAGCAGCAGCCGAATAGCCCGGCCGCTCAGTTCGCCAAGCTCCAGCAGCTTGTAATAGTTCAATTCCGGCAAATCCTTAGATAGCTCCTCCAAATGGGCGTTGAGGACATTAAGCGCAGCATCATAATCAATCTGGGGTACAAGTGCCTCCAACGTGGCCGTGCCGGGCAAGCGGACAAACGTCTCCCCGCCCAATTCGACGATAGAACCATCCTCGTCACTTGTTCCACCCAATCGCGGTGCAGCCACCGGACGGCCGTCGCCGCGTGTGGCATTAGCGCCCAAAGCCCAAGTAGGCTGATTATGCCTGAACAGCATTGAATGCAGCCGCGTGGCCTGGCGGTTGGCCTCGTCTATTTTGTCCAGAGCCAACAAGTACGCACCAATGCCCCGCTCGTCATGGCCGATGGAGAGGTGCTTGGCACAGACAAATGGCGCAAAGTCAATGCCCCAGGTCTCTTTCAGGTTGTATTTGTTTATTGGCGTGCCGAGCTTGTCCAGTTGGGCATCCAGCCCCTTGTTATGTTCCCACACCCGCCGCGTCTCTTCGTCCCAAACTTCGGTGCGGGTGAGGAATTGGATTCTGTCGGCCTCGCGCTTGGAGATGGGCGTGTCGGTGCGGATGTAGGTGATGTTGCCGCGCTCGTCGAATTCGCGGTCACTGACGAGCTCCGGTTTGATGAGCTGGAGGAAAACGCGGCTGGCCTCCTCGTTGGTCGCCACACGGATATACGCCTCACCAAAGACGGCCGTCCAGCGCACCAGCACCTGCTTTTGCTCCTGCCAATTGCTCCATTTCCACAAATCATAAATTGGCTCGATGATGGCATCATTGCCTTCGGCCTCGATGGGCAAGGCCGAAGGCAGCTTTCCCGGCCAGATGGTGTCGGCGTAGAACTTGACCACGCGCCCTGCCGGATTACGAACCGATTTGAGAGTCGCTTCGTTGGTAAAATAGCCTGCCAGGCGCAGTTCGTCATAGAGGCCGTTGTTGAAGAAGTAGCTCCACAGCAGCTTGCAAATCTCCCGATACGGCAGTTCCTCTTCGATGCCTTCGGCCGAAACGCGGAAATTGGTGGCGGCTCCACTGTAGCCGCCGTAAAGACTGGTTAATAGTTTCATTGGTTATCGCCTCATATTGTCTTGAAAGGCAAGCCACACGCTCCCCCAGGGAGTATTTACGCCTTTGGATATAAGACGGCCGTCATGCCGCCTATTGGTGTGAACACCTAATTTAGTTCCTTGCCGATGTGGGTGAAAATAAAAAACCCATCTCCATGTAATGGACCACGCCCAATGCCAAGAAGCTATGATCCAACTCTTCTTAGTGTTGGTCTTGTTAATAAAATACAGTGTGCCATATCTGGTAGTTAGTTTCATTGGTTATCGCCTCCTCTGGCCTGCCAACCGGCCGAGAGCAGATTCTCCAGGTAGAGAATCATCTGTGAAAATGCGTCGGTGCGATGATCATGCACCGCTTGGGGAAAATCGAAGAGTTCGTCTTCAAAATCTATGAGCCAGTGCAGATCGGGCTGAAGCACCGGCAACAATACACTATGGTTCTTGCACCAAACGGCCGCTTGGCTGGCCCTCGTCACCTTGTCCGTCGTGGGGTTAAAGGCCACCAACATATCGGCCAGCCACGCCGGTGAGGATGCCTGCAAGGTTTGCAGGGCCGAGATGCCACTGGCTTTGTCCTCGATGATGACGGCGTTGAGACGGCCGTCATAGTTCCAGCGAACGGCCGTTTGCTCAATGTACTCTGGCAAAAAGGGGAACTCATAGCGAGCCTGCTCCGCGTAGGCCAGGCCGAGGCGGTAATCCGGCCACAGTTCGCCAACGGTGCAGGCGGTGAAATCGGCCGTTTCCTTGTCCTTCAGACCCGTGTCAAAGGAGAGGAAGCGGGCGTGGATGTGCTGCTGGCCCAGGGCGTAACGATGTTTACGCGGCCACCAGGCGCGTTTGAAGGTGTACCCACCGGGCGGCGTGGGGCTGCCCTGGTACGTGCCATGCCAGATAAGTTCCGGCGTGGTCTCCTTCAGTTCCAGCACTTCGGCCAGAGGCTTATGCTCCGGCCAGAGAGCGGGGCCGTTTTGGTGCAGCAGCACGCGGTGGGTGGGCATCAGGCAGTTTTTCTCCCCGGAAACCAACGGCCGTATAGCCAATCTTCACGACTCATGGCCGCGTGGCCCTTGCTCCAGGCCAAGTAGCAGTAATCGTAATATGCCTCTTCCAGCCAGAACATAACAACGGCCGTTAGCAGCGACCAAAGCGTGGATTGGATTCTATGCTTCATGGCTTTTCTTTGCCTCAATTCCACCCATCATTTTTGAAACACTCCGGTGCAGCCATTTGTAATACAGCCACCGGCGCACACCGAACCACTCGCCCCAAGCCCATCGCCACAAGTACCACATTGCCATCTTCCGAAACGCGGATGTGCTACAAAAGAAGGCCCATCGTTGGTGAAGTGTGCCGTTCTCCTTTTCTTCCTGGTTTATCCAAACCTCATGGGCATCATTGAGGAAGCGACAAGAGTAGCCATAGTGATAATCTGGGTCATGCTTTGCGCCTTGCTGCATAATAAACAAACCAGAACTTTGCCAGTTGTTAGGAGGCCCACCTAGCCCGGCATTGGCCTGATCTTCTAGAATCCAATGGCGCAACCAGGTAAACCAACTACGGATGATGTACCACAGGCCAAATCGTTGGTAGCTATTGACCAATCTTTTTGCTTTCATGCTGATTTTGCTTGCCATTTGGTCACCTCTTTGCTGGCACAAAGCCAGTCAGCAGGTACTCGCCTTTCTGCACGGCCGGTGGCAGCGTCTCCCCATCGGCCGTTTGGCCGCTTATCTGCATCCCTTCGCCAATGCCTTCGGTTTCCTCCTCAGTGCCTTCAATCGGCAGGCCCTCGGTCATTGGTTCAACTTCCACTGTTGTCACTTTTTTCTTGCTCATCTGGTTTCTCCATGTTATGTAAAATATGCGCCATCAACTCCACCACCGGCTCCACTTCCCGCCGCAGCGTAGCTTCGGCAATCCGCTGCGCTCCCGGCGAAAGCTCTGGCCAGATGTCGCGTTCGATAAAGTCGGTGATGCGGCCCATGAACACATGAATCAACTCGTGAATAACTGTTTGCTGCCATTCGGTCGCTTCCTGCTGGGAAACGGCCGTTATGTCCTCTGGCACGTCATCGCGGATGGTGAGAACGGCCGTTAGCACATCCGGGTAAACGGTCACACAGGCCCTGGCCCACTTGTCATCGGCCGGATGAGGGCTGAGGGACGTTTCCGTCTTCCAGCTTTGCAGGTGCAGCATCCCCCGCCATTTGTCCAAATAATCCACTACCCATTTGGGCACGCGCTTTTCGTTGCTGGCGATGGCTTCATTCATCACGGCAGCATCCATGTTATGAAGTAATAAAGTGCTGTTAACACCACAGCCCCTGCTGCTGAAATCGAAAGAAACAACAAGAAGAGCTTCGCCGCAGCGTCAAGAATTTCAACCACCATCGTGATTTTCTTCATCCCTTACCTCCAAAGCCTGGGCTACCGGTTCGCCGAGCTTCGGCCCCCGATAGCTCTCAGGATATTGAATCGTGGCATAAACATTCGGCTCCTCACTGAGCAGCGGCACATGACACACCACCCAATCACCGGCGCGGCGCATACGGGCGTGGCTGTCGTCATGATGCCAGGCATTGCCAATGACAATGGCCCGGCCGACCTGCGACATGCGCCGAGAGAGGAAGCTGTTGTGCAGCCACGTGTCTGTAGTCTCACGGCCGTTGGCCGTGCGCGTGTTCTCAAAGTCCAGGATGTCATCGGCCAGCAGCAGCCTGGCGCGGCTGCCGATGATTTTCCCGCCCGTGCCAACGGCAAAGAGCGACGGATGCACCCGCCCTGGGCGCGGCCGTCCTTCAGGCGCAACCGACCACTCGTCTTGATGCCATTTCATACCGATAGCTCTTTGCACATCGGGGAAGGTGGCCTGGAAGGTACTGGTCTCCACCAGATTACGAACTGTAATAGACCGCTTCTCGGCCACGTCGCCGCCCACGCAGGCGACGATATGCGGCCATTCGGGATAGAAGGCGATTTCGGTGGACAGGTAAGCCAATGACCAAGTTGTTTTGGCCGATTCCGGTGTAGCCATAATAAGCAGCTTCTTAATCAGCGGATTGCACATCAATTCCAGCCACAGCCAATGGTGGGGCGCAGGGGTGATGGGACGGCCGTTGTCGTCGGTCATATGCAGGAAGGCGAAATCAGCAACGGCCGTTGGCGTGAGGCGTTTGGCCGCCTTCGCCTGGCGCAGCTGCGCACGCCTGCGCTCGATGGTACGGCGCTGGTATTCGTCACTCAGAGCCAGGTACTCTTCCTGCTCTTTTCGCGTCAAGTTCCGCCAGTCGGTCAAGTAGTTCCTCGTCACTAAGATGGCTGTAAGACGGCCGTTGGTCAGCCTGGGTAATAATCGGAGAGCCATCTTTGCCAGATAGTTCCATGCGCTGCTGGGGCAGATCGTCATGCTCAATGCGGAGTTGGTTGAGGATGACATCCAGGGCACGCACGGCATCTTTGAAGGGCGGCAGGTCGGGCACAATAAGTTGGCCGTCTGGACCACGTTTAGGCCGGAAATCAAGCTGGCTCCAAATGATGGTAAGTTGGGCCAGTGCGCCTTCAGCCACGCGCAGCCGGGCCTCTTTGCTCTTGGCTTTGCGCTCAGCCAGCTTCGCCAGTTCCTTGCCCACCAGGTGGGCATCGAAGGCGGCTTTGCGCTGCTCCCAAGTCGCTGCGCCGGGGATGGGTTCGCCCTTGCTGTTTCTGGCACGTGCCCAATTAGACCAGGAGCCAGGAACGGCCGTAATCTGGCTGTCATCAACTTTTTTTCTTCGCGCCTGATTCGCGCCTGATTCGCGCCCCTTCTCTCGACGATAAGCACGATAAGCATTAATGAGAGCGCCAGGCTCGGCGGCTGGCAAAAAGTAGTCTTTGAAGGCTTTATAGCTGGCTCCTGTATCCCAGGGTTGGCGTTCCCACAACGGCCGTTCGTCATCCACCCTATCTCTCCATTAATTCCTGGAATGCAACGATGATGGCGCAAGCCATACAATAATCATGGGAGTGCCCCCCCGGTGCTGGCATCGCCGGTTTGCCACAACGTTTGCAAGGCCCAGAATCTTGGTATGACTCCACCAGAAGGATAATGGCGCACACAGCACAGTGGGGATGCCAACCTGTACCATCCAATTTAGGCATTGCTACCTTGCCACACCGTTGACAACGGCCGTTTGTTTCAGTCATTTACCAACTCCGGTCGCACACCTGTAGCGTCTAAGTATCTTTGCAGCTGCACCGCCACAAAGCCTGGCACCTTTTCTATGGCGCGGCATTTGCGACCCAGGCGCTCGGCCGCGATGATTTGGGAGCCGCTGCCCGAAAATGGTTCATATACAATGTCGCCAATGCGCGTGTGCTGCACCATCGGGATCATAAACAATTCGGGTGGTTTGGGAGTGTAATGGCCGATGTTGTCCCGGTCGGCGACGGTAGGAAACTCCCAGACCGTCGAGCCATACTTGGTGATGTGCCTGGGCATATGGCCCTTAATCCAGCCAAAGAGGCAGGGTTCATGCTGCCACATATAAAAAGAGCGCGTGAGAACCGGCCGATTCTTCACCCAGACAATCTCCTGATGCACCAGCACACCGAAATTGTCCCACGCCTCCTCTACCAGGTGGCGGTGGACGCTGGCGTGCCAGCAGTACCAGGGTGCGCTTTTGGTAATGGCGTGGTCAACGGCCTGCTGCATGAAGTTGACATACAAATCGTCACCCTGGTCATCCCAGCCCTCATATTCATCCCCGCTGCCGGCAACCGCCACCTCGGTCTCTTCATCCAGGTAGGCTTCCGCGCTGGCCTCGTTCCAATGCTGGGGATGATTACTGCCGTCGAAATCTATCAGGTAAGGTGGGTCGGTGCTGAAGAGAACGGCCCGTTCGCCCCACATAAGCCGCTGCACGTCGTCGGCGTTGGTGCTGTCGCCACAAAGCAGCAGATGGTCGCCCAGCCGCCACAGTTGGCCGAACTCCACGCCCCACTCCCGCTTCAACTGCTCGGCCTTATCAATCAGAGGCTCAGCGTCCACATATTTGGCGGGCGGCTCGACGTAATTGGCCTCTATGGCCTGTTGGGCATCTTCCTTCAGGGCCTCCAACGCTTCGATGATACCGGGGTCTTGGGCCAGGCTCACGGCCGATGCCAACAAAGCCAACTGCTTCTCTGGCACAACGACGGCCATCATCGCTAAAGGGTTGATGAGGGCAATGAGCTGCTTCTCTTCGGCCGGAGTCCATTGGCCGATGAGGGCGGGGATGTCGGCCTCGAACTCTTGGGCCAGGCTGTCGCGGGCGTGGCCGTCAATGAAGAAGTGTCCGCATTCCTCCGGCTGCCAGCCTTTCTCTTGGATGCGTTCATTGATGAGCGTGGCTCCCGCCCACCCCACGCCTTTCTCTCCAAAGATGAGGGCACGCAGGCGGTTTAACTGCTCGTCGGGATGTTCAACGTATTGGTCAGGGTTAACCTGGGCCGAGCCAGCAGGAACCCATTCAAGGCGAAACGGCCGTTCATTTGTCATATCTCCCTCACTCCTAAAACAGGCAGCCAGGCCAACAACCGGCGCACCATCCATACGGCCGTTGCCTCAGAGTCGCAACCCTTGAGGCGGATGACCTTGTAGGCATCCTCGTGAATATCATAATACTCGGCAATCCAGGTCATGGGATTACAAACTCCTGATTAGGATAAATAAGGTGGGGCTTAGGGAAACGGCCGTTGGCCTCCCAAATTCTCCCCCACTGGCTGCACGCCTGGTAATAGTTCCAGGCAATAAGGCACAAGCTCTCGCCAGGCTGGACGATGTGGAGGGTGATGGTGGCCGTAGATGTGGGGGTTGGGGTATGAGTAGGATGTGTCGTAGGCGTAGATGTGGGGCTTGGCGATGGGGTGACTGTTTGAGTTGGCGGAACGGCCGTTGGCGTAGGCGTTCCCGTGGGAACGGCCGTTGGCGTAGGTGAAGTGGGCGTGGCTGTGGGCGGAAGCGGGGTTGATGAAGGGGTGATCGAGGGGGAAAGGGTAGGCGGTGGGAGATCGGGCGGCTGCTGTCGCAGCAAAGCCCAGATGCCCACCAATAAGCAAATGACTACTAAAAGTAGGGAAACAAAGGTTATTCTCTTGTTCATTGTGGCTCCGTCCCAGAGGTGGTTAGACCTCAGTTTCCCTGCATTTTAGCACAAACTTTCTATAGTTGTACTTCCTTTGACAAATGTAGGCTCATGGTTATGTTCACAGGAACGCCAATTTCGGCCATCTCCGCTTGGAAGGCAGCCAGGCGGCTTTTGAGGTCAGCGGGAAGCCACGTTGTCTCCGGCAAGTGTCCATTTGCCTCAGCCAAAGCGCGTGTGGCCGGCGCAACGGGAACAACGGCCGTTTCCGCTTTTGCCGCAATTTCCGCTTTTGCCGGAATCGTGGCGACAACGGCCGTTTCCTTCCGTTTGCTGTATCGGTTAGCCCCCCTGCCTGGTGTGAGCAAATTGAGCTTCTTCCAACGAATGGACAGGGTGGAATCCGCCACGCCCCACCGTGCGGCCACTTCCGCTACGGTCTCAGTCCCCTGCCAAAACTCATCATGGGCGGAGCGCACCTCATCATCGGTTAACCGCTTCTTCTTCTTGCGTTTCGGCCGTTTGCCCGTCACCTGCTCGATGGTAATTGGTTTAGGGTCTTTGGCGTTCGTTCTTTCCTGATGAAATTGGCGGCTGGCCGAATTGTCTATTACTTCTGGCTCAACGGCCGTTGCCGCCATCTCGACGATAGCCTGTGCCGATTCGGGCAAGTCCTCTTCGTTCAATGGTGCAGTCTCTGCATCTAATGTGGTGGGTTCCGTAATCATCGCTTTTTGTCTCTCCTTTTGTTTAGCCGCCAATTGGGCAGCCACCTTTTCTGCCTTCGTTCGGGGTTGTTTTGCTGGCTTCTTGCTGGCCTCTTGCTGTGCCATCACTTCTCGGAAACGATCAACAGCCTCTTTGCTGCCATAACGAATTTCGCCACCAGTAACCGCGCTGCGTAAGTCGTAACCAGGCGGCCTGGTGTAGTTGGTTGGCAGAGAGGCGTGTTTGATACTCATTTCAATTCCAGGAGCTAATCATGCCCGTCGCATATCCGCGAACAAAGGACATGAGTAACTTGTTGGGGACAGAACCGCTGTCTGAGTCACCATAGGTCAGCATCGTGATAAGGCCAGGTTTAATGTGGTTGCTCTCATCACGAAAAATATCAATGATGGCCATGTTTAGCCTCATATCCAGCGTCATACCGCTGACCATCACCACTTCCCGCCTTTCTGGATCGAGGCGAGGCAGCACGTCGGGTTTCGTGTTCAGCCAGGATTCAGCAATCAGGTAAAAGGCCACAATGGGGGTTTTGTCGTTAATGGTGTGCTGATACCCCGCACGCTCGAAGACCTGATATTTACTGCTGGCATCGAATTCCACATCGAGGGCCAATAACGTGATAGTGCAACCGTCCTCTTCGTCTGGAAGCAGAAGGATGAGGTGAGGCATCAAGGATTCCTCACCTTCGGCCAACGTTTTAGCCATTGCGACGGCATTCTCCAGGTGATGGTTGAACATCTCGTCGCTGATCAATTCCTGTCCTTTGTGTTTTTTGTCACTCATCCTGCCTCCAACTGCGTCAGGGCCGCATCGGCCGTTTCCGCAATGAACATCATCGCCGCATGAAGCGTGTCACCGGCGTTGCGGGCCTCCAGCCAGCGCACATACATCGGCTCACTGCCACCCCCAAAACCAGCCACAGCCCGGATGCTGGTCAGTTTGCCCCGCACCGTTTCGGCCGAAAGCTCACCGACAACGGCCGTTTTTGCCCCTTCCAGCGCATCCACCGCCGCCATTGCTGTGGCCCTGGGCAGCGTTTCTGCCTGTGAAGGGTAATCGGCCGTGCGTGTGGAAAAGGTGGCACGGGCAGGGTCATCCAACGTAAGGTAATGTGTGCCGCGCCACCAGAAGCCGCGCCGAGCCATCGCCTGCACCACCACCGACATCTCATTCCAATCGGCCGCGAAGCGGGGCAAACCGACTTTGTTTTTGTCATTAGCCGGACAGCCGCCCACCATCCAGGCAGGCGAAAGCTTGTGTTCTCTTAGCTCGTCCAGCCCTATCCGCTGTGCGCCATCAGGAAAATTGAGGCGCAGCCACTCGGGAGAATCGGGCGGCCACAGGCCCACCCACTCCCATTGCGGGTCCAGCCACCAACTCCAGCCCAGCAGGTGAACAGCCAGTTTGGCATCGAGGAGGAAGCGATCATCATTCGTCTGCGGCTGCATTGGGTGTGTGTAGGTCATGCCGCCACCTTTTCCTTCAGCGCGTTGTTATAGGCGCGTCTGGCCGCAATCTTGGCTTCCTTGTGTGCCTCAGTCGTAGAAACCGCCTTCTTTTCCCACTCAAGCCGTTTGGTGCAATATTCCGCCACGGCCGCCAGGGTTGCCCCTTTCTTGGCGGTGTCCCATTTGCCACAAATGCCTTCGCGCACCGTTTGCACCCGATTGGCATCGAAGTAGAAGTCGGGATAGGCACGGCTGACGCACACATCGAAGTCCATCTCATCGGTGGCCTCCTGCGCCCGTTGCAGCCATTCTGTTTGAGTTAGCTGGGAAGGGTTGCTGCTGCCCGGCTGTGCCGGTTTAGGTGCAGGTGTCGCCGGTGGTGGTGTGGCGGGCTGGCGGCCGCTGCCATTGGCCTGGGACTTTGGCTGAGTCGGTGGCGGTGTCCCTTCCTCAAGTGCATCCTCCAAACGGCTGTCCAGTTCCTCAGCATCGCTGTAATCCTTGAAAGTGACGAGCCGGGCGTAACGATTACTGCCGTCCTCATTCTTGCCCATCGGCCGAGAAAACCAAATGGCCTGGCCGAATTTGCCAGTGCCATTGCGTCGGGTGAAGATGTGGCCCAGGTACTCTACTCGTGAAGGGCCGCTGCTGTCAGCCTCCAGCACCACCGCGTCAACGGAGGCAAAGTCGAAGGTGGCATAAGCCGCAAGCGGTCGTTGGTAGTTGGGCGCATCCGATTTCATGGCTCGGCCGATGGCGGCCAGACTGGTGTGGATGCCATCCAACTTTCGCATTAACTGTTGAAATTGATTGTTGTCCATGTTTGTCATCTCCGAACGGCCGTTCGGCCAACTTATGCTAGTCGAACGGCCGTTCTAACATTATACAGCCTCTAAGACCACTTCTGCCTGCCATTTCCAGTCATGGGGTTGGCGGGTGTCAAATTCACCGGAGCCATCAAAGTGGCCTTCAGGATTCTCCTCCACCACTTCCATTGCATGGTTGCGCGTGGTAGGGAAGGTGCGTTTGCCATCCTCGCGGATGATGGCTTGGGTGTAGTGAAAGCCGCTGCGGGTGATGGTGATGGTGATCATCTCTACCAAACCTCCTCGCCCTTCGCCTGGCGCACGGCCGCCAGCTTGCCGTCGTAATACTGCATCCGGCGCAGGGCAACTGTTAACTCCGGGTTATCAACCAACTGGCGCGGCTGGTTAGGTTGGATGCCCAACTCGGCCAGAGCCTGTTGGGCCAAAGGTTTCCATTGGGCGAGTGTCAGCGGTTCACCTCGTTTCTTAGGCATCAGGTGAGCGTAGGGGAACGGCCGTTGTTCGCGTGGCGGCTCTGGCTCGGCCGGCACAGCTGGTGGGATGGCGGCCGCCAACTTCTCAAACTCTTTGGCCGAGATACGTTCGCAGCGCATCTGTGCGCCAGTTTGCAATCTACAGATGGCATAATCCGGGTCGTAGGTTGTGCCCAAGATGAGCAAGTCGCCTTCGTTGGCCTCTTGCACACTGTGCGGGCAGTTGGGGTCACGCGCATCTATGATTTTACGGCGGCAGGTGCAATACAACTGGCCGCACCTGGGGCAAATACGTTGATTGTTCATCAGTTCAACTCGCTGGCAGCAAAGTGACGCTTGGCAATAACGGCCGTATGGCCGCCGCGACCTTTACCTGACCAATAAGGCACAATCACTTCCGCCGTCTCCGGCAGAAGGCCGCCGTGCTGGTGGAACAAATCGGCCGCTGTGGTGATGAGCCGCTGCTTCAGGCCGCGACCGCTCTTGAGCGGACGGCCGTCAAACTGAACGGCCGTAATCGTGGCTGTGGCCTCGAAAATGGCATCTTCCAGCGTCTCGCAGCCGGGCGACTTCACCACCACCACCAGCTTGGCCTCGTCGCGGTGGAAGCAGACCTGACCGTCTACAAAGTAGGTTAATTCACCTGACGGCCGTTCCTCCCGGACGACGCGCACCTGGTTGGTTTGGATTTCGTAATCCACCAGGTCAATGGCAATATCGCAGAGAGCAGGCACGTGCGTGGCATAGACGAAATTGGCAAAGCGGCTTACCCGATGGCCGATTTCGCCTGGCTCCAAGTAGCTCACTTCGTAAAAATGCCAATCTTTCGTCAACATAACTGAATCTGATACAATGTTCATGGTGTTAATGGTCTCCTTTAGTGAGACAAGAAAGGCCACTCGCGGGCAAGGCGAGTGGCCTTTTCTTATTCCTGGGTCTCTTGGGTTAAGTCTTGGGCAATGCTGTCCATGTAGTTGGTGAATCGCTCGGCTTTTTTGCCAGACAATCTCACCTTTGCCCCACCACCATATGTAATCTGAACAATCTGGGGGTTTGGGCAACCCCCGTCGACGGCAGCGATGCCGTTTACGTTCACATATTGGCCTGGAGCTACTTTCAAAAAATGGTTCATAGGTCTCTCCTTTCGGCCGCCGCACCGGGAAGGGTGGGGCGGAGTGTCTAACAGAATTAAATATATTCTAACAGAATCTAACAGAACGTCAAGGAATTGAGGCAACAAAAAACCCCGCGTGGGGCGGGGTTGTCATACAATTGTATTACAATTGTAATACTTGCTTATGTGGGGTGGGATTGTCATCAGAACGGGTTATCTGGCTATCTTCTCCGTTTTTGCCCTTTCTTTGATTGTTTTGGTTTAGCTGCCCTGATTTTCTTAAGCCGATCCTTGCTTTGCTGTTCATTTACAAAATCAATTCTCTCTACAGAGGGAAATCGGAAAGAAAAAGAAGTCACTCCACCAAAGTTGGTCACGGCAAAATCCCCCATAAGTATAATGTCCATCCCAATCAATAATTCAATGCCTCTTAGGTCTCCTTGAGCCACTGTGAGATTCTGAATAATAACCTGATTAGGAAGAAATATATCAACGAGAAAAGTGGGGGTTTCCTCCAGTACACCTCCAGCCGTTGCGACTCTCGTCATTCCTATAGGGGTTAAGTTACAATCACGAACAACTTTTTCTGTTACCATGCTGTTGGTTGCTCCGGTATCCCACAAAGCATGAAATTCATGATCTTTACTTAAGCGTACTGAACCGTCAAAAGGAGATTGGTACACCAAGACTTGCGTTACCAATCTACTAAGTAAACCGCCATTAGAGGTTGACGTGAAACAATGAATCCGCTGATTATTTTTAGACATTTAGAGCATAGGGGGTGGCAACGTTTACCGTATATGCACCTGGCCCAGGTGACACCTTCTGCACAAGAAATGTTCCTAATTTGTGGCCTTGAGCCTCAGATTGCCTGACAGCTTCTACCTCAGAACGATAGATACCTACAACCTTAAAATCCTTCAGAACTATGACTTTGCCATCATACTTTCGCACAAATTCATCCTGGTTTTCAATATAGTAATGAAACTGTTCCTTTAGGTTATCGTACATCCTACACTTCCTTTGTTGTTTATCGGGGAACAAAACAACATACAGTGGCACCCCGCACTATTAGTATAGTGTAAGTTTTCACAAATGTATATAGAACCGATGTGTCAACGGCCGTTCTCATCCCCGCCAAACACATCCAACAACACCTCGTCCACTTCATCATCTGGCAAAATCATCACCAACTCTCTCAGCCTGTCTGTGCAAATGTGGCGCAGCAGCCGGAGCAGCAGCCGCTCTGTCCAATAGACATCGGGGATGAGGGTATCCGCGCCTTGAGCCAGTTGGGCGTAGGCACGGCCGTGTGCTTTTAGTTTGGTGAGGATTGAGTCATTCATATTTGCAATTAATTTTCTACAGATGGGTCTGGAACAAGCAAATAAGCAGCATCGCTCAAGAAAGGTTCATAAGCTAGTACAAAGCTCGTTTCATCTGCCTCCACTTCAAAAGCAACCCACCCTGTAATGGTTGCTCCACCAAAAAACTCAAAGGTGTCTAGTTCATCAGGTACGCCCACAATGTTAATAATAGGGCGATGAATGATGCCTGCCGAACCATAAGCCTCGAAATCACTGTCATCGGGAGAACAGGTCTCAGTACTGGCTACATTGCAAGTCAAGGTCACATACACCATAAGCAGGGCCTTGCCTTCGGCCGCTGACGGATTGAACATGTTGGCTCTTTCCAAAAAGGCATCGGTAGGGAAGATCGCCCGCTCAATAGAAACATCGTACCGCTCCAGCTGCACCACGCCGCCAGGGTGCATTGGGTCTTGGCGGCTAAGACCAGTCGGTTCTGGGGTATTGGTTGGTGCAGATGTGGCCGTAGGAATAGGTGTATCGGTTGGTTCTGGGGTGCTGCTAGGAACAGGTGTAAGGGTAGGGGTATTTGTCGGTTTGGCTGCCTCAGTCATCGTGGCAATTGCGTCTCCCGTAGCCTGTTCGTTAGCAACGGCCGTTCCCGTCACCTGGGCCACGGCTTCGGCTGTTTGCGCAACTTGCCGCTCGGCTTCCGAAGTAGCCCTAAACTCTTCTCCCTCTGGTGTTTGTGTCCAATAAGCTCCATAGGCCATAAGGCCACAAAAACACAGTCCCACCAAACCAACAATGCCAAGTATGATCCACAACCAACGACGGCGCGGGCGAGATGAGATTTCCTCTGACATGATTACCTCCTAAACTGATTAGACAAGATGGCAGATAGTACCCAAAACGGCCGTCAGGCACAATGCAACGGGTGTTCTATTTTGCAAGCTTTCGATTTAATATTGACGTGTCTGTTAGTTTCTGTTAGGATTCGGCGCATGGACAATTTGCTCGTTAGTGATTCCCCAAGAATGGAGGCGCAAGACATGAGACTGTCAGATGTCGAACGCGCCTCGCAATTAATACAGGAAGTCCTTCAAGATGAAGGTGAAGACAACTTGGTTTACCTAAGTGCTATGGTTCCCCCGGCGCACAAGGACTTGATCAGTGGTCTAGCCAAAATCAACAAGGCCAAGCAAGCGGCGGTTTTGCGTGCCATCATTGACGAGTGGTGCGAATTCAAGCTGCAAGCCAGCCTGACAAGCGAGGCGCAGGGATAACAAAAAACCCCGCGCCAAAGGCAGCGAGGCTTTTGCTTGACCAACCTCTCTCAAAGCCGATCATTCTTTCAGTTACAAGCCGTTCCTCTGGGTTCCATGCCTGGAACGGCCGTTTACCGAACCTTAACATCCAATTTCTGGACATAAGTTTTTAAGTGGGCGATACAAGACTCGAACTTGTGACCTCTACGATGTCAACGTAGCGCTCTAACCAACTGAGCTAACCGCCCAACATCGTGAGGGAGATTATATGTTTTTTTTAACGGCCGTCAACCCCATTGTGGCAAGTAACAAGTGGCAAACACCTGCCACCTGCCGCCTGCTACTTGCCGCCTTCCCGACGGCCGTTTTCCTCCACACTATCCAAATAATCAAAATACGCCTGATTAATAATCGAAAGAAACTCCTCATCCACCTGCGGAATCGGCAGCTTCTCAAACGGCACAATCTCCCGGAACCGCTCCGTCGCAAACTCAATATCCCGCACCATATACGGCGCCTGAAAAGCCACACTCCGCGCCAGCAGCCGCTCCACCGCATTCATCGGCTCCGTCGCAAACGCCTCCTCCTCCACCATTTCCAACCCGCGAATAGCCAAACTCTGGCACACAATCCGGTGAATCGTCGCAATCAGCGGCGGATCCTCATTCACAATATTAAACACCTTCAACTCCGGCGTTGCCAACACCGCCTCTTCCGCCACCAACTGCATCGCATCAATCACAAAATCAATCGGCACAAAATTCAGCCGCGTCTGCGGATGCCCCATCAAACGCACATCAAACGTGCCATCAAAGCCCTGCCCCCGCTTCTCAAAATGCTTCCGCAGCCGATACAGCGCATCACACACCTGGTAATACGCCGAATGGCTCACCGCCTTCGTCTCCCGCGAACCCACAATAATCGCTGGCCGAAAAATCGTCGCATCCAGCCCATGCTCCGCCTGATACGCCTGCACCAACGTCTCCCCCTCATACTTCGACCATTCATACAGCGAACGGAAACCCGTATTCCCCGGCACATACGCCTCCGGCACAATATCTAGCTCCTGCCCTGTGCTGTAAGCCGTACCCACATGAAAATAACGCGGCGGTTGTTTACCCCCATTCACCCGCAAAACCAGCTCCAAAATATGGCGCACCCCTTCAATATTGATGGCCTCCACATCAGCGCGATCCCGCTTGCGGAACAAAAACGTAGCCGCACAGTGCCAAATTTCATCAATCCGCTCATGGCCCACATGGGTGCGAATTTTGTGCAAAAGGACATCGGCCGTTTCCTGCACATCCCCCGCAATCACCACCAGATTATCCAGACAATCCTGTAGATTGGCATCCACCTGCTCAATAGCCGCCAGCACCCGTTCCTGCGCCGAACGCCGCCGCCCACTCTCTCGCACCAGCGCCACCACCCGATGGCCTTGCTTCAATAAAGTCGCCGCCAAATGGCAGCCCACATATCCCGTCACACCCGTTACAAAGACTAGCTTCTTCCCACTCATTCCTTACTATCCCTTAACTCAAAAAATATCATCTCATCTCGCCTTTCTATTCTAAACCATGTATGCGCTTGATGGTAATTGATGGTATAGTCAGGCCATGTTGTCAACAAGAAAGGCTGGGTTTCAGGGTGACATCATGCCGCGAAACTTGACCTCTGATTGAGAGCAATCTTGAAAAAAAAGCAAACCTCTCCAAGACAATCTGATTTAGGCGTAGCGGGTTTACTGGGAACGGCCGTTCTCCTGGGCATCATCGCCTACTTCCTGCGCGACTACCTCCAAATTCAATACGGCTACTTTGGCAGCCTCATCTGGATCACCGTCCTGGGCGCATCCTTCTTCTTCAGCCTCCTCTACTTCGCCCAATTCCTGCTGCCCCTCGAAGGCATGGAAGGCTGGACCGAAGGACTGCGGCTGTTAAGCCGCGCCTATTTCGGCGACACCACCCCCAACACCCGCCCCCTGCCCGCCCCCCCACCCAGCGACGACAACACCGCCCCACCCCCTCGGCCCACCTTACTCCCCCCCAGCTTCCCCACCCTCAAAGCCGGCATCATCCGCAGCCATTACGCCCTGGCCCTGTCACGTGGGCAAGGCTTTTCCCGCCCCACCGGCCCCGGCTTCGTCATGCTGCACCCCCGCGAAGCCATCACCGATGTCATAGACCTGCGGCCGCAGTTGCGCACCCAAACCGTACAGGCCAACACCCGCGACGGCATCCCCGTCGAAACCACCGTCACCGTCATCTTCCAGGTACGCCAAATTACCCCCAGCCAAGAACAGCAAGACATACTCTATCCCTATGATCGGGAAGCCATCTTCCACGTCAGCTACGCCACCAGCACAGACGGCCGTTTCATCCGCGATTGGACCAACCAGGTAGCCCCCCGTGCCGCCGCCATCCTCATAGACGAACTGGCCCAACGCCGCCTCAACGACCTCTACCACGACAACGGCAGCATCGCCCCCTTCGACATCATCCAACAAACCATCAAACGGCGCTTAGAACGCAGTGCCGATCAACTCGGCTTACAGATTTTGGCCGTCAGCATCGGCCACCTGCAACTGCCCGATGAGGTCGTCGAACAGCGCATCAAAATCTGGCAAGTCAATTGGGAGCGGCAAATCCGCGTCGAGCAAGCCGTCGGCGATGCCGAAGTCGAACGCCGCCTTAAAAACGCCCGCGCCCGCGCCCAAATCGAAATCATCCACAACATCACCCAAAACATAGATGCCATGCGCCGAGGCAACAGCAACCTCACCCAAATCATCATGCTGCGCATGATAGACGCCCTAGAAGAAGCCACAGCCGACCCCGTCGTACAAACCATGCTGCCCCAAGAGCTAATCGGGCAGCTAGTCGAAGAAACCTCTGGGCAAATGAGAGATTGGCTCACCGAGTCAGGAGGTTCGGCCCATGTTTAACCGTCCCTCCCGCCCCGCCCCGCCACCAGCCCAATCGCAAAACAGTTGGTTCTTACCCTCCCTATTCGTCCTGCTCTTTCTCTACTGGCTCTTTGCCCGCTCCATGGAACGCATAGATTTGAGCCAGTCCAGCGAACTCCTCAGCGGGCTGCCCCCTGCCTTTGTGATGGTGGCCGAACTCTTTCACTGGCGCGTCCTGCGCCACATCGTGCCCGTAGCCGCTGGTTACTACTTAGCCTATGGTGCCGCCGTCAGCCTGGTGCGCCGCCTGTACGATCTGCCCGACCAGGCAGCGGCGTGGCTGTTCCTAAGCCGTCTGCGCACGATGGGCGGGGCAATGATGGAAAAGCCAATCCCCCTCCGCGCCAACCTGATCGAGGAGATACGGAACGAGCTGCCCGTGCTGCGCGTTGGCGGGCCAGGGCAAGTCAGGCTTTCTCCTGGGGAAGTGGCTGTTACCGAACAAAACGGCCGTATCTTCCGCGTCCTCCCCCCCGGCATCCACCGTCTGGCCCGCTTTGAATACATCCATACCATCCTCAGCCTGCGCGAACAAGAACGGTTCATCGAAGAAATCCCCCTCGTCACCCGCGAAGGCATCGAGCTAAAAGCCGATGTCAGCCTCGGCTACCGCATCAGCCTGGGCAGCGACCTGCCCACCCGCGCCAAACCCTTCCCCTACGACGAAGAAGCAGTGAAAACGGCCGCTTACGACCAAACCGTCACCCCCTTCGGCCTCTCCACCTGGGAAGACACCCCCGCCAACATCGCCCGAAGCGAACTCAAAAAGATCATCGCCAAATATCGCCTGGACGAAATTTTGCAGCTAGAAGACAGCATAGACGACCCCCATCTGGTCATTCGCAGCGAATTGGAACGGCGCACCCGTCTCATCTTAATGGACAAAGGCATTGACCTGGTTTCACTGCATGTAGGACGCTTAAAATTCCCAACGGCCGTTACCGAACAATACATCAAATATTGGCAGTCCCAATGGGACATCAAAGCCAAACTCAGCATCGCCGACGGCGATGCTCGCGCCCTCGAAGAAGTCGAAATCGCCCGCGCCGAAGCCGAAGTCACCATGATCCAGGCCATTGTCGAAGGCGTGCGCCGCGCCCAACAAGACGGCCACACCAGCACCGTGCGCGAAATCGTCGCCATGCGCCTCATCGAAGCCATGGAAAAAGTCGCCCGACAATCCCAAAACGTCGAGACGCTGCCCAGCGGGTTGCTGCCCCGCCTTAACCAAATGCGCCGCGAACTACAGCCCGGCCATCCCCCCTCCGAGGATCAGCGCGAATGAGCGAAGCCATTCACCCCCCTGCCCGCCCCCACATCCTGCACGCGGGGCGCATCTTAGAGGAACTCCTCAACATCCTCTATCCACCGCCGCCCAACCCCGACATCATCACCTTGCAAGATGTTCTCAATCGCTATCGCCTGACCGGCTTAGGCGTACCCGCCATTACAGCTTTACAGCAAGCCCAGCGCATCCTACGCGCCACCAAAGACTACGACCAGATTGGCTTGTGCGAATTCCACATCGGCCTCATTTATTTGCATTGGGGGCACTGCCTGGCGGCCGCCCAACAGTTTGCCGAAGCCCGCCGCCAATGGTCATTCGCGGACAAAACAGCCTCTGTCTGCCTGTCTTATTACGCCCAGGGCTATGGGCAAAATCTGGCCCTGCACTATGAACCAGCTATGGGCTGTTATCACAAAGCTGAACAATCACTGCCCCGCCTAAAACTAGCCCCGCCTTCAGACAGGCTGGGTGAGTTTGTGGCGCGGCTGACGGAACTGCTATACGGAGCACAACAAAGCCTACGGGAAAAGATGTGGCCGCCGGATGAACCCGAAAGAGACACGCATGGCGAATCCCATAATGGGCAAACGGCCGTTCCCCCACCGCCCCAACAAGAAACGGCCGATTCCCCACCACCCGAATCAGCCCCCCCGCCGCCGCCACCCGAAAACATCGTTTTTGAGGCCCCTACACCACAAATAGCCCACCCCCATTCAGCATCACACCCCTTTGTCCCCCCCCCCATTGTTCAGTCCGGGGCGGCAACCCCCGCCTCTGTCCTGATACCCATAAAAGAATCCTACGTCTGGTACAGAGTAACAGAGCGAGAAGGCAATTTTCTACCCCACATCCGCCATGGCGGCTGGCTGTTAGTAGATACACAAATGCGTGATAGATATCAAAAAGATGATTTAATTATTATTGGTGGAGATACAGATCTAACTCAGGGAAGCATTCAAGTTAAACCTTACATACAAGTTCCTGCTTATAAACGTATTTTTTTAAGCCGTGTGCAGCGTATGGAAGGTTCATTTATCCGCGATAAAACGGGAAAAGTTGCCTTTACTTCCGGAATCAAGCAAGACTCGGTAACTATGGAATTTGTGCTGGGTATTGTGCTCGGCTTTTGGTTAAATCCACAGCAAATCGGGGTCTGACAACGCAAGGAAGGCGACAAGGAGAGGCGAATGAGCGAAAGTATTTTAGTCATCGGTGCGATTTTATTAGATACAAAAGGCAAACCCCGCGCAGGACTGGAACCCGGCACATCCAATCCAGCCGGCATCCGCTCCACACGGGGGGGAACGGCACGGAACGTGGCCGAGAACCTGGCCCTATTGGGCGCAGAGGTGACGCTGCTTTCGGCTGTGGGCGACGATGTAACCGGACAGCGGCTCCTGGCACAAACGGCCGAATCCGGAGTCAACCTCGACAACGTCCTCACCATCGAAGGCGAGAACACCGGTGCCTACATCGCCATCCTCGACCCCGACGGCTCCTTGTCCGTCGCCCTGGATGATGTAGACGTAATGCGCCACATCACCCCAGAATACCTATACGAACACGAAGACCTCTTCGCCGCCGCCGGCATGATCGTCATGGATGGTAGCCTGAGCGAAGAGACAATGGAAACAGTGGTAGCCCTGGCCTTGCAATACCAAAAACAGCTCTGTGCCGATCCGTCATCGGCGCGGCTGGCTTATAAATTACGGCCGTATTTCCCCCACCTGCACCTCATCGTCCCCAACGAAGTAGAAGCCGCCGAACTGTGCGACGTAGATTACGAAGAAGACGACCCCGAATTCAGCCTGGAACTAGCCCGTCAACTCGTCAAAATGGGGGTCGAAATCGCCGTCATCACCCTCTCCGACTTCGGCATCAACTACGTCACCTCCGACGAGACCGGCAACATCCCCGCCAAATACAGCGAGATGGTAGACAGCACCGGCACAGGCGATGCTGTTACCGCCGCCATCATCTTCGGCCTCATCAACGAACTGCCCACCATCGAAGCCCTGCGTCTGGGTGTCGCCGCTGCCGGTCTCACCCTGCAAACGGCCGAAACCGTCGTCCCCGACCTCAGCCTCGACATGCTCTACGAACATCTCATTGTATAAAGTAGCAGGCAGCAGGTAGCAAGTAAGAAGTGCTGCCTGCCACCTGCTACTTCCACCTGCGACTATGAACAACTGGCTCGGTCTCCTCATCTGTTTCCTCTACATTTTTGGCATTATTGGTCTGGCCGAAGGGCTGCGCCGTTGGCGTGGTTACAGCAGCGGCTTTACCCGCAAAGTTATCCACATCGGCGTAGGCATGATGAGTTGGGCACTCCACTTCCTCTTCGACAGCCCCTGGTTTTTTATAGCCGCCTGCGCCACCTTCATGATCCTGAACTTTCTCGACTGGCGCTACGGCTTTGTGGCCGCTATGTCCAGCGGCGACCGCTCCAATTTAGGCACAGTCTATTTCCCGCTCGCGGCAGCCGTAGTAGCCTACATCTTTTGGGACACACCGCCGCTCATGGTAGCCGCCCTCATGCCCTTAACCTGGGGCGATGGGCTGGCCCCGGTTGTAGGCCGGGCTTACGGCCGTAATCACTACACCGTCTACACCAGCAGCCGCACCCTGGAAGGCTCGGCCGGCTTCTTTGTCTTCTGTTTCCTATTCACCTGGCTGGCCCTCTGGCTCATCGGTGGCTCGCCCGCTATCGCCCCAGCCACGGCCGTTCTCCCCGCCCTCGTCATCACCATCATCACCACCCTCATCGAGGCCATTTCCATTTGGGGTTTAGATAATTTAACGATAACGGCCGTTGCCATCCTCATCCTCCAATACTGGCCCTTTTAGTAAGCGTTCATTATTAACATAGCGTTTTTGGAGATTGGGGACTAGAGACTGGAGACTGGTTAGTCTCTAGTCCCCAGTCTCCCAATAATATTTACAAACAATCACACAACCACCTGAGAAAACCCCCATGATAACCGAAAAATCCCGCAGCTTCCGCCTCACCCTCTTTGGCATGTTATATTTCGTTCAGGGCATCATCGTCGCCTTCACCGGCAACTTCGCCAAACCCTACCTCAACGACTACGGCATAGATGCGGACCTCATCGGCCTCCTCTTCACCCTGCTCCTTGTCCCCTTCATCTTCAAAATCTTCTACGGCATGTTAAGCGACCGTGTGAACCTATGGGGGCGCGGCCATCGGCTGCCCTACATCGTCCTGGCCCTCCTCATCAGCATGGCAGGCATCTTCCTGGCTGGCTTCGTCAACCCCAGCACCCACTACAGCCTCTTCCTCATCCTCATCGTCCTGGCCTCCTTCGCCGTCGCCCTCTTCGACACCACCGCCGATGCCCTGGCCGTAGACATCACCCCCGAAGCCGAACAAGGCCAACTACAAAGCGTCATGACCAGCGGCCGGGCCATCGGCATCATCCTCATGTCCCTACTCATCGGCTGGATCGCCACCGCCCTCGGCTACTTATGGGTTTACATCATCATCGCCATCGCCATGGGCCTGCCCCTCTTTTGGGTGCTGCAAGTGCAAGAACCACCCCGCGATCCGGCCAAAGCCGCCTTTGAATGGCGGGCCTTTCGCGCCCTCCTCCGCCCCAGCTACCTCATCTTCGCCGCTTATGGCGTTCTCTCCTGGGTTGCTTACCAGGGCATCGAAGGGCTGGTCACTTTTTATATGAGCGAGGAGTTACAGGCTGTGGAAACGCAAATCGGCACGTATGGCGCGTTGAAGGGCATCGGCACGGTCTTGGGCGCACTGGCCACAAGCTGGCTGATCGGCCGTTTTGGGCAGCGCACCGT